>CAZPYA010000007.1:71485-85505 GCA_964590255.1 uncultured bacterium
GGTTGGTGGGGTCGACCAGGTAGCCGGCGATGAGCGTGTCAAAGCTGATGCCGCGCAGCGCCACCCCCGCGCCGCGCAGCCACAGCGCCAGCGCCTTCAAATCGTGCCCGACGATTTTCACGCGCGGGTCTTCAAAGACCGGCGCGAGCGCCTGCAGCCGGTCGAGATGCGCCACCTGCGCGGGCAGCTCTTCGGCGAACAGGTTGCCCTGAGCGGGCGGCGGACCGAGCAGCGGCACGTAGATGGACAGGTCGTTGCCGGCGAAGAGCGCCAGGCCGGCGAGTTGCCCGCGCAGCGGGTCGCCGTCCTCGCCCACCGGTACCACGGCGACACTATCGTCGATCTCCGCCGCCAGTTTCTTCAACTCGGCGACGGACTCCACCACGCGGGTGGCGACGGCGAGGACGGTTTCCGTCGTCTCCGCCGCCGCGGGGGCGGCAGGCGCGGTGACGGCCAGCCGGCCGATGAGGCTGCGGAAATCGAAGTGACGGAAGAGCTCCAGCAGCCGCTCCTGGTCCCAGGCCTGCACGCGGCAGCACTCCCAGGTGAAGTCCTCCAGCGGCACGTCGAGATGGATAGTGGCCAGGTGCTTGGACTGCCGCGCCTGGTCGGCGTAGGCGACCAGCGACGCGCCGGTCTTCCCGGGCACCTCACCGGCGTGGTCGAGCAGGTTCTCCAGCGTCTGGTACTGCTGCAGCAGCTTCGCCGCGGTCTTTTCGCCGATGCCGGGCACGCCGGGGATGTTGTCGGAGGCGTCACCGGTGAGCGCTTTCATGTCGGGAATCTGTGCCGGGGTGACGCCGTAGCGTTCCACCACCGCTGCCGGATCGTATTCCACCGTCTCGGTGATGCCCTTTTTGTTCGCGAGCACGTGTACGGCGTCGTCGACGAGTTGCAAGGCGTCACGATCCGAGGTGACGATGAGCGCCTCCCATCCCTCCGCCTCCGCGCGGCGGGCGAGAGTGCCGATGACGTCATCAGCTTCGAACCCTTCGACGCCGAGGATGGGGATGCGCATCGCTTCCAGCACCTCGCGGGTCATCGGCACCTGCGGGCGCATGTCGTCAGGCATCGGCTTGCGGTGGGCTTTGTAGTCCTCGAATGCCTCGTGGCGGAAGGTGGCGGCGGGCATGTCGAAGGCCACGGCGACATAGTCCGGCTTCACCTTGTCGAGGAGCATGATCACCATCATGGTGAAGCCGTATACGGCGTTCGTCACCTCACCCGACTTATTGGTGAGCGGCGGCAGCGCGAAGAACGCGCGATAGAGCAGGCTGAAGGCATCGATAATGGCGACTTTTGGTTTTGGCATACCGCGTCCTAACGAAGGGTTGTTTGGCCGTATTTTACCATACATCACTGCCGCGCGGCGACGAACGACACCGGACCGAGCCCATACGGGTGCAGCCGCGGTCGGCCCTGCGCATCGCGGGGAAAGAACCAGGTGTTGGAGCGGCTGCTGACGACGGTGAGTTCGATGACATTCTCCCCCGGCACGCACGGCAGCATGGCGGTGAAGGGTGGCCACATCAGCGGGGTTTGCGTGACGCCGTTGACGGCCACGCGCACCAGCACGGCATCGGGATGATCGAGCGTCAGCAGCACCGGGCCGTCAGCAGCGAGCGTGGCGCGGTAAGTCATGGCGCCGGAGTAATACGGGTAGCCCTGTTCCGGCCATGGCGCGCCGGTGATGACGGCGGGTTCGGGTATCAGCGCGTCGTCGCGCACGGCGAAATCACCGATGAGACACGTCGGACAGAACTCGGTCATGCGGTCGTAGCGGGCGGTGAAATCCACGGTGTTCTCCCCCACCCCGATGGTGACCGGCACGGTGCGCAGGGCGCGATCCCAGTGCCAGGCGTCGCCGTCGAGGCTGACGGCGACGCCGTTGACGGACAGCGTTTCAGGGGCGATGCCGTCGAAGACGAGGGCGGTAGAGGTCGAGGCAATCTCGCTGGTGAAGCGATAGCGGAAGGCTACCTTCCCCCCGGCGCCGGTGTAGCGGTCGTCGCGGGCCAGCGTCCACGGCTGGTAGCGCTCCACGCCGGTCAGGCCAAAATGGGCGTTCAGCCGGGTGACGGCCTCCGCGGTCGACAGCGCCGGCCACGCCTCGCCAGCGACGGTGACGGCCACCTGGTCGAGTACCAGCACATTCTCTTCACTGCGGGTGAAGGCCCATTCGGTCGGCGCGGCGATGGGGTCGCCTTCAGAAACGGTCACCGCCGCGGGGGCATCGGCGTCCGTCACCAGCAGCAGTGAGCCATTGGCCGGGAGGGAAAAGCTGTATGCATCACCAGTGAAGGCAATACGCGCGCGGGAGCCATCGACCGCATCCCACCGCGCCAGCGCCGGCGGCGGGCCATCCAGCCAGGTGAGCACGAAGTCAGCGGCGCGGTCGTCGTCGGTGTTGGCGATGAAGAAGATGTCGACGTCGACGTCGCGGCGGTGCTGCAGGTAGGCATGCGGCACCGGGCGGCCATCCGGCGCACGCAGGCTGAAGCGGCGCGAGAGAATGGTATCCAGCGTCTGCACCAGCACGTCCGGGTCGTCGGGCAGGCGTTGCGCGGGCAATGCCCGCCAGGCATCAGTCGCTTCGCCGTCAAACTCGGCGGAGAGATCGCCGATGACGAGTAGCGTGCCGCCGCGCGCCTGAAAATCGCGCAGCAGGTGGAAGGTGCCTGGTCGCCAGCTTCGCGCCGGCGGCACGACGACCACGGGATAGGCCATCTCGCCGACGCGCAGGACGCCGTCCTCAACGCTGCCGAGGTCGGCGAGATATCCCTCATCACCGACATCGCAGCCAAAACCGCCGATTAAGATCGTATCAACAATTCGGAAAAATGACGCGAATTGGGCGTCAACCGCGTCGGTTTCTTCAGGGAGGATCAGCCCGTCGGCGCCCATCACCCCCAGGCGGTGCGCCGCGCCAGCGTCCTCGATGGGGTGCAGCAGCAACACGGGCGCCTCCGCCACGCCGCGGGTGAGGACGGCCATGAGGCGGGTGAAGTAGTCATTCACCGCAGGCAAATCGGCGAAATACGCCTGCTGGTAGTTGAAATTCGGCGGGAAGTCGCGCTTGCGCCGACCCCACGCGCCATGCCAGCAGTGGTGCGGGCAGAAGACGGTGACGCCGTGTACCAGGTTGTAGTCGCCGATGGCCTTCAAGTCGGCGAAGGTGGCGGTCTCGCCTTGCGCCCCAAATATCTCGCATAGGACGCCCGGCCGCCCGAGCTGCCGCGCGGCGGAGGCGGCCTGGCGGATGCTGAGCAGGTGCGGGTGGTTGCCGCGCTCGATCTGGTCGATGCCCGGCATGCTCATGGCGCGGTAGTGCGTCATGATACCGCCGTGGTGCGCGTGGAGCTGGGAGAGGAAGTCCTCCTCGAAAAGGTAGTGTCCGGTGAAGCGCAGCCCGTGGGCGGCGCACCACTCGCCGATCGGCCGGGTAAAGGCATCGTAGAACTGCCGCAGCACCAGGCGGTTCAGCCGGATGCGCTTCGCGCGCCCCCCCGGGCCGTCGAAATGCCAGTACGGGATATCCGCCCAGAAATCGCCGCCGCACTCCTCACGGTAGCGCGCCGGCAGGCCGTCGTACCACGGGAAGCCGTTCGGCATCGCGTAACAAAGCTGATGGACGGACGGCTCGTCGGTGAAGATGCCGGGGATGCGCCCGCCGAAATCCGCCCCCGCCGCTCGCGCATATGCCTCGTGGGTGAGGCGCAGAAAGTGGGCCGTCGCCTCGGGGTGCAGCGTGTTCAGCACCGAGCGGTCGCCCCAGCAGCCGAAATTCGCCGGGGCGTAAACGCGGCGGAAGCAGAGGCGCTCGCCATCCACTTCGTCCAGCGCCTCTACCGGAATCTGCTCGAACTCCCGCAGCACCGCCCCATCGCGCGCGATGCGGTACGCGGCGAGGATGGCGGTGTCCGGCTGTACGGCCACGCGCTCCCCCGGCCGCAGCAATTCCGCGTGCAGTCCGGTGGAGCGATACTCGTCGCGCATCGCCGTCACCTGCCCGGCGACGCTGCCGCTGGGCCAGCAGTCCTCGTCATACAGCCACAGGTAACCGTCGTCCGCTTTCGCGGCCTCCAGCGCCGCCTGAAACGCCGCGAACCACTCCGTCCCCAGGTATTCGCTGATCAACCCCATGCGCGCGTGAAAAAACGCCCCGGAATAGCCGGCATCGAGGAACGCGCGGAACTGCCGCGCCGCCTCCTCCGGCATCAACCGGTCGTTGATGCCCCAGAAGGGCGCCGGGCGCAGGTGGCGCGGCGGGGTGCGGAAGGTCTGGTAGTCCATGTCTTCGATCTCAACTCAGCGAATATTTTCAGCGTCTCAGTCGCGCCGCGAGGCACGTCGGTTGTTGCACCCGGATTGCACAAATCGAAAACTGCTGTGCGCCCTGGTCTGCGACCGTTTACACATCCACTTCCTGTCCCCGTGTTTCCCGTAGCGCGGCGATGATCTCTTCGATGACCCGGTCGGTGGGAATGCCTTCGGCCTCGCCTTCGAAGTTCAGCAGGACGCGGTGGCGGAGGACGGGGAGGGCAACGGCGGCGACGTCGTCAAGGGCTACGTGGAAGCGGGCGTCGAGGAGGGCGCGCACCTTGGCGGCGAGGACAATGCCCTGGGCGCCGCGCGGGCTGGCGCCGAAGCGCACGAAAGCATGCACCAGCGGCGAGGCGTAGGGGCTGGTCGGGTGGGTGGCGTGCACCACCTTTAGCGCGAACTCCTGCACGTGCTTTTCGATAACGATCTCGCGCACCAGTTGGCGCATCTCCAGCAGGCGCGGGCCGTCCAGCACCGGCTGGGCGGCGGTGTGCACGGTGGTGGTGGTGCGGTCGATGATACCGCTCAGCTCCTCCAGTGTGGGCGCGCCCACCAGCATTTTGAACATGAAACGGTCAAGCTGCGCCTCGGGCAGCGGGTAGGTGCCTTCCTGCTCGATGGGGTTCTGCGTGGCGAGCACGAAGAAGGGCTCGGTCAGCGTGCGCACGGTGCCGGCCACCGTCACCGAATGCTCCTGCATCGCTTCCAGCATCGCCGACTGCGTCTTCGGGGTAGCGCGGTTGATTTCGTCGGCCAGCACGATATTGGCGAAGATGGGGCCGGGCTGGTAGCGGAACTCTTTTGCGCCGGTGGGGCCTTCAATAAGGATGTTCGTGCCGGTGATGTCGGAAGGCATCAGGTCCGGCGTGAACTGGATGCGCGCGAACTTGAGGCTCAACGCGTCGGAGAGCGTGCGCACCAGCAACGTCTTCCCCAGGCCGGGCAGGCCTTCCAGCAAGCCGTGACCGCCCGCCAGCACGCAGGTGAGCACGTCCTCGACCAACGCGTGCTGCCCCACGATGACCTTCTGCACTTCCGCGCGCAACCGCGCGACATCCTGGTGAAATGCGGTCGCCCGCTGTTCCATCGAGCTCATCCGTTACTCCTTCCCGAATACGATCCTGCCACTGTATTCGTTTTTTTTCGCGTTATTCCTTTCCCGCTGGCGGGATTCCTCGCACATGCCGGAGCCTTTCCCCCTCTGGCCTCATCGCCCCGGATCGGGTATACTATACGGCGATTCGGAGAGCCTGCATGATGACGCCTGATCAGGAGACAGCCTGCCTTGAGTTGATTACCCACGCCGGCATGGGTCGGTCGGAAGCCTTTGCCGCCCTGCGCGCGGCGAAGGCGGGGAATTTCGCGGCCGCCGCGGCGCATATGGCCGAGGCGGAGCGCGCGCTGGGGGCGGCGCACACCGCGCAGACGAAGCTGCTGGCGGGCGAGGCGCAGGGCGTGGGGATGACCCCCAGCCTGCTGCTGGTACACGCGCAGGACCAGTTGATGACCGCCATCGCCGAACGGACGCTCATCGCCGAATTCATCGAACTGTATCGCCGCCTGGAGACACCGCATGCCTGCTGAAGCCGTTATCATCAACGCCGACGATCTGGGCCTCTGGCCCTCCGTGGATAAGGGTATCTTCGACGCCTGGACCGCCGGTGTCATCAGCGACAGCAGCGTCTTCGCCAACGTCCCCAACCTCTCAGAGGTGCTGCGCCGAGGGATGGCCTTCGGCCTGCCGGTAGGCGTGCATCTCACCCTCACCCACGGAGCGCCGCTCAGCAACCCGCGCGTGCTGCCGTCGCTGGTGACGCCGGAAGGGCAATTCATGAAGCGGCGCCAGTGGCAGCGCCCGGTTCCCACCGAACAGATCCGCCGCGAATTCACCAAGCAGATCGAAGCGGTGATGGCCTACGGCGTGCAAATCTCCCACCTGGACTGCCATCATCACATTCAGCTCTTCATGGAAGTGCAGGAAATACTCGTCGAGCTGGCGTTGAAATACGGCGTGCCCGCCCGCGCGGTGGACCCGATGATGCGCGACATGATGCGCGACGAAGGCGTGATCACCCCCGACCACTTCAGCATGGCATTCTACAACGTACAGGCCAGCGTGGAAACGCTCATCGAACTGGTGGACAACTGCCCCGGCGGCACGCTGGAAATCATGTGCCACCCCGGCTACGCCGACCAGAATCTGCCGAGCAGTTACAATGAAGAGCGCGCCCGCGAATTGGTGGCCCTCACCGACCCGCGCTGGCGCACCTTCATGGCCGCCCGCAGCATCCGCCTCGTCAGCTTCACGCAGTTGATGGACCAGGCGAAGACGGCCGGGTAAGCCACGATCTCCACATGCCGTTGACCGTCCTGGGCAACGGCAGCGTCGCTGGGTGAAAACACTGATAGTTTGGTTCGTCTGCCGGTGGGCGAATAAATGGTGACAGGAACCGTTTTCCTCCTTGCGGATAATCGCTGACCTGTTCAGGACTTGGGAAAACGGTTGCAGTCACCATTTATCTATCGGTGGTGCTTGTTGCCTGGGGTAAATCGGTGACAGACAACGCATTACTGAGGCAGATCGGCAGCGTGTAGACAGGTTATAGCGTTTTTATCTACGTTGCCACGACGGTTGAAAGGGGTAATGCGCAGTCAGTCACCGCTTTACTGAGGTGCGTCGAACACGAGCATCAGGCGTCCTCGTCGGCGTCGGCTGCGTTCGCGGCGTCCACCGCCTCTTTCCGCGCCACTGCCGTCAGGTACTCGCCGAACGCCTCCTCGCGCTCGCGGCTTTCCGCGCGCATCGTCGCGATGCGCGCGCGAGTCTCCCGCAGCCCCTCGCGGATGGCCAGTCCCACCAGCACCAGCGCCAGCAGCATGGCGACGATGCGCGGCACCCCCGGCAGCAAGACGCCGACGGCCGCCAGCCACGCCGCCGCGCCATACAGAATGAGCGTGGCGCGCGTGCGGCCGGTGACGACGTAGATGACCGCCAGCAGCACGCCGGCGGCGATGAGGCTGACCACCGTGATGCGAGCGAGTTGCTGGGCCAGTAGTTGCGCGGCTTCACGATCCATAATCACGCTCCGGATGGTGCGATAAATCCCCGTTACCGCGGATGCACCTGAATCATCACGCGCACGGTGTCGCCTTCCACCACTCGCAGGCCGTCGGGCACGCGCAGGCGCACCGTCAGTGTCGCATTGGTGCGGATGCGGCTCACGTCCACCGGCTCCGTCTCTACATAGGCGGGTTGACGCGTCAGCACCGCCGGATCGCCGCTCAGCGTTACCTCGTCGGTGAGCAGCACGGCCGTCATGCGCAGCCGCGCCGCCGGGCGCTGCAGCTCCGGAATACGCACCCCCACCCGACGGGTGGTCTGCTCGCCGGTCAGCGAGGCCATGCGCACGGTCACCGCGGAGGTGAGCACACTCACGTTCGGCAGCGTCTCGCCGGTGGCGTCGACAGCGCGCGGCGCCAGCGCGCGCGGCGCAGTCAGCGGCACGGTGGGGTTCAGCGCGACGGTGACGAACTTCACCGCGTCCAGTTCTTTCCGCGACGGCGCCTCGATGGTTACTGTGGGCGGTTCGAGGATATACGAGCCCACCGAGGTGCCCGCCGGCGGCGCGACCAGGAAGGCCATGGTCACCGGACGCGTATCATGCACCAGCCGGGTGATGAGCACGGTAGCCATTGACTTTCGCACCACTTTCACCTGGCCAGGCGAATCGAGCGTCACGGCGACGGACACCTGCACGCTGTCCTTCTTCGTCTCTTCCTCGATGGGTACGCTGGGAAAATGCACCGTCGCGTGCACATCCTGGCGCAGCAGGTTGTAAACGACATCGGACGGCCCCTGCACGAACACGCGCGCGTTCAGCGTGCCCGGATGCAGTTGCATGCCGAAGCCGGCCGGCGGCTCGCCGGTCACCTCGATAGGTATATCCATCTCGCGGATGGCTTCCTTAAAAAAGGCGATGCGCACGAAGCCCCACAGAAAGATGGCCAGCACCAGCGCGACGATAGCCAGGCGCGCGTTAGATTGTGTCATCGCGGCACCTCCCCGCTGCTGCTGGCCGCATGGTCGCCGTCCGGTGTCGGGCGCGGCGGCTCGCGTCGCCAGAAGGGCCGATTGCCCTCCGCCGGCGCCGGCTGCAGCAGCGCCAGCAGCTTCTCCTTCAACGCACCGACCGACAGATTGCTGATCAATTCGCCATCCACCGCCAGCGAGATCGCACCCGTCTCCTCAGAGACGACGACGATCACCGCGTCCGTCACCTCGCTGAGCCCGATGGCCGCGCGGTGGCGGGTGCCGCTGCGCGGGCTGTCATCACGGCTGGTCAGCGGGAAGAGACACATCGCCGCCGCTACCTGGAAGTGCGACACCACCACGCCGCCGTCATGCATCGGCCCGCCGGGGTGAAAAATCGTCTGCAGCAGCTCGCTGGAAACCGACCCGCCGATGCGCCGGCCCGTGGAAATGATGTCATTGAGCCCGACTTCGCGCTCGATGGCCACCAGCGCGCCGATCTTCTTCTCGGACAGCCGCCGCGCCGCGCGCACCACCTCGTTGATGATAGAGACGATGTCCTGGTTGGCGGCGGGCCGGAAAGCCTCGCGCAGGAATTTTCCGCGCCCGAGCTGCTCGATGACCAGCCGCAGCTCCGGATGAAAGAGGATTATCAGGGTGATAACCCAGTTGGAGAGGATGACGTTGAGCACCCAGTAGGTGGCCTTGAGGTTGAGGGAGTTCGCCCCGGCCACCAGGATCATGACCGCCACGAAGCCTTTGATGAGCTGCACCGCGCGGGTGCCCCGCACCAGTCGCAGCAGGAAGAAAATCCCCAGCGCCACCACGAAAATATCGATGATATCCGTGATGTGGAACGGTCGAAAGTATTTGAGCAGTTCTCCGAGGACATTCAACATGAGCCAACCCGCCGGATCTCGCGTGACACTGCCCACATCTTACCAGAGTCGTCCGAGAGCGTCCAGCCAATTGTCGCGGCGGTTTAGCGCGCGCCGGGCGTGGAAGAATAAGTCTGACAACATGGCGCCTCGCGCCCGGCTCCCGCGGTCGACCACCGTCGCAGTAAGGATACGGCCATGATATTGACACCACCCTCGCGACCTGCTAAACTTGCCCGGTTTATGAAGTGGACGCTCGCGTCACAGTTGCGGTACACGGTGCTTGCGCTGGCGCTGCTCGCGGTATTGAGCCTGACCGGCTGTTGGAAGCCGGTGGGATTTTTCCAGCAGTCGCCGTCGCCCGCGCCGCCGCCGGTGGCCCCCGGTCCGGTGAAACCGGCCGGCGCCGCGAACCTGCAGCAGCAGGCCGTCGACACGGTCACCACCTACCTGCGCGCGTTATCGCAGGACGGCGGACACGTGCCGGACTATGACACGGCGTATGCAATGTTATCTCGGACATCGCGCGCGAAACACACACGCGCACAGTTCGAAACGATCGGCAGGCAGGGGATACCCAACTTCGACCTGAAGACGGCGTATGCGAAAGTGAAGAACGAGACCGCCATCGTTGAGCTTTCCAACCCGGATGAGGATTCGAAGGCCCACGCCTTCCATCTGCTCCGCGAAGACGGGCAGTGGAAGGTTGTGTACCTGGGTGGCGCACCCGGCATGCCATTCGCGGAGTAATCCGCACCAGGCACAGAAGGGAGATGCCAATGAAAGTGATTCTGACCGAAGAAGTGACCGGACTCGGTGAGCCCGGCAAAATCGTCGACGTGGCCCCGGGCTATGCCCGCAACTTCCTCGTCCCCCGCAAACTGGCCGTTTACGCCAACACCGCCAGCAGCCGCGAGATGGAGCACCACCGCCAGCGCCTCGAGCGCAAGCGTCAGCGCCTTATCGCCGCCGCCCGCGGCGTCACCGAGCGTCTGAACGGCCAGACGGTGACCATCGAAGCGAAGATCGGCCAGGGTGGCAAGCTGTTCGGCGCCGTCACCACCTCCGACATCGCCAACGCCATCAAGGCGCAGCTCGGCGTAGAGGTGGATCGCCGCAAGCTCCAACTTGCCGAAGCCATTCACACCACCGGCGCGCACAATGTGGACATACACCTGATGGGCGACAGCCACGCCACCATCACCGTGCAAGTCGGCACCCCGGAGCCGGCCGCCCCGGTGGCAGCCCCCGCCCCGGTCGTGGAAGACGTCCCGGCGGAAGAGGGCGGCGAGTAAGCCCCGTCCCGCACGCAGGAACACCGAACCGGGTGAGGCCTTCAGCCTCACCCGGTTTTTCGTGCGCGCAGCGCTGGAAAAGATTGTGGATAACTTCCCGCCCGCTCCCCATCACAAGCGCCCGTTCATCTGGTATCATAAGGGATACTTTTTCCCTCAGGTGCACGATTCATGTCGACTGGTAACCCCGTATTGGATAGAATTCCGCCGCAGAGCCTCGAGGCCGAGCAGGCGGCGTTAGGCGCCATGCTGCTGGAGCAGGAAGCGATCTCGCGCGCGGTAGAGTTGCTCTCCGCCGAGGATTTTTACCGCGAGGCGCACCGCACCATCTACCACGGCATTATCGACCTTTTCAACCGCAGCGAGCCCGTGGACCTGATCACCCTGGGCGAGTGGCTGCGCGCCCGCAACGAGCTGGACGCCGTGGGCGGCACCCTCTACCTCACCACCATCATGTCGCAGGTGCCCACCGCCGCGGGCATCGGGCACTACGCCACCATCATCCGCGCGCGTTCGCTGCAGCGCCAGCTCATCCGCGCGGCCGACGAGATCATGACCGCCGCCTACCAGAGCGACAAGGACGTGGACGACCTGGTAGACGCGAGCGAGCAGAAGATCTTCGCCATCGCCGAGCGCAGCGTCTCCAGCGGCTTCGTCCGCCTGCAAGACCTGGTGCGCCAGCAGTTCTTCGCCATCGAGGACTCACGCGAGAACCAGACCCTGTCCAGCGGGGTCAGCACCGGCTTCGGCGAGTTGGACGCCATCACCGCCGGCCTGCACCCCACCGACCTGATCATCCTCGCCGCCCGCCCCAGTATGGGCAAAACCGCCATGGCGCTGAACATCGCCCGTAACGTGGCGATGGATGAAAAACAACCGGTGGCCCTCTTCAGCATCGAAATGGCAAAGGAACAGCTCGCGCTGCGCCTGCTCTGTTCCGAAGCGCGGGTGAGCCAGGACTCGGTGCGCCACTCGATGATCTCCGACGAAGACCTGACCCGCCTGGGCCGCGCCGTCGAGCACATGTGGGACTGCCCCATCTTCATCGACGACACCCCCTCCATCAGCGTGCTGGAGATGCGCGGCAAAGCCCGCCGCCTGAAGGCGCAGCACGGGCTGGGCCTTATTGTGGTGGACTACCTGCAATTGATGCACACCGGCGGCAACGCGGAAAACCGCGTGCAGGAAATCGCGCAGATCGCCCGCGGCCTGAAAGCGCTGGCCCGTGAGTTGAAAGTGCCGGTCGTCGCCCTCTCGCAGCTCTCGCGCATGGTCGAGTCGCGCCAACCCCGCCGTCCGCAGCTCTCGGACCTGCGCGAATCGGGCGCTATTGAACAGGATGCTGACCTCGTCATGTTCCTCTACCGCCCCGGCTACTACGGCGACGACGAAATCATCCGCGCGCTTTTTGACAGCCCCACCCAACGCAAGGACCTGGAGCGCATGGAGCCCGATCAACTCCGTTCCACCCTCAACCCCCACCGCCATGTCACCGAAGTGCTTATCGCCAAGCAGCGCAACGGCCCCACCGGCACTGTCCGCCTGGTGTGGATGCCCGAACACGGCTTGTTTGGCGACGTTGAGCAGTCATATAAGGAATAGCGAGAGCCGGCAACGTCGTTGCCGGCTCTCGGTTCCGCGGGTATGGTATGCGCTTACGCTTTCGCCGCTGCCGCCATCGCCGCGATGTGCGCGGGCGTGGTGCCGCAGCAGCCGCCGATGATATTCGCGCCGGCGGCGATCAGCTCGGCCACACGGGCGGCCATGTCCGCCGGAGTTTCCTTGAACACCGTCGTCCCACCTTCCAGCACCGGCATGCCGGCGTTGGCGTGGATGAGAATCGGCGTGGTCGGCAGCGCCGCGCGAATCTGCCGGGTGATCTCGATCATGTTGGCAATGCCGTTACCGCAGTTGGCGCCCACCACGTCGGCGCCGGCTTCCACGGCGGCGGTGCAGGCGGCAGCCGGCTCGGCGCCCATCATGGTGCGGAAGCCGCGGGCGCCCGACTCGAAGGTGAAGGTGCAGATGATCGGCAGCGTGGTGTTTTCCTTCGCCGCCTTGATCGCCAGCGTCGCCTCGGTCACCGACGACATCGTCTCGATGCAGAAGGCGTCCGCGCCACCCTGCGCCAGCGCGATCACCTGCTCTTTGAACGCATTATACAGGTCGTCCTCGGCCACGTCACCGCCCTCGTCCTCGACGATCTGCCCGGTGGGACCCACCGACGCGGCCACATAGCCGTGGTCGCCGATGGCGGCCTTCGCCAGCTTCGCGGCGGCGACGTTGTACTCCGCCACCTTGTCCACCAGCCCGAACTCCTTCAGCTTGTAGCAGGTGCCGCCGAACGAATCGGACTCTACGATGTCGCTGCCCACCGCCACATACGCGGCGGCCACGTCGCGCACGTCGTCCGGATGGGTGACGTTCCACGACTCCGGGCACTCGCCCGGCTGCAGGCCCTTCGCCTGTAAAAACGTGCCCCACGCGCCGTCGGAAATCAAAATCTCGCCCGCGGCGAGGCGCTCCAGCAAACTCTTCATCTCATGCTCCTTCTCGATTCGAGTGGTAATGATAACCTATTTTCATCGTCCGCACAGCAGCAAATGGGGACTGTAACGAATTTCCCCGCATATCCGCACGGCAGCGACTATCTGCTCAGCGCGAAATTCGTTGCTGTACCCATTTCCCGCCGGTCAGTTCCGCGAGGCCGCCAGTTTCTGTGCCACTGTTGGAAACTGCGTCATCTCGGTATGCGGCAGGAACAGCGCTCCCAGGAAGCTGTCCATGTACTGCGGGTCGCTACTCAAGTCCACATAGGTAATTGAATGCGCCAGCTTCGCCAGCAGGCGGCGCTTTTCATCGGACAGCAGCGCGATATACGCCCCGGTCAGCGACGAATTGCCGATGTAGGTGAAGCGATCATACGGCAAATCGGGCAACAGGCCGATAAGGACGGCGTCCGCCACCTGGATGTAGCGGCCGAAGCCACCGGCGATGAACACCCGCGAGATCGACTGCCAATCGAGGCCAACGTTTTGCAGAATGCGGTCGCACGCCGCGTAAATCGCCGCCTTCGTGCGCATCAGGTTCTCGATGTCCGGCTCTGTGATCACCAGGTCGACGCCGTCGCGTGTCTGCTCCGCCCACTCTAGCACGAAGCCGTTGCTGTTGCCGGCGCGCACCAGCCGTTCGGACGGCAGCTCCATGTTCAGCCGGCCGGATTGGTCGATGATGCCGTGCAGCAGCAGTTCGCCGAGCAGGCAGATGAGGCCGGAGCCGCAGATGCCGGCGGGCTTGCCCTCGCCGATAACGTCGTAGCGCACATGATGCCCGGTCGGGTCCAGCTCCAGGTATTCGATGGCGCCGTCGGTGGCGCGCATGCCGCACTTGATGCCCGAGCCCTCGAAGGCCGGCCCTGCCGAGCAGGCGCAGGCGATCATCCAGTCGGCGTTGCCCAGCACGATCTCGCCATTGGTGCCGATATCCATGAAGAG
>CAZPYA010000008.1:0-3701 GCA_964590255.1 uncultured bacterium
CGTAGAGGCTGGGCTCGTTGTAGTCCTTCAGTAACGACGACCAGGCGCTTTTGCCGCTGTCGGGCATGAACGTCTCTTCATTGTCCTGGCAGTACATGGAGATCGCGATGGCGATCTGCCGCTGGTTGTTGATGCAGGAGTTCGTGCGGGCCTTTTCGCGGGCCTTGGCGAACACGGGGAAGAGGATGGCGGCCAGGATCGCGATGATGGCGATCACCACCAGGAGCTCAATGAGGGTGAAACCTCGGGACCGGGACATGGGATTACCTCCTTACAAAAATTAGGTTGACCAACAAAAAGCGGGATGGACTGGTATCCATCCCGAGTGCTTCCTCTACAGGCATGCTTCCCTGAACCAATTCAGTTTATGTCAGCGTTATCAAACTGTCAACGGATTTAATATATTAATTGAACAAACGACATCCTGCTGCCTATGCGCTACCAATAATACCGGTTCGGTCGCAAGACGGATTTCATCCGCATGAATCTATATGTATAGAAGCGTGTTATTCATTGACAGCGGCTTGTCCCGCGTCCTACACTGGTACGGAGAGGAGACGCGATCCGCATGCATGCTCCCGTTCTGCTTCGCTGGTGCCTGGTGCTGGCGGCGCTGCTGCTCGGTGCGTTCGCGCTCGCCGCGGAGACCGACGACGCCGCCGCGGCCGCGAAAGGCCTCACCCCGCCCGCAGCCTGGGCGGCTCTCCCACAGGCGCCGCTGCGCGTGCTGGCGGTGCGCGGCCTCTGGTATAACTACTATCAAGTCGATACGGCGCTGGCGCGCGTGGGCGGCGCCGTGGTCACCGACAGTTGGCACGCCAACAGTTGGGAGAGCAACACCTACGGCCTGCGCTACTTCCCCACCACCTACGACGGCCTCATGCGCCAGCACCTCATCATCGTCTGCAACGTCTACGCCGGCTCGTTTGGCGCGCCGCTGCGCAAGATGATGAAAGATTACGTCGAGCGCGGCGGCGCCGTCCTCTTCCTCGGCGGCTCACTCGCCTATGGCGATCAATTTCGCGGCACCGCCTTCGCCGAAATTGCCCCAGTGACTTTTCCCGAGAAATCCGCTATGCGCCATGCCCCGGACGGCCTACCGCTGACCGCCGGCCACGATGCGCCCGCCGCCATGCGCGGCCTGAGATGGGCCGCGTCCCCGCGCGTCTACTGGTATCACGCGCTGCCGCCCAAACCAGGCGCACAGGTGTGGATGGCCGCCGGCGAGACGCCGCTGCTCATCACCGGCGCCTTCGGCAAGGGGCGCGTCGCCGTCTTCACCGGCAGCGTGCAGGGCGACCCAGCGGCCGGGCAACTGCCGTTGTGGGAATGGCCCGACTGGCCGGCGGCGCTCGCGGAGACGATCACCTGGCTCACCGAGCCCACCCGCGCCATGACGCCACTCGACCCCGCCCTGCTGCAGCCGCTGACGAAGAAGCTGCTCGGCGCGGGGGTGAAGAAATACGCCGATGTCGCCCCCGCGCTCACCACCGCCGTTACCCTCTGCCGCGACGCCGCCGGCGCGAAGCTGCTGCTGGATGCCGTGGCCGCGCTGGATGACGACCTACCGCTGGAGGTGGCTGAGACGATGAGCGCCGCCGTGCGCCCCTTCGTCACCGCCGACATGGACGCGGCCGCCACGACGCTTATCGAAAGCGGCAAGCCCCACCTCGTGCTGCTGGGCCTGCGCATACTGGGCCAGACGAAGGCGCCGGACGCGCGCGAGACGCTGCTGGTCGCGCTGCGCACCGGCGAACCACCGGTCGATGAGGATGCCGGCGAGATGACCGTCGACCCCGCCGATATGGCCTTCGCCGTGCGCCTGGGCGCGCTGGAGGGCTTGGGCAATCTCGGTGACGCGACCGTCATCGCCGAGGTGAAGAAATATGCCCAGCCACTGAAAAAGTTTCTCACCAGTACCGAGAAATTCCCCGCCGCCCCGTCGCGCGAGGAAGACCTGCATCTCGCGGCGATGCTCGCGCTGCTGCGCTGCGGCGACCCGACGGCCGCGGGGCCGGCCGTCGACGGCCTGCTGGAGCACTACTACAAAATGGTGCGCAGCATGTCGGTCATCGACCTGCCGCAATATTCGCGCAAAGCCTACACCATCCAGCAGGAAATCGCCCGGCTATGGAAGACCTACCCGCGCCTGCGGGCGACGGACGCCATCCTCTACCAGCAGTTGGCCACCGTGCCGCCCGCCGCCCTGCCGGCGCTGGCGAAGCGCCTGGCTGCCGAAACGACGCCCCGCGCGGCGCTCTTCGGCTTCGCGGCCTTCGGGCGCTCCTTCCGCGGCCCGGCCTTCGCGCCGCCGCACGAGGCCGTCAAGGCGCTAGCCGCCGCCCAACTGCCCGCCCTCGCCGCGCTGGCCACACGCCTGGAGACCCGTTGAGGAGACCATGATGCGATTACCGATTCCGATCCTCTGCTGTCTGCTCCTCGGCCTGCTGTCAACGGGCATCCGGGCCGCGACCATCGACGCGCCGGTCCTGGCCGACGGCACAGCCTTCATCGCGCAGGCGCAGGCCGGCGGGCGCTGCTTCGCCGCCGATGTCGACACCGTCACCAAAGGCACGCTGCTCAACGGCTCCAGCCAGACTCCGCTGACGCCGGGACGCTACCGGCTGCATGTGCCGCTGGCGCTGGCGCCGCTGGGCAACCTGCGCATCAGCGAGATCGCCGTCACCATGTCGGTCGGCGGCGCGGCGCGCACGGTAAAGGTGCTTCACTTTCCTCAACCCGACGCATTCACCGATACAACGGTCGACTTCACCATCACCGGCGATGGGCACGCTCCCTATGCGGTGAGCTGGGCCATTACCGGGCCGTTGGCGGAGAAGCTGCGCGAACGTACCAAGACAGACCCCACCGGCCCCGATCCCGACGACGACCCGGCCCTCGATAACCTGCTGAATCTGCCGAAGCCCGCCGAGGACGGCACCATCGCCATCAAGGAACTGCCGAAGCTGCCCTTCCACCTCGCCGCATTGAAGCCGTATATTGAGCCTTTGGGCTCGCTGGCGGTGGACGTGCAAGTAGACAAAATCGTCTACAAGCCAGGCGAGACGGGCGCGGCCACCGTCACCGTCGCCAACCTGTCCGCCGCGCCGGCGAAGGTGGCGCTGGCGCTCGATGTGCGGGCGGGCGTAAACACCCGGCTGCCGGTGGCGACCGCCACGCTGGAAATCCCCGCCGGCGAAAAGCGTCAATGGACCGGCGCTTTCCCGCTGACCGGCATCACCTGGGGCGCCGAGTTCCACGCGAGCGCATCAGCGCCCGGCACCCCGGCCGCCGACGGCCGCGCGGTCTTCGCGGTCACAAAGAATTTCTGGTCGACCGCCATCATCGCCGGCACCAATTATTCAGTGCGCTTTCGCGACCGCGCCCTCGCTGAAAAGACCATTGACGAGTTGCGCGCAGGTGGCTACACCGGCTTCGAGAGCGGCTTCTGGGCGCCGGATGATTTTGGCGACTTCACCCCGGACAAGGAACTGTTCTTCGGTGGGCACCTCTGCTATCCCGGCTCCATCTCCGCCATGCGGAACTACATCGAGTTCGCGCATCAACGCGGCATGGCTGCCACCCTCTACTCGCTTATCACCGCCTGCAGCGGCCCGCCCGCCTACGAGCTGATGCGCCGCCATCCCGACTGGTTCACCGCCGGCGAGTTCTTCTCCGACTGGTTCGAGCACTGGACGCTG
>CAZPYA010000008.1:3711-83215 GCA_964590255.1 uncultured bacterium
GAAAATCGGCCCGATGAGCGTGTGGCCGTATGCCTCCATCGCCTGGGGCAAATCCGACGGCATCGTCGGCTGGCACGCGAAGGAGACGGTGGAAGGCCATAAAATGTTCGGGTGGGACGGCACCCGCTACGACGTGTATGACGACACCTCGCCGTATACCATCAACTCGACGAAGAAAATTCGCGAGCAGGTGGAAAAACAGGTACCGGCATACCAGTTTGGCTACAACACCGAAATCTCCGACCAGGTGAAGCCGGAATCATACCCTATCATGCTGAGCAACGGCGGCTTGATCATGCACGAATCGCCGCGCAACATCGCTGACCGAAACTACCTCTTCTCGAAATACCTGGGCGACGCCCTGGACTACCGCGACGTGATCTGGCCGCACGGCGGGCATTACGGCATCTGTTATGACACCCCCGCCGGCTATTCCGGCCTGGAGCCGTACCACCCGAACAACGTCTACGGCACCAAGCTCGATACCATTTACGTCTGTACGCTGCTGCTGGCCTCCGGGGCCCATCCCTTTTACAGCCGCATGGAGAGCCAGTTCGGCGATTTCCCGGCTTTCGCGCTGCGCTACGCCGATTTCATCTGGAACAATGCCATGCGTCCATTGAAGGACGCGAAAGCGGTGGTCAGCTTCGGCGAGAAGGTCGAATTGATGCAATGGGAGCGGCTGGCCCGGCGGCTGAGCCTGGACGGCGCCCGCCACCGGTTGGTGCTGCACCTGATCAACCCGCCGGGGCGCGATGCCGCCCACGACCTGACGCAAAAAACCCGCCCGCCGCTGCGCAACATACCGATAACCCTGACCCTGCCCGACGGCGCGAAGGTGGACGGCATCTGGGCGCTGACCCCCATCCCGACACCGCACCAGGAGGCCGTGCCCTTCAAAACCGCCGCCAAAAACGTGACGCTGACCATGCCGGAAACGCGCTTCTGGACAGTGCTGGTGGTGGAATACAGCGGACCAAACGGCCTGGAGTAAAGATGATTTCCCGCAAAGCCCCCCGCAATGCGTTTGAGGAAGCGCGGCTGGCCAAGGTGCTTAGCGTCGACCCACACGGCATCGCGCGCAGCGATGTCGATGGCGCCGACCGCCCGCTGGTCTTCCGCCTGCTGCATTCCTTCGATCACATCGGCCTCTCTGAGGCAGAGTTCACCCGCCGGGCGCTGGAGTTGCTTGACTTGCCCGGCGCAGCACCGGACGGGGTGCTGGCGCACTACCGCGCCTATTACGCCGACCTCCCCGCGCGCCTGCCGGCAGCGGAGCCATCCGGCAGCATCGCGGAAGCCGACGCCATCCTCACGCACCGTTTCACCTTCACCGGCGAGACGCTGCAGTTGCCCGCGCGCATCGACTGGAACGACCTCCCCGCCGCCTCGCCGCACTGGCCGTGGGAGTTTAACCGCTTCGGGTTCATTGATCACCTACTTCTCGCCTTCCGCCAAACAGGCGAGCATAAATACGCCGAGAAGGCGGTGAACCTGATTCTCGCCTTCATTGAAGATACCGACATTGCCGATTCCTTCCTTCTCGGCGATGACCCAGCGAATTGGTACATGTCCGTGCGCAAGCCGCATATCTGGCTCAGCCACCTGGAGATTGGTTTTCACATTGTCCAGTGGGGGCATGCGCTGGCGATGCTGCTGCCGGCGCTGCCCGACCTGCTGTCCTCCGTCGAATTGCTGCGCATCGTCAAAAGCGTGCATGACCAACTGCACTGGCTAGAGATCATCACCCCGGAAGGCGGCCACGGCAACGGGCTCATCGCCGGCGCGGGCTGCGCGCTGCGCGCGATGGCGTACTTCCCCGCCCTGCGCGATACGCCGGCGCTGGCGGCGGTCGCCCTCAACCGCCTGTCCGCCACGCTGGACATCCAGGTGCTGCCCGACGGCCTGCAGCATGAGCTGACGCCGCACTACCACTTCTGCGTCTGCAACGAACTGGCGCTGACGCTGGAGGCGCTGGCCTGCCTGCCGGAACAGGCACCGCCGCGCTTCCAGGAAACGCTGCGGGCCATGTGGCGCTACGTGCGCCAGACCATCACCCCCGACGGCCTGCAGATCGCCTTCAACGACGGCGATGCCGAGTTGGGCGGGTGGACGCGCGAGGGATTGGAGCGACCCAGCGTGCAGGCGCTGCTCGGTGCAGATGCGCACGCGGAATTGACCAGCGCCTGCTATCCGTACGGCGGCGTGATGATCCTGCGCCAGGGCAGCCGCTTCGGTCGCGACGAGCTGTACCTGGCCTTTGACGGCGGCCCCTTTGGCAACGTGCACCAGCACGAAGACGCCCTGTCTTTCTGGCTATCCGCCTACGGCCGCTCCTTCATCGTCGACCCCGGCCGCTACCTATACGACTACAGCCCCGGCTCCTGGTACAACTACCTCATCGGCACGAAGGCGCACTCCACCATCCGCATCGATGATCGTGACCAGCACAGCCGCGCCCACCGCGACCGCTGGGTCAGCCATGAGCCGCTGCCGCTCACATGGGAAGTTGCCGCAGACGGCCGTATTACCGCCGGCGCGCGTTACGACCTCGGTTATGGCGAGGAAGGGATTCCCGTGCAGCATACCCGCAACATCCAGTTTGTCCCTGATCCGGGGTACTGGATACTGGAAGACGTGCTGACTGGCGACGGCGCGTACGCCATCGAGTCGCGCTTCCAGTGCTGCCCTGGGACGCTGATCATCGACGGCAATATCGCCCACACCGTATTCCCCGACGCCAACCTGGCAATCTTCTTCTCATCCGATGACTGGGATACCGCCCGCGTGGAGTGCGGGCAGGAGCACCCGCGCGCCGGTTGGCATTCGCCGCGCGTGAATGTCATCGCGCCGGCGCCGGCGCTGGCGCTCTACGCACACCGCCCGCTTCCGCGCCGCACGCGCCTGCTGCTGGCCCCATATCAGGGTAGCGCGCTGCCGGCATTTTTCCATGAAATATGGAGGACGGTTTCGCGCTGAATCCGCTTGACATGCTCCCCCTGGAAGGCGTAGTATCTCGCTATACATGCGTATGAATACGCTCCCCATGTGAGGATCACCATGCCTTTGGACACCACGACCATCCCCTGCGACTGCACCTGCGCCATCGGCGACGCGCGCATGCTCCCCGTCGCCATCGCCGAGGGAGGCGCATACCGCTACACCTTCGACGCCGCCCTCGGCCTGTATCAGTTCTCCGTCATCGCCGACGCGCGCGACTTCAACTGGAACGAACTGTATATCGTCCTCAATCAGTTCGGCAACGTCGACCAGCGCACCGGCCCGTGGGACTTCAACCTGCAGGACGGCAACCGCGCGCTGGTGCCGACGTATTGGGTTTCCATCGATGGCCGGCGCATCGGCCTCTGGTTCTTCCAGCGCGTCTCCATCGAGGACATCGCCGCGAAACGTTTTCGCGGCCGCATGGCCTTCCACCTCACCGAATCCGGTTCCCATACACTGACCCTGGAACCCTACCGACCGATGACGCTCCGCTGGACGCTGGCGACGCTGGAAGTCGATCCCGAGGATACCCTGGAACCGCTGACCGCCGACCTCGCCGATTGGCCGGCGCGCACCCCGGCGGCCTCCGTCGACTGGTCGGCGCTGCGCGAAGCGCTGCACACCACCCACGCCGGCTACGCGACACCACTGCGCCAGGCCTTCGCCTGGGTCGACTCCCGCACGGCTATGGTCAACGACCTGCCGCTGCTCATCGCCCGCTACCGGCTGGAAGATGACGATACGGCGCTGGCGACGGCGCTCGACGTCATCGACGCCGCCGTCGCCCTCCCTCACTGGGGCAACCAGCGCGAGGAAGGCTACAGCCACGACGGCGACATGGGCGCCGCCTTCACCATGCGCGAATTGGCGTATGCCTATCACGCGCTGCGGGACGAGTTGGGCGCGGAGCGGACGATACGCCTGCTGGAGAAACTGTGCCTGCAGGGCGAGCGCTTCGTCGCGCTGGCGCTGCTCAACCGCGACTACTGGGGCGGCTCGGTGATGCAGGACCACGGCTGGAAGTCCTACTTCGGCTTCGCCGACGCCGCGCTGCACCTGCTGGGCGTGCTGCCCGAGGCCGCGCGCTGGGCGGCGTTCCTCATCCCCCGCGTGCGCCGCGGTGTCGACGCCATGCCCCGCGACGGCATCATCCCGCTCAGCAACTACTGCCAGCTCTACCTGTACCTGGACGACGTGGCGCGTTATCGCGACACGCTGCGGGCGCTCACCGGCGAAGACCTGTTCGACGAATCGCATTTCCGCGCCATCCTCGACTACCTGCTGCGCGTTACCCGGCCGCAGGATCACACAATGCTGCTGGAAGACGCCTACCCGCTCATCGGCGGCAACGGCTTCCTCAACCGCATGGCGGCAAAGTTTCACGACCAACGCGCCGCCGCGTTGCAGGCGGCCGTGCTGTCCACGGACGCCGACCACTTCTACCACCCCACCCAGGCCACCGGCTACTTCACCGGCGCGCTGGCGGGGTTGTTTACCTACGACCCAACGGTGCCGGCGCTGCCCGAATGGCCGGCGTTCGCCCCGCTGGCCTATTTCCCAGACGGCGGGCTGGCCACCTATCGCGATCCGCTCGACGACGTCACCCTCACCGTGCGCTGCGCCCCCTTCGCCGGTTACCATGCCTACCGCCAGGCCCGCGGGCCGTGCGACCGCATGAGCATGTCGCCGGGGGCTGGGCACTTCACCCTGGCGCTGGGCGCGGCGATGCGGTTGGTCACCCCCGACGGCGGCTACAAGCTGCAGTCCGCGCTGCGCACCTGCCTGCTGGTGGATAGCGCCGGACAATACGGCGACATCGGCTACCCGATGTCCATTCCGTCCAAGCGCGACCGCGGTGAAGAGATCGTCTTCGCTCGCTGGAACACTGAAGCGCAGACCGGCTGGATTCGCCTCGACCTGGCCCCCGCGTATCCGGAGGCACTGGGCCTGACGCGCTACACCCGCGACCTGCTGCTATACCCCGGCGAGCGGATCGTCTGCCGGGACATCGTGGCGGCGGATGCCCCGCACCGGTGGTCGTGGCTCTTTCACGGTACACGCGCTAACAGCGTCGCTCTCGACGGCCTCGCCGGCATCCTCGGCGACGCACCCGCACTGCGCATCACCCCGCGCCCGCTTGACGTGGAACTAACCGCATGCATCGCGCCGACACCGGTGGTCTGGTCCTACGCAAGTTCCGCCGGGTTCAATCCCTTCGATCACGTGCGCTACGACAGTGTAAATACCTCCTCTGTGGCGCAGGTGGAATTCGTGCTGACATGGAAGTAGGCAACAACACCCTTCGCGAGGAGCAACAATGGCAACTCCCAACACCGCCGTCCGTCCCTTGAACGTCGGCGTCATCGGCTGCGGGGCGCTGGCCGCCGGCACACACATCCCGAACTCCGCCGCCAACCCCGGCTTGAACCTATACTCGCTGTGCGACCTGAACACCGCGCTGATGGTCGAGCAGGCCGAGCTATACGGCGTGGAGCATACCACCACCAACTACCACGACATCATCAACGATCCACAGGTGGATATCGTGGTGCTGGCCACCACCCACACGCTGCGCGCGGAGGCCATCGAGGCCTGCGCCCGCGCCGGCAAGGCCGTCTACGTCGAAAAACCGATGGCCGACTCGGTGAAGGACATTGCGCGCATCCTCAAGGCGGTGCGCCAGTCCGGCATCCCCTTCTGCGTGGGCCACAATCGCCGCTCCTCGCCGGCGATTATCGAGGCGCTGAAGATCCTCGATAACTATCGGCAGCACCCCACCGTGGTGCCGTGGGCCTTCGACCGCAACTCGTCGCTGCGTCCGCGCCTGCCTGAGGAAGACCAGACCTGCGTGCTCATCCGCATTAACGACGACGTGCTCACCTGGAAGCCATGGGCCTTCGAAGACGGCGCCATCATCAACGAGATGACCCACTTCATCGACCTGGCGAACCTATTCATGGGGAAATTGCGCCCGGTGCAGGTTTACGCGGTCGGCTCGGCGCGCTTCAACTTCACCATCACCATCCGCTACGAGGACGGTTCCCTCGCCACGCTGCCCCACTCGGCGGTAGGCACGCTGGACTACCCCAAGGAGCTCATCGAGATCACCTTCGGCGGCGCGATGATCGCCATCGATCACTGCATGGAAATCCGCACCATGGGCATCCAGGGCGAACCCTTCCGCCGCATCTTCAACAGCCCCGATCCCCGCGCCGCCACGCAGAAGCCGGGCATCGAGGGCTTTTATGAGTCGGCGCAGCAGCTCATTCAGGAGCGTCTGAAGGAAGGCCGCAATGACTTCTTCATCGGCGGCCCGAACAAGGGCCATTACGAGCACCTGGACCGCTTCGCCGACTGCGTGCACGGCAACGGGCCCTCACCCTGCGACGCCGAAGAAGGCGCTAAATCCACCATGCTGGTGCTGAAAGCCTACGAATCCTGCCGCCTGGGCATGCCGTTGCCTTTCGGTCCGGACGAATATCTTCCCATTGCACTATAAGATGAGCGAGGAGCTGCCATGGCGCGCTACGTGACCATTTCATCCGTGGCCTGGGGCATCGCCCACGGGCAGCCCATCGAGGACGGGCTAGCGACGGCCACCGACCTGCTGCGCCGGGCGGCGGTGGCGAAGCCAGACCTGATCATCTTCCCCGAGCTGTTCCTGCACGCCGGGCAGCCCATCGAGCGCTGGCGCGACGCGGGACCGCTGCCCAACGCCTTCACCGATCATTTCGGCACGCTGGCGCGCGAATACGATGTCAACCTGGTCATCCCCATCCCCACGGTGGTGGACGACCGCTGTTACAACAGCGCGGTGGTACTGGACCGCCGCGGGGAAATCGTCGGCCAGTATGACAAGGTGCACCCGACCATCGGCGAGATGGAGAAAGGCATCACCCCCGGCGCCGGACCGGTGATCCATGATCTCGATTTCGGCCGCATCGCCCACGCCATCTGCTACGATATCAACTTCCCCTGGCAGGCGGCGGAGCTGCGCAAGCATGATGTCAACCTGATCTGCTACCATGCCCTATTCACCGGCGGACAACTGCTTAACCACTGGGCGCTGACGGCAGGCGCGTATCTCATCTCGGCGTATGAAGAAGACAGCCGCGTCATCGACATGACCGGCATTGACCTGATGGGCATCGGCCGGCGTTATGAGCAGTTCAACCTGTGGAAGCTGCAGCCGATCATGACCGCGCGGCTCAACTTCGACCGTCAGCTCTTCCACGCCGATTACAACGTGGCGGCCTACAACGGCGGCGAAAGCGCCATCAACCGCCTCCTCGCCGAGCGCGCGCACCAGGTGACCATCGACCACAACTTCCCAGTAAGCGTCTTCGCCCTCGGCGCGCTGGACGGCACAACCGTTGCCGAGCTTTGCGCCGAATACGGCTTGCAACCGCGCAACGCCTATTTCCGCGAATCGGCGGCGATAGAGGTGCGCATGCGCGAGCAGGTGGCGGCGAAGTGATGATGACGATACAGAACAGGCACCGTTGCTTCAGTACCGACGACATCCCGCATGCTGTTTCCTGTATCCTGCATCATATCCATGACACGAGGTATCTGCCATGACGACCGAACGCCAACTCGCTCCCTGTGAGGTGCTCGGTGCATTCCGCGGCCGCGGCTCCTCACCCGCGCGTCTCGTTGGCCCGGGACCAGCGGGCAGCGAGCGCTACTACGTCAACTATTTCTACCACGAGTGTACCGACCTGGTGGCCTACCACTCCGACGGCGAGACCTTCGACGTGTGGACGAGCAGCGAGGGCGGCGCCTGGGCGATGGCCCCCAGCCCGCAGGGCAACCTCTACCTGGGCACCTTCCATCAGGGGCATGTGCTGAAGCTGGACGTGGGGGCGGGCACCCTCACTGACCTCGGACAGGCGGTGAAAGGCGACACCTTCATTTGGAGTTACACCGTGGGGCTGGACGGCCTCATCTTCGGTGGCACGTCTTCCAACTGCCACCTCTTCAGCATCGACCCGGCCACCGACCGCATCATCGACCTGGGGCGGGTAGACGAAACGGAGTGCTACCTGCGCGCGCTCGTTGCCGGGCCTGACGGATGGATTTACGGCGCCGTGGGCTGCGGGCGGATGGACTTCATCGCCTACCATCCCCTCACCGAGACGCTGTGCCACCTGCTGCCGAAGGCGCTGCGTACCGAAGGCTTCCCCACCCTCTTCCTCGGCTGCGACGGCCAGGTGTATGGCGCCTGCCATGACACCGCCTACCTGCTGTCGAATGGCAACCTGTTACCCGTGCCGGAAGCCCCGCCGGCCTGCGACCGCACCCGCTGGGCGGACGGCCGCCCGGCCGTCGAGGCGCCGGGATACATGGGCAACGCTATGGTCATCCACCGCGTGGGTGATGGCCCTGATGGCAACATCTACGCCAGTTCCATCCAACCGGAATACCTGCTGCGCTACGACCCCGCCACCGGCGCCCGCGACAACCTTGGGCAGATTCCCGGGGCTGAAGCCTATTCGTTCGTCAACGCCTATGACCGCCTTTTCATCGCGTCGTATACCGAGTCGACGCTGCAGGTCTACGATCCGGCGCAACCGTTTCGCCCCAGCTCGGAGCGCATTCCCACCCCGCCGGACGCCGACCGCGACTGCAACCCCGCCAACTACGGCCCGGTGGCGCCGCATCAGCAGCGCCCCTACGACATGGCGCTGGGCGCCGACGGCAACGTCTATATCGCCAGCGTAGCGGGCTACGGTTATCTGCGCGGGGTGATCGCCTGGTACGATCCACGGGCGGACCGTATCGAGTATGTGCCGAATCCCCTGGGCGAGGAGAGCCTCACCGCCCTCTGCCCGCTGCCCGACGGCGACCTTATCGTCGCCAGCGCGCTCCTCGGCGGTGGCGTAGCGGTGGCAGCCGCCGACGCCCGCCTCTTCCGCTGGAATCCACAAACGCAGGCGGTGACCGGTAATCCAGTCGTGCCCATCCCCGGCGAGAAAGAAATCAGCAACCTTACCCTTGGCGGTGACGGTCTGCTCTACGGATCCGCCTGCCAGCAGCTTTTCGCCCTCGACCCGGCCTCCATGCAAGTCCTCGCGATCGGCCGCTCCCCGTTGAGCCACGTCCGCCGCGCCGGCATGCTATCCCTCGACAATGGCCGCGTCATCGCCCTCTGCGGCCCCTATGCGGCGTTTCTCCGCTACCGCGACGGTCTCCTCGACATCGACGCCTTCGCAAAATGCGAGAAATGGCCCTGGGTAGGCAAAGCGGTGCTGGACGGCTGGCTCTACGCTGGCTCGGGAACAGAACTGATTCGGATCAAAATACCGGAATAATGGATTATCACTATTTACATCCTGTTTCTCACTAACCCACACTCGCCCGCAACGTCCCCAGCAGACGCATCACCTCCCGCGTCTCCTCCACCGGCACGTAGGGCGCCTCGCCGTTCGCGTAGTAGGCATGACAGTGGTCGTAGAAGTTGGCGCCGGGGTATTCGGCGAGGGGCAGTTCTTCGGTATGCCAGGGGATGACTTCGTCGTTGCCATACTTGCGATCGGCAGCGGCGAGGCCGTCCTGCAGGCCGAGGTCGGACAGCTCCTCTTCGCGGTAGTAGCGCACCAGTATCGTATCGTCTTGCTGCACGGCGCTGCCGCGCGTGCCGCAGATCGTCCAGTTCGGCACCGGCACGCTGCACGCCATGTTGATCTCCAGGTCGACGATGATGCCGTTCTCCAACTCCAGCAGCGCCTTCACCACGTCGTCGGCATCGCCCAGGCTGGCGATGTTGCGCAAGTGGCATTCCCCCCGCCGCACGCCGAAGCCGAACAGGTGCAGCACCTGATCGAGGCCGTGCGCGCCGAAATTATTGAGCATGCCGCCGCCATATTCCTTGAACGCCTGCCAATCGTTGCGGCGGGTGTAGTTACACAGCCGGCGCTTCACCAGAAACACCTCGCCCAGCCATCCCTGCGCCAGGATATGGCGGATGGCCGCCGCCTCGTTCGTCACCCGGTGCGGTTGGAAGACCATCAGCTTGCGGCCGTGCGCGCGCATGGCGGCGATCATGCGGTCTACCTCGTCCAGCGAGCGCGCCATCGGCTTGTCGCAGAATATGTCGATGCCCCGCTCCATCGCCTGCACCGCCTGTTCGGCATGCAGGTGCGTCGGCGACGCGAGAACGATCAGGTCGAGTTGTTCGTTATCGAGCAACTCGGCGTAATCGGCGTACCCCTGCACGCCGAACGTTTGCCGCGCCTCCTCGCGCCGCGCATCCAGCGGGTCAACGACGGCGGCCAGCGTGAACCCGTCGTGCGCGAGGATATGCGGGATGTGGAACTGCCAGCCGATGCGACCCAACCCGATAACGGCGGTGTTGATGGTCTTCATGGTGCTCCTCTACTGGGGCCGCGGATTTTCAATCCGCATGCTTTTTTACCAATCTTTACACCGGAACCATACCGTGCGGATTACACATCCGCGGCCCCAGTATCGTGTGGATTACAAATCCGCGCTCCCAGTTTGCTGTTTTGTGCGTATGGAAGCGATGATCCGCAGGGCGTTCTCACCCAGAATCTTCTTTTTATCCTCGACGCTGATGCGCGCATACAACACCCAGCCGAGTTGCTGGCGTGGGTCGCGCATGGGCAGGTCGCTGCCGTAAAGAATCCGCTCGGCGCCGACGGCGTTCACATAGTATTCGACGATGCCGCCGGTGACCGGGGTATATGTCAGTTCGGCGTAAACGTTCGGATGGGCCTGCATGCTGGCGATGGCCATGTCGGCGGTGGCGTAGTCCGCGCCGCTGTGCGCGGCGGCGAAGAGCATATTCGGGTAACGCTCCGCCAGGTTATTCACTTCGGAAAAGTCATTCGTCGTGCGGTGGATGAGCGCATACAACCCGCGCGCGTTGGCGAACTCCCACATCGGCGCGTAGCGCGAGTCGTCGTAGCGCATGCCGAAGACGGGATACGGTTTCACGCCCAGGAAGCGCGGGTCGGCGTAGATCGCCGCCATCTGCGCCAGCATCTCCTCGGTGGTGAAGTGCGAGACATCGAAGGAGGCCAGCCCCCACCAGGCGTCGCCGAAGACATCCAGCGCCGCTTTCGTCGCCGCGTTGCAGCCCACCGAGTCCGCGTTGACGATCCACCCCATCGCCCCGCCGCCGTCGTAGCCCAGCCGCTGCATCAGCGGCAGACAGCCTGCCGGATCGCCATCGCGCATCACGCAGATGCCACCGGCGCCCTGCAGGCCGGCATCGAGCACATGCACGTGAAAATCGATCAGCGTCATTTCCTGCGGACGGCCTTGTCGCGCGGTGCGCATGAGATCGTCCTCGTCCGGGTTCGGCGTGCAGGCTGGTTGCGCCACGCCCAGCAGCCGCGTCAGGTTGCCCCCGGCAATCTGCGCCTTCGTCGCATCCGGCAGGTCGGCGTAGTCGATGGCCGTGCGGTGCGCGCCCATTGACATATCCGGCGCGCTGCTGCTGTATAGCAGTTGCTCCGCGCAGCCCAGCCCCGCCAGCGTTTCCAGCGCGTAGTGCGCCTGGTAATGGCTGGTCATCAGGTGCAGGTTTTTGTATCGCTGCAACAGCGGCGTGTAATAGCGCTGGTGGCTCCAATACCCCTGCGCGATGGCCACCGGCAGTTCCGGATACCGTCCCAGCAGTGTCTCCAGGTTGCGGAAACCGCCGAACTGGTCCGCTTTGAAGATCGTCAGCAGCCGCTCCGCCTGCAGCATCTCTATCAATTCCGCGTTCATGTCAGAGAGTATATCCCAGGCGTTCGCTTCCGGCGACAGCATCACCGCCCGCACGTCGTGCTCGCGCAGCACGCCCGCCAACTCCGCCGGCGGCGGGCATTCGCCGGTGTGCCAGGGCAGCAGGTTCCAGATCGGAAACAGGTTCGGGTGCGGCGCCAGCGCCTCCGACAGCCGCAGGTTCCCCCACATCGGGTCGTAATTCACGCTGAGATGGCTCATCACCAGCGCCCCGGCAACCGAGCAGTGCCGCAGCTCGCCGAGGATATCGTCCAGCCGCCACCCATACGCCGGATGCTTCTGCGGCCGCGGCCCGATGCAGGTAAATGCGTCAAAAAATTGCACCATAAAGCCGAACTCCTGAAATAGTCAACGCTCTCCTATTGAAATACGCGATAATCGGCAGGAATCCTCGTATGCCGGGCGTAATTCAGTCAAGTCTGCGAATATTCCATCTGACAAGGATACGCCCATGTCTACGTTGGCGATCAATGGCGGCACGCCCGTCCGCACCCGCGGCTTCCATGAATGGCCGGTACACGGCGACGCCGAGAAGCAGGCGCTGCAGGAGGTGCTGGACAGCGGCCTGTGGTGGTACGGCGAAAAGGTGCGCGCCTTCGAGGAGCAGTTCGCCGCCTTCCAGGACGCGAAATACGGCGTCTCCTGCATGAATGGCTCGATGTCGCTGGAGATGGGCCTCTACGCCTGCGGCATCCAGGCCGGCGACGAGGTGATCACCACGCCGTATACCTTCATCGCGACACCGATTTCCATCCTGCGCATGAACGCCGTGCCGGTCTTCGCCGACGTCGACCTCGATACCTGGAACCTCGATCTCGAATCCGTGAAAGCGCTGACCACCGCGAAAACCGCCGCCATCATGCCCGTGCACTTCGGCGGCATCCCCGTCGACATGGACGCCTACGGCGCCTTCGCCACCGAGCGCGGCCTGCATATCGTCGAGGACGCCTGCCACAGTTGGGGTACCAAATGGAAAGGCAAGGGCACCGGCGCGCTGGGTTCGTGCGGCGGCTTCAGCTTCCAGGTGAGTAAGAATATCACCGCCGGCGAAGGCGGCATCCTCCTCACCGACGACGAGGAGATCGCCGAGATCGCCCGCAGCTTCTCCAACTACGGCCGCGGCAAAGGCGGCATCTGGTACCGTCACTACCTGCCCGGCACCAACCTGCGCATGACCGAGTTCCAGGCAGCGGTGCTGCTGGCGCAGTTGACGCGGCTGGAGGAACAGACGCTGCACCGCGCGCGCAACGCCGCTCTCCTTGACCGCGCGCTGTCCGCCATTCCCGGCATCCGCGTGCAACAGTGCGACCCGCGCGTCACCCGGCGGTCGGTGCACGTCTACATGTTCCGCTTCCTGTCCGACGAGTGGGACGGCGTCACCCGCGACCAGTTCGTGACGGCGCTGCAGGCCGAAGGCATCGCCGGCTCGGGCGGCTACCCCGTGCCGCTGTACCAGATGCCCGTCTTCAGCAAGCAGGCGGATGAGCACGGCTTCATCCCCGAGGCCCGCCCCTACTACGCCCAGGACGTCGACTACACCCAGGTAAGCTGCCCAAACGCCGAACACCTCTGCCGCGAATCGGTGTGGTTCTTCCAGCCCTGGTTCCTCGGCGACGAGGGCGACATGCGCGACATCGCCGACGCCGTGACCAAACTCTACGAGCACCGCCACGAACTGTTGACCGTGGCGGGATAATCCGTATTGGATACAATGCACTCCAGCGGCACCAACACCGCATTGCCGCCTTCCAGCTTCGCCTCCCTGGCGCGGCTGGTGAAGGTGATCCCAGCCGTCGGTGCCCCAATATCACCATGCACGTTTCATCCGTATGAATTGACAGATTACCACTTGCACGGATAGCATGAATACACGGCAACTGCAGACCGTACTCTGACAGCACTGATCCGATGTCGTCATCTTTCCAATGAAATTGTCCGCGCAAGCGGACAACCGGCCGCACGGCCTGCCAGACGGGGATTTCAATCCTCGGCCATATAATCCGAGGTGCATCATGAGTAAACAGGTAACCATCGCCGCGTTGCAGCCGCTGGGGGCGACCGATCGCGTCATCTACCCATTCCGTAACGATCCGGAGCGGCGCAACAACCATTTTCGCCGCTACAACCTGGGCGCCCGCACCTACGACGTCGACTATTGCCGCGCCTACGGCGCAGAGTACCTGCGCTACCTGGAAAGGTGGATTCGCCGTGCCGCCGGACAAGGCATCCAGTTCCTGCTGCTGCCCGAGATGGCACTGGAGCCGGGGGTGATGGCCGCGCCTGGGCCGGGGGTGGCGCCGAACCCGATGATGATCGCCGACGCACTGGCGCTCTACGCCTGGAGCGAGGCGCTATTTCTGTCGCGCGTCGGCGCCCTCTGCCGCGAGACCGGCCTTTACCTGGGCGTCAGCTTGCCCGGCGTCCGCGACGGTCGCCTCTACAACTACGGCTACATCCTTGACGGCCGCGGCGACGTCATCCTGCGCTACGAAAAGGTGCATCTCGCCCCCGGCGCGGAGGAAGACTACTTCACCGCCGGGTCGACCTACCCGGTTGCCGATACGCCACTGGGGCGCTACGCCTTCAATATCTGCTACGACATCCAGTTTCCCGAAGCCGCCGCCTGCTGCGAGGAAGCCGGCGCGGAGATCCTGCTGCACCCCTCCAACGGCTACACCCTGCCCGATGAAGACCCCGACATGGGGCAACACCGCCTGCGCGTACGCGCCAGCGACCATTTCATGGCGGTGATCTTCTCCTCCTTTGCCCCCGGCCGGCGCAACCACCTCGGTCACAGCCAGGTCATCGCGCAGCATGGCCACGTCCTTGCCGAGCTGCGTGGGAAGCGCGCCGGGCTGGCGGTCGGCGTCATCGAGATCGATCGCAAGCGCTGCTGGCCGGCCGACGCTCCCGACGCCCCCGACCGCCGGCAGTTCGTGCGCCAGCGCCGCCGGCCGGCGACCTATTCCGCGCTCACCTAAACGGGAAACGCCCCGGCAATACCGATGTAATCCCGGGGCAACATGTGCTGTATCTGTTCACCTTTACAAGTTTTTTGTAACCAAGAAGGATATTGCCAATCGTGCAAGAATCTTTAAAACATGACCGAAGAGGTAGAGTTATCGCGGGGCGAGTTGGTTGCCATTTTTCTGCAGCAACGACAGGTCATTGCCGGTCTCACCCCTCGCGTGACCGCTTTGGAAGCGGAAGTGGCATCTCTCCGTGAGGAGAACGCCCGGCTTCGCGATGAGTTGGCAAAGAAGGGCGATCCTCCCTCATGGGCCAAGGCCAATACCCCGAAGCCGGAGCTGAAGAAGGAGCGCAAGCGCCGTGGCAAAGGCTACGGTCGCGCCTGCCTGGTGGAGCCGACGCAGGTTGTCCAGCACGCGGTGGATATCTGCCCCGATTGCGGCCAACGCTTGAGCGGGGGCTGGGTCTATTCCTCTCACGAAGTGATTGATCTTCCCGTCCAGATCGCCACCGTCACCCGTCATGAGCGCCTTATGCGGCAATGTGGCGTCTGCGGCAAAAAGGTGGTACCGGAACGCGCCCGTCTCGATGACGGCTCGGTAGGCCAGCATCACTTTTCGGCGCGGACGATGAGTTTAGTCGCTTTCTGGCACCACCGCTGTCGCCTGCCGCTGCGTCTCATTCAGCAGGTGCTCGGCACGCTTACCGGCGGCCTGCATATCTCGGTGGGAGAGTTGCGCAAGTTGCTGGATGCGGTGGCGAGTCGTGGGAAGGCCGCCTATGACGCGCTCAAAAAAGAGATTCGCGGCAGCCCGGTAGTACAGGCGGATGAGACGAGTTGGCGCGAGGATGGCCAACACGGCTATGTCTGGGCATTTCTCGCTCCCACCATACGCTACTTCGAGCGACATGGCAGCAGAAGTGGCCAGATACCCAAAGCGGTGTTAGGCGAGGACTTCACCGGTATCGTGGTGAGCGATGGGTATAAGGGGTACGACCCACTCGCCTGCGAGAAACAGCGCTGTTGGGTGCACCTGTTGCGCCATGGCCATCGCCTGCGGGTGAAATACCCGGAGGCGGCGGAAGCGCACGCGTGGGTGGACGGGTTGAAGGCGATGTATGCGGAGGCGGTCGCGCTGGCAGCGATGCCCGGCTATGCGGAGATGGCAGAGGCATTGCGACAACAACAGCGGCTGGCCTTCCAGGCGCGCCTGTCGGCGCATGCCATGCCGCACCGCAAGGTGGAGATAAAAGAATGGGCGAATCTGGCCAGCTATCTCACCAATTACCAGAATGAAACGTTCGTCTTCCTGCAATACCCGGCCGTGCCGTCGCACAACAACGCCGCCGAACAGGCGGTACGCGGCCCGGTCACCGCGCGCAAAATCTGCGGCGGCACCCGCTCGGCGCAGGGGTCGCATACCAAAATGGTGCTCTTTTCTCTACTGGAGACCTGCGTTATCCGTGGGCTCGAGCCGGTGATTGCCATCACGGATATGCTCCTCGGCAAACCCCTCTTTACGACGCCCGTTGCTTAGAGTTGCGAATTACTCTTGAGAACGTGAACAGATACCATGTGCTCGATACCCTTGACAATAGCGAAGGTTGCACTTATAATTAATGGATATTCATGCGGATGAATTTTATGACCTATCGCGTATGAAGCATAGCAATTGCGCATGATCGCTGAACCTGTTGACAACCGCATCCTTCCCCGCTATGGCATAGCGGTCATTTTTATAGGCACACCGTGCTTTATGAAGGAGGTTCATCCGATGCGAACCGTCACGCGTTCCCGAGGGTTCACCCTCATCGAACTGCTGGTGGTGATCGCGATCATCGCGATCCTCGCCGCCATCCTCTTCCCCGTCTTCGCCAAAGCGCGCGAAAAGGCCCGGCAGAACACCTGCATGAACAACCAGCGACAAATTGCGCTGGGCATCATGATGTATGTGCAGGACAACGAGGAAACCTTCCCCGTCGCCAAAGGCTGGAACGGCCACCTCTCCGCGAGCTACGGCATGAAAGGCGAAGTCTGGGACTGCCCGAGTATCACCCACACGGGCAATGAAACCGCGCCGGACTACTTCTACGTCGCCGGCTCCTTCCTGAGCAGCATGGCGCTGGGCGACCTGAAAGAGCCGATCTCGACACCACTGACATTGGACCTGTATGATCCCGGCACTAACCCGCCATACATCAACGACAATGGCGCCACGAACTGCAGCACCGCCTACAGCCAGGTCGATCCGCGCCACAATAACGGCGCCATCGTCAGCTTCGTCGATGGGCATACCGAGTGGGTACAAAGCAATGGTCTCAGCAGCTTCTTTTTCTTGTCGGCGGTAAATCTCGAACAGATTACCAAGCCGACCATGATCGGAACGGCGTTCCCCTCGGCCTATACCTACAATTACTCCACGAGCGAGAAATACACATTGCATCGCGCATTGAAGGCGCAGAAGATATCCAGCGCCCTCTTCCTCTGCGTCAATGTGTGGACGGCTCCCAATGATAAGATGTTTACGTTCGCGAAATCTGGCATCAACGATACCACCCGTCCGTCCAGCAATACCGCGACCACAATGGAGATCGGATACACCGACGGCGTGCCCGGATACATGCCGAACAATTCGCAAAACCGCCCATCCTGGTGGCAGTTCAAGCCGGGTGTCGCCAATGCCGGCTGCAAATTCACCGGCGCAGACTGGACGCAAAACGGCACGGGCATCTGGGAAGGAATCGACAACCACACCGCATCTACGTATGGCACCAGCACCCTGCTATCGAACAAAACCAATACGCTGAAGACGGCAACGCTGACGATTCTGCCCAACACCACCGGCGTCAAGAAGGTGGCACTAATTTTCATGGGCGGCAACAATATCGGCACCGGCTGGGGTATGATTTCCTCTGTCCAGTACAACAATGACCCTTCCCGAAAAACCGTCTTTACCACACGAGCCGAAGTGAAAGAAGTCAAGGCCCTGCGTGCCCAGTACAATGCCCTGGTGATGATGTTGCCGGTGACTAAAGACGAACCGGTCGATATCGAAATCAAAGAACAAGGTGACGGCCTCGGTGGCGGCGTATTTATGGCCTTTGAGGAATAAGCTTACCACTGGCTGTATGCTCGATTATGCGTTCCCAGGTAAAGGAGATCTGCTATGACGACACGCGATCGAGGGTTCACCCTCATTGAATTACTGGTGGTTATTGCCATCATCGCGATATTGGCCGCTATTCTCTTCCCCGTCTTCGCCAAAGCCCGGGAGAAAGCGCGCCAAAACAACTGCCTGAATAATCAGCGGCAGCTAGCCGTCGCGTTTACGATGTATACCCAGGACAACAAAGAAAAACTGCCGCCCTCCGCCGACTGGGCAGGCCAGCTCACCGCTAATTATGGCGTTGCGCCAAAACTACTCGACTGCCCGACACTGACACATACGGGCACCGTCGCCGAACCAGATTACCTTTATGTCGCCGGTTCCTATCTCGCCAGCGCGTCGCTCGGTGATATTGCTGAACCCGCGAGTGCCCCATTAACCTGTGACAACGCCAAGCCGGCCAACGGCATGTATGTCAAGGACAACGGCATCTACGACATGACGAAGCTGCTGACAATGGTCGATGCCCGGCACAACAACGCCGCCGTCCTCTCCTACGTCGATGGTCATGTCAATTCCATCACCGCAGACAAAGTCAACGGCATGGTCTTTACCCCCAGCATTCCCAAAGACCCGCCGCTGCGCCAGGTGGTCTACATGGGCACGCTGTTCAAAGACACCGTCGACCGCATCCAGGTCTTCGATGAGTTGTCGAAGAACGGCATCGATACCGCCTTCGCGATGAGCGCCTGGGCGGAGATACCGGTCTTCTCGAAGTATAAGCACTCGCTCTGGGGCTGCCCGGTCAATACGACCACGCGCGAAATTTCCATCGGCGGCGGCAACGGGCACGGCGGACCACCCAGCACCCCGGGACGGCTCGAGTGGTGGACCTTCGCACCGAGCGGCACCGGTTCGACTGTCTATGGCGCGTCCAGCGTCACAAACTGCACCCGTAACATTAACTGGTATACCATGGGCTGGGGCGCGGGTATCGGCAACTGGTATTTCTGCCCCATCGGCTCAAATGCCGGTGCGCCGGATCTGGTACTCACCATCGTGCCATCAGTGACTAAGCCTACTCTGAAGAAAATGGCGCTCGTCGTCTCGACCGCATCCGCCAGTGCAACCGGCTCAGTCTCGTTAAAATCTGCGAAAATCGGCAACAGCACCGTCTATAACAACGTGGCGTCCATAGCGCTGAATGCCAAAGCATCATACGGCACTGCCGCCGGTCTGTTCCTGTTGCCAGTGCGCTCGGGTGAGAATATTCAACTCACCTTCTCTGTAAATTCCGCGAACGTTGGCTACTTCATGGTCTTTGAACCCTAACTACTATGCCCGATATCTGCCCTTCGCGAGCGGCCCGATCCCCCACAGGCCGCTCGCGGCATTCACCCCAGCGCCCGCGCGTCCGCCAGCGCCTCATTGCGCTCCGGTCGGTCAAGGTTCACCAGCACTGCCACCTCCCCCGTCAACCGGGCGAAGCGCTCGCGGTAATCGGTGTATCGATACGCGGTGATGGGATTGTAATACGTCCCGCGATGCAGTGTCGGCCTATCGAAGCAGGGGTCATACGGGTGGCTGTTCAATACATAGACGCCCCGGCCCCGCAGGCAGGCGATGATCGTCGCATCCGGCACGGCGCGGTGCACGGCGCAGCCCAGGAAGCCGTCCATTGCCACAATCTGCGGCAACACGCGCGGGTCAGGCGCGTTCGCGCCCAGCACCAGCCCGCCCGTCGCCGACGCCAGCCGCCGGTAGCACGGCAGCACAAACTTCGTCCAATGCTCGGCGGAGAGATACTCCGTCACCAGGTCGTTCGCATAAACGCCAGGTATTCCGTAATGCCCCCGCCCGTTGGCGCAGTCCGCCCGCTGCAGCGTATACAGGTTGATGACCAGTTCCGTGCACAAGTCAAGGAGGTGCCGCAGTGCCTCCGGATCGCTGTGAAAGGCGCAGAAGAATTCGGTGGTGCCCAGCAAATCAGCCGCGGCATCGATGGGGCAACCTCCGGCGAGGAGCATGGGGAGTGCATCCTGAGTCTCCGGAGGGATGGCCGCAATGGCCCGCCGCAGCGCCACGCCATACGGATGCGTCGACAAGTCCGGCAGCGCCAACCGATACACATCCTCGATGGATGCCAGCGGGCGCGCCCAGGTGGTGAAAGTGTTCTGCACCTCTCCCGCGCAGCCGATCTCCTGCCCGAACAGCCACGGCAGCAGATGCGTGCCGGCGTTTGACGGCACATACGGCGCCTGCAGCGGCAGGTTGTGCATGCCCTCCCGCAGCGCGTCCAGCGGTTGCGATAGCCAATCCGTCGCCCCCGGCAGCGGGTAGTGCACGCACACGCGCCGCATGCCCGGCTCCCGGCGCTGCCAGAAGTCGTCCCATGCGGCGAGGTTGGCGGTCAGCAAGTCATCCATCGATGGCGGCATAACACACCCAGGTGGTAAACAGGCGCAGCCGGTTCTCGCCCGTGCGCAACGTCACCGGCAAACGGTCGGCGTCAGGGTGGTACCCATGTGATGCCCGGTTATCCCAGACCATCGCGTCATTCAGCCACGCTGCCAGCGGCGGCGAACCGCCCACGCGCAGCAGCACTGAGCGCTCGACATCGCCGCGGATGATCGTCTCCGCGTAGGCGCCCACCCCTTGCCCGGCCGTCGCCATGCCCAGCGGCATCACCCCACCGCGATCCAGCCAACAGACCTGCCACCATGACGCGCGCACCGCCGGGCTGCCGTCATACGGCGCCCATGTGTCGGGACACGCCGGATACGGCTCCCCGGCCTGCCACGCCACCGGCGGGCTCACCCGCCAGTCCGTCAGCGTGCCCGGCTCGGGGGTCGTCTGCTCTACCAGCGGCATATCGCAGCCCAGCGCCGCCAGCACGCCCCGCGCCATCGCCCGCCAGCCATCGACGCGGTGGTGTATCCCGTCCGGCCCCCACAGCTCCACCCCCGCCTGCCCCGCGGCGGTGAAGAGGCCGTGCACATCGGCCACCGCGCAGCAGTGTCGCGCCGCCAGCAGGTAGACCACGCCACAGCAGGCCCGCAGCGTTGCGTCCCGCTCCGGGTCGCGCATCGCCGGCGGCGTCAGCAGCAGCACCCGCGCTCCGCCCGTGCGGATACCCCGTACCACCGCCGTCATGTCGCGCCGGTATGCCTCCAGCGACACGCCACGGTTCACGTCGTTCGTCCCGCAGTGCAGCACCACCAAGTCCGGCCGCAGGCTCACGATATCCGCCTGGTAGCGCGCGCGCAAATCCGCCGCCGTATTCCCCGCCACCCCGGCATTAAACAACCGCGGTCGCGGCACGCCATTCGCCGCCAGCGTCGCCACCACCCAGTCCGGCCACGCCGCTCCGTCGGTGAGGCTGTCACCGGCGAAGACCATCCGTTCCACGTCCTTCAGCAGACGATGCATACCCTCACCCGATCCGGTACACGGCCATCCCCTTCGTCCGCAGCATCCCGTTCGCCACGGTCACTTGCGACTCGCCATCGGCCGTTACCTGCGTCACCGCGGCTCCCGCCGGTATCGCCTGCACGAAGGATTTGAAGGTGAAGAGCAGTTGCCGGCCGTCGTCTTCCCACAACACGCCGCGGTCGCCGGGCAACAGCGTGCGCCGCCCCTGCACCGGGGCGATGCGCGCGTGCATCTGGTTCAGCGCCTTCAGCCAGCCGCGCCACATCTCGAACGGCCGCTCGTGCTGGGTGAAGCCAAAACGCCCGCCGGCGGCGATGGCCCGGAAGGCAAACGCCTTCGCCAGCTTCTCGCGCCCCGGCCACAGCCCCTGCCCGATGCCCATATTCAGGCCGACCAGCATGTCTTCCTGCCCGATCCACCAGTCAAGGGCGTTCTGATACCCGCCGGTCTTCTCTGTCACCTCGCTCGGCAGCAGGCTCATCCCAAAATGCCCCACGCCGAACGGCCCCATCCCCTCGATGGTCATCGTCTTCAAGCCAATGGCCTGCAGTCGGCGCTGCAGCGTCTCGAACGCCGCCTGCTGCCCCAGCCGTTGCGGATCGTTATACGCTACCGGCAAAAAGGACATGTTGCCGTAGGAATCGTGGAAGAAGCCGTCGATACCCGTGGCGCCGAAGACCGCTTTGAGCTTGCTGAACTCCCACTCCAGGCACTCGGGGTTAGCCAAATTCTCGGTGATAATCGCCGAGTGTCCATACCCGCCGCCGCTCGCCAGTCCGTCGCTGGCGATCATCATGAAGTCTGGCCGCTCCCTATAGATCGGCGCCCGGCGGCTGAGGTGCGTGGCCCACCAGAGCTGCACCGCTATCCCCAACTCGTGCGCGCGGGCAGTGAAGCGCGCCACCCCATCCGACCCACCCCACAGCGGGTCGATCACCCGGTCGCGCACACAGCAGATGCTGCCCACCACCAACTCGCCGTGCATGCCCGTCTGCTGCTTGTGTTTGAATCGGTCCACTGTGTAGTCGCTGGTCCAGATGGAATGCATGCAGATTTCTTTCACGCCCATCTCCGCCCAGCGCGGCAGAATTTCCCGCGCCATGTAATCCATCGTGTCCGGGCGCGCCATCCGCTGCCCACCCAGGCGCACGATGTCTTTCGAGAACTGCGGAATCCATACCCGCGGCAGCACTGGCGACGGCGTAATGCCCGCCCGCGTCCGCTCGCGTTCATACACGAACTCCCGCGCCCCCCACCACAGGTTGCGCAAATCTTCCCGTTGCATGGCGCCGTCGGTCGGGTGGAAGAGAATATGCTTGGGATGCGAGTGGAACTCCGCCGCCAGCGGCCGCCGCAACTCGTCCAGCACGTGCAGCAGATCTTCACCGTCCTCCTTCTGCACCACCGTGTAGACTTCCATCACCGGGTCATAGTAGTTACAGAGAATACCGTCCGCATGAGCGAGGAAATCGAAGGCTTGCAGCGTACCGATGCGTGGCAGGCGCTGCATGGACACCCGCTTCGGCTTGCCCATCACCCCGCGCATCTCCGCGCCGTAGTAGTTGCAGGCGGTGGTGAAATACTCCTCCGTGCACAGCTCTGTTATTGGCGGATTCACCTGCCCCTGCAGCAACAGCGTGTTGCCGTCCACATGTCCGCCGATCTCCCACGTCGCGTCGTCGAAGATGCGGTAGATCTTCCGCCCGCCGTCGCTCTGGAAGTGGTACCGGAAACTGAAACCGGCAAACGCCCGTCCCTCCAGTTCCAGCTCGCTCGGTTTGAGCTCCCAGGTGAAGCAATCGATGAGCGGCTCGTCCGACGACGGCAGCGTCAGCATGTCGACCAGGTATTCGTCCTGCTCTTCCTGAATGTAGCCGTGGCGTCCGATGGCGTCCGTCACCACCCGCACCGTGCCGTCGGCGTCTTCCGCCACGTCGCGCAAGCGGAACTCCTGGTAGCTGATGCCATCCGGCGTGATAATCACCGGCCGCCACAACTTCGCCGTGCTGCGCAGCGGGGCGCCGCTTACGCGCACGTCGCGAATCCCCAGCACCCGGTCGCCCTCCAGCGCAAAGGCCACCTCGGCGCCGTTCGCCCACCGCACCCGCAGCGCCGCCGCCTCACGAACCACACTCACCATTGATGTCAGCATCTCTTCACCTCAAATTCAATCGGTACCACACTATATCATGCGCATGAATACACGGCAATAGCCCACCGACTGCCTTTCATATCCATAGGTTATTCTACAGCTTCGCGTGCGAGCAGTCGCTCAGCATTCCCCCGCATCACCCGTTCCAGCGCCGCTACCGGCAATTCGCAGCTCATCAGAAACCGGTACAGCGCGTCGTCAAAATAATCCCGTCCAAAGAGGCAGCGCTCCTGGTAGCGCAGCAGAAACGCCGCCCCCGCCGCCGGATCGCGCGAGATGGCCCCCAACCCGCTGCCGGCGGACAGGTCGCAATACAAATTCGGATAGCGATCCAGGTACCGCGGCAGACGCCCATCCGGGGTCACCGGCCCTTTGGGGTAATAACCGGGATCGCCGTCCGCGTCGCCGCTAATCTCGCGCCAGAAACCCGGCGCGTGGCCGATGAAGGTTGTCTTCGGACATCGCTCCAGCGCCCGCGCGAGGTTCTCCCAGTCGCAGCAATACCAGTACCCCGGGTCCTTTCCCAGTCCGTGCCGCGGCAGCGGCACGTCCATGTGGAAGATCACCGGCAGCCCCGCCTCGCCGCAGTAGTGAAACATCTCCAGCGCGTGTGGATCATCCAGCATCACCCGGCATTTCAACTCGCCGCACACCCGCACGCCCAGATACTGCACCGCGCCCTGCAGCCGCTTCAACGCGCCTTTCCGCCGCGGATCGGGAGCATACCCGGCGATGAAGCGGTCGGGGAACTGCTCGACCGCCTCTACCACGTGCTCAAATGGCAACTGCAGATGCCCCGGCCAGAAGATATCCGTGTAAAACTGGTCGATCTCCTCCGGCGCGCATTCCCAGGAGAGCAGCCACATCCGCGCGATGCCGTGCGCATCCATATTCTCCACCAGCCGCGCGGCGTTGTACCCGTACCACTTCACGTGCCCATGACAATCGATGATATTTCGCATGCATGCTCCCCTTTCTCCCGCTTATTCCGTATGCATTCGCACATTTCCTACCGCCTAGCAGCAGGAATCCACATCTCCACTCGCGAATGATAGCGTTGACACCCTGTCTCAACCTCATTATCTCGGGTACAAATCTCAAGCCAATAGGAGTTGCCCATGCTGCGCACGTTCTACCTTGTCGCGCTGGCCGTCGGCCTACTCGTCCCCGCCGTCGCCCAGGTTACGCTGGTAAAAACACCGACCCAGTACCTACTGCCGTATGCGAAGACCGCGCCAGTCATCGACGGCGCGCTGACTGACTGGAATATGGCCGCCACGCCGTATACCTTCAGTCCCAACAGCAAGGACCCACTGCAGTATTTCGGCAGCAACGACCCGACCAACAAAGTCAAAGGCGATGCCGACTTTAGCGGGCGCATGGCGCTGGCGTGGGATGAAACCTACCTCTATGTCGCCGGGCAAATGACCGACGACCAGCTCATCGGCGTGAAGCCGGACAGCGTGGGCAACCAGGGTCCTGCCGGCTGGTTCGTCGACAGCCTCATGCTCTCTATTGCCTCTTATCGCCAGCCGATGAAAACAAACACTCCTTTTGCCCCCACCCCTTTCCTCGGCCTGCGCTACGCCCCTGCCGGCGCGAATCCGCGCGGAACCTTGATGGCCGATCCGCAGCGAAACCTCCTCGACAAGCGCGACCTGTATTGGATTCTCACCGTAGGCAGCAAGTGGGGCGTCGCCGAGACGGCGAACGGTTATAACGTGGAAGCCGCTATCCCCTGGGCTGATCTGAACTTCTCCGCCCGCGTCGGCGAAAAGCTCTTCATCGCCTTCCTCGCCGCCGACACCGACCCCAATGAAGGCCTGGTGCAGATCGGCTGGGGCTTCACCGGCAATCCGCAGCAGCACCCCGTCTTTCGCCTGGCCAAAGACGACGACATGCTTGGGCTGCTCACCGTGTCCGCCGACAAAGTGGCGACTGACACCCCCTGGGCGCTGCGCATGGAGTTAGACGCCCGCGCGAAAGCCGCCCGCATGACGCAAATTCGCGTAGTGGACGGCGACGGCAAATCCGTCTATCAGCAGGCGCTCTCCCAGGAGGCGCCCGCCGGCATGTCCGCCACGCTTATCCAGGAAGTACAAGCCGGCGCAGTCGCCAAGCCGGGAAAATACGTCGCGGAACTGCTGGCCGCCGGCTCCGGCGCGCCGCGCGTCGTCGCGCGCGTGCCAGTGGAGATCATCGCCGCCGCCGACACCGCGCCGCTCATCAAAAACGCCGCCGGCGAGCTGCGCCATTATCCGCCCGACCGCATCGCCCACAACGCCGTGCAGGAAGTGAAAGAAGGCTTTTTCAAGCATGGCTTCGTCAGCAAAAAGGATGATTACATCCCCTTTATCCGCAAGCACGTCGAGACGGGACTGAAAGACAAATGCCGTGGCATTATCGAGCGCAAAGACCCGTGGGGACACGGCGCGGCCTTCCAATGCATGGCCATGTATAAAATCACAAAGGATGAAGAATACGTCTCGCTGGCGCGCGACATCATGGACTTCACCTTGACCCAGGATTGGAGCTGGTTCAAACTGACCAACGTCATGATGTATCGCTACCTCACCTGGATGCAGGATCCGAATAGCCCCTTTGCGCCGAAAGACGCCGAAAAGCGCCTGCGCGCCTTCCTGTATACCGTCGCGGCCAACCCCGACGTGGCGCTGAATGGCATCTACCCCAACAACGGCACCTTCGCCGAATGGGGCACGCATAACCGCGTGTGGCACCGGTATGAGATGCTGAAGATCGCCCGCATGGCCTGCGAGCAGGACAAAAAACCCATCGACAAGCGCGTTATTGAGTTCACTGATTACCACGATAAACTCATCGGTGAAGTCGGTGACGCCGACGACGCCTCCGCCGGTTATCACTGGGTCTTCTTCGATGCCGCCCTGGGCATCTATCTCTTCACCGGCGACCTGAAAGGCTTCGCCAATCACCCGGGGTACCGCAAAACCCTCAACCGTTACGTTGAGATGATCAGCCCCAGCGGCGGCGCCCCGCAATTCGGTTCCTGCAACGGCTGGCAGGCGGTCGGTTCGTCGATGTGGGCGTACGAGCTGATGTCCGCCCTCACCGGCGACGGCCGCTTCCGCTGGACCAGCCATCGCCTGGCGGAATATTACTACAACCACCTGGATGCCCGGGCCAACCAGTACCACCTGCCGTATGATGAAGCCCGCAACAACTTCACGTTGTCCTACCTGTGGGCGGATGATGCGGTGGCCCCGAAGCCGCCGGTGGCAACCAGCCACTTCACCTGGCGCCACCCATTTGTTCCGGTGTCGGTCGACGAGCGCAAAGTCCGTCCGCAGTGGCACCAGCGCATGGATGGCTCAAAATGGATTCCCGATAAGCTGGTATTGAGCAGCGGCAACGATCCCATGAGCCTGTGGGGCATGGTGGAGTTGCTGCCGGTGGGTGGGCACTCCGGCGAAATCCCCGGCAACATCATCACGCTGATGCAGCACGACGCCGTGCTGCTGGCCGGCCAGGGGTATTACGAAATGACCCCGGATTTCAATAACCTGCTGTGGGTGGAAGACCTGGATGGCCTGGCGGCGGCGCCGCAAGAAATGACCACGTCCATCCCTGTCGTGGTGGAAGACCCGGCGTTCACCTTCGTGCGCATCGTCAGCGAGCCGTACCAGCGCCTGCCCATCACCTACACCCGCGATATCCTCTTCTATAAGAACGGCTTCGTGCTGGTGAAAGACCGCGCGCGCTTCCACAGCGCCATGAAGGTGCGGCTGGGCCCCTGCTTCCAGACCCGCGAACTTGGCCCACAGAGCGGCACGAATTGGTTCAACACGTATTACGATCAACTCTACCTCACCGGTCTCGGGCTCGGACGCGGCGTCCAGGCGCTCCGCAACCCGAACTGGGACCTGCTGGTCTTCTTCTCCCCACGCGCCACGCACAAGCAGTCGGTGGTCGACCGGTATCAGGAAAATCCCTTCCGCGTCTCGCCGGTGCAGCTCCGCCAGAGCTGGTCAGGCCTCGCCCGCGACGGGATGGAAGTCACCTTCACCACCGTGCTGTTGCCCCACCCGCCGAGCATGCAGCCCAAAGACCTGTTGGAGCCGTCCGCGGAGAGCAAGCTGCCGAAGCGCGTGCAGGTGGTGGAGGACACCGATGGCCTGACGGTCATCAAAATCTTCAGCGAGCCGCAGCCGTCCTGGGATCCGACGAAACCTGCGCTCTACGAGACCTGCGTCATGCTCAACACCACCGGCAAGCTCGCCATCGCCGGCCCCATGGAGAGCGACGCCCTGCTCGCCGTCGTCAACCACAACGCCGACGGCACCATCCGGCACCGCGCCCTCGCCGGCGGCACCGTGCTGCGCTACAAAGACGCCGACATTGCCGCACAGGCGCGCAAATACCAACTCACTCCGCTCACCCCGCCGGCGGAGTATAAATAACCCTGGGAGCGCCGGTGTCCCCACCGGCACAACTGGGATCGCGGATTTTCAATCCGCACAACCCCTCACCCGCCCCTCGACGGGGTGGGTGAGGGGAGGCTTTGCTGGTTTCATATCTGAGGCTTCATATGCGCACCCTCCTCCACATCCTGCTCCTTCTCGCCCTCTTCCCCGCTATCGCCGCCCAACTCCCGCTGCCGGGCTCGCCGGAGCGTCTCACCGACCTGCGCTGGCTGGCACGCCAGGTGGAGGGCACGCGGTTGCTGGATGTCGATGCCGACGGTACGCGGAAGCTGGAGCGCATCGACGGCGGCTTCCTGGTGCTGAAGGTCGATGGCCCCGGCGTGCTGGACGCCCTTGCCACCAGCAGTATCGACGCCACCCTCGGCATCGAAGCGGACGGCCAGTGGATCTGGAGCGGCACGATGCGCGCCGCCATGAATGCGAAAGGCGGCGTCTTCACCCCACCACTCGTCTACTGGTATGGTAGCGCCGGCTTCTTCCTCGCCCCGGTGGGCTTCCGCCAGTCGCTGCGCATCGTCTGCGACCGCGACACGCTGCCGCGCTATCTCAGCTACCGCACCCTCCCAAAAGGCGCCGCGGTGATGCCCGCCTCCGCCGACCCGAGGAGCGACTACCAGCAGCAACTCGCGAAAGCCGCCGCCACCTGGACAGCGGGCGCGACCGAGTTCCAGGCCGTCGTGTCGCCCCCGGCGCGTGAAGCTACCCGCGAGTTCACCCTGCGCCCGGGCACATCGGCGGCCGCGCTCGCGCTGGCCGGCAGCGGCGAGATCGTCCGCCTGGAATTCCACTGCAATCCGGCGCTCACCGGTACGCTGCGCGAGGTGGTGGCGGAAATCCGCTGCGATGGCGCCACCGAGCCGCAGGTGCGCCTGCCGCTCACCGAGCTCATCGCCCTCCCCCACCCCTGGACCGTCGGCCGCTGGGACGGATACAACGGCACCTTCGCCGCCGGACTGCGCTATCCGTGGTTCCTGCACACCCCGCGCACGCATTACCCGGAAGCCACCTTCCTGCTGAACCTGCCGCTGCCATACGGAGAAGGCCTCACCGTCACCCTGGTGAACCGCTCCGCATCGATGCAATTCACCGGTTACACCCGCGCCGTCGTGCAGCCGCTCCCCGAAAAAGAAGCCGCGGCGGCGGGCCGTCTCTGCGCCCTGCGCGCGGTGACGCCCATCACGCCGGACGGCGAGACGACGCTGCTCACCGTACCCGGCGCCGGCCAGGCCGTCGCCCTGGCGCTCTACACCACCGGCGGCGACCGCTACCCACCCTGCGTGCGCACCTACAGCCTCAGTCTCGATCTCGACGCCGGCGCACCACTTCCCGCCCACCTCGGCATCCTGCCGCTCTGGTTCCGCGGCGCATATGGTGGGGCTGCCATCGGCAGCGCGGTGATGAATTATCCGCGCTACGACCAGAACTTTTCCGGCCTCACCCGCCACTTCCTCACCGATCCACTGCCGATGCCCCGTGGCCTGCAGTTGCGCTACAGCGCCGGCCCTACGCCCAAAGGCAGCCCCACCGGGGCTACCGCCGTCGCGTTCTGGTATCAGCATGGCGCGCCATACGCCGCGCCAGCGCTGCCCGCTCACGCCGAACCGCTCCCCTACACCGACTACGGCACCAGTGACTGGCTGTGGGAAGCGGAAGACCTGGCGCCGCTGATCACCGCCAACGGCGGCGAGGTGCGCGTGGTCGAAGACGTGATGCACGACTACCACCCCAGTAAGGGAAAATATCTGGTGCTGTCCCCCGACCAGGCCGGCGACTATTACGACATCCCTGTCCCCATGCCCGCCAGCCGCTACGTCGCCGTCGCCACCGCCGCCCTCTGGGGTCCCAATCGCGGCGTCTACGAAGCACGCATCATCTCGAAGGAGCAGGCGCAGCAGCCACCGGTATTTCCGCAGACCGACGCCTTCTTCCGCGGTCGCGCGGTCGGTGACGTGCCCATGATCTCGCCGATCCAGGTCGGGCAGAGCCTTGCGCATCGCCGCGATACCTCCATCGACGCCACCATCCCCTTCCGCAATCCCGCGCCCGACGGTGAGGGGGTTATCCGCATCATCTGCCAGACGAAGAACTATCAGAGTTCCGGCTTCCTGCTCGCGCTCGATCGCCTGCAGGTCGCCGCTCCGCCCGCGGAAAAAGGCTGGCTGGAATGTGAGGAGTGGGAAAACGCGGAATGCCGCGGCGGTCTGACGGCAACGCTGCCGCCTTTCGGCCGCGCCGGCTGGTCCGGCTGGGGCGCGTGCCGCCTCGCAGCTCAGCTCGGCGGCGCCATGACACAGTCGCTGCAGCTCCTCACCGGCCCGGCCCGTCCGGCCGAACTGCGCTTGAAAGGCTGCCTGGACCCGAAGCAAGGCGGTTGGAGCGTCCGTGTCAACGGCGGCCCGGCGATCGAGCTGCGCCCCGGCAAGGATGACCAGGAGTTATTGGAATGGGTCGTCCCGCTGGCCGGCGTCACCCTTCCCGGCACCCTCACCCTGGAATTTACCTGCACGCGTGCCGCCGATAAACTCCCCCGCTTCGCCCCCACCCCTGATGCCGAACTTATCCTCGACGCCTGGACCGTCAAATAACCACTGCTTACGCCCCCTCTCCCCGGAGAGGGGGTCAGGGGTGAGCGTCGATTAGGCACTCACTCATTCTGCATTCTCTATTCACCATTCCCCTTACTGCTTCACGCCCTTCATCGGCCCAATTTCCCGCAGGAAATCGTGTTCGTGCACGAAGGCCAGTAAGTCATTCAGCTTCGCGACAGCCAATCCGATAACGGTGTCGGCGGCGCCGTAATACATCCACACCTCATCGCCCCGGCACAGCGCGCCGCACGTGTAGACGACATCCGGCACCAGCCCGTGCTGCTCGTAATCGGTCTCCGGCGCGAAGACCCAGCGGCTGGCGCGTGCCTTCACTTTCCGCGGATCATCCAGGTCCAGCAGCGCCAGGCCCAGCCGGTATACCGGCCGATTGCCCATCTCTTTGGCGCCGTGGTAAATCAGCAACCAGCCGTCGCGCGTGCGCAGCGGCGGCGCTCCCACCCCCACGCGCAGGCCGTCCCACCATGGCCCACCGCGCTCGGGCAGCAGCACGCCGGGCTGCCCCCAGTGGTCGAGATCGTGTGGCGAGCAGGCATACCAGATATGCTCCATCCCGCCTGTCACCGGGCGGTGCAGCAATAGCCAGTAGCCGTTGAACTGCTCGGGGAAGACGGTCGCGTCTTTATTTGTCGGCGACAGCACCACGCCCAGCCGCTCCACCGTCTCGAAGTCGCGCGTCATTGCCAGCGCCACCGCCGGCCCGTAGCGCGAATACGCGGTATACGCGATAATCCACTCGCGTGGGCCCATGCGTGTCACCCGCGCATCCTCGCATCCCCACTCCTCGAAGGGATGCTCCGGCAGGTCCGGCTCCAGCAGCGGCCGCTCCGCCACCGTCCAGCCGTCCACGCCGTTCGCGCTGCGCGCCACGCGGATATGCGACAACCCGCGCTGATCCTCCACGCGCATCAGCAGCACCACCTCGCCATCCAACTCCGCCACGCCCGGATTCAACACCCCGTTGCTTCGCACCGGCAAATCCGCCGGCGTCAGCAGCGGCTGCCCTTGTCGCGTAAAGATGCGTGTATGTTCCATCCATCCGTCCCCCGATGCTCCAGCATACCAGACCGGGGTACAGACGCCGGACGAATTCCCGACAACCTGTATATGATGATAGCTGTCTCAGAAACTGTCTTGGAAGTGCTCGCAGCCGTCTCGCGGGTCTGGATCGCGCCTGACCACCGAGGAATTTCTGGCATGTATTCCTCAATACACTCTCGAAATTCCTCGGTGGTCAGCCACGACCCATCCTCCACGATCCGACTACGAGCACTTCCAAGACAGTTTCTCTGTAGCGCGCGAGGCGCGTCCATTGGGCATCCTGTGTGCCATAATGGACGCGCCTCGCGCGCTACAGAGACAGCTATCGTATATACGTTATTCGGATGTATCCGCCGCTAGTATCTGCTGCTTCGCCGGGTAGAACGGCGAGCCGACGAACTCCCAGTCGAAGACCAGCCTGCGCTGATGCACAGAGCGTCCGTCGGGGAACAGCCGCAGCAGCTCCGGCGTCATGCCTGGCGCCTCGAACAGCGTCGGGTTCTCTACCTGCCCATCCACGGCGATGAAACGCACGCCTTCCGGGTCGATGGAGTCGATGATCTGCAGTTCCCCATGCCGCCCGGCATAGCGCGCGTTGCGGTAGAAGCTGCGATAGCACTCCCACATCGTCGCCAGGCACTGCGCGCGAAATTCCGCAAATGTGCATTCTTCCGTGGAAGCCATCTCGATGACATAGGCCACATCCAGCAGCATGCGGAGTTCCGGCGTCACCGCCGTCGCCGTGCCTTCAAACGCCGGCAATTCCAGCCGCAGGTAACCGTCCTTCATGTGGCGGAGCACCGGCAGCGGCTGCTCGTTGAAGGCGCCCGCCGCGCGCACGCCTACGAAGACGTCGCCGAGTCGCAGGAAATGCCAGTCTGTCGCCGTCGCCGCGCCAGACCAGGCGGTCAACGGCGTGTCGTTGACATACATCTCCTCCGGAGCCATGCCGAATACGCTGGCGATGATGACAAACTGCAGGTTCTCGATTGTGGTGTCATACAACGACGTGCCCAGGTGTCCCACCACCATCGCGCTGCCGCCTGCCTGCGCGGTGTGCCACTGGCCGTAATCAGTCACGTGCGTGGTGTGGGTCAACGCGTTGTTATAGGAGGGAATATCATCGCCCCAATCGACAGCGCCGCTTTGCAGATAATGCCACAGCGCTACGCGGCTGTTCCACGCGCTCGCGTCGTCGCTGCGCTGCAGCGTGCCGCGCATCGTCACGTGATGCCCCGCCTGCTTCGCCCACATATCGCCAGAGGCCGTACCCAACGCCCAGCGCGGCGCGAAATAGGTGCGCGTCTGCGCCATCACCGTCCGCCCGGAATCCATCGTCGCCTTCACTGCATACGGGTAAGTGCGCGGCGTGCGGGCAAACGCGATGACATCTGGCCGCACTTCGGTGAAATCAACGGCGAAACACTCGACGAACTGCGCCGCCAGGAAGGTGTTGTCCGGCCCGTGGTGCAGCGGCCCGCCATAGACGTCATCGGTGAGCATCTCGATGGGATTGAGGCAGTTTGGATACCCCAGGTACCACATCAGCGCGTTCTGCGTGGTCAGCGTGATGGTGTAGTCGGGCAGGTAGGCGCGCGACGTCGATCCCGCCGGCCCACCGATCTCCGGATGCCAGTGCGCCGCCATGTCCAGCAGTACCCGGTTGGCGCAGGCCGCCGCCATCTCCCGCGCTTCCGCGCTTTGCGCCAGTTCGGCGATATCCATCAGCGCCACCAGCGTGATGGGCGTGTAGGTGCTGCTGTTATACTCCGCCAGCAGCGCGCGCCGCTGGAAGTGCGCGCACAATCCCTCCAGGTAGAACAGCCCGTGGTCCAGCACCCGCGACAGGCCCAGCGCCTCGCCGGTGAACACCATCGCCCGCGTGGCCATCGCCGGCATATTGTCGTTGTAGCCGTGGAACATGTAGTCGTTCGCGCCGCTGCTCGGCACCCGCCCGTCGCCCGGATCGGTGAAGCGCGCCAGGTGCGCTTCCGACCGCGCGATCAGCTCCGGCGTCAATTTCCCCCGCTCGCGCACCAGGTTGGCGGCGATGGAGGACGTGGTAAAGATATTCCACTCCGCCCAGCAGGGGTCGTTGGCGTACAACTTCAACGCCATGTCGCGAATCGCCGCGTCCTCCGCCGCCAGCAGCGCCGGCAAAATCCAGTACGTGATCCGCCGGTCTGGCTCCACCTGCGGCCGATACTGCCCGTCAGGCGAAAAGTCACCAAACGCCCGCGACTGCACATACTGGAAATACGCGTCCTTCCGCGCCCGCATCGTCCACGGATCCAACACCGTATTCAACATTGTAACCACGTAAAAATCCTCCCGAAGGAAAAATGTATCTCTGTGTCTCTGTGGTGGAATCGCTCACTCCACTCCATCTCAACAGGCCGTAATCATCCACACTGGCCCGTTATTGTGTTCGTTGCGTTCTTTGCGGCTAATTTTTCCCCACCCCAACCGCATGGTCACGCACCCAACCGGGAATGCGCTCCAGCACCGCCCGCGCCTCATCCGGGTTGAAGCGAATCTCCTGCGACGTATCCGGCTGGTACAGCACCGAGCAGGGGTGGATAAACAGCCGCTTGCCCGGCTGCCAGTCCGTCAGCACCGCTTCCATGTATTCCGTATAGCTGTGAAAATTCGTGTTCGTGTTGATGTAGGCGTGCGGCGCGATGACCAGGTCGGGGAAGGCCTCCATCAGCCGCCCGGCTGTTACGCTGCTCGAGATGTCGGTATTGATGCCCGTCAGCCCCGTGATCGCCGCGATGGCGGGAATGGCTTGTTCGGATATGACACACGAATGCAGGAACAATCCGCCAAACGCCTCCGCGATGCGGCTGTTATAGGGCACCACAAACTCTTCGTAGACGTCCGGCGAGACATTCACCAGGTTGTCGTCAGACATCTGGATGCCCGCGCGGCGCGGATACCACAACGGCGGCCAGATGCCCGTGCAGACATTCGGTCCTGCGGCGGCAATCTGCGCGGTGAAGAAGTCGATGGCGTAGTCCGTCACCACGTCCATCAGCGTGTGCAGCCGCTCCGGCTCGTCGTAGGGCATCAGGAAGAAGCGGTCACTGCCCAGCATCTGCTCGATGGTGGTGAAGGGGCTCTGAAAATCCATGATGCGGATGGGCAGGTGTTCGTCGGCGCAGGCGGCGTAGGCGCGCGTCTGCTCCAGCACCCAGCCCAGCTTCCCCGCGTCAACCGCCGGCTTCGTCAGTGCGTCGATCTCCTCCATGCGCGTGATGCACGGGTCCACCCAGTAGACCCCCGACGCCACGGACTCTTTGCAGCCGAATGCCGTGGCCATCGCGCAGGTGCCCGCCCCGGTGCCGATGGTCGGGATAAAATCGTCCCCGCCCAGCGGCCGCCGGCGCAGCGCCTCCTGCATCCGCCACACGTTCAACTCCAGCTCACTCAACCCCGCCGGCGGCTCGACTTCCGGCAGCGCCAACGGCGCCGGATGCACCAGGCACCCCGGCCGATCCGGCGCCTCCCCGGCAAACAGTCGCGTCATAAATGCCCGGGTCGCTTCGAGCTGCTCCCAGGGATACTCGTGCATCATCAGTCGTTTGGTAGCCATGCCTACCCTCTTCAACGCAACCCCACCGATGCCTGCCGGAATGATGAAAAATATACTGGCCTCGTCATCGGACCCCATCGAAGCACCTCCCCGAACTGAGCGAGGGGCGCAGGGAGAGTGTTCGCGATGACAGTACCGCCACCAAACTGTACAATATAGTACCGATGCGCACCATCTTCCATGTCGATATGGACGCCTTCTACGCTTCCGTCGAAGTGCTGGACAACCCCACTCTGCGGGGGAAGCCGGTCATCGTCGGCGGCACGTCGCCGCGCTCGGTGGTGTCGGCGGCGTCGTATGAGGCGCGCAAGTTCGGGGTGCATTCGGCAATGCCGATGAGTCAGGCCTTGCGCCTCTGCCCGGAGGCCATCGTCATCGGCGGGCACATGAGCCGCTATGCCGAGGTGTCCGGCCGCGTGATTGCCATCTTCCAGACCTTCTCGCCCACCATCGAGCCGCTGTCGCTCGATGAGGCCTACCTGGACATGACCCGCTGGCTGCCGCCCGGCGACACCGCGGAGGCCTGCGCCCGCCACCTGCAGGCGCAGGTGCTGGCGGAGATCGGCCTCACCTGCTCGGTGGGGGTGGCTACCAGCAAGAGCGTGGCGAAGATCGCCTCAGACCTGCGCAAACCCTTCGGCCTGGTGGTGGTGCCGCCCGGCGACGAGGCGGCGTTCCTCGCCCCGCTGCCCATCGGCGCGCTGCGCGGCGTCGGCGCCGTCACCGAGGAGCGGCTGAAAAGCTGGGGCATCCGCGCCATCGGCGATCTCGCCCGGCTGGACAAAAAGATCCTCGGCCAGTCCTTCGGTTCGGCGGGGCCGGAACTGCTGCGCATAGCCGCCGGCATTGATGACAGCCCGGTGGTGCCCGAGCACGAGGCAAAATCAATGGGTCGCGAGACGACGTTCGTCACCGACGTCCGCGACCGCGCCGTGCTGGAAGAGACGCTGCTCGAACTGGCCGAGGATGTCGCCCGCAGCCTGCGCCGCCACGGCCTGCGCGCCGCCGGCGTCACGCTGAAGCTGCGCGACGGCGCCTTCGTCACCCGCACCCGCGCCCGCATGCTGTCCGAGGCCACCGACCTGGCGAACCCGCTCTACGCCGCCGGGAAAGCGCTCCTCGATACCTGCGCGCCGCTCAAGCCCACCCGCCTTATCGGCATCACCGGCACCCACCTCACCCGTGAAGCCGAACGCCAGCTCTCCCTCTTCGACGCCGGCGAGACGGAGAAACAGCGCAAACTCGCCGACACCCTCGACGACATCCGCGGCCGCTTCGGCAACAACGCCGTCACCCGTGCCCGCCTGGTGAAACCGAAGCCGACCGAGCCAACCGACGACCCATTCGCGTGACAGCCGAAAGCCGACAGCCGATAGCCGATACCCATGGACTTCACCGCCTTCCTGAACGAAATACGCGGAGCCCCCACCTACCGGGAGCAGATCGTCTATATCCACGAGACGCCGGTTTGCGACGCCGTCTACGGGGAGCTGCCGCTCACCCAGCCTGCGCGCGCCATGCTCGCCGCGCGCGGCATCGACCGCCTGTATCGCCACCAGGCACGGGCCATCGCCGCCGCGCGGGCGGGCGAGGACGTGCTCGTTGCCACCGGCACCGCCTCCGGCAAGTCGCTCTGCTACCAGTTACCGCTCATTGAGCGCCTGCATGCCGATCCCGGCGCCACCGCGCTGTTGATCTTCCCCACCAAGGCGCTCTGCCAGGACCAGTTCCAGGGCCTTAACGCCGCGCTCACCGCCGCTGGCCTGCCCGATATCCTTGCCGGCGTCTACGACGGCGACACGCCTTCTACCACCCGCCGCAGGCTGCGCGACGGCGGCGCCGTCATCCTCACAAACCCGGACATGCTCCACGCCGGCATCATGCCGCAACACGCGCGCTGGGCCTCCTTTCTCTCCCGCCTTCAGTTCATCGTGCTCGACGAGTTGCATGTCTACTCCGGCATCTTCGGCTCCAACATGGCAAACGTGCTACGGCGCATGGAACGCATCTGCGCGCACTACGGTTCGCACCCGCACATCGTTGCTTGCTCGGCGACCATCGGCAACCCGCGCGAGCTGGCGCATATCCTCACCGGACGTGACTGCACGCTGGTTGATGAGGACGGCAGCCCTCACGGCAAACGCACTTACGTTTTCTGGAACCCGCCCCGCGACCGTGCGCGCGATTGGCGCAGTCGCCGCAGCGCCAACGTGGAGGCGCATGAACTGATGGCCGCGCTGGTGACCCGCGGCGTACGCACCATCACCTTCAGCAAGGCGAAGATGACCGCGGAGATGATCCACCGTTACGTGAGCGAGGCGCTGCAAAGCTCCGCGCCGCATCTGCTGAAGACGCTGTCGCCCTACCGGGGGGGCTACCTGCCTGAGGAGCGCCGGGAGATCGAGCGCAAGCTCTTCAACGGCGAGCTACTCGGCGTCAGCACGACGAAGGCGCTGGAGCTAGGCATCAATATCGGCGGGCTGGATGCCAGTCTCATCGTTGGCTATCCCGGCACGCTGGCCGCCTTCTTCCAGCAGGCCGGGCGGGCCGGACGCGCCACCGACGACGCGCTGGTGGTACTCGTCGGGCTGGACACCCCCGCCAACCAGTATGTGATGAGCCACCCGGAATACCTCTTCGGCCGACCGGTGGAGCAGGCGACGCTCGATCCCGACAATCCGTTTGTCGTCACCGGGCACCTGCGCTGCACCACGCACGAAATAGCGCTGCCGGATGCCGAGGTCGACCGCTTCGGCCCCGGTGCCGCCATGGCGCTGGAGGTGCTGGAGAAGAACCTGAAGGTGCGCCATATCGACAGCCGCTGGTATCACGCCGCCAGCGAACTGCCCCAGGCGGAAATCAGCCTGCGCAGCTACTCCGATGCCAACGTGGTCATCGAGGACGTGGACAGCGGGCGGATACTCGGCGAGTTGGACAAGTATGACGCCCCGCCGCTCCTCCACCCCGGCGCCATCTACATGCACGCGGGCGACACCTGGCTGGTGCTGACGCTGGATTTGCAGAAGAACATCGCCCGCGTGAAGCGCGTGAAAGTGGACTACTACACCCAGCCGCTGGGCGGCACCGACATCAACCATATCGACCGCGCGCTGCGCGAGAAACCCTTCGGCACCGGCCGCGCCTTCTGGGGCGAGGTCACCGCGGCCTTTCACAACTGGGGCTTCGAAAAGGTGCGCTTCTACGAGCTCGACGCTATCTCGCGCCACGCCGTCGAGCTGCCCACCTACTACCTGGAGACGATGGCGGTGTGGATCGTGCCGCCGGAGGAACTGTTGGAATCCGTACGCCGCGCCGGACTGGACGCCTTCAATGGTCTGCGCGGCGTGGGCTATGCCACGCGCATGCTGCTGCCGCTCTTCATCACCTGCGACACCCTCGACTTCTCGCACACCGTGGGCAGCGTCAACTCGCCATGGTGCGCCGTCTTCATCTACGAGCGTTACCCCCGTGGGCTGGGCTTCACCGAGAAGGCCTACGAGCAGTTGCACCGGGTTTTGCCTGCCGTGCTGGCGGCCATCCAGGCCTGCACCTGCGCCGACGGCTGCCCCTGCTGTACCGGCAAGCCGCTGCGGGGGGAACTGGTGTGGAACCCCGAGCGCGGCGAGGCAGCCATTCCCAATAAGGCGGCGGCGATTATGATCTTGCAGGGATTGCTGGCCGACGGGGCGAATCTGGAGATGGCGGACACGCTGTCGCTGACCGACAGCGCCGACGCCGAGCGGCTGCGTTTGGATGCCGACCTGCGCCGCCGGCTGGAGCGCATGCGCGAACCGCAGCTCATCCATCCTATCGAGCCGCATATAGAAACCGCGCCCGGGCCGGTAGAAAAGACGGAAACACTGCCTGCCGCCGATGTGGCGCGCCGCGACGGCAGCCGCCGCGACTTCAACCGCGCGCTGCGTAAACGCATCGCCCAACGCCTGCAGCCCGACCCGCTGCCGCCCAACCCGCCCCCGCCGGGCATGAAAACCGGCGCCGGCGCACTGCCGCCGACCGCCTTCCCCGGCAAACCGGCCGACCCGCCGAAACCGGTGCCGCTGGGCGACTCGCTGGCGGCGCGGGCGCGGAAAATGAAGAAGAAACGGGAGAACGAATGACACTCGATCCAAACTACATCATCTACGCCGACGGCTCCTGCAAGCGTAACCCCGGCCCCGGAGCGGCAGCGGTGGTCATCACCGCGCCGGACGGCAGCATCGTGAAGGAGTTCGTGAAGTCGTATCCCAATACCACAAATAACCGCATGGAACTCGTCGCCGTCATCAGCGCACTGAAGGCAGTGCCCAGCGGCGATATCTGCATCATCACCGACAGCCAGTATGTGGTGAAGGGCATCACCAGTTGGATCAAGTCGTGGAAAGCGAAGGGTTGGGTGAACAGCCAGCGCCAGCCAGTGCTGAACCAGGACCTGTGGCAGGAGTTGGACACCCTGTCCGCCACCCACGACGGCCGCCTGACGTGGGAGTGGACGCGCGGCCATGTCGGCACCCCCGGCAACGAGCGCGCCGACGCGCTGGCGCAGCAGGCGGCAGAGGCGCTGCTGCGATAACATGCGCACACCGACGCCTGACGAGATCAGGCAGGCCGCCGCGAAGACGCTGCCGGACATCATTGGTCCCGACCTCCGCATCCTCTTCTGCGGCATCAATCCCGGGCTGTATTCCGCCGCGGCCGGGCACCACTTCGCCCGGCCGGGCAACCGCTTCTGGCCGGCGCTGCATCGCGCCGGCTTGACGCCCCGCCTCTTTTCACCGGAGGAGGATGGCGATCTGCTTGCGCTCGGCTACGGCCTCACCAATATCGTCGCGCGAGCATCAACGGCAGCAGCGGAGCTGACCACCGCTGAACTCATCGCCGGGAAAGGCGCGCTGGCGGAGAAAGTGCGACGCTACCAGCCACGAATACTCGCCGTCCTCGGTGTCACTGCCTACCGTGTCGCCTTCAACACCCCGAAGACCGTCATCGGTCCGTGGGACGAGTGCATCGGCGATACCCGCGTCTGGGTGCTTCCTAACCCCAGCGGCCTCAACGCCCACTGCCTGCTGCCCGACCTGGCAGAATGGTTCCGCAAGGTGGATGCCGCATCACGCCTATTGACGAACTGATAGCGCTAGCATACACTAGCAGCATCCCCACACCGGAGGTTTGCCATGCGCATCACCATCCTCCTCTGCTGCCTGGGCCTGTGCCTGGTCGGCCTGGCAGAGAATCGCTACTTATTGCACGTCGCGGAGAAGATTGCCATTGATGGCAAGGTCGACGACTGGTCGAAGACCGCCGCGCCCATCCTCATCGACAGTGAACACCTGGGCGGCGGTTGGCTCGATAACAACTTGCTCACCGGTCCGCGGGACTGCCAGGCGGTGTTGCGCATGGCGTATGACCCGATGCATTTCTATGTCATCGTCTCCGTCACCGATAACTCGGTGGTGCCGCTGACGGCGAAGTCGAAGGTGCCGGGCAAATTCTGGGAGCAGGACGGCCTGGGCCTCTACCTGGACACCCCGGCCCTGAACACGCTGGCCGGCCGGTATAACACCCGCCCCACCCGTCCCTGGCAGCAGGAGCCGGTGATTCAGCTCACACCGAGTATCGACAACTTCGGCGCGGACACCCTCCCCGCGGGCAGTAAATACGCTTGCGTCATCACCGACACCGGCTACACCGTGGAAGCCGCGGTTCCCTGGGCCAGTATTGGTTGGCAGCCGCGGGCTGGCGACCGTCTCTTCTATTGCGCCACGCTGGCCGACTACGATACAGACGCTAACGGCAAAACCGGCCCGCTGAAACAGGTGGTGTGGCACCAGGCGGCCGGCGACGTGCGCCCAACCGCTCGCACCTGGGCGGAGATGCGTCTGCTCAACAGCGGCGGCTTCGGCAGCGAAATTATGGCCGCTCCGCCGGTGGTGACACGCGGCATGCCGCTCAACTGGAAGGTGATGGCGGAAACGACGCAGCCCGGCTGGACGCTGAAAAGCGTGACGTGGCTCGCGCCGAATGGGTCCGCCCGGTCACTGATTAAAGGAAATACCGTTGCCGTAGCGCCGGGCACGCCGCAAGAGCTCTCCGGTTCCTTCACCACCGCTGATGATCCCGCCGGCGTCTACACGCTGGCTGTCACCGCCGCCCAGGGCCGCCGCACGCAGACCGCCAGCCAGACAGTGATCGTCACCGAGGAATCGGTGGAACGCCCGCAACCCGCTGCCCCGGTGCTGCCCAATCAGTATCTCATCGCCGACCCGTTGCGCGGTTACCGTTCGGCGGACACCTACGGCTTCCCGCGTAAGGCCATCACCCACGCCGATTACCTGGCCTTCGTGAAAGAAGAGATGGAGCGGGGATGGCCGGGATTTGAGTATCATGTCCGCAATAAAACGCTCAGCCTGGGCGGAGCCTGGTATCAGGAATACGGCCTGCGCATGGCCGCATATGCGAAGGTGACGGGCGATCCGGTATGGATCGCCCGCGCACAGGCGATGTTTGAGATGGCCGACGCCGCCTACAAGGCAAACAACTACGCCGGCCTAAACTGGATCAGCTTGCCGCTGCTCTACTATTATAAGTCGTACCTGGCTGCCGTGAACGCCTGGAAGCCGGGGTATGATGACATCGTGCGCGACTGGTACCTGCATAACTACCCGAAATTTCCCGACAACTACTTCTATGGCATGAATAACTGGGGACTGGCCAACGGCATCGTGGGCGTCGCCGGCGTTTACTGGTTCGGCGACAAACTGCCCGACGCCGCGCGCTGGAAAGTGCAGGTAGACAACACCTGGGGCAAGTTCATCAACGAAATCAAGGATATCGACGAGAACACCACCAACTACGCCGTGTGGGACCTCTGGATGGTGCTGAATTATCTGGACATGACCGGCCAGACCGACCTGCTGAAGACGGACGCGAAGCTGCGCGGACTCTTCGAACGCTACCTGCTGGAAACCGCGCCCTCCGGTGCCCGCCCGCATTACGGCGCCACCAATGGCTGGCATGATGCCCCGGGCGTGTTCATGTATCTCTTCGAGCGCGTGGGACAAATCACCGGCGACGGTCGCTACAAATACGCCGCCCGCCTGATGTGGGATTACTCGCAGCGCCACGTCACCGAATGGCATGCCTACCACCTGGTCTACGACCAGACGCTCACCTATCTCACGCGCCTCCTGGCCGAGGTTCCGGACGACACCCAGCCCGCCGTGCCGCTGGAGCCCAAGAGCGTCCTCACCACCCGCGGAAAAATGCACTTCTGGACGCCGCAGGAGCGTATGGAAAAGCACGAAGTCTGCAATACATCGACTGAACAGGTGCCCGGCAAACTGGTGCTGCGCGGCAGCAACGACCCCGGCAGCCTCTTCGCGCTCATCGAGTTGAATAACGAAGCCGGCCACTGCCCGGCGCGACCGACCTCGGTGAACTGCCTCATGGCGAAGGAAACGGTGCTGCTCACCAGCCAGGCGTATATGGAAAATGACGCCTTCTTCCAGAACATGGTCCATGTGGAAGACCTGGAGGCCACCCAACCGGTGCAGCCGCCCATGGACATCACCTTGCCCGTCTTCCAGGACACCGCGCCCATGACCTACGCGGTGGCGCAGGTGACGAACTACCTCCGCTTCCCCGTCACGCTGCAGCGGCATTACTTCTTTGCCAAAGACCGCTTCCTCTGGGTGCGCGACGAGCTCACCTTCGACGCCTCGTTCTTCGCGCGCATCGGCCCCTGCTGGCTCTCCCGACAGATGAACTCCAGCGGCAAGAACTGGGCGAATACCTACATCGACCTGATGCCCTATACCGGTCTCGGGCAGGGTGGCACCTTCTACTGGAAAAACTTTAACTACGACCTGCTCACCTATTGCGTGCCACGGCCGGGCATGGCGCTGGCGATGACCGACCTGACGTCGAAAAGCCCCTTCATGGCCGCTCCGTTGCAACTGCGCCAGACCTGGGTGGGCCGTGCCGAGAAGGGGAAGACGCTGGTCTTCGACTCGCTGCTGATTCCCCACGGCATCCGCCCGCGCGAGGCGAGCGCCGCCTGGCTGGCCGACACCATCCGCCCCATCGCGGTGCATGACGACCAGACCGTGCTCACCTTCGAGCTGCCCTGGCGCCGCGAGAAGGTGCTGGTGCTCACCAGCGGCAAACCCTACACCGACGGTTACATCACCACCGACGCCGCCCAGGCGATGATCGTCTGGCAAGGCGACAAAATCACCAACTGGTGGGTTCGCCAAGCTACCACGCTGAAAGTGGGCGACCAGGTGCTGGTGAATGCGCCGACGAAGGTGGATAAAGCACAATAACCTCACCGACAGAAAAAGGGCATGCTTCGGCATGCCCTTTTTCTGTCGGTGGCAGGACAAACGGATTTTTTACAGTATAATGGTGATATGGATGCCTCGACCTTCATTCAACGCCTGAAAAATCGTGACTTCTTTCAGCACCAGGTGGTGCACGTGCAGGAGCTGCCCGAGCGCGCGCCGGTCTACGGCGAGGTAGCCCTGCACCCCGCGGTGCAGGACACGCTGGCGCTGCAGGGCATTGAGTTGCTCTACAGCCACCAGGCGGACGCGGTGCGGCGAGTGCGCGACGGCGAGTCGATCGTCATTGTCACCGGCACCGCCAGCGGCAAGACGCTCTGCTACAACATCCCGGTGGTGGAGACGCTCATCGACGATCAAATGGCCACCGCGCTCTACCTTTTCCCTACCAAGGCGCTCACCCAGGACCAGTTGCGCGGCATTGGCGCCTTCCAGTCGCGCGAGCGGGGCGTGGAGTTCCTCGCCGGCGCCTATGACGGCGATACCCCGCAGAACCTGCGCCGCAAGCTGCGCGACGGCGCCAACGTGCTGCTCACCAATCCGGACATGCTGCATACCGGCATCCTGCCGCAGCATGCCCGCTGGAACCGCTTCTTCACCCATCTCAAATACATCGTTATCGACGAGGTGCATGCCTATCGCGGCATCTTCGGCTCGCACCTGGCGAATGTCATGCGCCGGCTGCACCGCATCTGTTGTCACTACGGCGCCAATCCGCAATTCATCTGCTGCTCCGCCACCATCGCCAACCCGCGCGAGCACGCCGAGCGCATCACCGGCGTGCCGATGACACTGGTGGACAACGACGGCTCGCCCCGCGGGCCAAAGCAATTTGTGCTGTGGAACCCGCCGCCGCTGGACACCGCCGCCCGCGGCAATCCGGACCTGTGGCGCGTCGGTGGCGACCGCAAAAGCCCGCTGTGGGAAGCGGTACACCTGATGACCGCGCTGGTGCAGGAAGGCGTGCAGACCATCGCCTTCGTGCGCACTCGGCTGGCGGCTGAACTGCTCTTCAAGCACACCCGCGACAAGCTGCGCCATGTCTCACGCAAGCTGGCGGACGCCGTGCACGCCTACCGCGGCGGTTACCTGCCCGAGGAGCGCCGCGAGATCGAGCGCCGGCTGGTCCACAAGGAGATCCTCGGCATCGCCAGTACCAACGCCCTGGAACTGGGCATCGACATCGGCAGCCTCGACGCCTGCCTGCTGGTCGGCTACCCCGGCACCATCGCCAGCCTGTGGCAGCAGGCGGGCCGCGCCGGTCGCGGGCACGAGGAAGCGGTAGTGGTGCTCATCGGGCAAAACTCGCCCATCGACCAGTACCTGATGACCTATTCCGACTACCTCTTCCGCCAGAACCCCGAGCAGGCGGTGGTGGACCCCGACAACCCGCACATCACCGTCGGCCACCTGAAGTGCGCCGCGCACGAGTTGCCCTTCCGCGCCGAGGAGTCGGAGTCGTTCGGCCCATATACGCCCGTGCTGCTGGAGCTGCTGGAGGAGGACGCGCTGCTAAAGGAGTTCGACCATCGCTGGTACTGGGCGAGCACGGCGTATCCGTCGTCCACCGTCAATCTGCGCAATATCGCCGGGCCCGTTTACACCATCCAGGATGACACCGACGGCGCGAAAACCATTGGCACCATGGACGAGATCAGCGCGCTCACCCAGCTCTTCACCCACGCCGTCTACCTGCACGGCGCCGACACCTATTTCGTCAACAACCTCGATCTGGAGCAGAAGATCGCCCATGTCGAACGCCGCGATCTCGACTACTACACCCAGTCGGTGCAGGCGTCGCAGATTCGCATCGACGAGACGGAGGAGGAAAGCGACTGGCGCGGCTCTCGCGTCGGATTCGGCGACGTGACGGTGACCACCACCACGCCAATGTTCAAAAAGATCAAGTTCCACTCGCGCGACAGCCTGGGGTATGAAAAGCTGGAACTGCCGCCGCAGAGCCTGGAAACCGTCGCCTTCTGGTTCGCCCCGTCAGACGATCTCGTGCGCGCCATGCTCGAGCGCGGCATGCTCATGGGCGAGGCGCTCATCGGCATCGCTAACGTGCTGGTGGAAGTGGCGCCCATCTTTGTGATGTGCGATCAGCAGGATATCGGCGCCGTGGTCGATGCCAGTTGCCTGGGCCGCGACGCCCTCTTCTTCCATGACCGCTACCCCGGCGGCATGGGCTACGCCCGTCGTTGCCTCGACGCCCTCGATGCCATGATGCATACCGTGCTCACCGTCATCCGCGAGTGCCGCTGCCTCGACGGCTGCCCCTCCTGCGTCGGCTCCGCCATGCCCGCCTTCGCCATGACCGACTTCGACAGCGCTGTCCGCGACCGCATCCCGAATAAGCAGGCGGCGTTGTTCATGCTGGAAACGCTCTACGGAAAAGCATAAACACTGGGTGTGCGGATTTTCAATCCGCACACCCCTCACCCCTGTATATACAACCGAAGTAGACATGCGTGCGGATTGAAAATCCGCGCTCCCAGTGTATTACACTCGTAACGTCCCCATCACAATCAACACGATGAAAATCCCCGCCACCGCCACGCGGTACCACCCGAAGACGGCCAGGCTGTGCTTGTTGAGGTAGCCGACCATCCACTTCACCGAGACGAACGCGGCGATGCCGGCGACGATGAAGCCAATAACCGGGTTGACAATGCCGAATTGGGCCACGATCTCTTTGCCGCCCTTCATCAAATCCCACAACGTCGCAGCACCGAGGGTGACCAGTCCAAGCAGGAAGCTAAACTCTACCGCGGCGGCCACGCTGAGGCCCACCACCAGACCGCCGACGATCGTCATCAGGCTGCGGCTGGTGCCCGGCCACATCGCTACGCACTGCAGCAGGCCGATGCCCACCGCCTGCTTCCAGGTCATCGCCTCAAGCGCCTGCCCGGCGGGCGTTTCGCCCGTCTGTGGCTTGCGCGAGAAGAAGATAATTGCCACCCCGCCGATGAGCAGCGCGGCCACCACCGGCCATGTGCCGAACAGCGCGGCCTTGATCTGATCACCGAATGCGAGCCCGATTACGGCGGCGGGCAGGAAGGCGATGATCGTGTTGATCGCCAGCCGTCGCCCGTCGACATCTTTGCCGAACAAGCCCGCCAGCATCTTCTTCACCCGGCCCCAGTAGAGCAGCAGCACGGCGAGAATCGCCCCCCCCTGGATGATGATGATATATGATTCCAGCGCCTGTTCCTCGGTGTCCGTCTTGCCGATGCCCAGGACCTGGTTCGCCAGCAGCAGATGCCCGGTGGAGCTGACCGGCAGATACTCGGTCACCCCTTCCACCACGCCCAGCACCACCGCCTGCATCGCCGTCATCTTCTCAGGCGCTTCGGGGTACGGCATACCGGCGAGTAGTCGCGCCGGAAACAGCCCACCCACCAGCAGGGCGAGGAATGCTGTCAAAAGCACGAAGCGCATCCAGGGGCGGCGGGGCAAGGTGGTCAACTGTGTCATCGAAAACCTCGGCATTTAACACGTTCTTCCGCAGGAGATCGGCGGGAACGTCGCGAATATGAACATCACGACACATCCTATCACGGATTCCGCGTCTCGTGAAGGGAAATTACCCATGACCGACTCCCCCAAAGCGTGGCTCGCCGACCGCATGATGAACCTGCTGGTGGATTATTACACCGAAGTGCCGTTCCGCCCGTATGGATCAGGCGCGACGCGCGATAATGTGTTGCCAGTGCTGCGCGACCTCGAACTAGGCTACATCTGCATCTACGCCAAGGGTCACAGCGGTTACACCACCTGGCCCAGCCGTCTGAAAACCGCGCATACCATGCTGGCGCAAGACATGCCGAAACTCTTCCGCGAGTTGACGCGCGAGACCGGCACGAAACTCGTCCTCTATTACAGCGGTCTCCTCGACGGCATCGCCGGCCTGCGCAATCCGGACTGGCGGATGCGCCACCTCGACGGCACCGAGCAGCGCTACTTCGATGATTTTCAGATATTCACGTCCTATGCCAACTGCCCGCATAGCGGCTACTTCGATGAATGGGTCGCCGTGCACCTGCGCGAATTAATCGAAGGCTACGATCCCGACGGCATCTGGGTAGACGGCGACTGGCCCGCGCCCTGCCACTGCGACCGCTGCCATGCCCGCTTCCGCGAAGAGCTGGGCTGGACGGAACCGTGGTCGGACGTGCAGCAACGCGCCAATTTCTCCGCTGAATACACGACATTCTGGAACCGCGTCACCGCGCGCTGGCGCGAACGCTTCAACGGCTTAGTGAAGTCGCTGAAACCCGACTGCGCCTACAGCGCCGGCAATGTCAGTCCCCGTCGCGAATTTCTCGCCCCCTTCGACTGGCGCTCCGGCGATTTTTTCTCCCCCGGCTTCTTCTGCCTGCATGACATCGCGCGCATGATGCGTTGGTACGATACGCTGGGCGTGCCGTATGACGCCTACGTCTGCGACACCAGCTTCACCCACGTGCGCAAAGGCGTCCGCAGCCGCACGAAGACCCTCGACCGCATGCTGCAGGAAGCCGCCACGGTGGCCGCCAACGGCGGCGCGGTGGGCTATTGGACCTATCCCACCGGCGATGGCGCGTTGGTCCCCTCGCGCATGGAGAAGGCGCGACAGGTGCGGCAGTTCCTGAAGGCGCGCGAGCACGTTTTCCTGTATTCGCGCCCCGTGGACTGGACCGCCATCGTCATTACCGATCCCGCCACCCCCGCCTTCGGCGGCGGCAATGTAGAAGGCGCGCACAAAGCGCTGGCCGCGCTACATCGCTCGCCCGAGCTAATGGACGAAACCGGCGTCACCGCCGACATGCCGCACCGGCTGGTCGTCATCCCCGAGCAGGCGGCGATGGACGATGCTACCGCGCGCGCGCTCGTTGCCTGGGTCGAACTTGGCGGCCTGCTGCTTACCACCGGCGCCACCATTAATTCGCCGATATTGCGACAGGCGCTGGGCGTGACGGACGTGCGCGCCGCCGCCGTCTCCGACGGCCACGTCATCCTGCGCACCCACCACGAGCCCACCGGCATTGACGCCCCCTGGGATCGCCTCACCGGCGGCCACTCGCTGTATCCCCTCTACCTCTCCTGGGATCAACTGAACCCGGAGACGCGCAACCTGCCGAACAACTGGCCCATGCATGGCCAGCTTGACGAAGAGCACCCCGAGCCGGCCGGCTTCCCGGCGGCAGTCACGCGCCAGGTGGGCCGGGGACGGATCGTGCATATTGCCACCGCGCTGTTCGATCGATACCGCACCCTCGGCGACCCGCAGATGCTCCGCTGGCTACGCGAAATCGTCGATACCTTCGACCCGCAACCGCTCTTCCGCACCGACGCCCCCTCCTGGGTCGACGTCTCACTGCGACGTAAGGACGGCGCGTGGCTGCTGCACTTCGTCAACGGGAATCCCGGCCGCGACGTAGCCAAACTGGGCACCGACGACACCTGGGTAGATGAAATCCCCGTCGTCGGCCCCTACACCGCCCACCTTCGTCTCGACCAGGCACCCGCCGCCGTCACCCTGGAACCGGATGGCATCCCTGCCGACTGGCAGTATGCTGAAGGCACTTTGACCGTCACCCTGCCGCAACTCCACATCCATATGTGCATCAAAATAGTATGAGGCGCGCACACGGCGCCGGCATATTGAAAGGATCGACCAATGGCTGAATCCCTGAAACTGGGCATGATCGGACTCGACACGTCGCATTGCGCGGCGTTCACGGCATTGCTGCAGGAGGAGGACAACCCCTACTATGTGCCGGGCGCGCACGTGGTGAAGGCCTTCCCCGGCGGCAGCACGGCCACCACGGTGAGCAGCGGGCGCATCGAGAAGATCACCGAGGAAATGCGCGAGCGCTTCAACATGGAGATCGTCGACTCCCTCGACGCGCTGGCCGGGCTTGACGGCTACCTGCTGGAAAGCGTCGACGGCCGCCAGCACCTGGAGCAGTTCGCCGTGCTGGCGCAGTTCGGCAAGCCCGTCTTCATCGACAAGCCGCTGGCCTGCAGCGCCGAGGACGCGAAGGCGATCTTCGCCCTCGCCGCCAAGCATCACGCCCCGGTGATGAGCGCCTCCTCGCTGCGCTATGCCGTGGGCTTCGACGAGATGCTGCCGAAAGACGTCGAAGTCTTCGGCTGCGAAGCCTTTGGCCCGATGAGCATTCTCGACGACTACCCCGCCTACTTCTGGTACGGCATCCACAGCGCTGAAATGCTCTTCTCCGTCATGGGCGCCGGCTGTCGCGCGGTGACCGCCCACCACACCGAGCACTACGACCTGCTGGTCGGCGAATGGGAAGACAGGCGTATTGGTTCCGTGCGCGGCACCCGCAGCGCCTGGACGAGTTTCGGCGCCGCCGCCCTCACCAGCGATGGCCTCAAGTCCGCCATCGCGCTGGGCACGCCACCCTACTACTACAAGTTGCTGCAACTCGTCGTGCCCTTCCTGCAATCCGGCGTTTCCCCCATCGACAACGCCGAATCCATCGAGATCGCCGCCTTCCTGGAAGCCGCCGAGACCAGTCTTTCCACCGGCGAAGGCCGCGTTGTGCTGCCGCTGTAAACAATCGAGGTGTCTATGCGTACTATCTTTCTCCTGATGGTGATGCTGATGAGTATTTCCGCCGTTATCGCCGGTGAGCTGACCATCACCGTGCGCGAACAACTCAACCGCCGCTGGGCCAATGAGCTACTGACCTATCCGGTGCAATTCCCGATCGGCCAATGTATCGAAGGCGGGGTCACCCTGGCCGGTCCCGCCGGCGAGATGCCGGTGCAACTTTCGCAAGTCGAATATTGGCCGAATAAGAACGTGAAGTCAGCGAAACTGTCCTTCGTCGTGCCCGAGCTGATGCCGCAGACCGAGCAGAAGTATACGGTCTCCTACAGCCCGGAGGCGAAGGAGCGCCTGCGCATGCCTGCGGATGATCCGAAGATCGTCCCCGGGGATAACGCCGTCGAGGGCTCCACCGCCCGCTTCGGCGCCCGCCTGCTTCTCGGCGAGAAGACGTATGACCCGCCGGCAGCGTCCGCGCAGGTGCCGGCGCCGGTACTGGCCATGCGCCAGGCTGATGGCGCGTGGTTCGGCGGCGGCAAGCTGTATGGGCCAACCGCCATCAAATCGTATGTGTCCAAGCTCGTTGCCGGCGGCCCGGTTTTCGCCCGCGTGGAGACCACCTACACCTACGCCGACGGCAACACTCTTACCGTCACCTGCCAGCTCAACGCCGGCGATTACGCGCTGCTCGTCGATATGCACGTCGGCAAGGACAGCACGGACGACGGTTTTCAGTTGCACCTGGGCAACGTCACCGGCGGCTCAAAGATCACCGGCGCGCGCGTCTACGCGAAAGATGTGCTCTTTAACTTCGACGCGAAATCCGCCGACCCCGCCTTCTACCTGAGCCCCTGGCCCGGCGACGGCTGGTTCCAGGATAGCCCGGCCGGCGTGCGGTTGAAGATGCCGCAGGCGCCCGGCGAACTGGTGCTCACCGTGCGCGATTCCGGCGCCTGGGTGCAGCCGCAAGCCGACTTCGCATGGAAAAACTTCACGAAATGGCGAGACGGCATGCCACCCATCTCCTGGAACGGCTGGTGGACGAAGCGCATCCCCGTCTACGCCGATCCGAACGGCGCCTATATGCGCGTCAACCTGCTCAAAGGGGAGCGCAAGTGGGCTATCGGCGCTCGCGCCGACGGCAATCTATTGGTCGAAGCCTTCCGCTGCAAGGTGACGGATTTCCACAACGCCATCATCCCGCGGCTGAACATCGTGAAAGACCTGCCGCTGGATTGGCCGGATGGAAACGCCAGACACCCTTACCTCTATATGACTGCCCAGCAATTGGCCACCGGCGCGGCGCGCAACGGCAATGCCTATAAGGATGCCATGGACCTGGACAAAATGCGCGCGCAACTCGACGCGCTGGGCAACCTGGACCTGATGCGCGCGGTCATGGATACCGCAGCCCGCTATGACGCGCTCATCGACTCCGGTCAACTATCGCCCGAGGAGCGCAAGCTGCGCAAGGCGCAAATGGTCTTCCTCTGCTACATGGTCGACAGCCCGGCCCACTGGTCGTACGAGCGCGGGTATATCTCCGGCAACCCGAACATGACGGTGTCGCGTCTGGCTAACTTGTGCGTGGCGTCGCTGGCCATCCGTGAAAATCCGCAGGCCCGGAAGTGGGCGCAATACACCATCGACTGGGCAAAATACTGGCTGCAGGAGGTGGTGGACGACGCCGGGCAGTGGCCGGAAAGCAGCCATTACGCCCGCGTCTCCTGGGCTGACTACGTGCAGTTTGCTATTGTCGCCCGCCAGGCCAATTTCCACGACTTCTTCAAGGAGCCGAAATTCAAGGCAATGGCCGACTTCTACGAGAAAACCTTCACTCCGCCGGACCCGCTGCGCCATGTCTACGCCAAAGGCTACCACCCGCGCGTCGGCGCGCCGTATGGCCGCGGCACCCGCGGCGACACCTGGGGCCTTAGCGGCCTGGTGGCGGCGGCAATGGCGACCAGCGACCCGGCCTTCTCGCGCCGCATGCAGTGGGCCTGGCGCGAAGGCGGCTTCAGCGGCATGTTCTCGCATAGCACCGCCGGCATGTGCGACATGCTCGTGGACCGCAGCCTGCCGACCGAGCGCCCGGACTGGGCCTCGGAAGAGTTCCCCCATCTTGGCTACCTGCTGCGCAACCACGTGGGCGATCCCACGGAGAACTACCTGCTCTTCGTGGCGCAGTACCACCGCAATGCCGATGGCGAAATCTGGCCGGCCGATACCGGCACCATCGCCAAATGGTTCGCCAATGGCGTGCCCATCGGCGGCAATTTCCACCGCATCCCCGATCTCTCCACGCCGTTGCTGGAAAGCCGCGTGTCGCTGGCGACGAACTGGGACCCGGCGAACTCGGTGCAGCCCGACTCCTGGTACACGACCACGGTGACGCGCCAGGCCTTCGCCCCGCAGGCGCGCGCCGACTATGCCCGCGCCAACTTCGACATCACCGAGAGCAGGGCATACCACGCCTTCATGCCAAAGGACGTGCCAGCCTTCCCGCATCGCGAGAAAGCCGGCGCCGTGCCGCTGCACTGGAACCGCCAACTGCTGCTGGCGAAGGATGACGTGCCCGGCGGCGTCACCTACCTGGTACTGCGCGACACTGTCACCGGCAAGCAGCCCAACCAGTGGCATTTCTGGACGCTCTCCGAGAAGATCGGCGCGGCCGCCGAGACTGCCAACCGCGAGGCGTTCCTCGCCGACAAACCCGGCGCCAAAGCCGCGCCGCTGCGCGAGTTGAACGGCGACCGGCTCACGGCCGTCGGCCAGTTCGGCGCCGACCTGGACTACTACATCGCCAGCCCAACGGCCACCCCGCGCTACACGCTGCGCTACGGCTACACCACCGGCGCCTACGGCGTGTGGGGCAACTTCGCCGAGTACCAGGACCTGCTGCACCTGCAGTTGCCCGGCGACGGCGCCTACTTTGTGGCAATGGTGCCGCGCGCGGCCGGCCAGCCCGCGCCCGCCTTCGCCACCCTGGGCAACGGCACAGTCATCAAGATCACCGGCGCCTTCGGCACGGACTACTGCTTCCTGTCGCCGGCGAAGGCCGACGTCAAGGCGGAAGGCGCCGCCTTCAGTGGCACCGCGGGCATCGTACAGAACCGCGTCGGCGGCCTTGCGCTCGTGCTGTCCGATCCGGGGTCCGTGGCCTTCAAAGAGTACGGCCTCGCCGCCATCCAGCCGGCCACCATGCGCATCGGCCTGGACTTCGCGCTGCTGGAAACGACTGCCAGCCAGACGGCCTTCGAACTCACCCTTCCCGGCAAATGGGCCGTCGCCGACGGCCAGCCGGGCGTGACGCTGGCCAAAAAAGGCGCCGCGCTGGAGCTGACGCTGCCGGCAGGCGTGATGTCGGCGCGACTGGTGCGGAAGTAAGTGTCAGGAACAACGGCCCCGGCGGGATGACAGGTTTGTCTGTCGCCCCGCCGGGGCTTTGGTTTTGATCGGTCACACATTCCACGGGTTCCGCCATGCTCCACCCGTGGCTATCATCACACACCCCTTCGGGTTATCAGGCATTAACCTGTCACACCGTCACTATTGTCTTTCCGTCACTCCTCCGGCAGCTTAACCATCAGCTCAGCCAGCGTGACCAGGTCCATCAGGTTGTGGCGGATGATCTGTGCCAGTTGGCCGGCGTGGCCGGTGCGGACGAAGGCGTGGTAGGCCTCCGGGATATCGGCACCGGGGATGTCACCTACGCGCGCGGGGCGGCCGCAGATGCAGTGCTCCAGCGTCTGCAGCTTGCAGTTCGGCACATGGCCCTTCCAGGCGCGGCGGCACTCGTGCAGCATGTCGAGGTGCGCGGCGTCCAGCGCGTAGGGCACAGCGCACGCGGCGGCGCGGGTGCGCACGTAGGGGATGTCAAAACTTTTCCCATTGAAGCTCACCAGCAGGCGTTTATCGACCGCCAGGTCGAGGAAAAGCGCGGTGGCGGCGGCCTCCTCGCCGTAGTGGCGGGCCAGGTACTGGCGGATGACGAAGTCGCCGCCCTCCCAGGTCATGGCGCCGATGAGGAAGAGCGGCGAATGCGCCAGCCCGGTGGTCTCCAGGTCACGAAGAGCAATTCCTCGGCGCGGATGCCCTCCGCCCGGCAGCGCGTCAGCAACCTCGCCTGCAGCGCCGCACCGGACACGACATCGGGGAACGCCGTCCGCAGCGGCAGCCAGTGGCTGCCAAAAGCGTCCAGCTCGGTGGTGATGGTGTAGGCGGTGCCGTGGGGCGCCCGCGCCGTCTCGGCGCCGGGGATCGCCTCCTCCAGCACCGTCGCCGCGCCGGCCGTCACCAGCGGCAACGCCGGACGCGACGCCTGCACCTCGCGCCGGTAGACGATGGCGGGCGGCTCTTCCTTGTCAGGAGGCGCGATAGGCTCCGCCGGCGGCGAATACCGCAGCGGCCCGCCGTTCAGCGCCTCCAGTCGTTTCAGTAGATCGCGTGATGTGCCCACGGTGTTGCGTCCAGAGTCCAGAGTCCAGCGTCCGGGGTGGATGACTACCCCCCGGCGACTACCCCCACATTTTTACACTTTTTTCCAAAAAGGGGGTAGTCAATTCCAGGTTCCGTGGCCGGCGGGACGGTAATGGATAGTTTATTTATTATAGCTAAGTATAAGATGCCGAGTCACCGGGCGGGCGAGTGTCCTCACGAGCCGACTCCGGGTGGATGTTTGGTCTGTCGTATTCTACTATAGAGTGCTCACGACGGATTAGACATCCCCCCGGAGTCGGCTCGTGAGGACACTCGCCCGCCCATATTGATCGGTCATGGCGCTAAAACTTTCACCCCGTATGCCGGTGAGGACACCGGCGTTCCCAATACTGGTGGCAGTATTGCAGATTTAACGGTTGTTGTCAAGCATATGTTTGGGTATTATCAGAACCTTGATTTGAAGGAGTGCAGGATTTGTTTGATTCGGAATCAGGCGTGAAGTTGGCGTTCAAGGTCGGTCGCGCCGTCCTCGTCGGCCACCAGGAAGCTGTAGCGCGCCTCCTGCCCGTCCACCCCCATCACCCGCAGCAGCAGTTGCCGGCCGATGCGGCGGCACTCCAGCAAGTCATAACGCATGAATCTCACCTCGCGGCCGAAGCAGAAGGGGAGGACCATGTTGATGAGCATGCGCAGCAGCAAGGCCATGCCAACCGCGGTGATGGTGGGGATGATGATGTGGAAGGCGAGATCGGTATCCGGCAGGTAGATCGACAGCAGCTTATCCGCGAGAAAGGCAAGGAAGATACCGGCGATTATCGTGACGATCAACACGCCGCGCCCGGTCAAGGCGGTATCCATGCGCTTGCCGGTGAGGATGATGGCGCTGCCGTCGACGGTGGCGGTGCCGTGGCCGAAGAAGCCGGACAGATCGATGGGCTGATACGGTGGCACATGCAGTTGATATACGTGATCCTGTTGGTTCTCCGGGGCATTCAATACCTGCCAGACAGCATCGGCATCATCTTTTTCAGCCGCGAGGAGCGCACGGTGCCACTGTCCATCCGCACACCGCAGCAGAAAGGTGATCTTTTGTTCGAAGCGTCGCATGTCGAGGATGCCGTCAGGCTCGATGGTTTCCTGGTATGGGTGGTATTGCGCAGAAATACTTTTCATACCAGAACTGATGCACACCGCAAAGCCGGCAAAGCCACATATCATGATCAGCAATCCCAACAACCAGTTTTGACCCGAGGAGATAATTTCTGCGCCAAGGATCATTGAACCGAACACTAACAGATACGCACCGAGAATTAGACCAGTAAATAAAAGTGTTCGTTTCTTATCCTCTTGATACCGATATCCCTCTAGCCATACTGAGCCTAGTTTGCTGATAAGCTTGACCGATGCACCGGAAGAGCGAAGACCATTTTTATATGATATATGCAATCCATTCGCTGGCAAATCTAATCCGAGAGTGATGTCGAATACACTCTCATCGCCGGATGTCTCACCACACAGCAAGCCTTCGATTCGTTCCGCATCGAGGGGGCTTTCAGGGTAGAAGATTATCTGCTGGATGCCTTGTTCACCTCGCGCTTCGATAATCAGCTCTCGCGTGTCTCGCAATACACTCACAATAGAACTCTTCGCTGTCGAGAACTGATATCGCCGAAGTCGAAGATCCTTGAGAATCGGGAAGATACTGACGAGCAGGAGAAACCCAAAAAACGTTGCGGGGTGTCGCGTTATGACAATACTTAAAGATATAATCGACAATACGACGACCAGCCAGGTTATGCCAAATACCCACATACCGAGCGGTGTCCGCTCGAAATCCTGTATCTTCGGCCAGAGTGTGCCTATCCACTCCACCATCACCCGCTCTCCCTCGAAGCGAATCGTCCCCTTTTCGCCGCCGAGGAGGGCGCCGTCGATGCCGTGGGTAATGCGGTAGGCCTGCGAGTGTGTTTCCGTGCTGAATATCTGCTTCATGCATGTATCCTCGGGATTATTATAGCCCAAACGCATGGTGGCAGCCAGAGCGGTGGGGCGGTTTGCCCGCGGCCCACCCCATTGAGGGGTGGGCCGCGGGTTATGCGGATTGGAAATCCGCGCTCCCAGGGTTTACTCGGTGTCGGGTTCCAGGGTGCGCAGGTAGGCGTGGAGTTTTTCCAGGCGGGCGGTGAGAACGCCGGGGGCGTCGTCGCGGTGGCGCTGCATGATGGCGATGCGCTGCTTGAGGTGGTTGACGAAGCTGGGGCCGGGAATATCGGGCATGGCATCGGAGTAGAAGGCGGTGAGGAAACGCTCGTGGCAGCCGTCGAGGAGGGCGATGAGCGCCTCGGTAACGGCGATTTCGTCGTCGATGATGGCGGGCAGCGGCCGCCCGCTGCCCTGCCCCGCGCCGGGCACGATGTAGCGGCCGGCCTCGAACCAGTTGTAGGAGGAGCGCATCCAGAGCTGGAAGCAGCGGATGTGGTCGCGCTGGTGCGCCAGCACCGCCGCCGCGTCGCCGGTCGCCTGCACCCCCTCCAGCAGGGCGATAGCCTGTTCCAGCGCCGGAAAGAGTTCGCTCTCGTAGAGGGTGTGCAGCACGTAGTCGCGCACCGCTTCGTCGTCCTGGTGCGGCACGTAATAGCCGAAGCCGTTCGTCCGCTCCAGGTCGTCAAGCATGGTGGTGCGGTAGTATGCGCGCTCTGCGGGCGCCAGGCGCTCCAGGTCGGGCACCAACGGGCCGGGCAGCGCGTCCTTCATGCCGGTAAACGAGTGTGCCCACAGCGGCCGGGTGGTGATGGCGCGGTCGCACAGCCGCCACGCCTCGTAGAGCGCGTCGGCGTGCGCCTCGCCGGCCCACGCGACGGTGAGGCGCCGCACCAGCGTCTCCGCGTCGGCGGTGATGTCGTCATTCGCCGCCCGCAGCGCCGCCATGTTGGCATCCCACGGCACCAGCTCCTTCGGGCTGATGCGCCCCCACAGCGACAGCCGTGTAGCGCCCAGCCGGGCATTGTCTTTCATGAGGCGGATCGTTTCAAAGGGGTGCGGCGTGTAGCGGAGCGGGCGCGGGTAGTCGTAGGTGGGCAATTCGGCGTGCACGATGGGCGATTTGCCGCCGGCCGCCGCCACGTCAAAGCGGGCTTGCATATCGGCGAAACGCTCGGCCCGCGCCGCGTCGCGGTCCAGTGACGCCGGGTCGCGCATCGCCTGGTGATACCCCCACTGCTCCTCCAGCCCGCCTTCCCAGTCATAGAGACCATAAACGGAGCCGACCACGCCCTCGGGGGCGATTTTGAGGATGCGTGCGCGCAATTCGGGCGAGAAGCCGGAGGTGAGGTTGACGCTGAACTCGGGGTTCACCTTCCGCCCCTCCTCCAACAGCAGCGTGAGGAAATTCATCGCCCGCCGCTCGATGGGGTAGCGCCGGTTGAAGCCCGCGCCGTTGGGCCCGGCGTAGGTGTCCGGGTTGTAGTCGAAGCCGCTGCCGCTGTCGCTGGTGAAGATGCTGGCCATCGCCAGGTCGGGCGCCAGCGCCATCATCGTCGCCATCATCTCGCGGTAGTGCGCCTGCACCTCCGCCAGGTCGGTACACAGCGCGTAGAGCGGCCGCGTGCTGCAGGTGGGGTTATCCACCCGCGGCCCGCGCAGCGTGGGGTGCTTTTGGAAGAAGCGCTCGGGCACGAAGCGCGGCTCGCACAGGTAGAGCATGGGCGTGATGCCGTGCTGACGCGCCGCCGCCGCGAAGCGCAGCAGACAGCGGCGGTTGCGCTCCAGGTATAGCTCGGGGTAGAGTCCGCGATTCAGTGCGCTGGCGACGAATAGATCGAGCGGCGGCCCGAAATTGGCGAAGCTGAGGTAGAAGTTATCCGGCTGGCTGATCGTCTCCGGGTGCATCAGGTCGGGCAGGTGGTTCACCTGCACATGGGTGATGCCCGCCTGTGCCATGGTGGCCATGAAGCGGTCGACGGCGTCGTCGGTGGGCTCGAAGGGCAGCAGGTTCGGGTAGCAGACGAAGGTGGTGAATGCAGGCATCGCTGGCTCCTCACAGGTGTTACCCCCTGTATTGCCCGCCGGACGAAAAAATACCTTCTCATCTTAACTTGTTTGGCAGGAAAACGCCGAAAAAGAGGGGTATCAATGGAACGGTGAACAATACAAAAGGAGGTATCCAATGGCTCTGCGTGAGAGTTTGCTGATGGAGATGCAATTTGAGGCCGAGAGCACCCGCGAAACGCTGCGGCGTGTGCCCGCCGACAGGCTGGACTGGCAGCCGCACGCGAAATCCGCCACCATGGGCTGGCTGGCCGCCCACCTGGCGAATATCGCCACCTGGGGCGCGATGACGCTGGCCAGCACCGAGCTGGACCTGGCGTCGCCGGAGATGCACCAGCGCACCGCCATCCCCGACACGCCCGCCGAGATCCTTGCCAATTTCGAGACGAACCTGGCCGCCTTCCGCGACGCGCTCAGTGCCGCCACCGATGAGCAACTGCTGACGCCGTGGACGCTGCGCGCCGGCGAGAAGACCTTTTTCACCATGCCGCGCGTCGGCGTGCTGCGCATGATGATTTTCAGCCACGCCGTGCATCATCGCGCCCAACTCGGCGTCTACCTGCGCCTCAACGACGTGCCGGTGCCGTCGATCTACGGCCCATCGGCGGACGAGAGCTCGATGTAGGCAGCCGGCGGCGGCATACTCGACAATCACCGGCATCTCCGGTATGATGAGTCGTACCGGAGATGCCCCTTCCCGGGACGTGCGGAAGGTATTTTATCCATTTCATTCGCGAGGATGCGTCATGCACGGGTCGTTGTCGCGCGCCGGTTGGTGCGTATGGCTGCTGATAATCGCCTGCATCGGTGGGGTGTGCGCCGATGATTCCCCCAAACCCACGCCCGAATGGGCGCGCGGCCCCTCGCCGGAAATTCTCCCGCACCAGACCAGCACTCGCCAGGAGCTGTGCCGCATCCGCGTCATCAACACCGTCGGCGGGCTCATCACCGGCTCGCGCGACGAAGGCAAAACCTGGGAGATGCTAGGTTCGGTGCAGGTGCCCGCCAACGCGCTGGCCGACCGCGGGTATACCGCCGGCAAGTGGGCCACGCCCGGCGCCGTCGCCGCCTCGGCGGTGAACAGCATCCACATCTGCACCGGCCACGGTGACAAGGGTGAGGATTTCCTCTTCTCCCTGTGCCCGAAAGAGCTGATGACCGACGCCGGCATGCGCCTGCAGTCTTTCGTCACCAAAAATTCCGGCATCTTCACCGACATTCCCGGCGGCACCGGCCCCTTCGGCGGGTTCTGGTCGCCCGCCCCCGGCAATCCCATCGCGCTGGAGCAGAACAACGAGCTGATACCATTGCCGAAGGCTTACGCGCCACGGGTGGGCGACGTGCTGGTGCTGCGCGTGCTGGTGCCGCTGGACCTGCCGAAGGCACTCGTCTTCGAGAACCGCTTCAGCGGCCTTATCACCGAGGTAGACTGGGAAGACCGCGAGAAGGTCATCGGACAGGTGCTGCAGCCGGTGGTGGGGATCGGCCGTTTTTACGGCAGCCAGTACGCCGACACCGGCGCGTTGCGCGCCAACCACAGCGGCGTCATCTGCATCTCCGTCTCGCCCCGCGGCCAACTCGGCGGCTTCCAGATCATCCCCAAAGGCCACGCCATGTCGCCGGAGATGATCAACGCCCGCCACCTGACGCAGTGGATGGTGGTCGGCCCGCTGGACGCCCGCGCGCCGTCGTGGGAGGGCGTGGCCCCGCTCTATCGCGACTACCTGCGCCCATGCACCGTCGTCGGCGGCGAGAGCGTCTTCGCTGAAATCCGCGTGAAAGACGGCCCCTGGCAGCCTATCCCGCCCATGGGCTTTCCCGCCAGTGACGCCATCCCGCTGCCTGCCTGGGCGGACATGGCCCTGGAGCGCGTCACCCACATCCGCATCAACTTCCCCCGCCCGCTGGCCCCCATGCCGGCGGCGCTGATTCACGCGCAGCGGACGAATCCGTAGTGCTGACCACGCAAAACCGCGCGCTGCACATTGGCAGCGCGCGGTCGTTTCGTTTAGCAGGTTCCGCGGCTTATTTCTTGCAGCAGCAGCACTTTTTGCCTTTTTCAAGCTGCAGGGTCTTCGTCGGGGCGTCGCACACCTCGGCGGGGCCGTAGTACTGGATGGCGCCGGGGAAGACATACTGGTCGTCCACCGCCCAGTCATCGCGGTGCGCGGCGAAATACGAGAACGGCGCGCCGTCCAGCTCGACCAGCGCCTTTTTGATGACCGGCACCGACTTGCCGCTACGGCGTTCCATGTTCAGCATCATCGTCACCGGCGTGCCGCCGGCCACCCACTCGTCGCCGCAGCCGATGAGCCCCTGCACGTTCACCGTGTAGCCGGTGAGGCCGGCGCGAATGAGCATCGCGGCGGCATAGCCGAGCGAGTAGCAGTAGTCCGCGTCGAAATTCGTCGGGAAGGCGCAGCGGCCTTCGTAGCCGAAGAAGTGCCCCAGCGGGGTGAAGTTCACCTCGGCGGCCTGGCCTTCGCTCTTCAGCAGGCGAATTTTGTCGGAGACGAGGTCGATGAGCAGGCGCTCGGTCTCCACCTGGGAGAGCGGCACGTTGCCGTGCTTGTCGCGGCGCAGCAGCACGCCCTGGATGTCGACGGGCAGCTTGCTGTAGACGTGCGAGCTGTGATCGGACAGCCGGCCGCTGACGAACTGGAAGCGCTCGGCATGGCTGTCCAGGCTTCTCACGTAGTCGTCGTGCTCGCCGAGGATGGTGCTCAGCTCTTCGATGAGCGCCTTGATGTCGGAGATGAATTCCGGCAGGCCTTCCGGCACCAGCAGGATGCCGTAGTTCTTCTTCGCCTTCGCGCGCTGCACGATCACGTCGACGATACCGTCGACGATCGCTTCCAGCGTGGTGCCTTTCTCCTGGATTTCCTCGGAGATGAGGCAAATGTTCGGCTGGGTGAGCAGCGCGCATTCCAGCGCCACGTGGCTGGCGGCGCGGCCCATCAGGCGCACGAAGTGCCAGTATTTCACCGCGGACTGCGCGTCGCGGCAGATGTTGCCGATCAATTCGGCGTAGGTTTTCGCCGCGGTGTCGAAGCCGAAGGAGGCCTCGATCTGCCCGTTTTTCATGTCGCCGTCGATGGTCTTCGGCACGCCAATAACGCGGGTGGTGCTGCCCTGGGCGCTGAGGTACTCGGCCAGCAGCGCGGCGTTGGTGTTGGAGTCGTCGCCGCCCACCACCAGCAGGCCGTCCAGCTTCATCGCCTGAAAATTGCTCAAGCAGGCGGCCAGGTGCTCGGGCTTCTCGATTTTATCGCGGCCGCTCATAATCATGCTGAAGCCGCCGGTGTTGCGGTATTCGTCCACCAGTTCAGCGGTGATTTCGACATACTTGCCGTCGATAATCCCTTTGGGGCCTTTGAGGAAGCCGAAGAGCACGGAGTCGGCGTTCGCCGCCTTCAGCGCGTCAAACAGGCCGGCGATGACGTTGTGCCCGCCGGGCGCCTGCCCGCCGGACAGCACCACGCCCACGCGCAGCGCATGCGTTGCCAGCGTGCCCGCGCCCTCGACCAGTTTCACTTCCGGCTGGCCGTAGGTGTTCGGGAAGAGCGCCTTGATCGCGTCCTGATCCGTCGCCGGCGCCGTTGGCGCGCCGATCTCCACCGTCACCGATCCGGAACGCAGCGCCTTCGGCAGCTTCGGTTCATATTCGCGGCGGGCGCGCTGCAGCGCGGAAATACTAGAACTCATCGTCATACCCTTTCCTCAATGGCGTGTGAAACAGAGACAGCAGTAACCTCCACGGTGGGAGGTTATGCAAAGCACCCATATTATACGAAATTTCGCCGATTGCACCAAGTTGGGCGGGGAAAGGCTCGCTTGAGTGAGATATGTGTAAATCTTTATAACTTCTTTACAAATGCGGAAATGACAGGTATAATAGCGATCATTAAGGTAGGGTAAGGCGATGGTTTCCACCGTTGGACAATCCGCGTCACCCCTGATCGCCGTCTTTTCACCGTCCATGGGGAACCGCATCACAGAGTCGCAGCGCGCCACGCAGGCCGGCACATGCCAGGCCTGTGCCGCACGCGCCTACGTCGACATCTCCACCGACGCCGGCGTCTCCTTCAAAACGCCCACCACGGTGAACCCCGCCATCGCCTACGCCGCCGTCAGCGCGCATGAAGCCGAACACGTCGCCAATGAGCAGGCCCGCGCCGAGCAGCAACACCGCCGCGTCGTCGCGCAAAACGTCGTCCTCGTGACCGGCATCTGCCCCGAATGCGGGCGCGCCTACATCGCCGGCGGCTCTACCCGCACCATCACCGCGCCGGAAGCCTCCCGCGAGAAGGTTTCGGCGGCATTTGACGCGTATGCGTGACGCGGCACTGCGCATCCACAATTATCGATTCCCCGGAATGATGCTCTCTGACAAATGAATGTCGCTATGTTTGTCTTATGCGGGGATTGAAATCCCCGCCTGCCGGGCCGTTCGGCCAGTTGTCCACCGGCGTGGACAAACGTTTGTTGTTACGGGACGACTTGGAGACACATGAACAGCGCGGATCAAGCCTCGCATCCCTTGACATAGCGATATATTTTGTCACTGAGAAACTGTTTTGAAAGTGGTCGCCGCCGCCTTGCGGGTCTGGACCGCGTCTGGCCGCGTTGGATTCGCTGGCATGTATCACCCGATACACTCGCGCGCATCCGCCTTGCCAACCACGATCCATCCTCCGCAATCCGACGACGACCACTTCCAAAACAGTTTCTGAGCAAAATCCGGGCTGGAGAGACGAAGTCGGCCTGCGCCGACTGACCGAGCGTTCTAACGCTTCACCTCATCAATCGTCAATTCCAACAGGACTCCTTCCCGTCCCGCCGAATAGCATTGGTATCCCCACTTCGGGAGGCTATCATGTTGGTTCGCATCCTGCTGCTGCTCTGCTGCGCCTTCGCGGTGCCGGCGCTCGCCGTCATGCGCTGGGAGGATGAATCCACCCTCTACAAACCCTACGCTCAGCGCTACGGGGCGAAGATGGTGGAAGATGAAGCGTCGTCGACGAACAAGGCGCTGCGCATTCCGCACCAAACGGGCAGCACCAGCATCAACGTGGAGATGAACACGCGCGAGGTGACGCTGTGCGGCAAAAACCTCGTCACCCTCTTCGTGCGCGGCGAGGAGATGCTGCCGCTTTCCGACGGCATGGAGATCACCCTCACCGCGCATAACATGACCACCGGGGGATGGGACTTCTACGCCGCCTACCCCATCTACGGCATCAACCTGAAGCCGGAGGGGTATACCGAACTCCGCTTTCTCATGGATACCGGCCTCAAACCCACGAAATTCCGCTCTTCCTCGCTGTTGATGAAGTGGCGGGTCACTGACAAAGAACTGAAGCCCGTGTTGTATCTGGACTATGCGGAAATCCGCCCTCAAATACTCGACGCGCCGTTCATCACCGACGTCTCGCTGGCGAAGGTGCGCTACACGCCGGGCGCGAAGGCGCGCGTGTCTGTTTCCGTCACCAACCCCACCGCCGCCGACGCCGTCGTGACGCTGGCCGGCGAGGAGCGCTGGGGCTTGACCGGCACGCGTCCCGTCTTCACCCAGCCGCTGACGGTGAATGCCGGCGGCACGGGCGCCGCGACAGCGGAGTGGACGCTGGGGCCTGAGGAATATGGCCGCGAGATTGCCGTCACGATGCGCGTCGGCGGAACCGTCATCGACACCGCCTCCGAACTCTTTGCGGTGACAACCATCCCGCAATGGCTCTCCATCGGCAACAGCTATGATCCTGGCAGCGGCGTCTATGCCGGCGACATGCATTCCATCTTCTACGTGAGTCCGACCAACGTCGCGCGCAGCGCCCGGGCAGTGCGGTTCCATATAAAACTGTCGCCAGGCAGCGAATACTGGGAGTTCTTCTCCTGGGCGCCCGGCGACATCGCCGACCTGGCGCCGAAGGAGGACGTCTTTCCCGGCGGCGAGGGACGCATCGCCTTCCGCAGCAAAGCGCTGGTCAAACAGCAGAACGCGCTGCTCACCGCCGCCGGCTTCTGGCCGGTCTCCTACGTCAACGGCACGGTGTGGGCGGACGCCGGCTACCGCTTCTTCCAGCAGCATCCCGACTGGATCACCTACGACCACACCGGTGAGGTGAGCACCTACGACATGAGCCGCCGCGCCCTCTACAGCCACAAGGACGACCCTGACTTTGACCCGGAAAAATATCCCGGCATCTTCTTCCAGGCGGTGCTGAACCACACCATCCCCGCGGTGCAGGATTACGTTGCCCGCCAGTATATCGCCTGCGGCAAGGAGATGGGTTTCAAAGGCGTGCGCATGGACGTGCGCTACCTGGAGACGCATCCCGGCGAATACGATTTCAGCGGGAAAGAGATCGTGAAGGACCCTGCCGAAGCCGATCGCATCAGCGCCGCGACGGTCAAGCGCGTGAAAGAATTGGTGCGAAAAGAGCTGCCTGACTTCACCTTCGGCTACAATTTCGCCGCGCCGGAGGAAGTCACCGAGATGCTGCTGACGATGCGGGAGCGCTGCGCCGGCGGCGGCTGGATGCTCGACGAGTTGCCCTGCACCTACCAGGAAAAGGCGTCGCCGTTCCATATCTGGTCGGTATATGCCCGCCGCATGACTTCGTGGGGCGACCAGGTCAACGCGTGGGGCGGCATCTACAATCCCTTCGACTTCCGCCGCGGCAGCCTCGACTATCCGGTGGATAAAATCTACTCCACCCTCTTCCGCCTCATCGCCGGCGGACGCTTCACCTGTTACTACAACAGCCGCCAGTCCGTCGGCAACCTGGGCCGCCTGGCCACCCGCTACAGCGAATACTATTACGGCCACCAGCGCCGTTGGCTGTCGGACATCAAAGGCGAAGTCGAGGTGAAAGCCGCCGCGCCGCTGTGGTGGAAGGATATGGTCTACTGGAACCGCGACGCCGCCGGCGCCCGCCAGCTCATCGTGAACCTGGTGAACCCGCCGAAGAGCGAGGACGTGGAAGACAACCCCCGCTCCGAGCTGCGCCCGCCGGTGCGCAATATCGAGCTGATCTGCGCCGCCGCCGACGGCAAAGCCCCGAAAGCCGCCTGGCTGTTGACCGCCGAGCCGATGGAACCCTACGACGACGCGAAAATGCAGCAGCTTCCACTGACGATGAAACTGCTGCCCGGCGGCAAGGTATCGGTGACCGTGCCCAGCGTCATCTTCTATAAAATGGTGGTGTGCCAGTATTGAGGGTGCGTCATCGGCCCCATCCCCTCCCCTTCCCCGAACCGGGCGAGGGGATCTACAAACAGTCGGTAACGTTGAACAGCGAGGTTCTGATGAAATACCTCCGAATTACAGTGATATTGATCATGGCCATGGGCGTGCTCTGCGCCCAGACCTTCGGCCCCAACCTCGCCGATAATGCCAGCTTTGAGAAGCTGGACGAGGTGGAACGACCGGTCAACTGGAGTTGGACGGCCAATCCGCCCGGCGGCACGGTGAGCGCCGACGCGAAAGTGGTGCTGGTGGGCAAGCAGGCGCTGAAGCTGGAACTGCCCGACACCGCCGCGCTGCAGGTGCGCTCGCAGGCCATCCCGGTGACCGCCGGCACGGTATATCTCTTCTCCGTGGGCTTCCGCAGCGAGGGTTTTGGCGAGCCAGGGAAATACTGCGGCGTGGACGCCTACATGTCGCTGGAGTGGCAGGACGCCGCCGGCAAGCAGGTGGGCCGCCATATCGGCCCGGCCTTCCCCTACCAGCCGAGCCCGTGGGACCTGCGCGACAATTTTGCCACGGCCCCAGCGGCGGCGACGCAGGTGTTCATCACCTGTGGCTTCAACAACCACAGCAAAGCGGAGACAGGCACGAATATCCCCTCCGCGCTGTGGCTGGACGGCATTCAACTTCGCGCGTATACCGCTCCCGCCACGCCGGAGTGGGCGCTGAAGCCCCCCGAGCGCATCGTGGACGGCGGGTGGAGCACCTCGCGCGTCTACATGCCCAACCTCGCCACTCTCAACTACGCCGGCGGCAAGTGGAGCCCCATCATCACCGAGAAAAACAGTACCTTCGGCACCGTGCTCAGCAGCCCGAAGGACGTCGGTAGCCGCAACCGGACGTGCCACTCGCCGTATATGACGAATCCGCGCCCGGGACTGTACCGCGCCATTATCCGCTGCAAGGTGGCGGACAACATGCGGAAAGAAGTCGCCGGCGGCATCGACATCGACTCGCAATTCGCCTCTGGCCGCGCCGACCTGCCGCTCCTCCCGTCAGTGTTCAAGGCGCCGAATGTCTGGCAGGATTTCACCGTCGACTTCGTGCTGCGCACGCCCGGCTACTGGTCTTTCCGCATACGCACCGAAGGCAACCAGCCCTTCACGGTGGATTCCGTGCGCACCTTCCCGCTACAGCACTTCACCGACGCCCAACTCCTCGACATCTATCCCGGCAGCGATGGCGCCGTGCCGCCCGAGGTGCAGGTGAAAAAGCCGTATGAATTCACCACGCTGCTGGTGGCCGGGCCGTATTACGACGAGTTTCGCATCGCGCAGGCGCTGCATCTGTCGCATTACAATGCGAAAATCACCCCGGTGTGGGTGCAAAAAGTGAACGCCCAGGCCTTCCCCGGCTTCCCCGAGACGGCCGACGGGCTCTTCACCAAACACCTCGTCATCTTCTGCGACGTGGACGTGACGGGCATGAGCCTGCGGCAGAAGCGGTTGCTGGCCGATTTTGTCGCACGCGGCGGCGGGCTGCTCATTCTCGGCGGGCACAAGACGTTTGAGCGCGGCGGCTTCCGCGGGTCGCTGCTCGATGAACTGCTGCCTGTCACCTTCCCCGACGGCGACTTGCCCCCGCTGAAGCACCTGCCTGCCGGCGGCACGCTGCAGATGGGCGCGGCGCACCCCGTCACCGAGTTGCTTGATCTCTCCGCCGCGCCGAAGTGTTACTTCCTGAATACCATCATCCCCCGCGACGGCGCGAAGACTATCCTCACCGTCGACAAAACGCCCGCCGTCGTGCTCGGCGCCTACGGCAAGGGACGCGTCGCCTGCGTCGCCCTCACACCGCTGGGGGCGCCCGCCGCCGGGCAAACACCGTTCTGGCAATGGGAAGCCTGGCCCCTCCTCCTCCGCGACCTCTGCTGGTGGACCGGCGGGGAGGATGATAAGCTCGAATAGAGTAGCGGTGTGAGTAGAGCAGCGAGTCTGGAAGCCGGCGCGAGCCGCGCCGACAACCTGAAGGGTTCTCGAACGTTGTTGCTCTTAGTAGCGGCGCTGCACAGCACCGCTACTAAGAGCAACAACGTTCGGTAACAGCTTCACTACAATACTTCCCCTCGTCGCGACTCGCGTCGGCTTCCAGACTCGCTGCCATATACGAAAAGCGCCCACCCTGATATCAGGATGGGCGCTTGGTGTTCATGCTTCAGTGATTCAGACCACCGTTGCGCTCCGCGTCTCATCGCGAATCGCCAGCAGGGCTTTCATCACGTCGCTCATATCGTCGGCACCCTTCACGCCGAAGGCGTCGTGGACGCGCTTGTAGAGGGCGAAGAGCTTGTTGTAGACGGCCTGGTTTTCCGGGATGGGGGTGAAGATGCGCTCCTGCACACCGGTCATCACCGCGGTCGCATCGCCAAAGGTGGCGTAGGCGCCGGCGGCCACGGCGCCGGCGATGGCCGCGCCCAGCGCGCAGGTCTGCGTGCTGCGCGAGATGGCCAGTGGGCGGCCCATGATGTCGGCGTAGATCTGCATCACCAGCGGGTTCTTCGCGGAGATGCCGCCGCAGTTAATGATCTTCTCCACCGTCATGCCATACTCTTCGAAGCGCTCCATAATGATGCGCGCACCGAAAGCGGTGGCTTCCACCCACGCGCGAAATAGTTCGGCCGGGTTCGTCTGCAGGGTGAGACCGAGTACCAGGCCGGTGAGGCGCTGGTCGACGAGGATGGTGCGGTTGCCGTTGTGCCAGTCGAGCGCCAGCAGGCCGCTCTCGCCGGGAGCCAGCTTCGCCGCGCCCTCGGTCAGCTCAATATGGCCCTGCCCACCCGGCTGCACGTAGTTGACGAACCAGTTGAAGATGTCGCCCACCGCCGACTGCCCGGCTTCCAGCCCGTAGCAGCCCGGCAGGATCGACTCTGGCACGATGCCGCAGAGGCCGGGGATGTCGGGCAGGTTGGCGTCCAGCGGGGCCACCATCATATCGCAGGTGGAGGTGCCAATGATCTTCACCAGCACGCCCGGCTCGATGCCGCTGCCCACGCCGCCCAGGTGCGCGTCGAAGGCGCCCACCGACACGGGGATGCCCGCCGGCAGGCCGGTTTTACTCGCCCATTCCGCGCTGAGCGTGCCCGCCGCCTCGCCCACGGCGTAGGCGACGTTCGGCAGCGATTCGCGGACGCGCACCAGCGCCGGATCCAGCGCCGCGAGGAACTCGGCATCGGGATAGCCGCCCCATGAGGGATGGAACATCGCCTTGTGCCCGGCGGCGCAGATGCCGCGCTTCACGGCGGCCGGCGCGTCGGTGCCGCACAGCACCGCCGGCAGCCAGTCGGCATGCTCGACCCAGGTATACGCGGCGTCAAAGACGTCCGGGTTGGCGCGCTTGCAGCGGAGGATCTTCGCCCAGAACCACTCGGCACTGTAGGTGCCGCCGCACTTCGCCAGGAACTGTGGGCGCATCTCGGCGGCCTTCGCGGTGATCTCCACCGCCTCCGCGTGACCGGTGTGGTCCTTCCACAGGTAGGCCATCGCCCCCAGTTGGTCGGCGAAGGCGGGCGTCAGCGCCAGCGGCGTACCGGTGGCGTCCACCGGGATCGGCGTGGAGCCGGTGGTATCCACCCCCATGCCGATGACCTGGCTCGCGTCGAAACCGGCGATAGCTTTAGCCTGCGCCAGCACGTCGGTGATCACCGCCACCGCGCCGTCCAGGTAATCCCGCGGGTGCTGTCGCGCCACGTCCGGATCGCGCGGGTCGAGCAGGATGCCCATCTCGCCGTGCGGGTAGTTATACACGCTGGTGGCGATCTCCGCCCCGCCGGCCACGTCCACCAGCAGCGCGCGCACCGAATTGGTGCCGTAATCAAGACCGATCGTATATTGCGGCATGGTTGTTTCCCTCTCCAACTCGTTAACAGAGACGGACATTGAGACGTCATTCCGGGACGCGGTCATTGACGATGCCACACGCAGGATGGTGATCGTCATGTGCCGTGATCGGTATGCGCAATCAATGACCGCGTCTGTAACAGTAATTGACCGCAGTGAATCTGTCATCGTTGCGCGCTCCCGCGCGCGCCCTCACCTCTACCCCCTCTCCCAATACTGGGAGAGGGGAATGATAGATGCATTGCGGTGCTGTAATCGTTGCAGCGGAAGCTGCAACAAATATCCATCCGATTGTATTATCGGCCCCCATCCCCGGCCCTTCCCCCGTGCCCTCCGCTGCGCTGCGGGCACAAGGGAAGGGAGTCCTATCTATTCACCCTTCCCCTGTGCCCGAAGGCACGGGGGAAGGGACAGGGATGGGGGCCGACTACCGGTCAGGCCGAATATTTATTTCCGGCAGCCCATCGCAAACGGGTTTTCGCCGGGATACCACATGCTGCAGGGCAGCGGGACGTTGATGTCCGTCACACCGAGCATTTGCACGGCGTCGAAGAGCGCCTGGCCGACGTGGGAGAAGGCCACCGCGCCGTGGTGCGGAAAGCGCTTGCCGATGAGCACGTGGCGATAGAAGCGCGCGAACTGCGGGATGGCGAAGACGCCGATGCCGCCGAAGCTCATCGGGTCGACGTCAAGGATGTGGCCTTCAGCGACGTAGCTCACCAGTTGCCCTTCGGCGTTGCCCTGCACGCGGAAGAAGGTGGTGGCGCCGGGCATGAGCTGGCCTTCCAGCGTGCCGCGGGTGATGTCCGGCGTTCCACCGGATTCCATCAGCCGGTTCATGATGAGCTGGTATTTCATCGAACAGTTCTTCATGCAGCAGCTCGGGGTGTTGCCGCAGTGGAAGCCCATGAACAGGTCGGCGCGGCTGGCGCCTTTCAGGTCGAAGCCGTCGGCGATGAGATCATTCGGCACGGTGTTGTTGATGTCCAGCAGCGTAGCCGGCACCTGGCTGCTCAGGTAGCAGAGGTATTCGCTCAACGCGCCGTAGATATCGACTTCACAGGCGACGGGCATGCCGCGGGTGGAAAGGCGGGAGTTGACGTAGCACGGCACGAAGCCGAACGCTTTCTCGAACGCCGGCCAGCACTTGTCGGCGAAGACGGCATACTGGCGCGAGCCGAGGTTGGCCTCCGCGAAACGGGTCAGCGCCAGTTCGAAGCGCGCCAGCTTGGGCAGCAGGTCGGGATAGGCATTGCCGACGCCCAACTCTTTCGCCATGTCGGCGGCGATGGCGGCGACTTCCTTATCGTTCGGGTCGACGGCATTGAAGAGCACCCACAGATCGAGTTCGCTGTTCTCCATCACCTCGACGCCCATGTTGTAGAGCGGCTTGATGGGGGCGTTGCAGGCATAAAAGTCCTGCGGGCGCGGGCCAAAGGCGAAGACTTTTAGCGCCTGCACGCCGATGACCATGCGGGCGACGGTGACAAAGTGCGCGATTTTCGGCGCCAATTCCTCCGGCACGCCCACCGGCATCTGCGGGATATAGGCGGTCAGGTTGCGCAGCGCGATATTGTAGGAGGCATTCAGCATGCCGCAATAGGCGTCGCCGCGGTCGTCGACCAGGCCAGCCTTCGTCTCTTCCGCCGCCGCGCAGAACATCACCGGGCCGCCGAAGCGCTGGGCGAAGATCGTCATTGGGCCTTCGGGGCCGAAGTTGCCCAGGTAGACGACGGCAGCGTTGGCGCCTTGCGCCTTCACTGCGTCAAGCGCCTTCAGCGCGTCGGCTTCGCTCTCGATCACCACCGAGCAGGCCGTCGCCGCGACGCCCTGCGCCTGCAGCGCGTCCATTAGCTTCGCCAACCGCTTGCGCGTCAGCTCGATGGGAAAACAATCGCGGCTCACGCCGACAACCGCCAACTTGACCTGCGGGGCATTGGTCAGAGACATGCAAACCTCCTCAACAACGGCTTTCGCCAACAAATGGAATTTCCGTGAGAAACGCGACGGCCCGTAGCGAGCCGTCTGACCAGATTACATTCGACGGCGTTCGCCGATTTCCTGTAACCGTCCGCGATTTTTCGCGACTATGCCGGTTGCAGGCGATACAGCGCCGCCGCGTGCGGCGCGAGCGTGGTGCGCAGGACATCGCCCGCCTCGTTGTCCTGCCCGGACCACAACTCGCGAGACCGGCTGCGCGGCAAGCCAATCTCGGCGAAGGGCAACGCGCCTGTCCGCTCCACGTCCCCCAGGTTGAAGAGCGCCAGGTAGCGCGCATCGGCGTTCGGATCGTCGGCCATCCAGGCAAAAACTTCGTGATCGCGGAAGATTTCCCGGTTGTTGGTGCTGCGCTGGTTCACCGCCAGCACCTCGGCATTGGTGAGCAGGCTCATCGTCCAGTCGTTGCAACTCAGCAGGTCGCCGGCAAACATCAGCGGCGAGCGGCTGATGCACCACAGCGTCATCAGCAGCCGCTGCTCGTCGCGCGTCAGCTTCGTCGGGTGCGGATCGCAGTCCGATGCCCGCCACTTGCGCAGGTGCAGCGTGCCCAGCGGCAGCATGTCCGGATCGGCCCAGTGGCCCGGCCCGATGTGTGGCATCCAGCGCGGCAGGAACTCAAACGTCGCGCGCACCTGCGCCCAGTCGTCGTGCAAGTCCGGCCCGATGCGCCACAACTCGGCGTGCCGTTTGCGATGCTCCGCGTAGAGGGTGGATTTTTCGTCACCGATGGACAGGCTCAGCACGATCGACCGCCCGCACCGTGCGATGGCGCGGGCGATGCCTTCGATCTCCGCCGCCTGGTACGGCACGTGGCCGCAGTCGTCCGCCTTCAGGTAATCCACGCCCCACGCCGCGTATTGCGCGATGAGCGCGTCGTAATACGCCTGTCCGCCAGGATGCGTCATATCCACCCCATACATGCCATCATACCACGGGCAGATATTCTCCCGGTCGGCGATGTCGGCGGCAGTATACGGCGTGCCGAGGATGGGCAGGTTCCGCTCTACCGCCAGCCGCGGGATGCCGCGCATGATGTGCAGGCCGAATTTCAATCCCAGCGCGTGGATCGCCTCGCCCAGCGGCGCCAACCCCACCCCACCTGCCGCTGTGGGGAACTTGTGCCGGTTCGGCTGCAGGCGCCCGTAGTCGTCCAGCGGGAAGGGCTCCGGCTCCCACGGCGCCTCGCCGGGCAGCGGCCCGGTGTCGGCATACCACATGCCGTCCACCACGACGTATTCCCACCCGTATCTTGCCAGCCGCTCCGCCATAAACCCCGCGTGCGCCAGCACCTCGTCCTCGCGCACGGTGATGCCGTATCCGGTAAAACTGTTCCACCCCATCGGTGGAGTCGGAAGTAATGTATTGTTGGTACTCATGATATCCTCAAGTGTATTGTATCGTTGCGCGCTCCCGCGCGCGCCCTCACCCCTGCCCCTCTCCCAATACTGGGAGAGGGAACATGACAGAAGTATTGCGTCGATGTCGGATCATACGCATATCTCTACGCTTTGCGCTTCATTTGGCGATCGGTTATTGTTGATGTTTCGTGCGCGCGATGATATGCTCCTGCATTTCGCCGTCGAGCAGCAGGAACTGCTGGCTGAACCCGGAAACGCGCACATTCAGATTGCGGTGGCGGTCGGGCTCTCGCTGGGCGGCGCGGAGGGTGTCGGCGCTGACGACATTGAACTGCAACTGCCCCACCCCCTGGTCAATGGCGGTCACCAGCAGGTCGGTGAAGGCTTTCCGGCCTTCGCCCTGCAACAGCGTCGGGTCGGCCTCCAGGATTGCCGAGCCACTGGCCGCCGCCAGATGGTGCGGCAGGCGCGCCAGCGAGGAGACGACGGCGGTGAGCCCTTCGCGGTCGCGCCCCTGTACCGGCGAGAGGCTATACGCGAGCGGCTCCCCCGCCAGCCGGCCGTCCGGCGACGCCCCGGTGAGCTTGCCATAGGGGAGCATCAGCGTGAAGGTGAACAGATGACAAAAGAAGGTGCCGCCGCTGGGCGTCCGATAACTCCCGAGCAGCTCGCAGTAGTGCCGGGTAACACGCGCGGCGTAGCCATCCGGCAGCGCTTCGTCGTTGCCGTATTTCGGCAGGCGATGGCGCAGATACTGGCGCAGGTCGTCGCGGTCATCGAAATTCCTCCGCAGTGCATCCAGCATCTCGGCAGGGGTGACTTTCCTCTCTGTGAAGACGGCCAACCCCAGCGCCGCCAGGCTGTCCGCCACGTTGGGGATGCCCATTGCCGCGCTGGAGTGGTAGTTATAGCGGGCGCCGCCCTCCACGATGTCGCGACCCCGCGCCACGCAGTCATCGGTGAGCAGCGACAGGTACGGCAGCCGGTACTGCGCGCGGTGCGCCAGCTCGATGGCGTTAGAGCCGTAGACCGCCCACTCGACGAAATGGCGCACCTGTGTCTCATAGGCTGCCAACACGTCGTCCATGCCGCGGAACTCCGCCAGCGTGCCGGTGCGCGGGCCGAGTGGCGCGTCGTCCAGCAGGTCGCGGCCGTCGTTGAGTGCCAGTTCCAGGCATTTCGGCAGGTTCACCCAGTGGCTCACCGCATGCGGGCAGGCTTTGCCGGGAATGGTGATCTCAATGCAGCCGATGGCGGCGTAGTCGCGGGCGTCCGCCACGGGGATGCCTTTGTCCTCCAGCGCCGGCACCAGCGCTTCATCGTTGAAGAAAAAGGGGATGCCTCCGCCTTGCGCCACCAGCTCCACGCAGCGCTCGACGAACGCCCGCGGGCTGCCGCGGTGCAACCGTGCTGAGAGGCAGCGCACGAAATCCATGCCGGCGGTGACGTCGAGGACGAGGTAGCTCAGCGGATTCACCGCGTCGCGCCCGTCCGTCGTCTGTCCGCCGATCATCATCTGCTGCACGTCATACGGCAGGTATAGTTTGGTCCAGAGTGCAGCCAGCAATTCGGCAGCTTCGTCCCAGGTAAGGCGCCCGGCGGCGAGATCCGCCTCCAGATACGGCCACATGAACTGGTCGAAGCGGCCGATGCCGTTGGCGTTGATGCCGTCTTCCCAGGCGGTGAGCATGTGCGCGAACCACAGGCTTTGCAACGCTTCGCGGAAGGTGCGCGCGGGCTGCGCCGGCACGCGGTCACAGATGGCGGCGATCTCCAGCCACTCAGCGCGCTGATTGGCTTCGTCGCACATGTCGGCGCGCTCCCGCGCGGCGGCGGCGTGGCGAGTGCCCAGCGACATCGCGGCCGCACACAGCCGCTGCCCGGTGAGCAGCGCCGCGCGGCGTTCGGCGGCATCGGGATCGGTGCGCGGCAGCGCGACCAGCGCCGCCTCCACCTCCGCCAGCAGGCCGGAGAAGCCCAGCCGCAGCACTTTCTCATACGCGCGGATGCTGTGGTTCAGATCGCCACCCCACACCACGATGACGCCATGGTCGATAGCCGCCTGCATCTCCCGCGGGGTCGGCGCCACGGGGGCAAGACGCATGCCACTGAAGGGATCAGTCGCCATCCACGCGCGCAGTTGCGCCGCATGCGCCGGCGGGAGGGCGACGGCGGCGCGCTCGATCGCCTCCGGCGACGGCGGATAATAATTCCACCCGGCGTCCAGGCAGTCGTGCTCGCCGACGATCAACTCGCCGTCCTGCAACAGCACCGGCATGCCCGCGATGACCGCCGCCAGGCCGGCGGCATAGCGCAGCGGCAGCGGCTGACCCGTCGCGGCCATCCACCCCGACAGATAGCGGTAATGTCGCCACGCCAACAACCCATTGCGCTCGCGTGACATGGCAATATCGCGCAGCGCGTCGATGCGCGCCGAACGTCGATACGCGCCGATCTGTCCAATGCCTTCCGTCATCGCCTGCTCCGTCCGCCGGATACACCTCCGGCCCTGCGAAAATGATTCGCGATTACCGCCACATTCCCTGCCCGGTCGCCATGGTATCGCCCATATATACAGGAATTTCGCTTCCTCATTCGGCCCTCACCCCCTGCCCCCCTCTCCCAATCCTGGGAGAGGGGGTAGTGAAGCGAAAGATCTGAGATATTGTCATTCAAGCTAATATTGTCACTTTTTTCACGAATGAGAAGGAGCTTGACGCTGATTGCCGAATTTTCATGCGCAATATCGTATCATTGTCCCCCACTTCACCGAAGGAGAGCACCCATGGAACATCTGCTGGGCAAGCGGATTGTGGCATTTCGCGAGCGGCTGGAAATGTCGCAGGAGGAGCTGGCGAAGGCCACCGGTCTCGACGTCACGCTGCTGCGCGCCATTGAGGCGGAGGAAGTCTACCCCGCGCTGGGCGTGCTGGTGAAGCTGGCGCGCGCGCTGGGCCAGCGGCTGGGCACCTTCATGGACGACCAGTTCCGCGAAGACCCGCTCATCGTGCGGGCGGCAGAGCGCACCCAGCAGGTGGCCCACCACAAAGGTGAGGCCCCGGGTCCGTACCGCTACTTCCCGCTGGGCCGCGGCAAAACCGACCGCCACATGGAGCCGCTGTTCGTGCAGATCGATCCGGGCCAGGAGGAAATGGTGTCCTCGCACGAAGGCGAGGAGTTCATCATCGTCGTCTCCGGCGAGGTCGAACTGCTGTACGGCCACAAGCGCGTCACGCTGCAGCCGGGCGATTCGATGTATTACAACTCCATTGTGCCGCACGCCGTGAGCGCCGTCGGCGATGCCCCCGCATCGATCTACGCCGTGATCTTCATGCCGTTTTGAGGGGTATACATATAGGATGAGGAAATGGATATACCTGTTCTGCCATATGATTCTGCGTTCTTCTACAGTGACACCAGCATACCGGTGACCTGGCAGCAGTTTCATGCATTTCGGAATGAGATAGTGCGAGCGCTTCGCCCGTTAGGTACCGTCGGTCCTATGGGCGAGTGCCCGATCACCGATGGCACAGACATCGAATTTACTGACTGGCTCATTGAAAATCATGACCCGGTATTCTACATTCTAGATGATCAGTATCATGATGTAGAGATCTACGTCCTGATCGAGATTGAAGCATTTCGCTTAACCAAAAATGTCACACGAGCACTCCAATCGGTTCTCATGGAGTTTCCACGGAACTGGTCAGTTGGCGTCACGCTGGCACCAATCGGTTATCTCTCATTATTTGTAGACAAAGCGGTCATTCAAGGAGACTACTTCACTGGTGTGCAACATCTCGAAGATATCATTGAACGCTGCCGCTCATATAGCGGTCAGACATGATTCGGCCTGAAGGAAGATCATCCATGACCATGACCATCGATAACCAGACGATCCCCATCACCCGCGAATTGACGCTGGGGCAGTTGCTGGACGAGACGACGGCGCAATACCCGGATAACCCGGCGATTATCTACGCCGACCGCGACTTCCGCCAGACCTGGCGCGAGTTCTCCGCCGAGGTCGACCGCATCGCCAAGGGCCTGATGGCGCTGGGCGTGCAAAAGGGTGAGAAAGTCGCCGTATGGGCGACCAACGTGCCGCACTGGGTAGCGCTGATGTATGCCACCGCGAAGATCGGCGCCATCCTCATCACCGTGAACACCGGCTACAAAACCGCCGAGATCGAATATCTGCTGCAGCAGTCCGACGCCGACAACCTCTTCATCATCAACGGCTTCCGCGACACCGACTACGTGCTGACCATGTACGAGCTGGCGCCGGAGATGAAAACGCAACCGCGCGGCGCGCTGAAATCGTCGAAATTCCCCTGCCTCAAGCGCGTCTTCTTTCTGGGGCCGGAAAAGCACCGTGGCATGTTCAGCATGCCCGAGCTGATGGCGCTGGCCGACGCGGTGCGCGACGAGGACTACCGGGCCCGTCAGGCGGACATCACCTGCTATGACGTGGTGAACATGCAGTATACCTCGGGCACCACCGGCTTCCCGAAGGGCGTCATGCTCACCCACCACAACATCCTCAACAACGGCTTCTGGATCGGCTACAACCAGCATATTGGCCCGCATGACCGCGTCTGCCTGCCCGTGCCGCTGTTCCACTGTTTCGGCTGCGTGCTGGGCGTGATGGCCTGCGTCAATCACGGCTCGGCGATGGTTTTCGTGGAGAAATACGACCCCGTGCTGGTGATGATGTCCATCGAGCAGGAGCGCTGCACCGCCGTCTACGGCGTGCCGACCATGTTCATCGCCATGCTCGAACACCCGCTCTTCAGCAAGTTCGACTTCTCCTCGCTGCGCACCGGCATCATGGCCGGCTCGCCCTGCCCGGTGAAGAGCATGAAGCAGTGCGTCGAGCAGATGCACATGACCGAGGTGACCATCTGCTACGGCCTCACCGAGTCCTCGCCGGTGATGACGCAGACGCGCTACGACGAGCCCAGCCTGGACAAAAAGTGTTCCACCATCGGCCAGGCGATGCCGGGCATGGAAGTGAAGGTCATCGATCCTGAAACCGGACGGGAATGCCCGCCGGGCGTGCCGGGCGAGATGTGCTGCCGCGGCTACAACAGCATGAAGGGCTACTACAAGATGCCCGAGGACACGGCGCGCTGCATCGACAAGGATGGCTGGCTGCACTCCGGCGACATCGGCGTGATGGACGAGGACGGCCACTTCGCCATCACCGGGCGGCTGAAGGACATGATCATCCGCGGGGGAGAGAATATCTACCCGAAGGAGATCGAGGACTTCATCCACCACATCGACGGCATCCAGGACGTGCAGGTGGTTGGCGTCGCGAGCAAGAAATACGGCGAGCAACCGGGCGCCTTCGTCATTCTCAAACCGGGCGTGGAAATGACTGCCGAGGATATCCAGGACTACTGCCGCGGCAAGATCGCCTGGCACAAGATCCCGAAGTACATCCACTTTACCAATGCCTACCCGCTCACCACCAGTGGAAAGATCATGAAATACAAACTGCGCGAACTGGCCACGCAGCTCTGGCCGGATGCATAGCAGGGGGCGTGTCCTTCTACGCGTGAAGATAGCGCATACAAATCGCTCCGTGAATACTACAGCCCTGCTTTAGTCGCTGCGCGAACAAAGCAGGGCTGTAGTATTATTCACAATGGTTATAAGTAATTCAGGCTAGCGGGTAGGCGCGGTGTCCGCAACCGTCAGGTTCAATGGGCAGGCGCCGCGTCCGAAGGTGATGGCTCGCCGTTGTTCCTTCACGTTAGCCAGTGCGTGGTCGAGAATGGCCATGCGCTCTTTGCCCGACTCGTAATCCTTGCTGCCGGGCTCGGAGAAGCGCATTTCATCCAGCAGCACCTGGCGATAAAACTCGAAGCGTTCCGGCTTGCCATAATATTCTTCATCGAGACATCGCCTGCGACTCTTCTTCGCGCACCAGCAGCGAAACGCAGCCGCCTTTGCCCGCGCCCGTCAGCTTGCCGCCCAGGTAGCCCGGACCGCGTTTGGCGATGCTCAACAGCAGGTCGAGCTGTGGATTCGAGACGCGGAAATCGAAGGTGAGCGAATCCTGCAGGTTATCCACCAGCACCCCGACTTCATGGCGGTAGTGATCGTATGCCGGCGAATCAGGCGTGATCTCGCCGGTAGCCACGCGGGATTCCGCTTCCTGGAAGATATGTTCCAGCGTGCGGCCGATAATATTCTGCTTGTAAAAGAAGCGTGCCGTGGTGCGGATATGGTAACCGCCGATGTTTCGCTTCGGCTTGGTATACACACGCTCGACAGCCTTGGCGTGCTTGCCGAGGATGGCGCCGGCTTCCCCGGGGGTAATCTTCACCGGCAGCAGCATGATCAACTCTTCGATGGCAGCATTGGGGATGCCGAGGATATCTTCATGCAGGCTGCCGAACTTGCAGTAATTGGCCGCGAGGCGCGCCCAGTAATCGAGATTCCCTTCCAGCAACGGCGTCGCGCTGCCGGGTGTGAAGCCGAACTGCTCTTCAACAAGCTTGCCCAGCCAGCCGTCGCCGGTCGCCTCGCCGCGACTGATGG
>CAZPYA010000009.1:0-81248 GCA_964590255.1 uncultured bacterium
ATTTTCATTATCCTATCCTCTTGACGCCTCGCCACACAAGGTATATCATGCTGTGTGACACGAGGTATCAGGGGGTGTGACGATGGCCTTTGACAGCGATTTGATGCGGGCGACGGCGGAGACGATTATCCTGCGGCTGCTGGGTGAGCGGCGGATGTACGGGTACGAGATTATCAAGATCGTGAACGAGCGCACCGACGGGGCCTTCCAGTGGAAGGAGGGGACGCTGTACCCCTGCCTGCACCGGCTGGAGGGGGCGGGGATCATCGCCAGCGCGTGGCAGGAGGGGGACACCGGCAAGCCGCGCAAGTATTACCACCTCACCCGTAAGGGCCACGCCGCCGCCCGCGCGAAGGCCGAGGAATGGCAGGCCTTCTCCGGAGCGATGGACGCGCTGATGATAGGCGCCGCCTGATTTTCCCGAGGAGTTCCCCATGGACGAACGATCCCGATCCCTCCTCGACGACGCCACCGCCGGGCTAAAAGATGACCCGGAGCTGCGCCTCGACGTGCGCGCCGAACTGGCCTCGCACCTCGATGCCGCGGCCGCGACCTACGAAGCCGAGGGGCACGACCCCGCCGAAAGCGCCGAACTGGCGGCACACGATTTCGGCTCCCCGGTAGAGGTGGCGGGAGAGCTGCTGGCGGCAAACGCCGGGCGGATGAAATGGCGGGCGCGGGCGCGGCTGGTGCTGCGGGCGGTGGTGGTGCCGGTGGCGGTGGTGCTGGCGGTGTGGATGGTACTGGATACCATGAACCTGCTGTACGGCTATCGCCTGCAGGTTGTCCCTGGCACCAACCCGCATTTCCGCCTGGTTCCGAATCTGCTGTGCTCTGCCGACGACCGGGCGAAGCTGCGTGAAGCGGAGTTTCTGCTCCACGGCGACCTTACGCGCACCACGCGCGCCGGGCGGCTGCGCGCAATCTGGGAGCGCTACCCGGATAATCGCGCTCATTTCGCCCGCTACATCATGCAGATAGCCAACGAAGATGTCGCATCCGACGCGGAGTTGCATGCTCTCATGCAGGAGTTGGCGCTGGGCAGGCAATTGGATCCCGATAATGGATTATACGACTATATTGCGGCGAAAACCTGGTCGAGTTTCCTGATACCATTCGAACCTATGCCTTGGAAGAAAGAGCGTTCAAGCACGTATCGTCCACGTATGACAGATGATGCGATTCGGGCGCGAACCTTCGCCGCTCTGCGTGCCGGGGCCGCGAAACCATGGTGCACCACACATGATGGCGAAAGACGCCGGAATATCTTGGCGCAGATGCCCCGGTCGGCTTCCGCTTTTGATCGCTCGACCGAACTCCCGACCCTCGATGACCCGACGCTAGAGCTATCTTTACTGATGAGTCCATTAATACGTGCCATTCCCGACCATGCGCCTCACCTGGCAGCCAGTGGTCATCGTGCGGAGGCTCTTGCCCTGCTCGACCTGTGGCAGCCCATCACCCGTCAGCGCCTGCGCAGTGCCGAGACTTATACAGGCTGCATGATGGCTACATCGTCTGTGGTATATGCCAAGCGTTTCTTTGTGCCTGTGTATCGCGAGCTTGGCGAAGCCCGACGCGCAAAGACAGTATTCGATCGCACCGACGCCATGCTGAATGCATTTCAAGCGAGTAATCCAACTCACACACAGCGCGTTCGAGATGCCGAGATGGAACGTGCCGGACTATTAGGGCAGATTGTATTGGGGATCTACCCAGGTTATTTTCAAATTGACGAACTCACCCCCGAGCGGAAATTCTGGCAATTCAGAGTTGAGAAGGTGACGGCCTGCCTGCTGGTTATCGCGATGCTGGCACTGCTGGCGCGGGCGTGGTTGTTGTCGCTGCGCCATTTTCTGGGGTTGCGGCAGGCGAACGCTGTTCCGCTGTTGCTGCTGCCATCGTGGGGTGTGACGATCAAGGTGGTGGCGCTGACCATCGTCTTGCCCATCGCGCTCTATGTCCTGTATAGCCAGTACAGCGGTCTGGCCGGTCGCGAATATGGCGGCATAATGCACTGGTTGCGCATGAGCATCGAGTTGCTGACATTGCTCATCGTGCTGTTAATCTGGCCGGCGCGGATGCTGTCACAGCATATCACCCGGCGCTGCCGGCAGCTTGGCGTGGCGGTGCCGGACACGAAGGCGGCGCGGAGAGCGGGAGCGGTTGCGTTTTTTGGGGCCATCGGCTGGCTGTCGCTGATCGCCATCGTCTGTGCTGCCTGGTTCAACAACGACGACCCATCTGACATTTTTACGAAGCTGCGTCCCGCGCTGTTGATCTTCCTCGTTCTCGTTTCGGCTGGCATCGTGTTGAGCGGCAGACGATCAGCACATAGCTTCTCGCTTTTCTACGGCACGCTGACCCGGTCGTTGTTGCCCGGTTATGCCTGTGCCGTTTTGCTTATCGGCCTGTGCTGGTATCCATATCTGCAGTACCAGGAGACATACTGGCTGCGGCAAGACCGGCTGATCTTTATTCAACCCGATAGTGACGAGGTGTATAGACCGATTGAGCTGCGGGTGATGAAGGCAGTGCGGCAGAAAGTCGAAGGCGCATTCGACAGTTTGCCGTGATGACTGTTTAGTTATATTCTGCCGTTACGCTATGCTATCGCTAACTTGTCTCATGTCACACACATAATGACACTCATCCGCTTGTCTTCGTGTTATACTATCCCTGATATGCCCGTAAGGGAGGCAGGCGATGGGCGAGGGAGCGAGGGAGCGGCCGGTATATCAGGTGTTGATGATCGATGATGACCGCGACGTGCGCGCGATGGTGGTGGCGATGCTGGGGCGGCAGTACCGGGTGATGGAGGCCGGCGACGGCGCGACGGGGCTGCGGCTGCTGGGCGAGCACGGCGCCGACCTGGTGATCCTCGACGTCACCATGCCCGGCCTGAACGGCTGGGAGGTGTGCCGGCGCATCAAGGACGACCCCGCCACCGCCGGCGTGCCGGTGCTGATGCTGACGGTGCGCAGCGCGGTGCGCGACGAGATGGAAATGTCGCTGGCCCGCCCCGACGGCCTGCTGAACAAACCCTTTGACCGCGCGGATTTGTTCGGGCAGGTGGTGCGGTGTTTGCGGGCGGGGGGCTGAGCATCCCCGCGACACGCACTGTGATACGACAGACTGCTGTGCGTGGAACCCGTGCGAACGTCTGTGGTTGCGCGCCCCCGGCTCCTTCGCGCGACCTCTCCCCCATCCCCCTCCCCTACCTGGGGAGGGGTGAAATGGGGAGGAACAACACTACCGCTCTCGTTTTCCAATTCTCTCCCCCTCCCCAGGTAGGGGAGGGGGCCGGGGGGAGAGGTTGCGCGGAGGGACCGTTGACGACCCTCTGCATACCCATGCGCGTGCTCGCGGCTCGACGAAGTCTCGCCCGCCAGCGATGCGCATTATCCTCCGTTTATCAGAACGTCGCCTTCCCCGCGCCGCTGGTCACTGTCACGCCGCCGGCTTGCGGGGCCACGGTGACGGCGGGTTGTGTTCCCTTATTGTAGGCGACGATGATGACCTGGAAGGCGCCGGCGCCTTTGAGGCGCAGGATGGACTGGGTTTCGGGCATGACGTTTTTGTGGGCGTACTGGGCGATGAAGGCCTCCTGCGGCGCGTCCGCGATGACATAGACATCCCAGTCGATGCCGCCCGCGGGGTGCTTGTCGAAGGTTTGGCCGGTGTAATGCAGCTTGGTGACCCCGGCGGGGATGGTGAAGCCCTCGCCTACGTTCTTCGGCCCCTGCGGCGTGTCGATGGCGCCGGCGTTCATCAGGTTCAACAGGAAGACCTTGTTTTCGGGGGTCGTGAAGGCATCGCGGATGCCGATGGCGGCCACGTCGTCCTTCAGCATCGCCGTCTTCACCGTGCGCGTCCAGGTGGTGGGTCCCCAGGTGAAGCTGGCGGTGGACCACGCTTCGCGCTCCCGCGTCTGCACGTCGATGGTCTTCGGCGCGCCCCAGCGGCCGCCCTTGCTCACGTCCGGCGGGTTTTGCTTCCAGTCGCCCACCTGCGCCTCGGGCAGCACCAGGCTGTGCACGAAGCCGCCGCCTGAGTGCGGCGAATACATGGTGCCGAAGTCCAGCGACAGCGGCGCGCCGAGGGCGTAGATGATCGCCTCGCCCAGGTCGTTGGAGGCGTGGTCGCTGTAGAAGCCGCCGTTGACGAACCAGGTGGCGGTTTCGTTGGGCGTGCCCCAGCCGAAGCGCTGCACCGAGTACCAGCCCTCAACGTGCGCCGAGCCCAGCTTCGGGTCGACCGCGGGCAGGCTCTCGTCGATTTTGAAGGTAGTGGCGCCGTGGAAGTCGGAGTGGGGCTTGCCGCACTGCTGCCACGCGCCCATCAATCGCTTGGAATAGTCGGGGTCGAGATCGGCGTAGGCGGTGGCGAGCATGCCGAGGAATTCGGTGGCCTCGCCCGGGCAGGAGTCGCCGATGGCCGGGCGGGCGCGGCGGCCGAAGCGCGGGTCGACCGGCGTGCTGAGGTGCATCTCGAACTCGCCATATTTCTTCAGCCGCGGCTCTTCCTTGAACAGGTCGACGATGCCCGCTTGCTTGAGCTGCTGGCAGGTGGAGAGCAGCGGGCCGTTGGCGGCGCCGATGTAGTGGGTGCAGCCCATGTGCGCGCCGTGCTCGTTGATGGTGCCGCGCACCATGCCCCGCGCGCGCTCGGCCACGCCGGCGGCGCGCTCCTTCATCATCGGGTGGGTGGCCAGGTACAGCGCATACATGTCGCGGTAGCCCTGCTGCTGCACGGGCATGTTGGCGGTGCCCAGGTTCACGCCAGACGGCACGGACAGCGGGGCGTGGTCGTCGTCCCACAGCGCGGTGGCGTAGAAGAGCGCCGCCTGGCGCGCCAGCGCCTTGTCCTCGTCGCTGGCTTTGTCCGAGGCCAGCACCTGGTCGATGCGCATCAGCGCGCGGCTGCCTTCCAGCCCGGCGTGCCAGTAGCCGAAGCCGTGGGTGCCCATGATGCCGCCGCGGTTCACCAGCGTGTCCAGGCCGTCGTGCGCGCCGCGCCACAGGAAGTAGGCCATGGTATGCACGCGGGCGCCGGACTGGTCTTTGATCATGTCGAGCAGGTCGCGGAAGTAGGTGACGGAGTTATAGGCGCCGCGGAAGAACTCCGGGTCTTCGCGCAGCTTGCGCACGACCTCGTCCGCGCCTTTCTTCGGCATATACATCGCGCCGTAGCCGGCCTTAGGCGCCGGGAAGTCATAGGTGAGGTTGGCGATTTTGTTCAGCGCGATGCCGCTGTGCAGGTTCATCTGCAGATTGATGGGTTGGATGTCGCGCCAGTCGCGCAGGTCGGCGCCCTTGCTGCCCACGAAGAGGCGCCACTGCCAGCGCTTCTCGAGGCTGATGCGGCCGTCCGGCCCGCGCTGCCACGCCTGCACGGTGATGCCGGTGCTGTTATCGGTGCGGGTGTAGACGCCCACGCCCACCGCGCCGGCATGGCGCAGGCGCGAGGCGCGGCCGTCGTAGTAGCCGACCAGCGGGCTGGCGTCCGCGCCGTCCTTGTCATAGAGCATCCAGTAGCTGCCACTGTCGAACATCCACGGGTCCCATGGCTGCATCCAGCGGATGCACCCCTCGTTCAGGCTGGTGACGTAGTTGGAGCTGTAGTTCTTATCGAACGGCAGGTCGAAGAAGGCATCGGTGGACTGGCTGCTCACCGGGCGACCGTCGGGCCGATAGCCGAACTTCGGGTCGCGCACACTGTGGCCGCGGTAGCGCGCCTGGGTCAGCGTCAGGCCTTTCAGGCTGATGTTGTAGCTGAAGGTGCAGTCGGTCTCTTCCTCGAAGAGCACGGAGGGCTGGCCGGCCTGCACCTCGACGCGGCAGACGTATTTGCCGGGGCCGGCGGGGCAGACGACGGTGGCGCCGTAGTTGAATTGCGCGCGGTCCAGCTCGTAGGTCAGCTCGGCGACGGTTTTCAGCGGGCCTTGCTCCACCAGGTTCACGGTCACTTTATTCACGCGCGTGCCGGGGGTGAAGACGATGGGGGCGGGTTCGTTCGTCCACGCGCCGTTCGCCAACTGCACGGCCAGCACCGGCGCGGGGGCTTTCTGCGGGTCGGCGGGGACGTGCGACACGGGCAGGCGCACGCCCAGCTTGCCGTTGGTGATCTCCCAGAACGTCTTCTCCGCGGGCTGCGTCACCTTCACGCCAGTGGTGACGGCTTTCGGCGCGCGGCCACTCTTCAGCGTCCACGTCCAGTCGATGAGCAGCTCGTGAATGCCTGTGCCGGGAGTGAGCAGATCGATGGGTTTGCCGCCCGGCTCGGCGCTCACGGCGAAGCGGTCGGCGGTGGCGTTGCACAGATAATAGGTGGCGCCGATCTTCAGCGGCTGCGGCAGTTCGCCGAAGCTGCGGAACTTCACCGGCGCGCCGTTGACCAGCTTGTGACTATGCACGTAAAGCGTATTGGCGTCGACATCGGCCACCAGCGCCTGGGCGGTGATGCCGGCGTCGGTGCCCTGCTTCTCGATGGGGATGGGCGCGCCGTCGGGGGTTTCGGCCAGGCCGATGAAGTATAAGCCCCAGCCGCCCTCCTCGCGGAACTCCAGCGGCCGCACGTAGTAATTCGTGTTGCGCTGCAGGCCCGCGGGCAGCGCCGCGCCGTCCACCTGCACCACGTCGCCGGGGGTGAAGTAGGGGCCGTCGGTCGACAGGCACTTCTCCACGCCCTTCGTGTCGAATTTCTTATAATTCGCCGCCCAGCCTTCGCAGGTGTTGCTGAGGCCGCGACGGATCGCCATGCGCGAGGCGGCCAGGTGGGTGCGCACGGCGAGTTGTTTGCCGCCATTCACCAGTTGATACGGCACCTCAGCGCCGTTGGGCGCCAGCAGGTAGCACTTCGCCGGGTCGACGGGCGCGGCCAGGTCGAAGGTGAGAATCTGGTCGGGGTGCTGCACGCCGAAGGTTTCCTTCAGCGTGAAGGCCGCCACCGCGTCCTTCGGTGTGCCCGCCTGGCCAAATGCCGCCACGGCCAGCGCCGCCAGCAGCAAGTAGAGCAGTTGTCGCATGGGAATCCCCCTCGCATAGATGAACTTGATTCGATTGGACACTGGAACACGGTTATAGTTGTACGCGGGGCGCTTCCCTGCCGCCGGGTCAGGACTCCGGCATGTCCCGGTCGAAGACATCGGGACCCAGCGGAGGGTCTTCCGTGTCCGCGGTTTTCGCCGGCGCGGGGGGCCCGGTGGGGACGGGCTCGGGCGAGCGGCCCTCGTGGATGAGCGGGTAATACCACTCGTTGTAGAGCACCTTGATCACCGCGGCGGCGGGGACGGCGATGATGGCGCCGAAGAGGCCGAAGAGGCCGGAGAAGATGACCAGGGCAAAGATGAGGCTGACGGGATGCAGGTTCAGCGTTTTTTGCATCACCATCGGCACGATGAGGTTGTTTTCCAACTGCTGGATGATGAGGAAGGCGAACACCACCATCACGCCCAGGAGCGGATTGATGGAGAAGCCCACCAGCGCGGGCAGCGCGGTGGCGATGATGGGGCCGACCACCGGCACGACTTCCAGCAGCCCGCCGATGACCGCGAAGGTCTCGATAAAGGGGATGTTGTGCGGCGAAAAGGCGTTGATGAGCAGCAGCGCCACGTAGTTCAGCGTGCCGATGATGATCCCCAGCAGCAGCGTGCCGAGCACCCAGCCGCGGATGCCGGCGGCGGCGCCGGCGCCGATGCGCTCCAGTTGCGGCCACCAGGCAGAAGGAAATAACCCGCGAATGCCGTAGAGTAACGGCAGCGGCTGCAACAGGGTATAGATCGTCGACACGAGCACCAGCAGGCTGGCGGTGATGATCCCGACGACGCCGGCGAAGATGGTGCGCGCGGTATTAAAGAGCCAGCCGGAGGCATTGCCCAATTCGCCGAAGATGCGGTTGGCGTCCAGCGCCGCGGTCAGGTCGGGGTAGCGCGCGAGCAGCGGGGCGAAGCGAGCGACGGTGGCCGTCCAGAAGGCCGGCAACTGCGCGATGAACTCCTCACCCTGTGCCATTAGGCGCGGCACGACCAGCGCGATGACCAGACCGACGAACAGCAGCATGCCGGCGACGACCAGGGCGACAGCCGCGCCGCGCGGCACGCGGCGATTGGTGAGGCGGCGCACGAGGGGTTCCAGCGCCAGCGCCAGCAGCACCACGACGATGAAGAGCTGCAGCACCGACCAGACCAGCGGCGCGAGAATGAAGAGGATGACGACCGCGGCGACCAGCGCGATGGTGGTGGTGATCAAGCGCAGGGCGTGCGGATATCTGGAATCGGGCATGGTAACGCTCCTCCGTGTTCCGGGCGCTGTCGCCCGTGAGTGTCCGCGTGGGGCGTGCCGCCGACTTCCGCGGCGGACAGGTTAAATCGGGCGTATCCGTGGTACAATAGCACGGATATGGCGTGACCCGCCACCCTATTATACCGTATCACGGCGGGCGGGTCAGCGGCTTGCCGGCGCGTTGCGCGCCATTTTTGCGTAATAATTCCCGCACAGCGGCATCCTGCCGATACCGCCTGCGCGGCAACTGCAGCTACCGTAGTGGAGGAGATTATGCGATCGATCCTGATTCGGCTGTTCCTCGTGCTGGCCATCGGGCTGTGCAGCATGGGCGTGGCGCTGGCCGCCGGCCCCGCGGACAAGGACTTCAAAGCCGCGGAACAGCTCTTCAACCTGCGCATGGATACGCAGGCCATCGACGAACTGACGAAGTTCGTGACGGCCTATCCGGCGGACCTGCGCGTGGCGAGAGCCAACTTCATGATCGGCCGGGCACAGCAGCGCCAGCAGAACTATCCGAAGGCGCTGGAGGCGTATGGCCAGGTCATCACGAAAGCGACGGCGCCCGACCAGACGGAACTGCGCGCCGAAACGCACTATTACATGGCTGAGTGCAACCTGGCGCTGAAGGCCTACGAGAAGGCGGCGAAATCGTACCGTTTCTGCCTGAGCATCCCCACCGCGGATAAAGACCTGACGCTGCGCGCGCAATACTGGCTGGCGGAATGCCTCTTTCAACTGAATAAGTTCCCCGAAGCGGTGACCGAATACCGGCGGGTGACGGAGCTGGCGCCCCAGCACGCGCTGGCGCCGTGGGCGCTCTACTCCATCGGCGACATCGAGCTGCGCCGCAACAGCTTCACCCCGGCCATCGCCGCGCTGGAGAAGGTGACCACCCAGTATAAAGAGTCGGAAGTGGCGGGTGAAGCGACGCTGACGCTGGCCTTCGCCTACGTGGGCCGCGCCCGCGCCGGCGCCGACACGAAGGCCGCCGACTATCGCCGCGCCATCGAGTTGTTCACCGTCGTCATGGATAGCAAGAAATCCACCCGCACCGCCGCGCAGAAGGCGGCGGTGGCGTTGGGCCACGCCTTTTTCGACCTGCAGGACTACCCGAAGGCGGCGGATGCCTACGCAAAAGCGCTGGAGACGCAGGATCCCGCCACGCAGGCCGCCGTGGAAACCCGCCTGTGGCGCGGCCACGCGCTGTATAACGGCGGCAAATTCGAGGAGTCGCTGACGGAATATACCCGCCTGACCGGCAGTAAATATCCCGAACTCGTGCTGCTCGGTCAGTACTGGTCGGGCAACGCCTGGTTCAAAGTCGCCACCGCCCCTGCTGCCACCCCCGAGCAGCGCGAGCGCGGCTACACCGAGGCGATCAATGCCTTCCAACGCTACCTGAAAGCGCCGGGCGCGAAAGCCGACGCCAACGTGCTGTTGGCCACGCTGCTGACAGGCTTCAGCCAGGAAGACCTGGCCGGGATGAACGTGACGGACATGCGCGACAAGGCCATCACCACCTTCCGCGAGATCATCGTGAAGTGGCCGGCCTCGCGCGAGGCCAAGGAAGCGAACTCGGGCATCGCCCGCCTGACGCAGACGATGGATCCCGAAAAACTGAAGGCGCTCATCGGGCAGCTTCCGCCGGATGCCATCTCCGCCGTCGCGCTGCAACTGGCCCGCCAGGAGTTCCTCGCCGGCCGCTACCAGGCGTCGATGGACGCGGCGAAGAAGGTGGTGGAGAGCAATCCGGCCCCGGAGATCATCACCCAGGCCACCTACCTCATCGCCGCCTCGCAGCATAAGCTGGGCGCGGTCGATGAGGCGATTGTCTCCTACAAGGCGGCGCTGGCGAAGGCGCCGGACAACGACCTGACCCCGCTGGTGCTGCGCGGCCTCACCCAGGCCTACCTGGATAAGCGCAACTACACCGAAGCGCTGACCAGCGCGCAGGCGCTGGCCGCCAACAAGCGCGTCAGCGGCAAGGAGATGGCGGAAGCGCTGATGTTCCTCGCCGAGGCATACCTGAATAACGGCATGAAACCGGACGCGCTGGCTGCCTACAAGCGCGTCGTCACCGAGTTCCCGGGGTCGGAGCTGGCGCCGAACGCCATGCTCGGGCAGGCGTGGGTGCATGAGACGCTGAAGAACCGTCCCCAGGCCATCGCCGGCTTCAGCGATCTTGTCACGAAGTACCCGAAGCACGAGCTGGTGTCGGACGCGTCGTTCCACCTCGGCTACAACTACGCCGAGCAAAAGGACTACGAGAACGCCATTACGCATTACACGAAAGTGCCGGCGACCCACCGGCTGGCCGATCAGGCCGCTTACGCCATCGCCTGGGCGTATCGCGACCTGGGCAAAGACAAAGAGGCGAACGCGCAGTTCGCGAAGGTGGCCGAGAGCTTCCCGAAGAGCGCGCTGGCCTGCGACAGCCTGTATCGCATCGGCGAGCACTACCTGACGAATCTGCAGTATACCGACGCGATGTTGTATTTCGGTCGCGCGCAGGACCTGCACCCGGCGGACAAGCTGGCCCCGCTGGTCAGCTACAAGCTGGGGGTGTGCGCGTTCTTTGCCGAGCAGTACGCGGAGGCGGCCAACGCCTTCGGCCGCGTGACGGCGAACCACCCGACCAGCGAGTATGCCGCGGAAAGCCTTTTCTGGAGGGGGCAGTCGCAGGAGAAGCTGGGCCAGTTGGCGCCGGCGCGCGACGCGTATCAGGCGTATCTGACGAAGTATGCGAAGCAGAATCTGGCGCTGGACGCCGCGCTGGGCGCCGGCCGCATCGCGCTGCTCGCCAAGCAGTATCCGGTGGCCCGCGTCGACCTGCAGAAGGCGCTGGCGGCCTGCGACGAGGCGGATCAGGGGCCGAACGCCGCGCTGAAGGACCGCTCGAAGAACGTCGCCCCGGAGGCGCAGTTCTATCTGGGCCAGTGCTACTTCGAGGAGAAGAAGTACGACCAGGCGTTCAAGGAGTTCGCGGCGGTGGACGGCTACGGTTTCGAGCCGTGGGGCTCCCGCGCGCTGCTGCGGCTCGCGGAGTGCGGGGCTCTCACCGGGAAGCTGGACTCGGCCGCCTTCACGCTGACCAAGCTCATCACCACCTACCCGGAGAGCGAGGCGGCGAAGGCCGCGCCCGAACTGGCGAAGAAATATAATATCCCGTTGAAGTAACCGCGCGGGAGAGATCGGCATGCACGGGGCGTCCAGCGGGGCGCCCCGTGCCATTTGGTCGACGACAAATTGTTGGCAAAGCTGACCTGTATTGCCGTTATCTCGCCGCCGGCGGCGGGAATGCTGTGCGATATGGACAAAATGAAGGCGGACACGATGGCGCATGATGCGTCGCGGCACCTTTCCGTGGTAGCGCATCGCTGGGGCAGCGGATTGACGCCGGAGATGCGCGCGATATGGCGCGCGGTATTGGCGCGCATCCCCGACGCGCCGGTGTTTTTGTATCCCGAATGGCTGGAGACGGCGGCGGCGGCGGGGATGGTCCGGCCCGCATACCTGCTGCAGGTGCGGCGCGACGGGGAAACCGCCATGCTGCTGCCGCTGACGGCGCGCGGGCCGTTGGCCTGGGCCGTGCCCGATCCGCTGTGCATGGATACCGCCATCCGCCTCATCGATCCCGAATGCGCCGACATTGCCTGGGCGGGCGTGGCTCGGGCGATGCGGGCGCACCGCGGGCTGGCGCACCTGGGTCTGGGCCGCATGGTGGACGAAGCGTGCCTCCACGGGCTGCGCGCGGCGGCACCGGCGGAGATGCCGCTGCACGACCGGCCGCTGGACCCCAGCTATCACGTGCCGTTGGCGGCGTGGCCGGCGTATGTGGCCGGATTGGGCCGCTCCATGCGCGACAAGTTGCGTCGCATCGAGACGTACCTTGCCGCGCACCCGGCGGAATTCGTCGCCGGCCCGGTGGACGCGGCGGAGACCGCGCCGGTGCTGGACTCGCTCATCCGCCTGTACCGCCGGCGCTGGGGCGGGCAGGTGGGCGGCAGCGCGCTGTGCGACGCGCACACCGCCGACTTCTACCGCACGGTGCTGCACTGGGCGATCGCCCACGACTACGGGGCGCTGCTGACCTTTCGCCGCGGCGCGCAGGTGCTGGCGGCGGGCAGCGCGCTGCATATTCCCGGTCAGCCCACGGCGTATTTTCACCTGATGGCCCGCGACGAAGACCCCGACCCGCTGCCCCGCGCGGTGGAGAGCCCGGGCATCGTGCTCACCACCCGCGTCGTCCAGTGGGCTATCGCCCGCGGCGCCCGCACGCTGTGCATGGGGCGGGGCGACCCGGGGTACAAGCTGCTGCTGGGCGCGACCCCGACGCCGCTGTGGCAGCCCACGCTGGCGCGTACGCCCCTGGCGGACGTCGTGCTGCCGGTGGTGCAGCGAGGCCTGCACTTGCTGACCCGGCTGCCGGTGCATCTGCTGGCGCGCTGCCGGCAGGCGGTCGGATAGCGGGCGCCGCCGTCCGCATTGTCGCGTTTTGCCCCGTGGGGTGGAAGCAATCTGCACATTGTTGTCGTCTGTTGCCCACGCGCCGTGCGCCGTCCGCTACAGTAAGGCTGCGTGCCTATTTATGGGCATCCACCACAGGAGGCATCGAGCGCCATGGTGTATACGCTCTCGACCGAGCGCGATGTCTGCGAGTGCCGGCCACTGACCGACGACATCGACGCGGATCTGCTGGACTGCTGGCAGACCGTGGTGCGGCATGCTCCGGATACGCCGGTGTTCGCGCGCCCCGAGTGGGTGCTACAGGCGGTGCGCAGCGGCGTGACGCGCCAGGCGGCGCTGCTCGTTGCCTACCAGGCGGGCGTGCCCATCGGCATGCTGCCGGTGCAGCCGGTCATTCCCGGCTACTGGCAGGCGCTGATGCCCTTCAGCATGTCCGGCGCGGCGCTGGCGGCGCGGCCGGGCATGACCGAGACGGTCTGGACGCACGTCGCCGCCTGGCTGCGCGCGCGCGGCGGCCCGGGACTGCTCACCGCGGAGCTGAGCGCGGTCGGACCGCCGCTGCCGGCCGGTCTGGCGGTTGGGCGCCACGCCGTGCCGCCCAACCTGCGGGTACCGTTGGGGGAGAGCTGGGAGGCGTTTGTCGCCCGCCGTGGCCGCTCCACCCGCCGCAAGCTCAACACCCTCGCCGCGCGCCTCCATGACGGCATCCCCGGCCTGTCGATCGACATCATCACCCGCGAGGCGGAGGCGCCGGCGGCCATGGATACACTCATCAGCCTCTATCGCCGCCGCTGGGCCGACCAGGTGGGCGGCAGCCCGCTGTGCACCGGCTGCAACGCGCACTTCCTGCGCGAGGCGATGCGCTGGGCGGTGAGCCGCGGGTACGGTATCATCCCGGTCATCCGCTATCATGGCCGGCCCATTGCCCTCGGTACGGTACTGGCTATCCCCGGTCAGCAAACGGCGTACTACCACTTCACCGTGCGCGACCCCGCCGGCGAGGTGCCGGCGCTGGTGAACAGCCCGGGCACGGCGCTGGCGGTGGTGGTGGCGCAATGGGCCATCGCCCACGGGTACCAGACGCTGGACATGGGCCGCGGCAGCGCGGGGTATAAGCAGCTCCTGGGTGGCGAGCCGTGCGGGCAGGAACGCCTCAGCCTCGCCACCTCGCCGCTGGCTGCCGCCGTGCTGCCCCGCCTCGCCCGCGCCGGCTACCTGCTGCAGCGCCTGCCCCTGCACATCGGCTACCACGCCGGGCGCTGGTTGCGCCGGCCGGAACCGGTGGTCGAAGAGGCGCTGGCGGAGTGAGTATCCGGTTTCAGATTCCAATCTTGTTTCCAGCCGTTGAAACGGCTGGCTCGGTTCAGTCGTCCTTTCAGGACTGGCGGGGCGGGTATATGGTTCCAGCTTCTGTCTCCAGCCGTTGAAACGGCTGGCTAGATTCGGTCGTCTCTACGAGATTTGCGGGTAGGTATTCGGTTGCCGGGCTGCGTGATTGGCGATGAGGTGATGCCGGTACTTTCTCCAGCCGTTGGAAATGGCTGGCTCGGTTCAGTCGTCCTTCCAGGACTGGCGGGGCGGGTATATGGTACCAGCTTCTGTCTCCAGCCGTTGAAACGGCTGGCTAGATTCGGTCGTCTCTACGAGATTTGCGGGTAGGTATTCGGTTGCCGGGCTGCGTGATTGGCGATGAGGTGATGCCGGTGTGCCTAATCGGACGCCACTCCGCCGCTGCTGCGTGGCTGACTACGAACGGGTTTTGTTGGTGAGCTGACCTATGATTGGACATCGCAGACAGGTTGATGGCGGTGTGGTGACTATCTGCCACGAACGCCGCGGAGGGACGTTTGCTCCGCATACGGGCGGGAGTCATCGGTTACCGCTGGCCCAGTAGCACGTGCGTCTGCGGGATGACGCGGACGTCGCGCAGGTGGGCGGCGGCGCGGGCCTGGGCGTCGAGGGTGTCTGCGGCGGTGGGGGCGGCGGGGCCGCCGGGGCGGGGGGTGACGGGCTGGAGGATGCAGGGGATGGACGCGTCGCGGGCGGCGACGAGGGCGGCGGCGCGGGCGATGTCGTCGCCGCTGCCGGTGGCGAAGACCAGCTTCACCTGCAGGCCGGTGGCGCGGCGCGCCAGCGCGGCGTCGAGGAAGGCGGCGTGGGCATCCCACAGCGCCAGGCAGCCGGTGGCCGAAGGCAGCTTGATGTCCATCACCAGGTGGGTGGGCATCTCGTCCAGCCGCCACAGCTCGTCGGGGAGCATGCCGTTCGTCTCCAGGTAGGTGGCGATGCCTTCGCGGTGCAGTTCGGGCATGAGGATGTTCAGCGCCTCCCAGTGGCGCAGCGGCTCGCCGCCGGTGAGCGCCACCGAGTGGTGCGGGTAGGCGGTGAAGAGCGCGCGCGCCAGCCCCACCAGGTCGTCGGCGAAGAGCGGGTTGGGCAGCGCGTCGAAGACGCGCGACCCCGGCGCCGTCTCCACCTGGCAGGCGGCGGGGAATGCGGCGCGGCTGGCAGGCGTGTCGCAGTAGGCGCAGCGCAGCGGGCAACCGTGGAAACGCACGAAGAGCTGGCGCACGCCCACCAGCAAGCCCTCGCCCTGGATGCCGGAGAAGAGCTCGTGCAGCGTGGCGGCGACGCGGCCGGTGGAAAACAGGCTCACGGGTTCACCCCCGCCGGCAGCACGGTGATGGGCGCCACTGCCATCAGCCCGTTGAACTGCGCGATGACCCGCCCGTTGCCGGCAGCCTGCGCGTGGAAGAGGCCGTGTGGGGCGATGCCCGCCTCCGGCATGCGCGGCCCGAAGGAGCCGATGTCGCCTTTGAACGCCCAACTGGCCGGCACCGGAATGATCTGCTTGTCGGTGGTGATGACCGACGCGGTGAAGAGGATATCGTCGCCCGGGTGTGCGGTAGCCACCGCCGCCGGGGTGATGAGCAGCGTGACGGCGTTCGCCTGCGGCGGAGCGAGCATGAGCGAGATGCGCGCGGCATCGCGCTCGCTATCCATGTTCACCTCGACCTCGCCGTATTGCACGGCGAATTCGCCGGCGCGCACGCGCACTTTGCCTTTCGGCACGTTGCGGAAGATGAAGTAGCCGGCGTCATTGGTGGAGGTGCGCAGGATGGATCCGGTGCTCAGCTCCAGCTCGACCGGCGTGCCGGCTTGCGTCTGTAGTTCGAGATCGGCACGGTCACGCGTGAGTGGCTGGACGGCCACGGAGCGATAGACCCAGCCGTCCACCGTGCCGATGGGCACGCTGCCACCGGTGAGGCTGTTGACACCGGCGCAGCCGGTGAGGACGACCGCGAGACTGAGGAGCAGCAACAGCGCGAGCCATCTCATACGGCATCCGCCTCCAGCGCGTCCAGCGGCGGCCATTCGGCGCCGGCGAGTGTCTCCACCGCGCGGGCGTCGTCGCCGCGCAGCCGGTACAGGTCCGCCAGCCGCAGGTACGGTTCCCAGGCCAGCCGGTATTCCAGGTAGGTGTCGCCGTCCGGCTCGCCGGCCAGCCCGGCGCGCAGCGCGCCCAGCACGGCGATGGCTTCGGTGAAGCAGCCTTCCGCGGCGTCCAGGTCATCGCCGGCCTGCATGCCGGCACGGAGCAGCGCCGGCCAGGCGAGCAGCGGGCAGTCGACTTCACGGGCGCGGGCGAGCAGCTCGTCGGCGTCCAGGCGCGATGCCTCCGGCGCGGCGGCGGCCAGCCCCAGGGCGGCCTGCAGCGCCGGCAGGCGCGCGCCCAGCGATTCGGCGAGGTCGAAAGCGGGGTCGTAGGCGATGTGCGCCTCGGCGGCGTCGCCGCGGGCCAGCGCGGCGTCGCCCAGCGCGATGAGCGCCTGCGCCTGGGCGTAGGGGTGAGCCAACAGCGTGCTGATTTCCCACGCCTGCGCGGCGTGATAGCGCGCTTCCTGCGGCAGGTCGGCGCGGCCGTAGCTGCCGGTGAGGGCCAGGTGGGCGGCCAATTCGGCGCGGCGGGCGCCGGTGGCGATGCCCTGCTGCAGCGCGTCCTTGGCCAGCACGCGGGCGTCGTCGTAGCGGCCGGCCTCCACCAGCGTGGCGGCGCTCTCGGCCCAGGCCAGCGCCTCGCGGCCTTTGTCCTCGGCCAGCCGCGCCCAGCGGGCGGCGGCGGCCAGCGTGGCGCGGCTGGCACCCAGCGCCCCGGCGGCCCGCTGGCACACGCCCAGCGTCAGCAGCGATTCGATATACTGATCGCGGTTGGCGGACTGCACCGCCAGCTCGCCGGCCTGCGCGGCTTCGGCGGCGGCGGTGGCCGCGTCGCCGCAGGCCAGGTGGATATTCGCCAGGTTGCCCGCGGCATACAGGCGCAGCACCTGCGCCGCGCGCGGGTCGGGGGCGCTCGTTTCCAGCGCCAGCGCCTGGTCCAGCCGCTCCAGCGCGCGGTCGTAGTGGCCCTGTTGCTCGGCCACCGCCGCCAGCGAGATATAGCCTTGCCAGCGCGCCGTCCACTCGCCGCCGGCCACCACGCGCAGGAAGCAGGCCTCCGCCTCTTCCACGCGGCCCAGCGCCAGCAGCGCGTGCCCGCGGTTTTGCTCGGCGGCGGGCAGGCGCGCTTCCAGTCCGTGCTGGCGCAGGAAGGGGATGATGAGATCGAGGGCGGCCAGCGCCCGCGCCGGCTCGCCCTGCTGCAACAGGATGGCCGCCAGCCGCAGCCGCGCGCCGGCCTCCACGCGGGCGTCGCCCGCCTGCCGCGCCAGCGCGATCATCTGCTCGCAGGAGGACAGCGCCCCCTTCAGGTCCGGCGGGCTCACCTGCGCCGCCAGCAACTGCTGCAGCGCCTGCAACCGCTCGTCCAGGTTATCGGGCGTGGCTTCGCCGCCGTAGAAAAAGAGGAGCGACTTGCCGGTGATCTCGGCGATCTGCTGGATGCGGTCGGGCTGCGCCAGCGTGGCGCCGGAGACATACTGATAAATGAGCGCGCGCGAACAGCCGATGCGCCGCGCTAGCGCCTCCAGCGACAGCCCGGCCTCTTCCGCCGCCTGCTGGATCAGCTTTCCCTGTCCCTTGCGCCCCTCGCGCGTCGTAAAATCCAATACGCCCATGCCCCTCCGCCGCGCCCCCCGTCGTCTACCGATAGCGGACGGGGAGCTACCATGAGAGTATAGCAAAACTAGACAAGAACATCAAGCAACCCCTCTCCCGTCCGGCGCGGGGATGGTACAGATCTGTCCACATTTTCGTCCATGTCGCGCGCATATGCGCCGCGGCATGCGGAATACTACGGAGGAGCATCATCACAGTACGATTCGTGGAAAGGAGGCGGCATGCGATTGGTTTCGCGCATACTCTCGTTGGTTTCGTTTTTCCTCGTCATCATTGGTGCGGTCAACTGGCTGCTGGTGGGGTTGACCCACTTTGACCTGGTGCGTTGGCTCTTCGGGCCGAAAAGCCTGTGGAGCCGCATCGTCTACAGCCTGGTGGGCACGGCCGGGGTGAACGAGCTGACGAACTTCATCATCCGGAGCGTCCGCACGCGGACGCTTTCGGCCATTCCGTAACGCTAACGCTCATGTAAGGAAGAGGTAACGGACATATGCGTACCATGAATATGATTACACTGATCCTGGTCATCGTCGGCGCGTTGAACTGGCTGCTGGTGGGCCTGTTTGGGTTCGATCTGGTAGCGTGGCTCTTCGCGGACGGCTTTGGCACGCGGTCAATGCTCAGTAATCTCGTCTATCTCCTCGTCGGGCTCTCCGGCGTCTGGTTGCTCTTCACGCTGGTGCCGGCACTCAGCACCACGCCGACCTGGCGTGAGGCGCCCGACACCGCGTAGCGCCGTCCCGATGCGGAAAGAATCCGCGCCCCGGCGTTGTCCCCTGCGACGCCGGGGCGCGGTTATTTGGGATTTGGGAGGAGTTGGCTGGCAGCGTTGCGCGCGCGTAGGGGTTGGATGCGATTGGTGACATACCGATGACCGTGAAACCCGCGCAGACATATGTTGATCTGCGCGCGCGCCCCTAACGCGCACGGCTCGACGGAGTCTCGCCCAATACCGTTCACATACGGGCTCTCGACCGGCACGCGCCACCTCTCCCCCAGACCCCTCCCCTACCTGGGGAGGGGAGAGTCATGAGGAAATATGGCGGCAGGGAGAGGCGGGTTCGCCCTATGCAGCAGGCTTATTTGAACGGTATTGGGAGTCTCGCCCTCCAGTATGCGGCTCGACTAGCGTCTCGTCCGCCAGTAATTGCGTGGCGCCGCCAACTCGCGCCGGTTTTGTGGCTCGCTCAATACACCATGCTTACCGATTATCTAGACGGGGTATGCCCCAGTCAGTATAGTGAGGCAACTGTGCCTGTACCGTGAACAGGCAACGGAGGCAGCTATGGACCGCGAGATGAGAATCCGCGCCTACCGGCAGATGGTGCTCATCCGCCACTTTGAAGACAAAGCGGGCGAGATGTATGGCCGGGGCAAGATCGGCGGCTTTCTGCACCTGTATATTGGCGAAGAGGCGTGCGCGGTGGGCGCGATTGCCGCGTTGCGCCCAGACGACTACATCACCACCCATTACCGCGACCATGGCCACGCGCTGGCGAAGGGCAGTTCGGCGCGGGCGGTGATGGCGGAGCTGTTCGGCAAGCGCACCGGGGTGAGCCTGGGCCTGGGCGGCTCGATGCACCTTTTCGATGCGGAGCACCGGATGATGGGCGGCTACGCCATTGTCGGCGGCCACATCCCCATCGGCATGGGCATCGCGCTGGGCGCGCGGAAGCTGGGGAAAGACCACGTCTGCGCGGTCTTTTTTGGCGATGGCGCGGTGAACGAGGGCGAGTTCCACGAGGCGCTGAACATGGCGTCGGTGTGGAAACTGCCGGTGGTCTTCTTCTGCGAGAACAACTTCTACGCCATGGGCACCGCCATCACCCGCACCTCGGCGGTGACGGAAGTATACCGCCGTGCCGAGGCCTACGCCATGCCCGGCCAGCGCGTGGACGGCATGGACGTGGAAGCTGTATACCGGGCGATGTCCGACGCGGTGGCGCGGGCGCGCGGCGGCGGCGGGCCGACGCTGATCGAGGCGCTCACCTATCGTTTCAAAGGTCACTCCATGGCGGATGCGGTGGGCTATCGCACCCGCGAGGAAGAGGCGGAGTGGCACCCGCGCGACCCCATCGCCGTGCTGCGCGAGCGGCTGCTGGAGAGTGGCGAGGCGACCGAGGACGCACTGCAGGTCATCGACGCGGAAGTGCGCGCCGAAGTGGACGATGCCGTGCGCTTCGCTGACGAAAGCCCCGAACCGACGATGGCGGACGTGCTGGCGTCGGTGTACGCGCCGTGCCGGGCCTGCGCGGAATAGGAGGCGCACCATGATTATCACCTATCGTGAAGCGGTTGTCGTTGCCACAGAAAAACGAACGGGGATGCGAAAATGATTATCACCTATCGTGAAGCGATACGCCAGGCGCTCCGCGAGCTGCTGAAAGACCCGGCGGTGTTCCTTATGGGCGAGGACATCGGCGCCTATGGTGGCGCTTTCGCCGTCACGAAGGGATTTCTCGATGAATACGGTCCCGAGCGCATCATGGATACGCCAATTTCCGAGTCCGGACTGGTGAGCGCGGCCATCGGCGCGGGCATGGCCGGCGCGCACCCGGTGGTGGAGGTGATGACCATCAACTTCACGTTACTCGCGTTCGACGCGCTGGTGAACCACGCGGCGAAAATCCACGCCATGTCCGGCGGGCACGTGGACGTGCCGCTCATTCTACGCACTGTCACCGGCTCGGGCAACCAGCTTGGCGCGCAACACTCGCAGAACATCGAGGGGCATTACGCCATGGTGCCGGGCCTGAAGGTGCTGGCTCCCGCCACGCCGGCCGACGCGAAGGGCTTGCTGCTGTCCGCGTATTACGAGCCGAACCCGGTCTTCATCACCGAGCATTTCGCGCTGTATAACACGAAAGGCGAGGTGGACGAGAAGCCGGTGCGCGTGCCTATCAACACGGCGAACATCATGCGCGAGGGCAGCGACATCACGCTCATCGCCTACTCGCGCATGGCGATCGTCTGCACCCAGGCCGCCGAGCTGCTGGCGCAGGACGGCATCAGTGCCGAGGTGCTGGACATGCGCACGCTGCGCCCGCTGGACCTGGACACCATCTTTACCTCCATCGCCAAGACGCACTACGCGGTGATGGTGGAGGAAACGGGCAAAGGCACCAGCATCGGCGGCTCGCTTATCGCCGAGGTGCAGGAGCAGATTTTCGATGAGCTGCGCGGTCCCATCCGCTGGGTGGCCGGCCTGCCCGTGCCTATGCCATACAATAAAACACTCGAACGCGAAGCGATACCCAATGCCGCCAGCATCGCGCAGGCGGCGCGGGAGTTGTTGAAGGCGTAACGATACACAGACACATTGTTTCGGTACCAATCGGTTGCTCTGGTCCCCCGGATTGAAATCCGGGGCTGGAGAGACGAAGTCGGCCTACGCCGACTGGCCGGATCGGTTAATGGATACAGCGACGCATTGCTGACCGTGCCATGCGTGTGGGAGGAGTATATGCGCGAAAATGGGTACAGCAACGCATTTCCGGCTTCCCTATATTCGGTTACTATGTGCCTGATTGGGAAATGCGTTACAGTCCCCATTTTTGGGCGATTGCGTTTTTGAGGAGATAATATGGCCACCACCGATGTCATCATGCCCCAGTTGGGCTTCGATATGGAAGAGGGCACTCTTCAGCGCTGGTTGAAGCAGGTGGGCGACCACGTGGAGCGCGGGGACGCCCTTGCCGAGGTGGAGACGGAGAAGGTGACGCTGCAGGTGGAGAGCTACGCCACCGGCACGCTGACCGCCATCATCAAGCACGAAGGCGAAACCGTGCCCGTCGGCGAGAAGATCGGGGAGATTGAGGAAGGATAGGACCGGCTCGGTAGTCGGCCCCCCTCCCCAGCCCTCCCCCCGTGCCCTCCGTAACACTGCGTGCACAGGGGGAGGGCCGGGGAGGGGGGCCGAGTAGGCACCATGTTTCGTCTGCAACGACCAAAGGAGCATCCCATGGCCTCACCCATGCGCCAGGCGATTGCGCGGCATATGTCGCACAGCAAGCAGAATATCCCCCATTACTACCTGACGATGTCTGCCGACATGGGGGCGGCGATGGCGCGGCGGACGGCGTGGAACGCCGCGCATGACGAGGACGCGCGCGTGTCGGTGAACGACCTCGTGGTGAAGGCGGCGGCCATCGCGCTGGCCAGCCACCCGCGCTTCAACGCCTTCTATCAGGATGACGACGGGCACCCGCAGGCGCGAATCAATATCGGTATTGCCGTGGCGTTGCCGGACGGGTTGATCGCGCCCGCCATTCTCGGCTGCCAGGCGCTGACCATCGACGAGATTGGCCGGCGCGGGCGCGATCTGGCGGCGAGGGCACGGCAGAAAACACTGAAAGCGGAAGAATATACCGCCGGCACCTTCACGATTACCAACCTGGGGATGTACAATGTGGACAGCTTTGCCGCCATCATCGTGCCGCCGCAGGTGGCCATATTGGCCGTGGGCAGCGTGATGGAGACGCCGGCCGTGCACGATGGACATATCATCGTGGCGCGCCGGGCGGCCTTGACGCTGTCGGCCGACCACCGTGCCAGCGATGGGGCGGAAGGCGCATTGTTCCTGGGAGAAATTATTTCGTGCCTGCAGAATCCGGAAATCCTGTTCACGTAACCCCCCGTTATGCCGCTGACGATCCCCGCGTGGGGTCGGCGGTCGGCGCGCGCCGGCCTGAGTGGCTGAAGGTGCGCGTGCCCGTTGGCGAGAACTATCACGACCTGAAGAAACTGGTGCGCGCCCACCGCCTGCACACCGTGTGCGAGAGCGCGCGCTGCCCGAACATTGGCGAGTGCTGGCAGTCGCGCACCGCCACCTTCCTCATTCTCGGCAACACCTGCACGCGGCGCTGCGCCTTCTGCGCGGTCGCCAGCGGGCAACCCACCGAATACGACCTGGACGAGCCGCGCCGCGTGGCGGAGGCGGTGGCGGCGCTCGATCTCAAATACGCGGTGATCACCTCGGTGACCCGCGACGACCTGGCCGACGGCGGCGCCTTCATCTTCGCCGAGACGATTCGCGCGGTGCGCGCGGCGGTGCCCGGCTGCCGGGTGGAGGTGCTCATCCCCGATTTTCAAGGCGACGCCGACGCGCTGGCGGCGGTGGTGGCGGCGAAGCCGGACGTGCTGAACCACAACATCGAGACGGTGGCGCGCCTCTACAGCCTGGTGCGGCCGCAGGCGGACTATCGCCGCTCGCTGGAACTCATCAGCCGCGCGAAGGCCATCGACCCGGCGCAGACGACCAAATCCGGCTTGATGCTGGGGCTGGGGGAAACGGCGGACGAGGTGGAGGGCGCGCTGCGCGACCTGCGCGCCGCCGGCTGCGACATCGTCACCATCGGCCAGTACCTGCGCCCTTCAGCCGACCACCTGCCGGTGCAGAAATACTGCGAGCCGGAGGAATTCGCCCATTATGCCGCCGTCGGCGCCGCCCTCGGCTTCCAACACGTGGAATCGGCGCCGCTGGTGCGGTCGTCGTATCATGCGCGGGAGCAGGCGGAGGGGTAAGCGTGTATGGGGGAAATGGGTACAGCAACGCATTTCCAGCGGGCGCAGGATCGTATACCTGACGCATGAACGGGAAATGCGTTACAGTCCCCATTTCCTCTGCTTCGTGTCCTCGCTTCGCGCATTCTCGCCGTCCGCTGCCGGATACAATGAGCGCGGAACCCATTGCGCAAGGAGGGCGAAACGATGGCGGTGGTGGCGGATATTTCGTTGATTCCGGTGGGCACGCAGTCCACCAGTTTGAGCCAGATGCTGGCGGACAGCGTGAAGGTGCTGGACCAGTTCGGGCTGACGTATGACGTGACCCCCACGGGCACGAACGTGGAGGGCGACCTGGACACGATTTTCCAGGCGGTGAAGGCGATGGAGGAGGTGCCGTTTCAGGAGGGGGCCGACCGGGTGGTGATCCTGCTGAAGCTGGACGACCGGCGGGACAAGAATATCTCGCTGGATTACGAGGAGCGATCGCTGGAAGAGAAGTTGTAAATGCATCGACGGCCCCCGCGAAGCGGGGGCCGTCGTGTTACCGTTGATCGCGCGTGATTAATCGAAGAGGAACGCGCCGGCGTGATCGACTTCCGCGCCGCCGGCGCCGCGCCAGATTTTTATCTGGATGGAGCCGGTGAAGCCGATATTCACATACATGCCCGACTTGCGGGTGGCGTTGTCCTGGCAGTGGGTTTTATCGCGCGGGAGCAGAATCGTCGGGGTCGCTTTGGCGGGGGTGGCCACGCTGACGACTTTGATATACTGGTCGCCGCCGGTACCGCTCCACGGATCATACTGCATGGTGTAGTAAGTGAGGGTGTGCGGCGCCGTTTCGGTGGCCGCGACGTTGACGGTCATCACCAGCGCGCCGGCTTCAGTGGTGCCGAGTTTGCGCGGGCCGCAGGCGGACATCAACGCGCCGCGATAGGTACCCTTGCTGCATGTGAGCGAGGCATAGTTGGCGCCATCGAAGAACTTCCACGCCGTGTCATAATTCGTCACGGAGTATGACGTCTGTCCGGATGGATATCCCAGCTTTGTGGCGGCATCGATATCCCAGCTGGTGACCCAGCTTGGAACCTGTTTCACTTGCGTGCTCTGGAAGATGATGTAGCCGGCAGTGCCGCGTTCGGGGATGTTGCACACCACGCCGGCGCCGCTGCCGGTCAGTTTGAAGGGCACCGGGCTGCCGTCGGGCACGATTACCCAGTTGTTCATCAGCACCACGTCCCAGAAGGTCAGTCCGGCGGGCACGGTTGCTCCCTGCACGTGGCCATCCGCGAAGGCCAGCACGGCCGCCTTGTTGTGACGGGTATCCACCTGAGTGTCGACGTCGGTGATGGTGTAGTTGGCGTTGACCGGCGGCATCACCATGTCGGCGACCATGACGGTGTCAGACGGACGCTTATTGTCGCCGGCCGCCACGCCGAAGAAGTAGCCGTTGAGGCCGTATTCCGGCGTGGTGTTTTTCCCTTTGCCGGTTTTCGTCGGGCAGTCGTAGAGGCTGGGCTCGTTGTAGTCCTTCAACAGGGATGACCAGGCGTTGTTCTTCGTATCCGGCATGTAGGTCTCTTCATTGTCCTGGACATACATGCTAAGGGCCAGCGCGATCTGGCGCTGGTTGTTGAGACAGGTGTTCATGCGGGCCTTTTCACGGGCCTTCGCGAACACAGGGAAGAGGATGGCGGCCAGGATGGCGATAATGGCGATCACCACCAGCAGCTCAATGAGGGTGAAACCTCGGGCGCGCATGGGCAGACCTCCTTATGAAGTTACAGGGACAGAACCCTTAATATGTATTATAGGCCATTGCTGTTCCCTGTCAATGGGCATAACCGGACGGGCTGCACGGACGGTCAATATTCCCCATATTCCCACGCCGCCTCGAACATCGCTACGGCGTTTTCGGTGGGGGTGTTGTCCTGCAGGCTGTGGGTTGGGGCCAGCAGGTAGCCGCCGCCGGGCTTCATGATCTCCAGCGTCTGGCGCACGTCGGCGACGACGTCGTCCACCGTGCCGTAGGCCAGCGGGCCGGCGGTGGAGATGCAGCCGTGGCAGGCCAACCGGCCGCCGAAGTGGGACTTCAGGTACGCTGGCGACATGTTGGCTGCCTCGGGCTGCAGCGTGTCGACGACGCTGATGCCCATCTCGATGAAATCCTCATACGCCCAACTGCTGGAGCCGCAGGTGTGGATCATCACCGGGATGCCGTAGGCCTTGCCCAGATCCACCACTTTTTGGTGGCGCGGGCGGATGTGTTTTCGAAAGAGCTCCAGGCTGATGAGCGGCGCGTGTTGGGTGCCCAGGTCCTCGCCCATCCAGAGGATGTCGATGCCGCCGTTGGCCGCTTCCAGCGTGCGGCGGGTCATCTCCACCAGCACGTCCAGCTTGCGGTCGATGATGCGCAAGCCGGCTTCATCATCGGTCATCAGGTCCACCAGCACCTGTTCCATGGTGCGCAGCATGCCGGTGCTGTTGATGATGTCGCCGATGCCCGGGCCGCCGACGGTGATGGCGTATTGTGCGTTGCGTTTACAACACTCCGCCACGCCTGAGTAGTCGAAATCGTCCGGGTTGGGCATCGGCCAGGTCTCCGCCTCCTCCAGCGTGGCGTCTTGCAACGGAAAGTCGCAGAAATCCCAGTAGCCGCCACTCTCGTGCTCGATCCAGCGGGTATGCACGCCGAAGAGTTGGTCCACATTGCGTCCGGGCAACTCCGCGTGCAGCCGGGGGCCAGTGTAGGGCACCCACGCGCCGCGCAGGTCCACCCGCAGCGCCTGGTTCAACCCCTCGTTATCGCTGACGCCGAAGTGCGCTTTCAGCCGCTGGTCGATATTGCCGTTACAGTGCACGCTGCCGATGGGCACGCGGTCCGGCTGCTGGTGGGCGATGGCGGTGAGCACGCGCTCTTTGGAGGTCATGGGTTTCGGCATGGCGGATGTCCTTTTTCAACGACGTCTCTTCGCACGCAGAATAATTCGGTGACGGGGGTGGTAATGCCTTCTCCGATGTGTGAAATGGTGTATGTATCGGCGCCGGCGGCTGTGGGTGGGAAATGGGTATTGCAACGAATTTCTGACTGCGTGGATGACGATGCCCAGGCACGTCAGCATAATCGATCCCCCCGCGTATGACTCTCCAGATACGCGGGGGGACGACCATCTCGCTGGGAATAGGCGCGATGGTGCTTGCCATGCCAGCAGCACGACAACACTATATACGCCTTAGAGACTATCCCAAAACGTCTCGCAGCCGTCTTGCGGGTCTGGTTCGCGCCTGGCCGCGTTGGCTTCGCTGGCATGTATGTCCCCACACACTCTCGCGCATCCGCCTTGCCAGCCACGAACCAGCCTTCGCAATCCGACTACGATACATTTTGAGATCGTTTCTTACTGGTCAAGCTTCGTGAAATACCAGTGGATCGTGGATTTCATCGCTACCATGCCCACTGTCTATCCCCTTCTTACCTGACGTTGCCGCTTAATCATCGCCGCCGATGCCTCCCAGCAAGTCACCTAGCCATGACCCACGTTTCTTCTGCATGGGCCGTCCATGCTGGTCATATTGCGGACGTCGGTGTTTGTCATCGTCATGGTCATCATCACGGTGCCGATGCTCATCACGATATTGTGGTTGTTCCTCACGCCGACGATTCTCGGCGGGGGCGCTGTGCGCATTCATCTGCGACGGCCCACCGATCGCTTCCAGCTCGATGATCTTTTCTAACTCGCCGCGGTCGAGCCAGACCCCTTTGCATCCGGGGCAGATATCGATCTCGACACCATACTTTTGGATCGCGCGCAACGGCGCATCACAGACAGGACATTGCATTCTCGTTCCTTTCTTTCCGATACACTCGACTCACGTCCGGTGCATAGGGCCCGTCAAGTAATAATCTCAACATTTTGCCTTGTTCGCTTGCCCGTGGGCGTTGTTGAGTACCCTTGAAATATGACCTCATATGTCGGCGGGCACTCGCCTAGCCCACGGACAAGCGCCCGGCGGCATAATTGTTGAGATTATTCCTAGACGCGCCCATAGATCAGATCGCAGGCACCAGACGCTCCATCGTGCGCAGACTACTATAGCTGCGTCTTCATTTCACCACGTCGTCCTTGCTATCGCCTGAGTCGTCCCCTTGTTTCCACCAAGGCCGTTTAACGCCGGGCAGCCAGTGAGCAGACAGGTTAGCCCGACCAATAAGAGCAAATAGCAGAATACTCACATGAATTTTTCCTCCTTCTATGGCGTGGCCGGCGCCTGTTGACGCACCCGTACCATTTTCACCAGTTCAAACCAGACGACGCTGCCGATGCCCGCAGCCAGACAAATGCCGACTTGTGTACCTGTGAGAGGCGCAAACTGGAACAGCCTGGCCAGTATCGGGATATTCAGCAAACACAGCATGAGCAGCGTGGCTCCGCCGACGACCCACCACATGGCGCTGTTCGATGATCGCAAAGTCGCCAGCAGGCTTCTTGTCCAGGACACATTGGTGAGTATTAATAGTAGATTGGCCGTGATTAGCGTGACGAACGCCATCGTCCGCGCCGCGGCTTCTCCCATCGCCCATTGCTGCGCTACCATAAACACCCCCAGGCTGACGAATAAAATACTGGCGCCTTGTACCAGACTCGTTATGAGCGTCGTGCGGTCGAAGATGGATTCCCGCGGCGAGCGCGGTGGGCGATGCATGACGTTGCGCTCCTCGGGTTCAGCCTCAAAGACGGTCGAGCATGCCGGGTCGATGATCAATTCCATCAGGACGATGTGGATGGGGAGCAATAATAACGGCCACCCCAACGTGATCGGAATCAACGATAGCCCGGCAATCGGCACATGAATGGAGAAGATATATGCCATCGCCTTGCGGAGATTGTCGTAAATGCGGCGCCCCAACCGCACGGCGGCGACGATAGAGGAAAAGTCATCTTCCAGTAAGACTAATCCGGCGGCTTCACGCGCCACGTCCGTCCCGCGTCCGCCCATGGCGATGCCAATATCAGCGGCTTTGAGCGCCGGCGCGTCATTGACGCCGTCGCCAGTCATGGCCACCACTTCACCCGTCGCCTGCAGTGCCTGTACCAGGCGCAACTTCTGCTCCGGCACCACGCGCGCAAAGACATTGATCTGGCGCACCTGTTCACGCAATGTCGCATCGTCCATTTGCATGAGTGCATCGCCCGTCAAGACATTTTCGGGTGACCTCAACCCGATTTGCCGGGCAATGGTCCGTGCGGTCGCCGGATAATCGCCGGTGATCATTACCACACGAATACCGGCGTTAGCGCATTCCGCAATGGCGGCGGGGACGGACGGACGGACGGGATCGATGAGGCCGACCAGCCCGAGAAAGCGAAAGTCAAAGTCGTGCTGTATTGCCGGCAACGCCGTGCCGTTTGGTATGTCGGCGCACGCAACACCCAGTACCCGAAGCCCGCGACTCGCCATCTCGTTAATGCTGACCGCGAGTTGCTGGCGTTGTGCTTCATCGAAGTGACACAGATCGGCTATCGCTTCCGGAGCGCCTTTGGTGGCGATGATATACGCGTTACGCGTCGTCGATCGCCAGACCTGCGACATCGCCAGCAGTTCCGGCGATAATGGGTATTGCTGCACGACGGTCCAATCCTCGTGCAGGTGTTCCGTTTGGGCCAGATGCACTTGCCCAAACCGATGGAAGGCCTTTTCCATGGGATCGAAGGGGTCGCGTTGGCTGGCGAGGATACTGAATTCAACCAGCTCATGTAATGCATCCGGCAGCGGTTCGCTCTGCCCGGGCATGATCTGATGTGTCACGTCCCCGGCGTTCAACTCGCCGACCGACATTTGATTGAGCGTGAGGGTTCCGGTTTTATCCACGCATAACACGGTGGCAGATCCCAATATTTCTACCGCGTGCATGCGACGGGCCAATACTTGCCGGCGTGAGATGCGCCAGGCGCCCAGCGCCAGGAAGATCGTCAGCACGACCGGGAATTCTTCCGGCAGCATCGCCATCGCCAGTGCGACACCAGCCAGCACGCCATGCAACCAGTCGCCGCGCATCAGGCCATACACCAGCATGACGATCACGCTTAGGCCCAGGCCGACTATAGCTAGATTGCGCACTAATCGCCTGGTCTGTTTTTGCAGGGCAGTCTGTTCAGGCACGAGAAGCTGCAATGATTTTCCGATTTTCCCGATTTCGGTGTGCAACCCCGTCCGTAGTATTGTAATGGTGGCCTGCCCCTGCACGACCAATGTGCCGGAGTAGACAAACGGTTCGTCTTCCCCACCGGGACGCTGCATGTCCGTTTTGCCGTCCCAGGTCCGTTTCCGTACGGGAACGGATTCTCCCGTAAGTAGCGACTCGTCAACCGACAGATTCGTAGCTACACGAATCGCCCCATCCGCGGGAATACGGTCGCCTTCCGCTACCAATATGACATCTCCCCGCACGACCTCGCGTCCAGGAATGAAACGCGCATCGCCATCACGGATAACGCGCGCCCGTGGGCTGGATAGATTCTTCAACGCTTGAAGTGCGTTTTCAGTTTTGCGCTCCTGGTAGAGTGTGATGCCAATAATGACAAACACAAACCCGAGCAACAGCAACGCTTCTTGCAGATCGCCAAGCAGCAAATAGATGGTGCCACCGGCCAGTAGGAGTAAAAACATGGGCTCACGCAGCACTTCCAGAGTAATCTGCAGCAGACTGCGCGGCTTGGCCGATGGTAATTCATTCGGGCCATCTTGCAGCAGACGTGCAGCGGCTTCCGCCGAGGAGAGTCCCGTCAGAATGTCCTCCACGTCATGTTCTACTTCACGACGATCTGATTGGTCTGTCATGCCATTCTCCTGAATCTTGCTTGCATTAAAGTATCAAATGTCTACCACCGGCCCACATCCCACTGCCCTGTATCACGGTGCCGTATGCTCTGTTGCCAGACACGGTATGCTTGAGACATGGGATGGTTACGTCATGAAAGCACGGGTTCGCATGCTGCCCATGTGCCGATACCTTGCGGCGCATACGCTGATGATTGTGCATGGCTTTTTCGGTAGGCGATCATCGGATCATGCGAAGGGGTACAGCGAATACACACGTCTGATGCGTGCGTTACTTCGCCTGCGGAGGATGAAAAATGGAGGCGTATAGAAGCTTCGACATCAAACGATCGCGTTGTGGATACGAAGCGGCAGTAGTATCGTTGGGAGTGAAGGCACCAACAGCAGCTTTGGCATCATCTCGGATGCATTCCCCATGCGAATCAATGTGGTGCTCGCACACCGGTGACGAAGTCTCCAGGGTGACATGGTGGATCATCGTCATACCGTTGACCATCAATGCCGTAAGCACGATGAGCAGCATGACGCGCATCCATGGCCCCTGATTTCGGCGTGCTGTATGCCGAAACATGTCACCGACCCCTTTCGCGATATACCGGGGCATACTGAAAATGCGGAATAAAAAACCCCGCAGTGCATGTCCGCGCTGCGAGGCATCATTATCCCCGCAGAACGGTGTTTCGTGGAATTGCCCCATCACATCTCCACGATACATCAATCCCACGGGATCGTAATTATCCCGTTGCCTATCAAGGCCCAGCCGCATCCCAGTCGTATTGGGACCGCCTGATTCTAAAAACAGTATAGCCCGGGAGGCATGCTCAGTCAAGCCGGCATTGATGGGTTCGTAATACCAGTTGTACCGAGTGTGATTCGCATGACGCACTCTCACGAGACTGATTTCGGAAGTGACGCCGGTTCAACTTCGTGTTATTGCATGGTATGGCTATCCCGATGCTTCCATACGCCGGCCTTCCGGCGCAATTCCCCCGTCCTCTTGCCCGCTGGCCCGGCGATGCGCTATAGTGCAGTTGTCACTTACCGCAGACATGGAGGCATGATCATGCGCACCTGGTTGTTGCTGCTGATGGCCCTCACCCTCGCCGGTCCCGCGCTGGCGGACAACGGCTTTGGGATGTTTTACTGGCGTGGGCCGGCGGATGACGGCGGCACCGGATTGCGTTATCTGCATCTCGAAGACTCCTACAGTTTTGAGCTGAACTGGGGGTATCGCTGGCCGGCGCCGGAAGAATCCATCGGCACGGTGCGCGCGCTGCTGGCGGCGCCGGTGGTCAAGTGGCCGCGCGGGTCCATCAGCGTGGGCCCGGCCGTCACCTGGTACTGGGTGGCGGAGGCGCGTCCCGGCCTGGAAGACGCCCTCTTCGATCCCCAGCACGACACGCTGCTGGAAACGCTGCTGGGCCTGGCCGTCTACGCCACCCTCGACGCCGTCACCTCGCCCTTCGCCAGCGCCGGGCAGGACGGGCACGGCATCAAAATCCGCCCCGCCGTCAACCTGCGCCACGCGCTCACCGACGGGCTGTATCTCGATGCCGGCTACGACTTCGGCCACGGCAGCCAGGACCTGTTCCACGGCACGAATTTGAGCCTGACGTTCACCGGTGCATTTTAATACCGCGCCTCAAGTAGGAGGATCATGACATGCACGACGATAGCGAGCACGTGGAACGCCTTTTCCGCATCGAGGCGATGAAGGGGGAGCTGGAAGAGCTGTCCGGCGGGCAGATGCAGATGGGCATGGCGGAGGATATTCCACCGGAGATGGCGGAGGAGTTCCTGAGCAACGTGCTGGCGTATGAAAAGTCGCCGCAGGTGACGCACGCGGCGCTGCTGGCGCGCGACGGCGTGGAACTGCCCTCGCCCGACGAGCTGGACGACGACCAGCTCGCGCTGAAGCTCATCGAAGTGATCCAGACGCTGGCGGACCGGCATACCTACGTGGAATGCACCAATCATTTGAGTGACCGGGAGCTGTATGACTACCTGTACCACGAGGCGCTGAACGAGTCGGTGCCGGACCTGGGGGCGTCCAGCGGTATGAGCTGGCACATCGACCTGATCTCCAGCGGCAGCGATGTGGACACCCGGCTGTGGATGCAGTATTACGCCGACGCGGAGACGCGGGCGCACTGGGCGATGCAGTTTCCCGATTTCGACATGCCGCCGCACATCGACCCGCCGTATGATCGTGACCGCCACCTGCCCATGCCACCTCCACCCGCCAATCCGTATGACGACCCCGCGATGGCGGCGGAGTTCTGGGCGGAGTGCCGGCCGACGCTGGAGCGCCTGCTGGACGACGAGGGATTCCACTACGCGCCGTTGTCCGAAGAGCCGGAAGGCTGGGCGCCGCCCTACGCCTGCATCTGGAAAGTCTGCCCGCCGGACGCGCCCGACACGCTGGCCTATTGGGGCATCAGTGGCGATCTGCCCACCGCGGTCATCAATGCGGAAGGGATGCCGACGCTGCGCGAGTTCCTCGATTACATCAGCCGGCGCTGGATGGGGGACGCCATGCGCCTGGCGGAGGGCGACCCACCCGACGAGTTGAAGGCCATCCCGGAAGCGGAACGCACCCGCATGGCCCACGCGCTGGGGCACGTGGCCGACGTGCTGCACCAGTGGGTGGAGGATGAGGCGGAGTGGTCGGACGATCATTGACGTGGAGAATCGTCGCATATAGCCCGTTGTCGCATCATCCGCGGTTACCTCGCCGCCCCGCGGGAATCACACAGGTATTCCTGTGCCGTTGGTGCGCGGGAGCGGGAGGCACGTATGCGCCGATTCCTTTGGCGCCTGGCCGGCATGTATACCCTGTTGCGGCTGGCGACCGCCTTCTTCGCCGGCGGGTGGACGCGCCGCGGCGCGCTGCTGCGCACAGTGCCGTGGATGCTGAACCACCTACTGGCGCGGCAGCCGCGGCTGCGGCGCCTGCTGGACGCGGTGGCGAAACTGGCCATGACACGTATGCGGGCACAGCGGATGTAGCGGCTCGGGTATTACCGCAACGCTGGCGACAGAAATCCTCCGGCGCCAGCGTTATTTGCGGTTCGCTGTCCGTGCGCACGCCGCGCAATAAGCGCGGCAATGATCGCGCTCACAGATATTCGTGCAGTTGCGCGATGGTCTCCACGTCGACGTTGGGCGGGATGTGGATGCCGGCGGGGAGTTTCAGGCGGGGGTGGATGACCACGCCTTCGGGCAGGGTGACGCCGGCGCGGATGACCACTTCGTCGCCGAGAGCTACGCGGCTGTGCAGGCGCACGGGCGCCGACAGGGTGGACTGCAGGTCGACCATGAAGCCAAGTAGCGCGTCCTCCATGTGGCTGCCCGGGCCGATGAGCGAGCCGGGGCCCAGCGAGGAGCGGAGGATGGTGGCTTCTTCGAGGATTTCGCAGTCGTCGTCGATATTGCTTTCGGCGATGGTGACGCCGGGGGCGATGGAGACGTAGCGGCCGATGCGCACCGGCGGGGTGATGGTGACCAGCCCGCGCGCCATCTTCTCCGCCAGGGTCAGCCGGCTGTGCGGGTCGCGCAGCGCCAGCGTGGCGGGGTCGATCATCAGCCCGCCGCCGTCGCAGTCGCCCGGCAGGCACGGATTGAGCTTGGTGAAACGGCCGTGCATCACGTCGAGCATCGTCTCCAGGTAGCTGGGAATATTGCCCAGGTCGCCCATGCGCCCCAGCGCGAAGGTGTGCACCGGGTAGCCGTGCTCCACCAGCCAGGGCAGCAGGTCGCCGCCGATGTCGAAGGCGCGGCGGCGGCGCTCCTGGATCGCGTCCAGGCCGGCGATGGCGCGCAGCGCGGCGATGTCGAAGATGTAGAAGCCGCTATTGGTGGTGAGCGGCGGCAGCGGGGCGTCGTCTCCGGCACCGTACAGCCCGCGAATCTCGGCCAGCGAGGGCTTTTCGTGAAAGCCCAGCACCGCGCCGTCGCCGGCGCAGCGCACCAGCCCATAGCGCCCGGCGATCTCTTCGGCGGGGTGGGTTGCCACGGCGATGGTGGCTACCGCACCGGTGGCGCGATGGTGCGCGAGCATGGCCGGCAAGTCGATGTCGAAGACGGTGTCGGTGGCGAAGACTACGGCGGTGCCGTCCATCTCGAAGAACGCCAGATTCGCCAGCAGCGCGTCGGCGCTGCCGACATTCGTGTTATCCAGGCTCACCGGCGAGTAGCGGATGCGCACCCCCAGGTCGTCACCGTAGCCGACGATTTGCTTGATCTGGTAGCGGTTTTCCTTGCCCTTGGTGATGATGAGATAGTCGTCCAGCCCCTGCATGCGCAGCAGATCGAGGATCCAGTCGATGACGCGCCGCCCGAGCAGGGTGATGGCCGCCTTGGCGCGCAGATAGCCCGGCGCCTTCAGCGTCAACGGCCGAATGCGCACCCCGCTGCCCCCCGCCAGACCGATGCCGATAATTGGTTCCATCGCGTCACCTCCCTCTGCTGATATTATGTATAGCACGATAAGGTTACGTATAGATTTCAGCAGGAGCGCGGGCGAACCGGGAGATGTTTTCGTTTCTTACTCCCGCCCTGGCCCCGCCCTGGGGCACACATTGAAAAATCGGGGCCAAGGACACAATTGCGATTGTGTTATGCCAGCCTTTATCAGCTCCAGCCGTTGAAACGACTGGCTCGCTTCGGGCGTCCCGCTGGGACGGGCGGGGTGGTATGGTGTTTTCAGGGTGCATGCCCTCATGATAGGTCGGAGGCGGTGTGCGTGGTCGGACGCCACTCCACTCTCGTTGCGTGGCTGACTACGAACGGGTTCTAGTGGTGACTTGACCTATACTCGTGCGGATTGAAAATCCGCGCTCCCAGTGTTGGCGAAGTATAGCAGAGTTGGCGGTTTTTGTCAAGCGGATGTTTGTGTTGGCGCGGTGTGGGGTCAGGGGGTTTTCGGCTTGACGTCGAAGCGCAGGCCGGCCTTTTTCACCGCGTCGGTGATGTGTGTGCCAATGGGCACCGGCAGCAGGCCGACGTGGCCGTCGACGGCGCTGTAGACGAGTTCCGTGCCATGCATGTGGCGGGGGTCGAGGACCTTGTCATAGTAGCTGGCGGCCGCCGGATCGGTGGCGGTGACGGCGTAGCTGCCGGTGCTGCCGGCGCGGCCTAGGTCGGCGGTGAGGATGGTTGCCGCCGGTTTCTCAACATCACCTAATAACTGGCCGAACAGGTTAGCGTTAAAGCCATATTCCGGTTTGTCATACGTGCCCCTGCCGGACAATACCGGGCAGTCCATTAGCCGATCTCTGATATCTTCAGATTTATACTTTTTCAGCACGACCGACCAGGCATGTGTCTTCGGATCGGGTATGAACAACTCACCGTTATCTTGTGCATACATGCTGATTGCGATAACGATTTGCCGCTGGTTATTCATGCAGGGGTTCTGCCGGTCAACTTCACGCGAACGGGCTAACACCGGGAAGAAGATGGCAAACAGTATGGCGAGGACGGCAATCACTACGAGCGCCTCGATCAGCCTGAAACCACGATACCGCATGGCAGTCCTCCTTTGCGCCGGGGTTTTTCAGTATTGTCGCTAAAACGGCGCGTGGCATTACAGCATATATCGACTTTTCATATCAGTGACCACGCCGGCGTTCGACTTATGTGCATTGGGTCGTAAGCAGAGCAGCGAGTCTGGAAGGCGGCAAGAGCCGCGCGCCGGGAGTCGATATAGCATCGGTAGCATTTTCCATTGAAATAGCCTGTGCGCGGCTCGCGCCGGCTTCCAGACTCGCTGCCATTGATACTACCAAATTCATGGCGTCTTCACCTTGACGGCAAACTGCATGCCCGCCTTTTTCACCGCGTCAGTGATGATGGTGCCTTCTGGCACCGGCAGGTACCCCGCAGAACCGTCGGCGGCGCAGTAGACGAAACCATGCATATGCCTGAGATCGATAGCTGTACCATAATAGCCGGGAGCGGTCACATCTTTGGTAAACGAATAATTTTGCGCCTTGCCGCTGGTGGCAAGGTCAGCAGTCACGATCGTAGCCATCGGGTTATCCATATCTGCTGAGTGGCTATACAGACAGGCATTGAAGCCATATTCCGGTGCATCACTCGTGCCTTTGCCAGTTCGTGTTGGGCAGTCGAAGAGTCTCCCATCGTCATATTTCGCAAACACCGTCGACCATGCCGTCGTGGTCGGGTCAGGGAAATATCGCTCATCATGATCTTGCACATACATCATGATGGCGATCCCTAACTGGCGTTGGTTGTTGGTACAGGTATCTTGCCGCGCGCCTCTATGTCGCCGAAAGATAAACGGAGAGAGGACTGCTGCCAGCATGACCAGGATGATAATTATGACAATCGCTTCGACCAGCGTGAATCCGCGGTATCGCATGGCAGGCCTCCTTTGTGCCGGTGGTAATATCAGTATAGTCGCTAAAACGGCGTGTGGCATTACAGCGGGACCGAACATTCTTCAACCTGGTTGCATGGGCGGACGCGGCTTGCTGTGCGGCGCCGCTACTGAGAACTTCATCGTTCGGTCACGGGTGCAGCGTTTTCACTGTGGCTTTCAGCCGCAATCCGGCCTGCTGCATCGCTGTCACAATCGACGTGTCTCGCGGCACCTGCAGGACGGCGGCATGGCCGTCGGCGGCGCACCACACCAGACGATCGTTATGCCGGGGATCAAGCACGACATCCGCATAATGTGCACCAGCAGGATTCGTGCTGAAGGTGTATTGCCCCTCTCGTCCGCTGGTGCCCAGGTCGGCGGTGAGGACAATCGCATCGGGCCGTGTCAGTTCGGCGGCAGAGACGCCAAAGAGGTTCGCGTTGAAGCCGTAGTCCGGGTCATCGATCTGTCCCCGGTGCGTGATCGTCGGACAATCGTATTGCCACCGCGTGCTGGCATATGGCGCGAGACGCCGGCTCCAGGGAGATCGTTTCGCGGCGAAGAGATAGCGGCCGGCATGGTCTTGTAGATGCTCCTGGATCGCGATGCCGATGGTGCGCTGGTTGTCCAGGCATACAGTTTGTCTTGCCGAGTTTTTTCTGGGAGCAAGCACTGGGAAAAGGATTGCCGCCAGTATCAGCACGGTGATGGTGATGCCCAGCCAATCGAGCCAGGTGATGCGGGGTTTATGCATAAGTGCCTCCTGCAGCACGCATATTTGCATGGTGATTCGCTGTGCCGGGGCGCGGGGCGCGCTCCCGCGCGCGCCCTCACCCCCAGCCCCTCTCCCAATGCTGGGCGAGGGGGGGCACCGTGAGGAGAATCGCGTGTGCCCCGAATGAGTACCATCCTCATCATAGCCCAACCTGTCAATTTGTCAATGTCTCGCTGTGCGGAACCGGTGGGGTTGTCGTTCGGCGATAGCTTGGGTATGATATGAGCATATGCCCGGACTCGTGATCTTGCGACGCATGTGTGTTGTGCTTGCCGCCCTGTGCCTGTTGGCGGGGGTGGCGCGTGCCGCCGACCCGTATGAGGCGATTGAGCGCGCGTTGAAGTTGGCGACCAGCGGCGATGCCGACGCGGCGCGCACGGCGCTGGCGGGCATGACGGGCGAGGCGGACGCCGATCCGCTGCGGCTGGCCGCGCTGGGGACCGTCGACCTGTACAGCGGCCGCATCCCCGACGCCGACCGCAGCTTCCGCGCGGCGCTGGCGCAGGACCCGCAGCAGGTGGCCTCGCTCTGGGGTCTCAGCCTCTGCTTGCTGAAGCGCAACCGCGTCTTTGAAGCCTCGGCGCTGCTGGACCGCGCGTCGATTGTCGCCCCGCAGGACCCCCGCGTGAAAACGCTGCAGGCCTATGCCTACTGCCTGCTCACCCGCGTCAGCGACGCCGCCCAGTCGGGCAAGGCAGCGCTGGACGGCGGCGAAAAATCGCCCTTTCTGCTGGCCACGCTGGCGGTCATTCAGCGGCGCATGGGCTACACGCGCAAGGCGCTGGAGTTCGGCGGGTTTGCCGCGCGCGCCTACTACGGCATGGATTTCCTGAGTCCGATCGACGCGGTGAGTCTGCCGCTGACGATGACGGTGGTAGACACCCCGCAGGCGGTGAACACCCCCGCCGAAACGAAGCCGGGGGCGAAGGCGCGCCCCGAATTGGAACTGCCGTCGGCGAAGAGCTCGGCGCGCGAGGGGCAACCGCTGCAAATCGTGGCGCCGGCGGCGGGCAGCACGGTGCGCGGGCTGCAGCGCGTGCAGGCGGTCTTCCGCGACCCGGGCGACATGAAATTCCTCATCTTCCAGGTGGACGGCGTGCTGCGCGGCATGATCACCGAGCTGCCCTACCACTTCCCGTGGGACAGCGACGCGGCGGCGCCGGGGGTGCATACCCTGTGCGTGCGCGCCTACGACAGCCGCGGCCTGCTGCTTACTGAAGACAGCATCAGCGTCACCACCACCGCCGGCACGCCGGTGGCGCCTCGGCCGGCGCCGGCGCGCGCCGCCGAACTGCAGCGGGCGATGATGACGCTGACGATGCCGGCGCCCGCCCCGCTGTCGCTGTATACCCAGCTCGGCGGCTGGCACCGCGAGGTCAACGAGCTGCCGCAGGCGCAGGCGGCTTTTGAAAAGGCGGCGGCCATCGACCCCACCAGCGCCGGCGTACTGACCACGCTGGCTGCCCTCTACGAGGGGGTGGGGCTGCATCCCATCTCGGCCACCGGCGAGGCGTGGCGCGGGCCGGCGGGCAGCAAGCGCGTGGCGCTGACCTTCGACGACGGCCCGAATCCGCTCTACACCCCGGGCATCATGGAGGTGCTGAAACAATACGATGGCCGCGCCACCTTTTTCCTGGTGGGCAAGATGGCGCAGCAGTACCCCGACCTGGTGTTGGAGTTGCTGGCGCAGGGGCACGAGCTGGGCAACCACTCCTACACCCACCCGAATATCACCAAGCTGAAGCAGAGCGAGCTCATTGCCGAGGTGCTGCGCACGCGGGTGCTCATCAAGGATATCTCCAGCCGGCAGACCTACCTCTTCCGCCCGCCCGGCGGCAACATCGACGAAGCCACCACGAAGCAACTGCGCGCGCTGGACTACAACATCGTCTACTGGGACGTGAACGCCGGCGAATTTAAAAAATCCGCCACCCCCGAAGCGCAGACCGCGCGCATGCTGGCGACGATCAAGGACGGCAGCATCGTGCTGATGCACAACGGCCCGGTGGACGGCACGCTAAGCATCCTCCCCGGGCTGATGGCGGCGCTGCACGCGAAGGGGTACCGCTTTGTGACGGTGTCGGAGTTGGTGAAGAAGTAAGGGCGGTGACGCCCCCTCACCCCCTGCCCCCTCTCCCCGAGGCCCCGTGGCAAGGGGATATTTGCTGGCACACCCGGTGTGCCTGATCGGCCCCCCTCCCCGGCCCTCATTCGCGCTGCATTTATGCCTAATCGGCCCCCATCCCCCAGCCCTTTCCCCCGCTCCACTGCGCTGCGCAAGGGAAGGGGAGAACGGTGCCATGACGCGGCACACTCGACCACAATGTAGACGCTCAATATGCACTAATGTAGCGCGTATGTCCCCGGCCCTCCCCCCGCTCCGCTGCGCTGCGCAAGGGAAGGGAGATGGCACATGACACCGTAACAGCCTCGTATAACCAGCTACAGTGTTACACGATTGACATACTCCTCCCTTGCGCAGCACAGCGGAGCGAGGGAGGGGAATGGGGTGGGGGCCGATGACCAGCAGCGCGATTACTGAATCATGACGTCTATGGGGGCAGGGGGTGAGGGGGCGAGTATTATTCGCGGCTCGACGGAGTCTCGCCCAATACCGTTCAAATACGGGCTCTCGACCGCCACGCGCCACCTCTCCCCCAGACCCCTCCCCTACGTGGGGAGGGGGGAGTGATGAGGAAAAAAGACGGCGTAGGAGGCTGGTTCGCCACACGCAGCAGGCTTATTTGAATGGCATTGGGGCTCCCGCCCTGTTCCAGACAGTAACTACAGCTTGGTACCGGTTTATGTGCCCGGGGCGCGGAGGCTGGCCTGGGCGAGGCGGCGGATCATCTGGCGCATTTCGGTGGCGTTGCCGGCGTAGGCGACGGCGTTTTGCTCGGTGATCATGCCGTCGCGGTAGTGGCCGAGGAGCGACATGTTCATCGACTGCATGCCGTAGTAGGCGCCTTCGGTGATGGCCGCGGGGATGGAGCCGGGGCGGCCTTCCTCGATGAATTTGGCGATGGAGGGGGTGTTGATCATCACTTCCAACGCGCAGACGCGGCGCTTGCCGTCGATGGTGGGCACCAGTTTCTGCGAGATGACGCCTTTCAGCGTGGTGGAGAGGCGCATGCAGATCTGCTCTTTTTCGTGCGGCGGGAACATATTGACGATGCGTTCGATGGTTTCCGCGGCGCTGTTGGTGTGCAGGGTGGAGAAGACCAGGTGGCCCGTTTCGGCCGCGGTCATGCCCACCGCCATTGTTTCCACGTCGCGCATTTCGCCGACGAGGATGACGTCCGGCGCCTGGCGGAGCACGGCGCGCAGGGCGTCGTGGAAGTTGCCGGTGTCGACGCCGACTTCGCGCTGGCTGACGATGCCCAGCTTGTCGCGGTGGGAGAACTCGATGGGGTCTTCGATGGTGACGACATTCACGCGGCGGTTGGAGTTGATGAGGTCGATGATGGCTGCCAGCGTGGTGGTCTTGCCCGAGCCGGTGGGGCCGGTGACGATGACCATGCCCTGCTTGGGGGTGGCGAACTGCGCCAGCACTTTCGGCAGGCCCAGCTCTTCCAACGTGGGCATTTCCAGCGGAATCAAGCGCATGACGCAGCCCAGCGCGCCGCGCTGCTTGTAGATGTTCACGCGGAAGCGGATAACGTCGGGGATTTCCAGCGCGGTATCGCACTCGGGCCGCTGCTTGAATTTCTCGCGCTGCTCCTCGTTCATCACCCCGTAGAAAAAGATTTCATCCATCTGCTTGGGGGTGAGCGGCTCGATGTCCATCTGCACGATCTTGCCGGAGATGCGCACCGATGGCGGCGCGCCGGCCTTCCAGAAGATGTCCGAGGCGCGCTCTTCCACCGCCTGAACGCAGATGGCGTCGAAGAAGGAGCGCGGATTCGTCGCCAGCAGGTCCTGCAGCTCCGCTTCCGACATCTTTGGCGAAATGACCTCTTTGATGTCGGTTAAGAGCTCATTTAACTCCTGTTCGGATTCCGTCATGATGGCCCCCTTGTGGGTGGTGTGTCGCTCAAGCCGGCGGCGGCTTTCCAGCGTTCCAGCAGCTTCGCGCCGACCAGGCCGATGCCCGCGCCGATAAGACCGGCGAGCAGTATCCAAAGCAGTATTCGCCAGATGGGGTGCTGCACCTTCTCGTTCGCGTAACGCGGCATGGCCACCGCGTGCAGATTCGGGTCAGAAATCAACACGTTGACGGCATAAATGGCCATGGGGGTGCCCACGCCGGGCGGGCTGACGTCCGGCGGGTCTACCGAGACGCGCACGCCGTCCGCCGCGAACTGCTGCACTCCGCGGTAGGTGAACGCTCCCTGGACCATATAGCCGATCTGCACTTCCGCGGCGTGCGGCGCCAGCGCTTCGACAAACGGGGCGATGGGCAGGAAGCCGTCGTTGCGCGGCACCACCGGCATGGTGAAGGTGAGGGCGATGCCTTTGTCGCTGATGTAATCGGCATGGCCGGTCGTGTATTCGAGGTGGTCGGGCGAGGTGTTCAGCTTCGTGCCGAGCGCCAGCGCGATATCGAGCAGCTTCGCCTTGTCGGTGTTATCGACGATGCGGATGGTAACGGAATCCGCGGCGCCGGCGGCGGTCATGTCCGCCATCACGCCGACGATGGCCTTGCCGCGGGCAGCCTGCGCCGCCGCCGGCGGCGCGGCGACCCCCAGCGCGAGCAGGGCGATGAGCAGGGGCCATACACAGGTGATGCGGCGCAGATTGTTCACGGAGGTGTGATACCCATCCCGGCGAGCCGGCAACCGGATGGCCAGTGACGCGGCAAGAAAAAACCGCCCGGCATCAGTGCGCGAGCGGTGTGCAAACTGGGTGGTGGAGCCAGACGGACTCGAACCGACGACCCCTTGCATGCCATGCAAGTGCTCTCCCAACTGAGCTATGGCCCCACGTGAACGACGAGATGATACCGAATTTTTTTCTCCCTGTCAAGGTGCCGGCCACAGCAAATCTATGCGAGCCGCATTGCCGTGCCGGAAGACGCGGAGTACAATGCCAGCGGGGTGCCTGACATGCCGGAACCGATGACAATTGACGGCCATCACCTGCTGTGCGCGGTCTGCGCGCGGGGCGGGTGCCCGACGATGCCGGACGAGGCGGTACTGTCGCCGCTGCTGATGGCGATGTGGGAAGACCCGTACCTGCCGCTGCGCCTCACCGCGGACGTGGACGCCACCTGCGCGCATTTCGCGGCCATTGCCGCCGGCGAGACCACGGCGCCGGACGACCACGTGCTGCGCCGGAAGGATCTGGCGGTGCTGCGCATACTCGGCCTGGCGCCGGGCGGGGTGCTGCCGGCCTTCTGGGCGTACCGCATCCTCTTCAGCCGCCAGCCGACGCTGGCGGGCTTGTGCCGCACCGAATCCGCGCCCTCTGCCGCCTGGCCGGAGTGCCCGCACGCACGCGGCGGCTATTACGAGCGCATCGCCGGCGATGGCGAGGTGGGCAACCTGAGCGTGCAGCGCGAGCTGGGCGAGGAGCTGGCCGGGCGCGGCTTGTGGGCGATGGTGAAGCCGCGCACCCGCGGCGAGATGGCGGCGGCGAAGGCGGCCTCCGCGGCGCGCATCATGGCCGCGGAGCGGCTCTTCATCCGCCCCAACCACCTGCTGTGCATCCTCTGCACCGCCGTCCAGGACGCGCCGCTGGCGGAAGACAACCTGATCGAGCTGCGCCGGCGCATGGAGGCAGACCCGTCCATCCCGGTGACGCTCACCGAGGGATGCTGCATGGTGTGCGACCCGTGCAATGTCTACGATCCCCGGCGGCACCTGTGCTACCACGCGCACATCAAAAATAGCCTGCGCGACCTGATGATTCTCGAACGGCTGGGCCTGCCGCCCGGCGCCACGCTGCCCGCGGGCGATTTATACGCGCTGATTTACGCGAAGATCGAGGCACAGAAAACGATCTGCGGCTGGGGTGATGGCGCTAACACCGCGCCGTGCTGGGCGCCATGCGGGTATGACACCCCCGCTTACGCCGAGGCGCGCGCGGGGGGCTTGCTGGCCGGCGCCATTGAGCACACGCCGACGCCCGGTCGATAAAGCCGTATGCACGCGATGAAGGACACCCCGATGGATACGGTATATCTGGACGGTTCGCACGGCGAAGGCGGCGGGCAGATTCTGCGCACCGCGGCGTCGCTGGCGGCGATGACCGGCACGCCGGTGGAAATCAGCCACATCCGCGCCGGCCGGTCGAAACCCGGGCTGCAGCCGCAGCACCTGGCGGCGGTGACGGCCGCGGCGCGCCTGTGCAACGCCGAGTTGCACGGCGCCACGGTCGGCTCCAGCTTCCTGCGCTTCACCCCGCGGGCGGCGGTGGCGCCGGGCGCGCATGACATCGACATCGGCACCGCCGGCGCTGCGCCGCTGGTGCTTCAGACGCTGCTGCTGCCGCTGGCCGTGGCCAATGCGGAGTGCAACTCCGCGCTCACAGCGTCCCGCGTCACCATTACCGGCGGCACCCATGTGCCGCACGCGCCGACGGGCGAATACCTGCTCGGCGTCTACCTGCCGGCGCTGACACGCATGGGCATCACGGCGACGGCGGCGATGCCGCGGGCGGGCTTTTACCCGCGTGGCGGCGGCGCGTTGCGAGCGGAGATCGCCCCGGCGGGCCGGCTGTTGCCCCTCACGCTGTGCGAGCGCGGGAAAATACTGGAGTTGACCGCGCACGTCCTCACCGCGCTGCTGCCCGACCACGTGGGCGAGCGCGGCCGCGAGGCGGCCGAACGCGCGCTGGGCAAGCTGGGCTTTTCCGGCCAGGTAATCCAGACGGCGCTGCCGTCCAATGGCCCGGGGGCAGCGGCGGTGCTCACCGTGCGCTGCGAGGGCGGGCACGCCGGCTTTTCCGCGCTGGGCGTCCGCGGCAAGCCGATGGAGCGCGTGGTCGAGGAAGCGTTCGCCGATTTCTTGCGCTGGTGGAAGACCGGCGCCGCCTGCGACGAGCACCTGGCCGACCAACTCGTCCTCCCCGCGGCCCTCGCCCCCGGCGAGAGCCGCTGGTCCGCCCCCGCCGCCAGCCCGCACCTGCGCACCGTGCTGTGGGTGGCGGCGCAGTTTGTGCCCATCCGCTACGCCATCGACGCGCGGGCAGATGGATTCATCGAGGTGCGACTCACGCACGACATTTCAGGCGATGCCGGGGATTGACAACCCGCCGTACCGGGGATAAGATAGCAGATATAGTTGTACAACATGTACAACTATATCCACCGGAAGAGGGGATATTATGGCAGCACTGGCTGACATCACCACCAGCGGCATCGCCTGGTTCCGCGCGCACCTGTCGGAAATTCTCGACCGGGTGACGTTTCAGAATACCTGCGTATTGCTGAAGCGGAATAAGCGCGTGCGGGCGATCATTCTGCCGCTATACAGCACGCAGCATCTGGAAGAGCGGTTGATGCGTTTCCTCGCGGAAGACAAGGCACTTGCGGCAATGGAAGAGGAACGTCCGACGCGTGAAGGAAAGCCATAACGCTGTCGCGAACAATGCAGGGAGGAGTGAATGGCTCTATGCTGGTCGTTACATATGCACCCATGGCCGAAAATGATCTGGACCACATTCGCGCACACCATCCGGGTCATGCGAGCCGGATACTGCATCTGATCGCACGCTGGTCACAGACACCCCCTCGGATTGCGAGCCGCTCACGTATCCGAAAAATGCACGGATGATCACCGTTGAGCTGGGAAAGTCCCGTTATGCGATTGTCTTTTTGCATCGCGACGCACCGCAAAACGAGTTGCGTGTCGTGGCCGTATGCTCATCGTATCAATGCGAAACCGCTGATATTGCAGAAGACGATCGCGACTATTTCGACATCAGTCTGACATGACTCACTTCGCGCCACCCCCAATATACCGCACATCGTGCCCCGCCGCATGCGCCTGCTCGATGTGCCGGTAGATGACGCGGATATCCGGGGGCATTTCGTCCAGCGCCCAGCGGCGTTCTTCGGGGAGGAGTCGCATCCAGACGCGCTGGCGCTGCTCGGCGTCCTGAATGCTCCACCAGTGCAGAAAATCGCGCCGGCGGTCCGCGTCGCTCGCGAAGAGCGGTGTCGCCGCGCCGTCCAGCAGGCGGTCGTGAGGCCAGCGGAGCGGCGGGTCCAACAGCATGAGGAACGGCGTGATGCCGAAGAGGATGGCGAATGGCAGCAGATCGAGATCGCGCAGCACCATGAAAATGTCGATATAGTAGATGGCGGCGTAGGTGGAGATGACCAGCAACAGACCCCAGACCGCGCCGTGCCGCAGGCGCAGCAGCAACAGCCACAGGACGAACGGCACCACCAGCAGCGGCGCCGTCTCGATCCGCGTGAGCATGCCCCATCCCATCAGTAGTAACAATCCCACCACCGCGCCCCAGGCGATCATGTAGGATAGCGGTCGCATCGCACACCTCCCTGCATGAGCGGAGACCGGGTTGCACGGCGATGGCATCTCGGGGGCATGAGACTGCAGCGCTCTAACGAATCCCGTCTTCTCTTCTCCCGTATCTATTCCATACTCGCCGGTTATTTTTACAGCGCGCCGGTGAAAACGTGCCTGGCACAAGGGACCCCACCATTCATCGAAAACACGAGGGGCTGACTCTTCATCGGAAAATGGATCGGTTCCGATGCCCGCGCCGCCGCCAGCCGCGAAAAGAATGAAAGCGCTGCTGTCGTCGGCGCCTCGGCGTCAATGGTATTGCCTATCGCCAGGTAGGCGCCCTCTTTTTGTCTATTTCAAGTCTTTCGCATCCTCGTTCGGCCCTCACCCCCCTGCCCCCCTCTCCCAATCCTGGGAGAGGGGGGTGAAGCGAAAATCCTGTATTTATACGATTGCCCGGTAGAATACCGGCACGGAATGCAGGGATTTGCCGCCGCATGGCGGATATATAACATCTGTCACTTTTCGGTGAATGGAGACCACAATGAACGGTACCCTGCGACGATCCTTGCCCGCGCTGTTGCTGCTGTGCGCGCTGGCGCTGTGCGCCGCGGCCGGCCGATGCGCCGAGCTGCCCGCCTTGAAGACCGGCGGCAAGGCCGGCGGGCCGATTGCGATTCTATTCGTCGGCCCTTATGCCGGCATGGACGGCGCCTACGCGGCCGAATTGACGCGGCAAGGCGCGGTGTTTGCCAACGCTTCGTTTTTTACGCCGTTGTCCGACGCGTTCTTCCAGCGCTTCAACGTCATCGTCATCGACAAGCTGCCGTTTATCGGCGAAGAATTCGATACGTTCGGCCAGCGCATGATGACGTATTGGGCGAACATGCGAAAAATCCGGCAGCGCGCCGCGGAAGGCGCCGGGGTGCTGGTCTACGTGAATGTCACCGACGGCGGCGGGGCGAACGCCGGGGGATGGAACCAGGAGATGCAGCCCTGGGGCATCCAGATTCAGCAGGCCTGCATCCGCGACGCGGCCCGGCGCATCGAACCATGGAACGTCTACGGCGGCGAGTGCTACTACTCCTGGACGGAAAACCTGGCGAAGCATCCGGTGACCGACGGCCTGAAACGCATCTACTGGCCATCGGTGAATATGCGTTGGGACGATTGTTATGCCGCGCCGCCGCTGCTTGCTGATAAGAACTGGACGCCGCTGGTGATGGCGATGCCCGGCGCCACCGCCGCGCGCCAGGTCGATGACAAATGGGTCGATGATCCCCAGTCGAAAGACGGGCTGGTGCTGTGCGCGGTGCGCCCGGTGGGCAAAGGCCGCGTGGCGGCCCTCGCCATCCATCCCTGGTACACCCACGGGATGGGCTACACGAAAGTCGCGAGCAAGTCGGTGGGCGAGATGAGCCCGGGCATCATCGACGGCATCATCCTGAAAAAGGGCGACGGCACGGTGCCCAGCGACACCGGCGCGCTGGTGTCGCGCCTGTATGCCTGGCTGGCGGGCGACTCCGCGGCCGCCGGTTTCGGCGGCTACCAAACCGGCGATCCGATCCAAACTGACCCGCCGCTGCTCACCGAGGAAGAGAAGCAGTTCAAGCCGGTGCTGGATTTTGACGGCAATGTCTTTCCCCCATCCTGGCGCCACCGCGGCGCGCTGGTGCGCACGGCCGACAACCAGTATTACCCGGAGGTGAGCGATCCGCTGCTGACCGGTCCGCTGCACTTCTACAAGGCGCTCATCGGCGCGCGGACGAAGCTGAGCGATGGCAAAGGGACGGTAGCCGACTACGCGAAACAGGCGAAGAAGGCCGGCTATGCGCTCATCGTCTTCACCGAGACCTTCGAGAAGCTCACATTTGCGGAGTGGCGCGAACTAGTCGCCCAGTGCGCGAAATACAGCTCCGATACCTTTGTCTGCCTGCCCGGCTACGACATTCAGGACCCGGATGGCAACCATTTCGTGCTCATCGGCCCGCCGGAGCTGCCCCGCGCCTCGTGGCTGACGGCGGACGGCACGCGGTTGGCGAAGACACAGATGGTCAACTTCCTCTTCTATAATCACATGGTCGTCTGCCATCGTCCCGCCGCCGGCCCGCTGCCCTACGAGCGGCTGAAGCACTTCCAGGGGATATCCGTCTACACCTATCGCGGGGGGAAGGTCGTCGACGACGGCCTGAAGGCCTACCAGTGGAAGGTGGAAAGCGCTTCGAACCCGCACCCCATCGTCGTGCATGAGCTATTCAGCCCTTCCGAGGTGGCACAAGCGGCGAAGACGGGCTTCCAGCAGTTGATGCCATCGGATACCGTGCGCAACGCGGTGGCCTACTTCCGCATCGGCTCGCCGCACTTCTTCGAGGCGCCGGCGCGCTACCTGATCAGCGAAGGGCCGCAGGTACACACCTGGGTCAGCAGCCCGAAGGACATCGGCCCGGCGTCGGAAAATCGCACGCACTTTCGGGTGGCCGTTGGCGTGCGCAGCGACGTGCCGCTCAAATCGGTGCTGCTCTATGACGGCACACATCTGCTGCGGCGCTGGCTGCCCGGCACGACGGAGTTCCAGGCGATGGCCGATTTCGAGCACTGTCGCCAATACGATCTCTTCATCATCGCCGAGGACGCGAACGGCCGCCGTGCCATCACCAATTCCATCCGCACCGTCGCCGAGCGTTATCACTACCGCTGCGGTGACCGGCAGAACTGGCTCTCCGATGTCGGCTTCCACAACTGCTATACCGGCTCGCGCCTGCCCGACGGCCTGGACTTCATCATGCCGGTGAAGGGCACCGCGGAAGCGAGCAGCCTCTTCCCGAACGTGCGCGGCGCGATGATGGCGCCGAAGATCACCTTCCCCTTTACCTGCAACGACGTAGTGGTGCAAGACGTGCTGCTGGACGAAAAATATACCCGGGCGCTCATCGATGAGGTGGGGCTGGACGCCATGCCCAGCCTTCTCAGCCAGCCAAGCGACGTCTACACCGCGCGCCGGCGTAATTACAGCTTCACGCCCGGACGGACCGGCAAGCACTGGATCGTGCTGACGGAGTATGAGATCACGCTGAAGCGCGACGTCGAGCCGGTCAATCCCGCCGGGCTGTTCCCCGCCTTCAGCCGGCTGCGCACCAGCAAATATTATCGCTGGGAGAATGGAAAGCTGGCCACCAGCGAGATAACCGGCACCACCGTGCAGGATGTCCCGGCCGGCACGCTGGCGGGTGGGTATATCGCCATGGGCCCGGGCCTGCAGGTGCGCGACGGTCAGTTCGGCCTGGCGCCACACGCGGGCAACCCGGCCAAACTCCCCGCCGGCACGAAGCGCACCGCGCGCTTCCTGTACGCCTACAACGGTTTTTCGCCCTACGCGTGGAACTGGAAGGGCGGTTACGGCTTTGACGACGAACCGGAGGGGCTGCTGCGCGCCATGGGCTTCGCCGGTCCCACGCCGTATCAATTGACCATGACCCGCGGCACACTGGACCGTATCGCCTACCTCGCCGAGATGACCCCCGACCGCGGCGGCGTCGCCGGCACGGTAGCCAACACCGCCGAGGTGCTCTTCGACATCCCGCTGCAGCTTCGCGGGGTGAACGCCAACTGGCCGGCCGGCCTCTGGCGCGCGGGACAGCCCATCGCCTACACCGGCGTCTTCGAGGGCACTGCCTGGCCGCGCCTCGACGTCTCGAAAGCCGGCGCCTTCTATGCCGGCAACCTGCTGACGGCAACGCACCCCAACCTGGTTATCGCCGTGGTGCGCTGGACGAAGGACGGCATCAAGCTGGAACTGCACAACCCCACCGAGACCGCCATCGAGGCGACGGTGTCGACGGCGGCGGAACTCACGGGTTACAAAGCGTTCACGCGCAAGGTGGCGGTGCCGGCAGGCACGACGGTTTACGTGAGCGAATAAGCCATCCCGCGCATGAATGACTGCATGATGACAGGATTGTGAAAGGGGTTTCCGATGCCGCGTATCATCGCGTTGTGTTTACTGATCGTATGTCTGCTGGCCGCGTGGCCCGTCGCCTGCCATGCGGAAAGTTATCAATACTGGCAGATCACCGTGGACGCCGCCGGCGCCGTTTCCGCGCCGGCGCGGCTGCCCGCGGTCGAGGTGGCCACGTCGCCCAGTCCGGAGGCGCCCGTCTCGGTGACGCCGAAGCCGTCGGAAACCGCCGCGGAATACCGCATCCTCCGCGTGCCCACCCACGCCCCCGCCCCGCCCACGGTGGAGGTGGTGAACAAGGGGAAGGACACCGCCTACTACTGGCTGGTGGCGCACGTGGGTCTGCTGCGCTCGCCCATCGCCGGTCCGGCGGTCGCCGCGAATTGCGATCTGAACAACTTGAAAAACATTGTGCGTTGGCCGAAATCCATACCGTATACCCAATATACCGTGTTGCGCACCGCCACCCCGGAACTGCCCGCCGGCGTGCTACAGGTGCTGCGAATATGGGGCCAGCCGGTGACCGAATACACCGACACCAACGGCACGCGGCTCAGTCACGACTACCCCTGTTACCCGCAAGGCACGGTGGCCGGCTCCGCGCCTATCGGCGACGGCCCCTACCTGGTCGGTATCGGCAAGGGGCCGATGGCTAAAGGCGTCGATGCCGCCGCGGTGAACGCGCCGGTACAGGATACCGGAGCGCTGAAGGCCATCGACGTGGCGCCGACCCGGCAGGTGTCGAACGTCTTCCTGTCGCCTAGCCTCGACCAGGCGACAATGAATGCGCAGAACGCGACGAATAACGGCGCGCTGCAGATCAACATCACCAACACCCAGCCGAAGGGCAAGTATGATTTCGGCGGGCCCATGGGCCTCTTCGTCAACCAGCGTGACGTAGCCGGCGGGCACAATGACTACGGCCTGTTCGGCGGCAGCCCGCTGCAGAAGAGTTTTCACATCCCCTTCCGCGTCGACCAATACAACTACACCGCCGGGCAGATGGCCACCATGGTGATGTTCACCAGCAAATACGGCGAAGGCGATAACGTGCTCTTCACCACCCATACCACCAGCGAAGGCTTGACGGAAGATGGGGGCGATGAGGGCACCGAAATCTTCATGGCCAGCGCCAACTTGCGGCGCATAGCCGGCGACTATGAGATGGAGGCGGACGCGGCGAAACACAGCACCCGCCTGCGCGCGAAGGCGCTGAAACAGGCCACCGTCGCCACCGGCCGGCCGGTCGTCAATCTCACCCAGGCGGTGAGCGCCGGCGCCATCATCCGCATCGACGATGACATGCCGGTCGATCCCAATGAAAAGGAGTATGTCGCCGCGAACCGCGTCACCCGGCTGACCGGGGAAGGGACCGCGTTCACCAAAGAGATGGAAGGCTGGTATATCTCGCTGGATTGCGATACCACCGCGGGCGGCCTGCGCCAGTGGTACCGGGTGACCCGCGTGAACTCGCCGACCTCGCTGGATATCTACGCTTACACCTTCTTCAGCGGCTCCACCTACCTGGGGCATGCCGCCAACGTGGTCTACCACGGCGAGAAATATCGCGGCGGCATCAAAACCGAACCCCGGGTGAAACCGGACCCGAAGAGCGCGAAAGATGGCCGCGAGCGCTATCTGCTTGCCCCGGCGACCACCATCGCCGAGTATCCGGGCACGGGCGCGGGCAACCTGACAGTGATGCCGCTCAAGCAGCCGTGGAACAAAGGCGACAAAATCCAACTCGTCGCCGGCCCGCAGACGAATCTGTCGCTGGGTAAATTCGGCATCGGCGGCAACCTGCTGCCGCAGGACTTCGCCTACGGCTTCTGGATCCACAACGATACCGACCGGTTGAGCAACGACCCGGCCTTCTACATCATGGGCGCCTGGCGCTCGGCGGTGAAGATGGAGTTGGACGGCCGCGGTCTGAGCAACGGCATGGAGTTCCTGGGCAAGGCTAATCCGGACGGCGGCATCTTCGTCTGCCCACCGGACACCAACCTGCTGCGCGTCACCGGGGTGCCAGTGGTGCTGGGCAGCTCGGCGAAAAACGGGGAACTGGTCTTTGCGACGGGCACGCATGACGGCGAGAAAGTCGTCGGCATCAGCGCAGGGCAACTGGCGCTGGGCGACCATGTCAGCTTGAAGGGCGGCGCCATGCTGCGCGGACGGGCTGCCCTGTCCGGCGACGGCAAAGCAACTGCCTTCACCATCAAGTTCCCCCGCGCCTACCCGGCAGCGCCATATGTGGTGGCGGGCAGCAACCTGCCCCTCGGCATCGGGGTGACAAACGTGACAACCGAAGGCTTCACCGTCACCTTCGCCGCCGCGCCCCCGGCCGGCAAGGACAATGTGACCGTGACGTGGATGGTGATGGAGTAATAGAGACGCGTATATGACAGTTGACCAATCGGAGGTATTCGAGCTATGAACCTGGAAAATGTGCATCCCACCGTGCCCGCGCACGGCTATATTGTTCCCATGCAGGAAGGCGACGGCATGTGGTCGGCCATGGGGGTCGGCTCAGATGGCAGCGTCTACATGGTGGTCTCCAGCATGTGCCTGCAGCCGTGCCGCCTGATACGGCTCACCCCCGGGGATGGCCGGGTTGAGGTCGTTGGGATCATACAGGAGATCTGCGGCGAAACCGACCCGGAGCTGGTGCCGCAGACGAAAATCCATACCCAGCTTATCGAAGACAGTCGTGGCCGCATCTGGTTCGGCAGCGACTCCGACGAGTTATACCCCGCCGACGCCCATGACTGGTGCGCCGCGACGGGCAAATATCTCAAGGGGTATACCGGCGGACATCTCATCAGCTACGATCCCGCCACCGGGCAGTGTCAGGATCACGGCGTGCACTTCCCGAAAAAGCAGGAATATCCCCGGGACATCACCGAGTGCGGCCTGTACTACATGACGATCACGAAGGACCCACAGCGGGACGTCCTCTATTTCATGACCGGCAACGAAATCTATCTGGGCGCCTACGATATGGCGACCGAGACGTTGATCGACAGCCAGCCGCTGCCCATCCCCTATCCCTTCGAGCCCGATCCGGCCCGCGACGGCTGCACCGGCTTCTACCACTGCCGGGATATGAAGGTCGGGGCCGACGGCTGGCTGTATACCTTCACCCGCGAGGGGCAGGTTGTCCGCTACAGCGACCGCGAGCGTCGCATCGAAATGACCGGCGTGTGGATTCCGGGGGTCGACCGCGTCGGGCCGAATATGCCGTATGCCCTGACAGTCAGCCGCGACCGCACGCGCATCTACGGCGGCGCCTCCGTCACCGGGCACCTCTTTGAGTTGGTGGTGGAGCCAGGCCAGCCGCCGGTGGTGCATGACCTGGGCGACTCCGGCGTGCATCTGCAGCAGGGGTTGCGCGTGGTGCATGCCATTACGACCGGTCAGGATGACATGATCTACTATCTCTCGGCGACCAGCCCGTGGCTCTTCCGCTTCGATCCGGCGACCCGGTGCATCACAACGCTGGGAGAGGTGTACCTGGCAAACCTGGATGACCAGAAATCCCAGGGGGGCATGGCCGGCGCCACCACCTCGGACGGCACGCTCTGGTTCGGCAGTTGGTTCTCGACAGGGCAGCAGGTCTTCGTCGGCATCGATCCCGCGGCTTGCACGACCCGGTAAAGCGCTCCGCCGGCCATGACCGCGACGTCGCTGACACGATTAAGGGAGCGATCACATGACACTTGCCACATACCTGCTGCTGGGCATCTGCGTGCTGAGCAGCCTGGCGGCTGTTGCCGTGAACCCCCAGTTGCCGGATTTGCGTTGGGAAAAGCGCTCCGACTGGGTGGATGTCCGGTCACTGGGCGCGAAAGGCGACGGGGTCGCCGACGACACCGCGGCCATCCAGGCCGCGCTGGACTCGCTGGTTGATTGGGAACGCAGCGGGTGGAAGCCCGTCTACGGCCCGAAAACGGTGTATCTGCCACCGGGAACCTATCGCATCACCGACACGCTGCACCTGTATCGTATGTCCGGCGCCATGCTGGTCGGGCATGGCCGCGGCACGCGCGTCGTCTGGGACGGCGCCGCCGGCAAAACGATGTTCTGGAGCGATGGCTCGCGATGCGCGCGCTTCATCGGCATCACCTGGGACGGCCGCGGGAAAGCCGGACGCGGGTATGATCACGCCGCGACGACCAAAGGCGCCTACTTTGAAACCGAGATCCTCCACCAGTACGAAGCGTTCATCGGGATGCAACACGGCGTCAACCTCGGCATTAGCGGGCAGGGGGGCGTGGCGACGGACAACGTCTTCCTCAAGCATTGTCTGTTCATCGACTGCGCGCGCGGCATCTCAGTCGACAATTTCAACTACTACCACTACAGCATCGACGGCTGCGAGTTCCACGGGTGCGGCACTGGTGTCTACTTCCGGCGCGGCATGGGATACGTGCGGAATTCGCACTTTCGCGGCAGCACGGAAACCGATGTCTACATCTATCTCGGGTATCCGGTCGACTGCTCGGTGCGCCGCGTCACCTCGGTCGGGTCGCGCCGCTTCGTCACCGGCGGCGGCGGCGGGTGGGTGAGCGCCTCGGAAGTGTCGGATTGCCGCGTGAGCGGATGGACCGATCCTGACGGGGCCATCGTCATCGACAGCGCCGCCTCGCTGCTACTGTATGACATCGTTTTCACGAATCCGCCCGGCACAAAACCGCCCATCCGCCTGGCCAACCGTATGCCCGATTACCCCATACTGCTGACGGTCACCGGTAATCGGTGCGCCGGCGTCTCCTCCCTGATCGATCCGGGACCGAATTCCCGTATCATCACCCTGCCGTCCGGCAAGGAAAAGCGGTTGCTGCGCGCCGATGACGAGACGTTCTTCCCGGGACGCGTGGATGTCGTTCCCGGAAAGATCTTTGACGCCCGGCGCGATTTCCGCGCGAAAGGCGATGACAAAACCGATGATACCGCCGCGTTGCAGGCGACCATCGACGCCGCCCGCGCCTGCGGGAAGGACGCCATGGCCTATTTCCCGCCCGGTCGGTATCGCGTCAGCAAAACGCTGGTCATCACCGGCGCGGACTACCGCGTGGGCGGCGGCGGCAACCGCGAACACTGCCGGCTGCAGTGGACCGGTTCCCGCGATGGCGTGGTCGTGCATGTGCAGGACCCGCGGCAGGTGAAGCTGGAATATGTCGAGATTCGCGGCGGCGAAAATACCGGATGCTGCGCGATTCGCCAGACCGGTACCGGCGCGGGATCCAACATGCGCTATGAAGGCATCTCCGTGCCAGGCGCCTACATTGCCTATACACCGCGCCCGCGCGGCCTGGAACTGATTAGCCTGGGGCGCCGCGATGTCGTGCTGATGGAAGGCAACAATAACGGCGACCTGCGCATCACCAATTGCGGCCGCGCGACGATTCTGGTCAGCAGCCTGGTCGCCTCGCCCATCATCATCGAGGGCGACGAACGCATCCGCGACGGCTTCATCGGCTTTCTCGCCTACATGGGCTTGAACGTCGGCGACCCGCTAATCCATGTGAAAAACAACCAGAATCTGGTCATTAGCGACGCCTACCTGGAAGTCACGCCGGGCACTCACGTGGCGCTGGAGGGCAATCCGGGTGAACCGGCCGGGGCCGTCACCATCATGGGCACCGAACGCTATACGATGCACCCCGGGGCCGCGTGGCTGGTTGGGGGTAAAAAAGTTGAGCAGCGCGCCGATATTATTCGGGTGTCGAACTATAAAGGCCGGTATTGTGAAGGCCGCAACCTGTTCAGCAATCCCCCCAAAGACGGCTACCTCGTCGCGCACACCGGCGACCGCCCGCTGGACCTGATCTTCCTGGCCAACTGCTGGATGACGCTGGACGCATACTGGAAGAACGGGCAGACGCGGCCCGCCTTCGCGGATGCGCCGCGTTTCCAACTGGGCAAAGGCGCACGGCTCATTCAGCTTCAGAACACGATCTACGACCTGCAGGGCGCCGATAAAGCCGGCGACCGCATGGTGGTGGGCACCTGGCCGGAGCAATTGCCCAACCGCGTGCCGCGCGGCGGCCTGGCGCAGGTGACCGCGGCGCTGGATGACGTGCGCCGGCTCGGAGCGATCGACCTGCAATTAAACTACGGACGCTGATGCCCGGCAGACTGACCCGGAAGGCATCAGCAACACCACACGAAAGGCAACAACCATGTTCAACCATATGGCGATGTGGACCTGGCCCGACGCGATCTGGAGCCAGGAGCCGGCGCGGATCATCGATCGCCTGCAAGCCGCGCATATCGATATCATCATCCCCTACATCTCGCGGCGCTCGGCCGAAGGCGCGGTCTTTGGCGAGGCGGCGGCGTCGGCGGAGCAGTATGAGGAGCGGCTGCGCGCCGTCATCGCGGAAGCGCACCGCCAGGGGATGCAGGTGCACGCCTGCTTCGACGAATTGAATGCCTACCCGTCGATGCCCGCCGACGCCTACGCCTGCCGGCAGGTGCGCGAGGACGGCACGGTGACTGAGACGCTGTGCCCCGCCAATCCCGGCACCACTGCCTACCTCGTCGCCGAGCTGGAGCAGGTACTGACCCATTTCGACTACGACGGCGTGGGCCTGGAAGACGGCTATGTCTATAACAACGCGACGATCTACGACGCACAGAACATCAACCCGGACACCTACCAGGTCATCCCCGTGTGCTACTGCGACCACTGCCGCGCCCACGCGCCTATCGGCGCGCCGGAGTGGGCGCAGTGGAAGCGCGACCGCATGACCGAGGTCATCGCCGCGGAACGGGCATGCATCCAGCGGCTGCGCCCGGGCATCCCCTTCTCGGTGGCCGCGCGCATGCCGTATGCCCAGGCGTTCTACACGCCCTACCGCGACGAGGTGCCCTACTACGGCGGCTGGGCCTACTGCGCGGCGCGCGACAACCTTTGCGCCGACTGGCTGGAGTGGCTGCGCCAGGGGCACATCGACTTCATCTGCCCGATGAGCTACTTCCACGCCCCGCGCCTGGTTGAACTGCAGACGCTGGAATGCCGGAGCCTGATCCCCGACGCCGCCGAGAAGGTATGGGTGGGCCTGGGGCTGGACTACATCGCCGCGGAATACTGGCAAGGCGACATGAAGGGCAACGACGCGGCGCGCAACGACGCCGCCGCCCTCGGCCGGCAGCTCGACCTGTTGGAGTCGCTGGGGCAAAAGAATTGCCTCTTCTTCAGCCACCAGTTCCTGCTCGACGAGCACATCCCCGTCATCGCCGCCCACCGCGCGGGATGAGACGTTTGCGGCAAAGAACACACTGAGGACTGTCTTGAAAGTGATCGTTGCCGGATCGCGAACGATTCGGAAGTGACAAACAAGAGATACTACGACCTTGAACGAGTTCTGGCAGTTGGGTATCGCAATCTGATAAGATATCCTGCTTGGCTTGAGTGGTTCCTATCACCGGCATTGCAGCGGGCGAACTGGAGGTATGCCGTGTTTCTTATACGGAGGATGGTAGACGCATATGAGCGAAAGAAGATGAAAGCAATTAGCGATTACGAACGATCATGTGAAGAGGATATTGCTCTCATAACGTCACTATTTCAGTTTCTGGTTGATGAATATGGTTATACGCTATCTCACGCAAATTTGAAGAGTTATGGCTATGATGTGGTCTTTGATCGCGGTTGGCAGCAGGTGCATATAGTATACGCTTTTCTACCAGATAATGAACTTACGATAACTATCGCTGATCCTGGGGGTAAAACGCTCAGGTTAACCGATTTATTGCAGGCGAGAGCGCCTGCAGTGAGAATACGATTATCGCCATCTTTTCTGGAGACGTTTTCAGGTTTTTTCAAACGTGAACTGCCTATCCAAGCGGCGTTATTCAAACAATACGCCGATGATATCATTTCGGCGAGGAATCGCGATGAATATGTAGAAATATATCGTAGTCTGAAAAAGACTGATACGCATTGTGGAAAGTGACATTAGTCACTCCCGGCATTGATAAGCAATAAACTAAGCGCAGTGACCATAATCAGATGCTTGGACTGGCCTTGCTGGCTAGCTTGAGCGCTTTATGAGAATTATACGGGTTACTCGTTACGGTACCCATCTCCCATTGAAACGGAGGCTCACTTATGTCCGGAACCCTGACACGCCAACTGGGGCTGTTTGCCCTCATCCTGCTCGCCATGCTGGGGGCGCGGGCGCAACTCTCCCTCGCCGACGCGGTGGCCGCTGCCGGCGCGAAATACACCACCGTCACGGTGTCGACGCCGCAGGAGGTGGCCGCCGACCTGGTGGTGCCGGTCAACGTGACGCTGAGCATCACCGGCGAGGGCCGGCTGGCCGTCGCGACCGGCAAGACGCTCACCATCCGCGGGCCGCTGCTGGCGCCCGTGGCGCCTATTTTCGCCAACGCCTTGCCCGGCCAGGGCGCCGTCAGCTTCGAGGGCAACAGCGCGCTGCAGGCGGTGTATCCGGAATGGTGGGGCGCCTCGCCCGCGGCGCAACCCGCCGTCAACACCCCGGCGCTGCAGGCGGCTATCTACGGCGCCTACGGCACCAACCGGAAAAACGGCTCGGAGGGCATGAAGTACAACCGCGTGCTGAAATTCTCCAGCATCTACGCCATTGACGATGAGCTGAAGTGCTACCACATGAACGGCTTTCGCTGGGAAGGCCAGAGCAAAATCACCGCCGGCCTCTACCAGACTCGCGAGAACCGGCGCATCATTGACGGGCAGTCGGTCTCCTTCGGCGTCTTTTCCAATCTCAACTTCGCCACCGGTGCCAAACAAGGCGACGGCATGGCGTTGCTGGACATCAACTACGACGGCAGCCAGGGCAACGACCTGCGCCCGCAGAACATCACCTTCCAGGACTGCATGTTCAACGGCAACAACCTGGGGCTCATTGGCGTATGGCTGTGCCGCGCCGGCGGCGGCGCGCAAGGCGACAACATCCGCTTCTACAACTGCTACGCCAGCGGCTTCACCTTCGCTGCCGCGGTGCTGGGCGGCAACAACACCCCGCCGCTGACGAAATCCGGCTACGCCTACAACGCCATCTACGTGCAGTGGATCGGCGGCGACATTCAGGCGTGCCCGAAGTACGGCCTCGCGTCCTACGCCGGCAGTTGGATCGTCAAGCACATCACCATGGAGAACCAGTGCGTGGACGGCGTCGGCAGTCCCACCCAGACGGGCGCCGACTTCTACTTCGAGGCGCCGCAAAACTGGTGCATATTGGAGGACATCCGCAGCGAGTCGCTGCGCTTCGTGCAGGGCAGCGCTATCATCCGCAACTGCACCACCATCAGTTGGGCGCAGCCGTGGTACACCGCCAACGGCGGCTACTTCTTGCCCGGCCGCGCGAGCTATAAAAATCAGCTCATCACCGGTACTAGCGTCGCCGGCGACGGGAAGACCTACCGCGTCACCGCCGCGCCGGCCGGGGCCGTCTTCGGCGGGCTGCCGCCGACGAAAGCGACTGCCACCGCCGCCGGCCCGCCGGCGACAGTCACCGTGCAGGGGGCGACCTGGACGCCCAACGCCTTCGCCGGCTACCGGATGACCATCCTCTCCGCCGCGCACGGCCAGCGCCAATACGGCATCATCGCCGGTAATACCGCCGACACCATCACGCTGAAGGAGATGAGTGACGGCGCGTACTATACCTCCGACTTCGTGCCGCATCTGCTCTATCCCGACTTCAAAATCGTCAATCCTTCCGGCGACGTCGAGTTCGTCGTGGAGCCGAACTGGGGGGTGCAGACACAGAGCACAGTGAACGGCCTCACCACCGAATGGCAGGAATTTCCGTATAACACGGTGGACGGCGCGCTGGGCGCGCGCTTCTCCGGCGTCATCGACGGCTTTTCCGCCCACGGGAAGGTACGCGCCGGCGCCAGCACCATCCGCGACCTGTGGGTGAGCCAGCAGGACTGGGCCAGCGAAGCGCATGGCGTTTCCTCCTCGCTGACCTCGGAGCGCTGGTCGGGCATCCACGTGCGCGGCGGCGGGGTGCCGTGGACCTTCCCGGCAAACCAGGGGCCGATTACCTTTCCCTCTACCAGCGTGGAACAGAAGGGCAGCGACTGGATCGTGTGGAACCGCGCCGGCTACGGCGGCGCGCCGCGCTATCCCACCCTGGGCATCGGGCCCGGCGACGACGCTTACGGCGGCCCCGCGGCCGACGCCAACTACCAGATCAATAAAGACATCCTCGCCTTCTGGGGCAAGCTGGGCCGGCAGACGCCCAACGGGCTGGATAAGCCCGGCGCGCCCATGCAACTGATTGGCGGTCTCTCCACCGGGTCAGGCAAGCCCGGCGCCATCGAGTTCTGGTTCGGCCGCACCGGTGGACCCGGCGCGCAGGTGAACGGCCCGGCGACGCGTCACGCGACGCTCGACGCCGGCGGCCTGACGCTGGGGCCGGGCGCCGGCTCCCCGGCCATCGGCGCCGCGCCGACCCACGGCCAGAGCCTGCAGTTCCTCGCCGGCGAGGAGGTGGTCACCCTCGCCACCGCGCCCAGCACGAAAACGGCCATGCACCTGCCGCCCCACGCCGTGGTCTACGCCGTCAGCGTGCGCCTCCTCGCCGACATCCCCGGCGCGACGGCGCTCACCGTCGCCTGCGGCGACCGCACCGTCAGCACCGCGCCCATCCCCGCCAAAGCCGGCAGCACCGACCCCGGCACCGCCAACGCCCCCTTCACCCTGAGTGCCACGCCTACGCCCATCACCCTCACCCCCGACCGCCCCCCCACCGCCCCAACCGCCCGCGCGCGGGTGACGGTGCACTACTACCTGGTGACGCCGGCGGCGGAGTGAGGCTGGGTAACACCGGCGGCTGCTGGAACTGCTCGTTACATGACGTGCAGCCCCAGCAGCGCAGTCTCATAACAGTCGCCGGGTGACTCAACCACGCGAAGCTGCATCGATAGGTTTGATGGCCCTTCCTCGATACTCCACAGGGTGATGTCGACCTCCCACTGTGTAGGGCCCGGGATGTCCAGCGGCTCCGCCAGGTCGATGAGTTCGCGCCAGCGGCTGCGCGGCGGCAGAGTGAAGGTGGCTGGATAATCGAGGTATTCCTCGATCACCAGCGCCCACTCCTCGTCCGTGCCGGGGAAATAGGGGCGCAAGCCGTCAGCATCCCGCGCCGCCACCAGCTCGAATAGCGGCATCACCGAGCGAATGAGCTTCTGCTGGTTGATCTGGCGCACCCGTGGCTGTCGGATGGCAAGGGCGGCAGCTTTCGTATAGACAGGGATCGGCTCAACCGTTCCACCGACGGGTAGCGCCGAAACGGGAGACCGACGCACGGAATACACCGCATCCCCCAGGTGATCCAAAAAGCATTCGGCGCCTGCCTGCTGAATCACCGAAATTTCCTCGGGGTAAATGGGATACGTTTGCCAGAGCTGTAGCTCGCGATCCGGCAGCTCGAAGCGCAGCTCCGGAGAGAACAGCCGCGGGGACGCCACCAGAAAAGCCGTCATGGCACTCGCTTCCTGCACCAAATCCGGATGATTATAGTCGAAGCCCGTCAGGCGCCCCAGCGATGTCTCGAAATCAACAATCGACGGCAGCGGCGGCGTCGGTTGCTGCCCCCGTAGTACCCACGCCGCATCCGCCAGCATCACCGTCCAGTCGCGATCTGTCGAGTCTAAGCAAAGCACCAATTCCGGTCGCGCCTCCGCCCACTCCTTCCGTTTGGCAGAAGAGAGGCCATATGTAAAGACGGTCTCGAAATCTCGCGTTGGATAATACGTCGTCATAACCCGAATGATCGGACGATGGTATTCGGCAGTACCATAATATACCAGACTATTCGACTGAAGCAGGTATTCAACCTGATTGTAAAACACCGTGAAGCTTGATATATGTAAATTCATGCGTGCGCCTTTCGAGATTACCTACGACGGTTTCTAGGAATGGGAAGAGGTGTATTATTACCTACACCAAGTCCATGAAAATATTTATCTGCTTCTTCGATAATTTTTCGTGCATCTTCTTTTGATATTCCGGCATCACGTAATGCTCGATAACCAATGACACGTTCAGCACCATATGTTCCTCCTCCTTTTCTCCGCTGCGCCGCAAAAGTTTTTATATGGTCGATGATCGTCAACTTAATTGTTGGAGACCCACCCCAGCGACTATAACCTTTCAATCCTTTCACTGCCGCATGTTGAATAACATGGTGGCGAACAATTTTTAAGTTTTAAATTCCGGCAAGAAAACCACCAGCAACAGGAATTGCATAGCTGGTTCGCTTTAATGCATCCTTCTTATTCCCCCGTGCTAATGATATCCCTGCATTGAGAAGGTCGGCTGCATCACCAACACCCGGAATCAAGCCTGTGTTGTCTAAATTATCCTGCATCTCATCAAGCTTATCATCGGTAAACGGCGTCGTCGCCCCCATGCTCCCATAGGCACTGCCCAGGCTGCCGTTGCCGTTGAAGAAGCGATCCAGGTCGGGATCATCGCCGCCGTTGGAGCACCACCCCATCGGATCCGCCGCGTCCACAGGGTTGTTGTCGCAGTAGCGGTAGAGGTTCAGGCCGCCGGCGTAGCCGATGGGGTCTTCGGTGAGGAAGCGGCCGGCGAATGGGTCATAGTAGCGGGTGGTGCAGAGGAGGAGGTCGGTTTCGCGGTCGGTGTAGTAGCCGAACTGCGCCTTGTAGCCCCACGGGTCGTCGAGGAGGTCGACCGGGTCGTCATCGGCGTCGCGGCAGGCGAGGAGGGCGCCCCACACGTCGTAGAGGTCGTTGGCGAGCACCGCGCCCGTCTCATCGAGCCGCTGGGCGACGCTGCCCTGCGGGTCGAAGGTGTAGAAGCGGGTGGTCCAACCCTCCGCGGGGGCCGGCACCGATCGGGCATACAGCCCGCCGGCGCCGAAGGCGTTATAGGCCGTCACCTGCAGACCGGCCTGCGGGTCGAGCTGCAACTCGCACACCGGCTCGATGCCGTCATAGAGGAAGTAGGTGCGCTCGGCCGGCGCGGCGGTGGCCGGCCCCTTCCAGGCGCGCAGGTCATCGCCAGTGTAGCCGGCGCTCAGCGCGGTGCCGTATTGTCGCAGGTGGTTCGCCGCGTCGAAGACGCCGTCGACGCCGCGGTAGCGTGTCGGATTGCCCAGCGCATCATACGCAAAGCCGCTATAGTCCGGCACATGGTCGACGAGCTCGCCGATCCAGTGGTTGGCGGGGTCATACAGGCGCGGGTTGGCGCCGGTGCGGTGCTGCAGGATATTGCCAGCGAGATCGTAGCGGAAGTCGTGCGCATACCCCGTGCCGCCGCCGCGCGTGCTCACCTCCTGGAAGAGCTTATCGTCCGAATAGTACGTGTAGCCGGTGCCGCCGCTGAACCGCGCCGGCTGGTTCGGCACGGCGGCAGCCAATCCGGTGCGGTTGCCCGCGCCGTCATAGCCGATGCCGGTATACTCGGTGCGCGTCACCGGTCCCGGCGCGGCGTTATGCAGGCTGGTCAGCCGCCCGGCGGCGTCGTGGCCATAGGTGGTGGTGACCAGCGGCGTTTGCCCGTTCAACAGCGTCTGCGTCTGCAGCCAGCCGTTCGGCTGATACGCCCACTCGGCCGCATGGTTCAGCGGATCGAGCTGCCGCGTGGGTCGCCCGGCCTCGTCGTAGTAGTAGCTGACCAGGCCGGCGTTGGGGGTATTCGTCGCCGGTGTCTGCATCGCCGCTCGCAGACCATTCCGGTAATAGGCAAATCCGAGAGTGAGCGGCGCCAACCCGTCATGCGCCGTGGTGGCAAAGAGCACGTTGCCCAGCATGTCGTAGCTGTAACTCTTCGTACCCACGCCGTCCGTGGCCATGCTCGCCAGCGTGCCATCCGCATTGTAGCTGTAGGTGACAGACGGTGCCGTCATGCCACCCTGCACGGTGACGCCGGCAAGCTGGCCGGTGGCGGGGATATACGACAACTCCGTCACGATATCCGCGTCGTCGTTTTCCACCTCCTGCCGCGTCAGCCGCCCGGCGGCGTCATACGCGGTATAGCGCACCGACCGATTATCCGGGTACTGTGTGGCCGCCATCCGGCCGAGCCCATCGTAGAAATACACCGTCGACGGCGCGTTCCAGTCGCCGTGCTGGATGGCGGTGACCCGCCCGAGAAAGTCGTACGTCGTTGCCGCAAATTCCACGTTGCCGCTGCGGGTAATCAGCCGGCCTTCAGCATCGTACTGGTACGAGACCGCGCGTACCGCGCCCGGCACCATGGCCTCGTTGTAGAGCGTGGTGCTGGTAACCGGCCCGCCGAGGTAGCGGTATTCGGTATCGACCCGGCTGCGCCCCGGTCCGGTCTGCCCGGTGGCGGGCAGCATCACGCTGGTCGTTTGCCCGGCGATGTTATACTCGTAGTCGGTCTGATGCCCCTCCTCGTCATACACCCGTCGCAGGAACGGCGTGAGTTGCCCCTGGGCATTCGTGTAGCGCAGGTGCGTCGAGCGCTCCACGCCCCCGATGATCTGCGACACCTTCAACGGCTGCCCCGCTCGCGGCGCCTGCGGCCCCACCGGGTCCGCGGCAAAGGTGTCCTGCGTATAGTTGTAATTAACAGTGACGGTGGCATTCAGGTTGTTCGAGTCGTTGCCCGGCCCGGTCACCGACAGCAAGTTGCCGAAGACATCGTAGGTGAACGTCGTGGTCACGGTATCATACGGCGGGGTGGTTGTGCCCGGCGCCGGCCCGGTGATCGTCTGCAACAAACCATTCAGATAATATTCAAAGGTCACCGGCGGCTTCCCGGATTCCTGCACGCTGGTGCGCCGGCCAAACGGCGCATCTGCCGTCGGCGCGCTGTAGGAGGACGTGGTGGTGCCAAATGGGGTGGTGGTGGTCGCCACGTTCCCCAGCGCATCATACGTCACCGTGATGGTCTTCCCGTCCTTCCCCGACCAACTGTGCGCCTTGTTAGGGAAAGTCGTATCGTACGCGATCGACGTCGACACTCCTGCGGCATCAGTCGTGCCGGTCTCCCGCCCCTGCTCGTCGAAGCGCGTCGTCCACCGCGTCAGCAGGTTGCCGGCGGAGTCGGCCACGCGCACCTGCGTCGCGCCGTCCTGATACACGTATGATCGGGTGGTGCCCGTCAGATTCCGCTGCGAGCTCACTTTCCAGTCGAGCAGGCTGCCGGCCGCGGCGCCCTCGTTGTACCGCAGTGTTGTGACCAGGTGCAAGTTTCCGGTGATGGGACTCGGCTCCTCCACCGTCGTCAGCAGTGGGATGACACTATTCGGATGGTAGTCGTACCGGATCGCCGGGTTTGCACTATTGAGATGCGACACGGTGCGCAGGCGCGGCTCGTCATCGCTCCCTAAATCGTATGTATAAGTAATAGTCCGTTGCTGGCGCGCGTCGACTACCGACGTGAGGACACCGCCGGCGAAATTCAGCGTCAGCAGCGGCGCACTCGCCGCATCGGCAATCTGCGTCAGCCCGACTATGCCATCAGTAACAACCGCCCAATCGAGCTTGAGCGATTCGCCCAACGGACTGATGATGGTAGTGAGCCGGCAATACTCGTCCTCCGTCAACACCCAGCGCGTGCCATCGGCCCACGTCAGCGTAATCGACTCCCAGCCGGCCGTCCCGACCGGCACGCCTTGCGCGATGAACGAGGCGCCAACCGCCTCCGACGTCAATCCCCCGGTGGGTACGCCGTCCTGCCCCATGGCGGGGATCAAGCGCTCAACCCCGCCATTCGGGAAGCGGATTTCCACCGGCGCGCTGCCCCCCTCGGAGGCGAACTTCACGTCATAGTTATGCGTCCACCCGGGCGTGAGCCCGCCGGAGCAGGACTGGGCTTTGGCGAACCGTAGTTCATCACCGATACTGATGAACGTCCCCGCGCGCCAACCGCGCTCGGAAATCGTATGCGCCACTGGCGGATATTGTGGCTGGTCACTGGTCGGCGGGTGAAGCCGAACGCCAATCAGCATCAGATAGTCTTCGGCCTCATCTTTGACACGAAGGTCCGGCGGGCGCGTTAGTTTCGCTTTGGCGGAGGAATAGGTACGCTGGAACGCCACATGCATGCCGGATGGGTTATACACTGTCACATCCACCGGCGCATCGTGCTCCTCTTCACCGCGCAGCAGGTTCACCGGGTCGCCATCCGTTGGTTCACTGCGGCGTGTCGGAGGCGGAATCTCGCCAACAGAAAAGGTGATTGTTGCTGACACCGTCCTGGCCCCGTCATCATCGGTTGCTTCCGCCACCAGGGAATAGATGCCGTCAGGGATACTGGGAATCACCGCGGTATACGGCATCTCCGTGTCATCATCCGAGGTGAAAATCACCGGAGCATCGCTTGCCGTCCCTTTCCGTAACACAAAGCGCACGGATGGCTGGTTCTTCCCATTGGCGTCGTTGGCAATAGCCACGGCGGTGAGCGTATGCGGCGCGGCGGGAAAATGCGTATTTTTCGCGGGTGATGCGATGTAGACCGTCGGCAGGGGATTCGCGACGGTGAACGTGCGGGTCGCCGTCGCCGTGCCGCCCTCGTTATCCGTCACCGTTGCCGTCATCGTATAGGTGCCCGGCGTTAGTGCTTTCACCAACAGGCTGTCACCGGGACTGAATGAGCGCGTCGCCAGAAACGTTTGATGGCGTCCGGTGATCCGTGTGCCAGTCCATTTACGCACGCAAACTTCCTGCCCGCCGGCATTCGTGATGCTCAGTTTCGCTTCCGTCAGGAAGCCGTTGTATTCGAACGCCGTCATCGCCAGCTTCACCACCGCGGGCGTGGCGAGAGTCGCATCGACACTTGGCGAAATAATCTCGACAATTGGGTTCAAATTCCGCACAATAAAGGGGACAGCTTGCGCACTCCACGCGCCCTGGTCATTCGTCGCCTTGATGTTCAGGGTATACTCGCCCAGCGGCAGATACGCTGGCGGCGCTGGCGTCCAGGAGGCATCCGGGAACGCCACGGTCTTTACGTTGATCCCGGCGCCGCACGGCACCGTCTTCGTCCAGACGCCGCTGTTTGGCCCATTCACCGTGAAGGTCATGCTGGTCAAGTTGTGCGTCAGATCCAACGCACGACCGGTGCAGACAATCTGGTTCGGATTGATCAGCGATGCTTTATTCGGACAGTCGTCCGATGGACCGGTCGGCGAGATAATTTGCATGATCGGTCCGGCCGGCGGCGTAGCCGGCGCCGGCGGCGTGGCGCCATTTTGAATCTCAAGGCGTATACTGGGGGCGCCAATATCGCCATGTGGGTCTTCACAATACAACTCCAGGGTATATACTCCTGGCGTCGTGATCGTCATCGTCCCGTCCCAGCCATAAGGCGTGCCGTCTGTGGCGAGAGGTTGTTGTTGCAGCGGCTCACCGCCTATTAGATCTTCAGGCCAGAGGCGTGCGGTGACCCCGGTGATCGCGTTATTGACATCGTAGAAATAGCTTTTGAGCGCAATCGCACCCGGCGGGTATGCCCCGGTGCCGACCGGCTGCGTCATGATGCCCACCGGCGGTGGATTCGAGAGCATTACCGAGAAATCAAATCCTAATGTGGCGCCGTCTGAACCGGTACCCCGGATGGAAATCGGATACGGCACTCCGCGCTGATCGCCGCTCCAGGCCAGTTGATACAACCCTGACATGGCGCCTTGTGACACACCATTCACAAGCAGGGATAGCTGGTTCACCGGCCCGACGGGATCAAAGGCATTTGCGGTGATGGTATACGAGGTATGCATCTCGAGGAAGTTGTATGGGGTCTGGGGCGCGGGGAACCCATAGCAGGTGTTGCCGGTGCCGTGCGCCAGCGGTTCGATACCGGTAATGTAGATACCTGGCGCGGCGTTGATGCTCAGGGTGACGGGAATAGACACCGTTCGACTTCGTTCGTCATCCTGGGCGATTGCGCGAATCCGATAATCCCCGAATTCACCCGCCACGAGTTCGCCACATTCCCAAACCGCTGACCAGTAGTGCGAATTCTCTGTGTGATGACCGGGGAGCGTCTTTACGCATTCGCCGGTCGCGACCTTTTCGACCGTAAACTTGACTGCTGTAATCGTGCCATTTTCATCACGCGCGCAGGCCTGCAATGGAACCGCGGTGGGCCGGTTTATCGTCGCGTGGTAAGTGCCGTCGGCTTGCCGCGTTCCCGGCGAGACAATCCGCACTTCCGGGGCGGGATTATAGACCGTGAACGTCAGCGCAGCCGTGATGCTGGTCCGCGGTGTGGCACCGTTGTCACGTGCCGAGACGACCAGCGTATGCTCACCGGCACTATCGAAGGTAAACTGGCGGTGCCACGCATCCATGCGCGGCGTCAACGTCGCCTCGTAGCTCTTCATGACCCCGCAACAGGTATCGTAGATCGTAACAGAACTGACCGATCCATCAGGATCATGTGCGAATCCAGAGAAGGTCACCGTGGCATGTGTCTGTATCGCTGCGCCATCTGATGGTGTCACAACGGTGACAAGTGGCGCCTGGTTACTCTCTAACGAGCGATTCACCGGCGTCTCCGGCGATGTCCCACTGCTGGCTCCACCGCCACCGGTGACGCCGTCCAGCAGGCTGGCGGACGGCACCAACAGGCGCATCAATGGATTGAGACTGCTCGCATAGCTTGCTCCGAGGGCTTCCAGATAGGTGACACGGCAGGACAACTGGTGAATGCCGGGTGCGGCCTGCCCCCATACGGCCGACCAACCATCGCTCCCATCGGTGTCTTCGCCGAATTTCACATTATCGGCGAAGAATTCCATGGCGGACACCGTGCCTTGTGTGGTATCCGGATTCGCGGTGACCACCACGGCTCCATCCGCCGCGAATGAACTGCCGACCGCCGGCGCGGTGAGCGTGACGAGTGGCACCGGTTCACTCTCGATGACAGTAATCGTCACGGGAGCCGATGTCGTCTGTCCGGTTGTACCGGTGACGACCGCCGTTAGCACATACGTGCCTTCCGGAATGCTGTTCCAAATGCACTGGTATGGCGTGCCGGCATCCTCACCCAGCTTCACCGCCCCCTGGAAGAACTCAACCTTCGTCACCGTGCCGTCCGGGCAGGCAACAGTCGCCTTCAGCACCAGGCTGGCAAGCGAGCCGAACTCGGCGCCGTTTGCCGGCGAGGCCAGCGTCACCCGCGGGGCATCGATCACGGTATTCACTGAGACCACCACCTGCCCGGTGCTCTCCACGCCCAGGGTGTCGCGCACCGTGTAGGTGAACGCATCCGACCCATGCCAATCGAGTTCCGGCGCATATTCAACCGTTTGATTGGCATTCATCGTCACGCGACCATGCGCGCCATCGGTCACACTGACCACGGTCAGGCCTTGCCCGTTCGCCGCGACATCGTTCGCCAGCACGTTCACTGTCACAGCGGTATCTTCATCCGTCGTTGCCGCATCGGCGACCGCGGTCGGCGGCGTATCGACGACAAACACCACCGGCTCGGACGTGGCCGTCTCATTCACGGCATTCGTCGCCACGGCCGTCAGGCTATAGCTGCCCACCGCGCCCGCCGTCCAGAGGCAGGTATACGGCTCGGTGGTCGCCTCGCCGAGTTTCGTGGCTCCCTGGAAAAATTCGACTTTCGTCACCGTGCCGAGGAAATCCTCGGCGGCGGCGGTCAGCGTCACATTCGTGCCCGGCGCCACCACCTGCCCGTCACCCGGCGCAGTCATGGCCACCCACAGCGACTGCAGGGTGGTGACGGTGATATGAATCGATTCCGAAGTAGTCGTCGCCCCACGGTCGTCAGTGGCCAATGCGGTAAAATCGTATGTGCCGGCTGGCAGATCAGCGAGTGACAGGTTAAACGGCGCCGTTGTGTCGGTGCCCAGCAGCGTAGCATTCTGGTAAAACGCCACCTGGACGACGGTGCCATCACTATCTTCTGCTTCCACCGCCAACTCGACCGCGGCCGGCGCGAAGAACGATTCGCCGTTGGCCGGCGCCGTCACCCACACGGATGGCGGATCATTCACCAGTACAGGCACCGGCAGCGAGGCGGTCACAAGTCCATCGTTATCGGTGGCCCTGGCGGTCAGGATATGGGTACCGAGACTGACAGGGGTCCAGAGATAGGTGTATGGCGCCGCGGTTGCCTCCCCGAACTTCACGGCGCCATCAAAATACTCCACCTTAGTCACGGTGCCGTTCGCGTCGCTGGCATCGGCGGTGAGCGTGTGCTCCGCATAGGCGGTCAGCACCGCCTGCGCCACCGGTGCCGTCAGTGCCACGTGCGGGCCGGTGGTCGCCTGGTAACTCGCCTGCACATAATGGCTATAGTTCGCGCTGGTGTTGCTCACTTCGCGGCAATTGACGCGCAGCGTGTAGGTGACCGCGTCGGTGGGTGTCCAGGTATGCGTGGGCGTGGTGCTGTAGTCACGCAATAGCGAGAAGGACGCATCATTGGGTTTTTTCGCGTAGAACTGATATTCGACCGCATACCCCCCGGTCGGGGTGGCGATCAGCGTGATCGGATAACTCTTCGGCTGCGGAGCGGCCGGACTGCCGGATATGGCAACGCCGGTCAATGGGGTGGCGTCCACATAGTCGTTAAGGTAGACGACTTTGTCCGCGTAGGCGGTGCTGCCCACTTCACGACAGTAGATGAGGATGAGGTAATATCCCGCCTGCGTAGGAGTCCAGGCGCAGGTGGATTGGGCGGCATAGCCCTGCAGCACGGTGAAGCTGCTCTCACCGCTGCGCTTGACATGGAACTTGTATTCCAGATTCGCGCCGCCGGTCGGAGTGGCGGTGATCGTCACCTGGGTATTCGCTGTTTGGGACGACGACGGAGTGACGCTGCCCGACAGATTCGTCAACGGGGTGGCTTCGGCAGAATAGCCGATGTTATGCACGACATCATACGCGTTGGCACTGCCACCGTCCTTCGCCCACACGCGCAGACGATAATAATCTGCCACGGTCGGCGTCCAGTCGCAGGTACTGTCGGTGCTGTAGTCCTGCACGACATTCCAGGTGGCCTCCGAACCGCGCTTGGCGAAGAATTTGTATTGTATATCGGCGCCGCCGGACGGTGTGGCGGTCAACTCGACCGCCTCCAGTTCTTCCAGGGGCGAGGCGGGATTGGCGGTCAACACGACGGCGGTCAGGGGATCGAGGCTGTCCAACTGCATGGGTGGTGTCGACTTGCCCTTTTTCGACGGCGGCGTGACGACGGTCACGTTGACGGTCGCGGATTCGACAACCGTGCCATCCTCCAGCACGAGACGCACGCGGAAGGGATAGATGCCGGCCGCGACTGGCAGGCGGTTGCCCGGCTCCAGCGTGCTCTGTTCACTGTGGTTGGCGGCGTCCAGCGCGGGGAAGAAGCCGGCGTCCAGCGAGGGATCGACGATGCCCGGTGGCACGGGATCGCCGGGTGCAAGGTCCGGCCGCACCAACATGACCGGACCGGCGTAACCGGGAATCCCCGTCACCGTCCAGCGCACGGCAACCGGCGCTCCCGCCGTTACCGCCGTGCGTGACACGGCCAGCGTTACCGCCGGCGCCGCCCACGCCATCCGCAGGCTGCTACATACCAGCAGCGCCAACACCAGAGCCTGCCATCCCCATCGCGTCATCGGATCCTCCTCGTCATCCCGCTCGGTGAGACTTGCCTGCCTAGCGAGCGATTGTCTGGCAGTATAGCGGTCGAGAGGGACAAATTCCGTCCCGATGAAAGAGGGTTGACATAATTTCACGAAATAATTTCAAGCCGCCTTCTCACCGCGAGCTTGATGGTTAATATGAATTTATAATCATGTAGTTGTGTTGAGTGACTATTTGTGATATTATTCACGGGTGACGGAGGACAAGCAAATGCGCATCGTGATTCTGGGTGGCGTGGCAGCGGGGACTAAGGCGGCGGCGCGGGCGCGGCGGGAGTATCCCGACGCGGCGGTGACGATCCTCACGCAGGATGAATACGTCGCCTACGCCGGCTGCGGCCTGCCCTACTACGTGGGCGGCATCATCGGCGAGGCGCAGGAGCTCATCGTGCGCACGCCGGAGGAATTCAAGCACGAGAACGGCATCGACGTGCTGACGCGCACACAGGCGACGGCCATCGATCCGGATACGCATGCCGTGCGCGCCCGCGACCTGACCACCGGTGTCGAGCGCGTCTACCCCTATGACAAGCTGATCATCGCCACCGGCGCGCTGCCGGTGCTGCCGGACATCGACGGCATCCACCTGAAGCGCGTGGCTACCGTGCGCGGCCTCACCGACGCGAAGAAGATCCGCGCGCTGGTTGATAGCGGCAAGCTGCGCCACGCCGTGGTGGTGGGCGGCGGCTTCATCGGCCTGGAGATGGCGGAAAATCTCGCCCACCGCGGCCTGCAGGTGAGCGTCATCGAGATGCGTGACATCATCCTGCCCGGCTTCGACCCGGAGATGGCCGCCCTCGCGCGCAACGCGCTGCTCGAACACGGCGTACAGGTCTACACGGGCGAGACGGTGCAGCGCATCCTCGGCAACGCCGCCGGCGAGGCGGTGGGCGTGGAGACGAACGCGCGGACGCTGGACGCCGAGCTGGTCATCCTCTCCGCGGGCATCAAGCCGAACACCGCCGTCGCCAGCGCCGCCGGGGTGGAAACGGACGCCCGCGGCATGATCCTTGTCGACGAATACCTGCGCACGAACTTGCCCGACGTCTTCGCGGTGGGCGACTGCGCCTCGGTGCGCAACCGCCTCACCGATCTCGACGTCTACTCGCCGATGGGCTCTACCGCGAACAAAACCGGCCGGCTGGTGGTGGCGAACCTCGTCGGGCCGCGCGAAGCGTTCTCGGGCGTGCTCGGCACCACCATTGTGCGCCTCTTCGACCTGAACGTGGCGCGCACCGGGCTGGGCGAGGATGACGCGCGCCGGGCAGGGCATGACGTCGAAACAGTGCTGGTGCCCACGCCCGACCGCGCGCATTACTACCCCGGCAACCGGCCCATCATCACCAAGCTCATCGCCGACCGCGCCACCCACCGTATCCTCGGCGCGCAAGTGATCGGCGAAGGCGTGGTGGACAAACCCATCGACACGCTGGCGGTAGGCATTACCCTGGGCATGACCGCCGAACAGCTCTCCGGCATGGACCTGGCCTACACGCCGCCCTTCGCCAGCGCGCTGAACTCCAGCATCGTCGCGGCGAACGTACTGCTGAACAAATTCGCCGGCAAGGTGCGCGGCGTCTCGCCAGTAGCGCTGCGGCTGGACGATCCCGACCTGCAGCTCCTCGACGTGCGCACCGAGCCGGAATATCTCATCGCGGCCATCCCCAACGCGATCAATATCCCACTGACCGAGCTGCACGAGCGCATCGGCGAGTTGGACGCGGGCAAGCCCACCGTCGTCGTCTGCAAAGTCGGCCGCCGCGCCTACGGCGCCGCCTTGCAGCTTACGCAACTGGGCTTCGCCGATGTCCGCATCCTCGACGGCGGCATGACGGCGTGGCCGTATGAGACGGTGTGAGGCGCCCCCTCATCCCCTGCCTCCCTCTCTCCGAGGAGAGGGGGAACCGATATCAGAAAGGACAACCCAATGGCCGAATATACCATCAACGCCCGCGGGCTACAGTGCCCGGGCCCGATTATGCAGTTGTTCACCCAGATGAAGTCCGCGCAACCAGGCGATCTGGTGACCATCGAAGTGACGGACATCGGCTTCAAGAAAGACATCGAAGCCTGGTGCCGCAAGACGAAAAACACCCTCCTCTCGCTGCGCGAAGCGGGCGGCGTGATCACCGCGCAGGTGCAGAAAGGCTGATACCATGGCAGACGACAAGAAAACGATCATCGTCTTCAGCGGCGACCTGGACAAGGCGATGGCGGCGATGATTATCGCCCGCGGCGCGGCGGCGATGGGCAACGAGGTGACGCTGTTTTTCACCTTCTGGGGCCTGAACCTGTTGCGCAAGCCCGAGCCGGTGCCGGTGAAGAAGACCCTGCTGGAGGCGATGTTCGGCTGGATGATGCCCCGTGGCGCCGGCAAGGCCGTGCTGTCGAAGATGCACATGGGCGGCATGGGCACGGCGATGATGATGCACGTGATGCAGACGAAGCACGTCCCCACGCTGCCCGAGATGATCAAGGAAGCGCAGGACTTCGGCGTCACCTTCATCGCCTGCACCATGTCCATGGACGTCATGGGCATCAAAGCTGAAGAGCTCATCGACGGCATTGAATACGGCGGCGTGGCCACCTATCTGGGCAGCGCGGACGAGGCGAATGTGAACCTGTTTATCTGACATCGGCGACATATCGTGCTACAATGGTTGCAACCGACGTTGCACGAGGAGTGCCGCATGCTGACGAAGAAACTGGCACGGCACGGCAACAGCCGTGCCGTGCTCATCGAAAAGCCGATACTGGATCTGCTGGGCATCGATGACGATACCGAACTGCAGATTCGCACTGACGGCGAACGCCTCATCATCACCCCGGTGACCGAGGACACCCGCCGCGACACTATCCGCGCCATCGGGCAAAAGCACGCCCGGCGGCTGCCGCGCGCCATGCAGGTGCTGGCACTCGACATACAGGACCACACCGCCGAATAACGACGGCGCAGGAACTTCCCCACTGCCTCACGAAAGTAGCATTAACGCCGCTTTCGCGAGGCATCGCCATGACTGATACCCCCATCACCATCCATCTCATCGGCAACGCGCACCTGGATCCGGTCTGGCTGTGGCCGTGGCAGGCGGGGCTGGACGAGGTGTTGAACACCTGCCGCACCCTGTGCGACCTGCTGGACGACTACCCCGACGCCGTGTTCACCGCCGGCGAGGCGTGGCGCTACACGATGATCGCGGAGGTCGACCCGGCGCTGCTTGACCGTATCCGCGGGCACGTGGCGGCCGGGCGCTGGGCGCTGGTGGGCGGCTGGTGGATTCAGCCGGACTGCAACTTCCCCAGCGGCTTCGCGCTGGAGCGGCAGATTTCCGTCGGGCAGCGCGCCATGCGCGCGTTGTTCGGTAGCGTGCCCGAGGTGGCGTATAATGTCGACAGCTTTGGCCACGCCGCCACGCTGCCGGGCTACCTGCGCGCGGCGGGGCAGCACGCCTACGTGATGATGCGCCCGCAGGAGCACGAGATGACGCTGCCGGCGCGGCTGTTCCGCTGGCGGGGGTACGATGACGGCCCGGAGGTGTTGGTGTTCCGCATCGCCGGCGGCTACGGCACCTGGGGCGAGTTGAACGAGGGGCATTTCCGCCATGCCGCCAGCGACTTGCCGGCGGGGGTGACGCACGCCATGGCTTTCTACGGCATCGGCGACCACGGCGGCGGGCCGACCGCGCGGATGATCGAGTGGCTGCGCGCCCACCGGGACCGCTTTCCCGGCCTACGGCTGGAGTTCTCCTCCCCCGCGCGCTATTTTGCCACCGTCGCCGACCAGTTGGCGCATGTCCCCACCGGCACCGGCGAGCTGCAGATGCACGCGGTGGGCTGCTACAGCGTGGAGCGCGGGCTGAAGACGCGCCTGCGCCGGGCTGAACACCGCGTGCGGCAGGCCGAATTGACCGCGCCCGACGCGCCCGGCCTGGAAGAGGCCTGGCGCCGGGTGGCCTTCAACCAGTTCCACGATATCCTCGGCGGCACCAGCGTGCCCTCCGCCTACCCGCCGCTATACGATCAACTCGGCGCGGCGACCGCCTTCGCCGACGACCTGCTGACCCTCGACCTGCGCCGCCGCCTGCCCGCGCTGCCCGACGACGCCTGCCAGCGCATGGTGCTGCGCAACGCTTCCGACCGGCCTTTCGACGGCTACGCCGAGCACGAGCCGTGGCTTGGCTGGGGCTGGCACACCGACCTGCGGCTGGAGGACACCGACGGCACGCGCATCCCCGCGCAGGTGCTGCAGAGCGAGGCCGCCAACCGCCACACCCTCACCCGGCTGCTCTTCCCCGTCACGTTGGCACCGTGCGAGACGCTCGCCGTGCGCCTTGTGCGCGAACCGGCGGAGACCCCGTCGCGCATCACCGTCACCCCGGGCGTCATCGCCAGCGACGCCGCCGCCGTGGCGCCGGCCGCGGGCACCATGTCCTTTGGCGACCGCGTCCTGCCCCTGCCGCGGTTGCACCTGCTCGACGACGAGACGGACAACTGGTCGCACGGCGTCGACCGTTTTCCGGAAGGCCCGGCGGAGTCGCCCGCGTGGAACGCCCCCACGCTCATCGACAGCGGCCCGCTGATGGGCGCGCTGCTGCAGACCGGCCGCATCGGCGACAGCGCGCTGCGCGCGGAGTGGCGCGTCTACGCCGGTCAGCCGTTCGTGGAACTGCGCCTGCGCGTGCACTGGCGCGCGACACAGCGCTTGCTGAAGCTGGTGTGGGAACTGCCCGACCAGGGCGCGACGCGCGAGGACGGCATTCCCGGCGGCCACCTGGCGCGCCCGAACAACGGTCGCGAAGTGCCGCTGCGCGACTGGACGCGCCTCGCCGCCGCCGCCGTCCTCTCCCCGGACGTCTACGCCGCCGACGCCACTCCGCACCGCCTGCGCCTCACCTTGCTGCGCGGGCCGCTGCTCACCTGGCATATCCCCTTCACCCCCGCCCCCGAGCGCGCCACCCCGTCCGACCAGGGCGTGCATGATTTCCTCATCCGCTTTTATGGCATAGCGGCAACGCTGGAGTACCTGGACACCCAGGCGGCGATGCTCCACCGCCCGCTGCTCGTGGCCGATTGGACGAAAGGGATGGCGCGGACGTGATGCCTTCCCCTGGCCCCGGCCTGTCCGGTCTATCTGAAAATCCGGGGCCAAAGATACTGGCGCGGTGATCTTTCTCCAGCCGTTGAAACGGCTGGCTAACTTCAGTCGTCCTTCCAGGACTGGCGGGGATCATCTTTGACTGTCATGGTGCTCACGCGCGGCTAGAGATGGCCGCGCTCCGACCAAACGACAGGTATCTTTCCCTCGCCCCGGAGACATTTCGTCAAAACGACGGCCAAGATAACCGGCGTGGTGGTGTTTGTCTCCCGTTTACGGCGTGGAGACTTCCTGCCACGAACGCCACGGAGGGACGTTCGTTACGAGACGATCGTGCGGAGTATAACTCCGCGGCCCCAGTAGCGGTTATCTTACCCCTACCTTACCCCTGCCTTACCCCCGGTCGCGTGGAAAAGGTGCAAAAGTGGGGGTAAGGTAACAAATGTCATCATGTACGGGTCATACCATGCGGCCCAGACAGTTGCGCTCCGACCTTGGCGGCAGTATAGCAGATTTGGCGATTATATTCAAGCATATGTTTGCTTTTGTCTGAACCGTGATGCGAAGGATTTACTTGATTGGGGGTTGACGAGGGCTGCGTGCGGGGTCGACGCGGGGGTGATGGAGGTATCGGTTCCCAGTGCGCTGCACTGGGCTAGGGAATGGGTAAAACAGGAATGTAAGTCATCAGCTAATCATTCCTTCTTTTCCATTCCGTAGCCCCGGGCACCGCTCGGGGAGCCGGTTTCGCGTGAAGAGATGCGCCCTGTATGGGCAGCATTCCTACGCTTCTTCATTCACCCGCTGAAACACCTGCAGAAAGGTGCCTTCCCGCATCATCTCGGCGATGGCTGCCTCTACCGCAGGACGCGTGAGTTGCTCGATCAATACCATGCCCGGCTCCCAGCAATAGTGACCTGGTCGCATTAGGTGATGCCGGCCGTCACTTTGCACGTATGCAAGGGTCAGAAAGTAGGCGCTCCAGCACTCGCCATTCGCAAAGGTGACGTTGACAATGCTCTCGCCGGCGTCTTCCGAGAAGATCGCCACCGAATAGGTGGGCGCGGGGATGTGGATATCGAGAGTGTCAAGGGTAGTCGGCAGCGGAGCAGTGGCAGCGACGAGGGTAAATGCCGCACGCGCAACGCCGGGCAGCCGTTGTATCGAGCGTTCGGCAGTCATGAAGCCGGTGAATGTCTCATCAGCGAGTTGGTATTGCCAGTTATCGCCGATCCGCTGCGCCAGCGTCATGCCGCGCACCACCGCTGTCGCGAAGTCGATGGACCACGCCGCCGTCGAGCCGGCACAATTGCGGCACGCGGCGAAGGTATGAGACGGCCAATCACCATGCATCGTGATCGTTCCGTCGAACATGCTGCAAATCTCCGCCAGCACCGACGCGATATCTTCATGCCTGGCGCCGCGCACGGTGAACTTCCAATCCAATCGGTATGCCATCGTCTCACTCGTCTCCATCAAGGCCCACTTCACTGATCGGCACCCCGCTCTGCTCGCTGAGGTACAGCATCGCCGCCCGATGCTGCGATCCCAGCGGTTCGTCCTGAAAGCCGGCACGGATTCGCGTGCCATCATGCAACACCAGCAGCAGGTGCGGTGAATAAAACACTTCGCCGTTGAGGGGGCGCCGGCTGTTCGCGACGGACTGAATCGCACGGATGTCGGTATAGGCATACGCACGTTGCTGAAAGCCGAACCAGGAAACATGGACTATCTGCGTTGCCGTCAGCTTCGTGTAGGTGGCAATATTCATGGAAAAAATGCCGCCGATGAGAATGAAGACCACCGTCAGCACCCGCATCACCGGACGCATCTTATATCCATTACACTTTTCATCAAGATACAGGTACAGACGATAGTCCGCCCGCAGACGCTGTCGCAACACCAGTTGCACGAGCGAATCTGCCAGAGCCATGCTCGCAAAGGCGGCCGTGCCGACTTGCCAGAGCCGCAGGTCCAGGTTAAGCAGATAGGCATATGGCTGCATGCTGGCAAGGTATGCGCGGCCAACTGCACCGCACACGAGGTAGATCGCGCCTGCACAGACCAGCACGATGACCATCGTCAGATTGCTCGCCAGCGCGCGCCAGCGGCGATACGCCTCGTCATACCGGTCAAGCAAGTCCTCATCGACATCGGTCCAGGGTGATGTGGGAACGAAATACACAAACAACAGCAAGGCCACCGGGGTGAGGACGGTAATCCCGATATGTATGATGAAGGGGAGCGAGGGTGCCACGGTTATCCCATCCTGTTGCGCCATGAATGATTCAGTATATCGCCGCCTTGCACAGCCATCAAGCCGATAACACAAACCGGGCCGGGGCATGCGCCCCGGCCCGGTCTATTGGATGTTATCGTCGCCCAATTCAGGCGATCGCCGCTTTCGCGCGCTCGACGAGCAGCGTGAAGGCTGCGGGATCGTAGATGGCCATCTCGGACAGGCTCTTGCGGTTCACCTGGATGTTCGACTTGGTGAGGCCGTCGATGAACCGGTTATAGGTCATCCCATTGAGGCGGCAGGCGGCGTTGATGCGGGCAATCCAGAGCCGGCGGTAATCGCGCTTTTTCTGCTTGCGGCCGCGGAACGCGTCGTCCATGGCCTTCACGACGGCTTCCGCCGCGCGGCGGAAGACGCGATGGCGCTGGCCCCAGTACCCGGAGGCGGCTTTCAAAATTCGCTTATGGCGCTTGCGGGTCATCATCCCGCGTTTTACACGAGCCATTCTTCACTCCTTCAATCACGAGTCCCACCGGCACAATGCCGGGGTGTCGGAGGCCCACCAGTGGGCACTTGGTGCACGACGGCATTACCCGCCGTACGGCACCATCTTTCTCACCGCATGCTCGAAGCTGGCATCCAGGATTTTTCCCTTCTGCAGCCGGCGCTTGCGGCTGGCGCTTTTGCGGGTCAGCAAGTGGCTGTTGTTATTGGACCGGATTTTGATCTTGCCGGTGGCGGTGAAGCCCATTCGCTTGGCCGCTGTCTTGCGCGTGCGCATCTTAGGCACGGTGCGTGCTCCTTTCTCGACCCCGTGGGGTCGGTTTCCATATCCTCACAATCGCGCGGGCCGCTCATCGCGGCCCGCGCGTGCAAAGCCTGCCATTGTCAGCCTGCCGATCACTCGGGGGCTGTCGCCTCCGTGGGCGGCTTCGCCTCCGGCACTGTTGCCTGGGCGGGCGGTTTCGCCTCGGGGGCTTTCGCCTCAGCGGGCGGTTTCGCCTCCGTGGGCGGCTTCGGTTTCGGCGCCGGCGTCGGTTTCGGCAACACTTTCACCTTCGGCGAGACGATCAGCGTCATCTGGCGCCCTTCCATGCTCGGCGCCTTCTCGACGATGCCCACCTCGGTCAATCCTTCGACGAATTTGTGCAGCAAATTGCGTCCGAATTCGGGATGGGTGAATTCGCGGCTCCGGAAGACCACGAAAATACGCACTTTGTCGCCGTCTTCCAGAAAATCGTGTGCATGCTTCAACTTGGTGTGGAAATCATGCTCATCGATGTTGGGACGCACGCGGATCATGCGCAGTTCCGACTGCTTCGACTTCTTCTGGGCTTCCTTCTCCCGCTTGGCCTGCTCATACTTGAACTTGCCGAAGTCCATGATGCGGCAGACGGGGGGCACAGCCGTCGGCGCCACCTCGATCAGATCGAGACCGGCGTCCTTTGCCATCTGCAGGGCATCGCGAAACGGCACAACGCCGGCTTGCTTGCCTTCGGCGTCGATCAGCCGAACTTCACGCGCACGGATCCGTTCATTGACCCAAATCTGTTTCTTAATGTTCGCCATCCTCCGGGACGCAAAAATACCGTCCGGTTGCTCATCACAGCCGAATCGGGACAAAGTGTAGCACAGCGTCCGCCCCCTGTCAACGCGAAAAGCGTAAATATCCCCACGTCACCCGCGCCGTGTGGCCTCAAACACCTCACGCGAGTGGAACGGCTCGCACGGCTCGCCTGCGCACGCCGTCGATACCCCGCGGAAGTCGTCCCGTCTCTTTCCCCCATACCCAATCTGAGGCGGACACATCGATGCCCGCCGCCCGTCCGCGCCCCCGCGGCGCGTCGGGTAGAATGAGGGTACGCGATGATGCATGATGATGCATCATTGGTGAAAGGGAGGGAGACACGATGGCGGAACGCATGGAATCGTTATATGACCTGTTCGTCGCGCAGTTGAAAGATATCTATAGCGCGGAACAGCAGATCATCGCCGCACTACCGAAGATGATCGATGCCACGGCCCTGCCGGAGCTGAAACAGGACTTCCAACATCACCTGGAAGTGACCCGCGAGCAGGTGACGCGGCTGGAGCGCGTCTTCAGCCTACTGGGCGTGCCCGCGGAGGCGCACTTCTGCCCGGGCATGGCCGGCCTGCTGAAGGAAGGCGAGGAGATGATCACCGCCGACGGCAATCCCATGGTGCGGGACGCCGGCCTCATCGCCGCGGCGCAGAAGGTGGAACACTACGAAATCGCCACCTACGGCATCCTGCGCACCTTCGCCCGCACGCTGGGCTATGACGACGCGGCAGGCCTGCTGCACAAAACCCTGCGGGAAGAAGCAAGCAGCGACGCCCTGTTGAGCCAGGTGGCCAAACGCAGCATCAACAAAAAGGCCGCCTAACTGAATCAGGCATTGATGGCCCCCGCCACCACCCCTCGCTCCCGCGCTTCCGGGAGTGGGGGGGGGCGTTTTGGTGTCGTCCTCGTGCTCGATCTTCATACACACCCAGTCCTGTTGTCGGCCCCCCTCCCCGGCCCTCATACGCGCTGCATTTGTGCCTACTCGGCCCCCCTCCCCCCGCCCCCTCCCCCCCCCCCCCGTGATGCGCAAGGGGAGGGGGGCACGGGGCCAG
>CAZPYA010000010.1:0-13063 GCA_964590255.1 uncultured bacterium
CTCCTCAGGGGGCACGAAAAAAACTGTCATCCCCCGCTAATCTGCAATCACCTCAAGAATCAATTTGTTCAGCAACACGGGTATTAACGCATGCGACCAGAGCAACAGAAGTAACTGACTTATCTCTCTACTTGTGTCAGGAGATACCGCGCCGCTGCAGTTCCGTCAGCGCGTTGTGCAGAATATCTTCGATCCCCGCTGCCACTGGCGCAGGATACCCGTATTCGAAGTAACTCTCCACCTCGTAGCCACCTTCAGAGAGCATGCGGGAGGTTGGCAGATAGAGCTGCACGCCATTCGTGAAGCCCAGCGGGAAGGTGACGCCGTCGGCGTAATGCCGCTCGATCACCATGCCCAATCCCGCCACCGGTTCCGCTTCCAGTGCCACCATACGCAACCCCTCGCCGAGTTGCACCCCATGCAGCAGCAGCGATGCCGATTCCGGCACCCACTGACCGGCGTCCATGCGCTCTAGCAGACATCCCGCCCATTCCCGCCGCAAGGCATCCGCCGCCGGGTCGTCGCAGATGGATGCGAAATAGCCGCGGTCCGGGATCGACTGCAGTGGCCAGGTTACTTCCAGCAGCGCGCTATGCAGCGCCGGTGTCACGGCGGACAGCCCGTCACGCACCACCGTCAGCACTTCCTCGGCCACTTGGGCGCCGGCCGCGGCGACATCGGCCCAATCACCGGTACGCCAGCTCTCACCGTCACCGACAACCGCCGGCTTGGTATCGGCGCCGACTCCCTGCAGGAAGATACTCCCTGCGCAACCGAGCGCCTGGTTCAACCGTGTCATGGCGACGCCGGGATATTCGGCGCTGATCAGGTGGTTGTTGGTCGTCGTCGGGTGGCAGGCCACGGAGAAGAGCAGGGCCAGCGGGGCATGCTCGATGTCACGAAAGAGGCACACTGGCAGAGGGGCATAGATTTCCCCCTGCGGATCCGGTGCCCATTCCGCGATGCCTACCGCGTTCAACTTGCGCCGACTGCGGGGCAGCGTCGTGCGGCCGACGCCGGTTTCCAGCGTGACCGGGCACGCGTTTGCACGTGCCGCCGCGGCGGTGTCCAGGATCGCCTGTTCCAGCGTCTTTAAATAGAGCGGGTCGGGCTCGGTATAGTGTCCGTATCCCCACCAGCCGGTATCGGGTCCGCCGTGGGTATGCGTGTAATTCATCACAATCTGCCGGGGCAGCAGATCCAGTGTCCGTCCCAGTGCTCCTTTATACCGATCCGCCGCTTCTCGGCTCAGGAAACAGAGATCGAAGCTGAGAAACAACACCTCTTCTGCTTCGTGGGACACATATAGCGCGCGAACGAATAAATCATCGTGCACCCCTTCGCACCCCTTCACACGGTCGCGCCAGTGAAAACCGAGCATGGTGGTACCGAGGGGGGGCGTGATGCAGGTTGTCGCAAATCCGGCATGCATGGGCACCCCTCCGAGCTACCAGTACCTACTCCACGCAGATGTCGTTTCCCTGCCATTACGCACTGGTCAGTCGGGGTTTGAGAGTAGAGACCATCACCAGAATGTCGCCACACCCTATCAACTTTCCCCTGCCTGCGCCGTCGGATGACGATTTCTGGTGTGACACCCATCAGCGCGGAACGTCAACGGGTCAAGCCGAAAGCGCTACCTCCACAGATGAAACCTTCGCGTCGGTTGTGGTAGTGCAAGTTGCCCTGCAGTATTTTGTGAATACACCTATGGGGCTGAAGGCGATCCGCTGGCAGGAAACCCATCGTCGCAACCGGAATACACGTTTCATCATCAGAGTGAGGTGACGCACATGGACCAGTTCACGGCCGTATCCACCTTCGGCTGCAATGTCAAACAGTTCGGCGCCGTCGGCGATGGGGTCACGGATGACACTGCGGCGATCCAGGCGGCCATCGATGCGGCGGGAACCGTGCAAGGGGGCGTGTGGTTTCCGCCAGGCACCTATCTGACCGGGCAATTGCGGATGCGCTCGCATGTGGCACTGGTGGGGACGCCCACCTGGAGCTACATCCGTGCTGGCGGCACGGTGCTTCGTTTGCATGATGCGGGGACGTCCTGCCTGATTGACCTGACCGGCACCACCGGCATTCATATCTCCGGGCTGTCGCTGGACGGCCAAAAACTCGGCGAGGCGACGGCGGGCATCTATATCGATGGCGATGGCCACGAGGAAGAGGAAACGCTGGTGATCGAAAACACCCGCATTGCCCACTTCTCCGGGGACGGCATCACCTTACGCAACATCTGGGCCTATACGATACGCGAGTGCATGATGATCTTCAACGGCGGCAATGGCCTGACCACCACCGGCTGGGACGGCTACCTCTTCCATAATATCATCAATAACAGCCGGGGGTACGGGATGGCCATGCTGCTGCGTAATGGCGCCAACACCATCATCGGCCACCGTATCGAATGGAACGACAAGGGCGGCATCTTCATCGAAAACGGCGGGCATTACACCATCACCGACACCTATTTTGACTACAACGGCGGCCCTGCATTGCTGGTGCGCAATCTCCCGGAGAATCCCAAAGGCACCTTTGCCATCACCGGCAACCTGTTTAACCGCAACGGCGCCAAAGCTGAACCCGGCAGTCATCAGAGCGCACACTGTTCCTTCGCGCACGTCGGCGGCCTGGTGATGACCGGCAACACCCTGCGCAGCGGCAAAGGCGACGGCGACACCGGACGCTTCACCCCCGACTTCGGCATCGTGTATCAGCATCTGACCGAGTCGATCATCCGCGACAACACCCTCTATCGCGGTGCGGTGCAACAATTGATCGTTGACCTGGGCGGCACTGATGAGCACACCATCGTGCGCGAGAATGTAGGAAGTTTGCAGACGGAATAAGCGCACGAGGTTGCTGAAGTCGTGGAGCAACCTTGAATCCAGCGGCCAAGTATTTTGTTGCCAATTGTGCTGTCTCACAGGACCGTGGCTGTCGCATGAACACCGATATTTACGTCGACCAGCACCTGCCGTGGAACCTGGTCTGGACGGCCAAAGGCTGTCGGAGTAAGGGACGGGTATTTCACTCGCGCGTATGACCATTCCATGGTGACAAGGAGAACCCGAGCTATGCTTAAACTGTGCGTGTGTTTTTTGTGTGCGGTGAGTTGCGTCTTTCCGTCGCTGGCTGCGAGCCCGGCCGCCTTTTCGCTCTGCGATTACGTGGGACGCACCTGGCAGAACGAGTGCGTTGAATTTCCGTTATCTCCGGCGCAAGCGTCTGCTGCGCGGGCACGCAAGGCGCTGGTCGGTCCCAATGGCCAACCGGTGCTCTATCAATTGGTACCCGGCACGACGAAGAAGATGCCTGCCCGTATCGCCTTTCTCGCCGATCTCGACCCCTATGAGACGCGCGCCTATCGGTTCACGGCATCTACCGCGAAAGTCGCGACCGACCTGCGCATTGAAGAAACCGCCGATCTCATTCGCATCTCGAACGCACTGACCGGCATCGCGATTCGCAAAAAGCTCACCGCCGGCAACGGACCGGTCGACAGCATTCGCCTAAACTCCGGCCCATGGGTCGGCGGATCGCAGCTGAGCGGCTGCACCCAACCGCTCACCGCCTACACCACCGACATCACCGCGCGTGGGCCGGCGTTCGCGGAGCTGCGCTGTCGCGCCACCTTCGCCGGGGCCAACCAGTGGTCGATCACCTTCCGTGTGCACGCCAACGAGCCGGTCATCCTCGTCGATGAGCAGTATGCGCTCGGTGACGGGTCCGCATTCATCCTCAACCTCAGCCGGGGATTGCCCCCCGATCATGTGCTCTATCGCGATGGGGCCAGCCATTTTGGCCAATGCACGAGCTGGCATATCACCGCGGGTGACGCAAAGCCGGTGTTCGTGCTGGAGCCCTGGTTACACTGGGGATCGAATGACCGGCAGGGCCAATGGTTTGCCGTCTATAACGATGCGAGTGCTGACGTGCTCTCGCTGGGCACGCGCGATGCCGGCAGCTGGGTTGAACCGAAAAATCCCGCGTCCCTGCAACAGTCATTCATCTACGTCAAACTGGACGGCGAGCAGTTAGGTGCCACCTTTCCGCTGAGCAACGGCACCCGCCGCTGGATGATCGGCGCGCACGGTAAAGACGCGAGTCTGGCCGTGCTCAAGGAGAAAGAAGGGGAACGCTGCCGCGCCCCATTGCCGCAGCGCTACGTCATCAAGCACGGGCATTTCCCATTGAACCGTGTGAAGGATTACGTCTTTCTGCCGCCACAGGATGAAGCGCACCCGCGCCTGTTCATCACGAAGGCGCAGGCACAGCAATTCCGCAAGACCTTCCAGGCCGACCCGGTCAAACTCGCCGAATACACCCGGACACCGGTGAACCGGTATGAGATGGAGAACTGGATCACCTATTACCTCGGCACGGGTGACCCCGCACTCGGCAAGCAGCTGTCCGCGTCGGCGATACAACTGATGCAGGAGGCGATCAATGAATTCTTCGATCAGGACTACCCGCCGGCATTCGGGATTGGCAACAGCAACGACAAGCTGTTACAGGGGGCACACCTGGCCGATGCTATTCTGGATAGTGACCAACTCCCGGCAGAGCTGCGACAGCGCTTGCGTACGCAGATCGCCTTCCTGGGCTACACGGTCAATCGGGACGATTTCTGGTCACCCGAGCGCGGGTTCTGCGCCAATCCCAACATGACCACGCGGGTGGCCGCCTTTCGGGCCACCCTCGGCTGCATGCTCCCGTCGCACCCGCAGGCGAAGAGCTGGGTCGATAGCGCCATGCGGGAACTGAAAGACAATGAGCTGGACACCTGGTCGGACGCCAAGGGCGGCTGGCTCGAAGCCCCGCACTACGCGATGCTCTCCTACGATTTCCTGCTCGGTTGTTTCCTGATGACGCACAACAGCGGCTTCAACGACTATGTGTTCGATCCGAAAATGAAACAGATCGCCGAGTGGTTCGCCAATATCGCAACGCCGCCCGACTCGCGCATCAAAGGCTGGCGCCATCACCCGCCCATCGGAAACACCTACATCAACGAGCCGTCAGGACAATTCGCGCTGGTCGCCAGCATCTGGAAGGAGCGAGACCCGGCGTTTGCCGCGCAAATGCAGTGGATGTATCGCCAGCAGGGCGCGCAATCGTACGCGGGCATCGGGGGGGCCTTTTCGGCCTTCACCGGCTACCGCACGCTGCTGACGGATACCCGCATCGTCGAGAAAGCGCCGGCATACGGCAGCATACTCTTCCCGGAAACCGGGGTGGTGCTGCGGAATCGCTATCCCTCTGACCGCGAAACGATGTTGCATATGATCGCCGGTAGCCACTTTCATCACTATGATTATGATTCCGGCAGCATCACGCTATGGGGCAAAGGGCGCATTATCACTGACGATTTCGGCTATTATGGCCGCGCACCGGTGAATGATCACAGCATGGTCGAGACTCCGCTGTCTAGTGGGGTCAATATGCGTATCAACGAGTTCGTCACCACGGCGCCGCTGGACTATGTGCGCGGCGTGCTCAACGGCTGGACGCGGCAAATCGTCCTTATGAAAGACGCCGATCCGCTCGGACCGAACTACGTGGTACTCTGCGACACGCTGCGCGAAACGGCGCCCGCGACATGGCGGCTATGGCTCACCTGCAACACCGTGACACTCCGTCCGCAAGGCGCGCTGGTGGCAGGGAAGGAGGATGTCGACACAGAGGTGTTCTTCGCGTTACCCGCCGGAGTGGAGTTGACCACCGAGACCAAATCGCGGCGCGCCGGGTGCGGCTTGAACGCCGAGGGGAACGCTGACGCCATCACCACGACGCAGATCGGCCTGATTGCGGCGAAACAGGATACGCGCGTGTTCACCGCGCTGATTTACCCGCGATTGAAGACCGAGAGGCCGCCCATCGTCACCACAATCGCCGATGGCAAAGGCGTGAAAGTCGAAAGTACGGCGGGGGTGGACTATGTGTTCCTGTGCGCGGAACGGTTCCAGTTCAACGATGCCGAGATCACCTTCGACGGCACGGTCGGCAGCATCCAACGCCGTGGCGGTCATACACGGTTGTCGCTCGGTGCGGCAGGCAGTATTTCGTCACAAGGCCAGCAGTTGCACTCGGACAAGGCCGCGACGCAAGACGGCCCTTGATGTTGCGTGGCAGCAGCACCGGTTGTCTGCCAGCATGTGTTGATCAGGACTATGCCAGATAACCGCCGCAGGCGATCCCTTGCCAGCAGGTTTCCAGCGCCAGGGGAGATCTGAGTCGGCATGCGAGATTGACCCACCACCGGCGTTGAATCTCGACATACTTGCCTACAGCGCGTGGGCTGGCGCGCTTTCGGTATTTACATTCGAGGTGCGCAGACATACGTGGCCGTGAACGACCATCCGCTGTCGCCTGGTGGGCACGCCACCAGCGCGACAGGTGTGCCATACCGTACAGTCCGGGTCCACCCGGTCTCAACTTCATTGATGCAGACGCGCTGAAGTGTATGCGCCCCATGCGTGAGCGGTAATTGCACACGCAGCCGGTCATCCGATGGACCTGACACCCGAAGCTGTAGCACCCCCTCGTGCCAGGTGATGTGTTCACAACGCCATGAGTCGCGCGTGTCCCAGAAGCGGCACCATTCAGTCATCGACCAAACGGGCACGCCGCGCTGGTGCGCGTGCAGGACCAGGGCCTGGCCCTGTGCAGCGGAGAAGCGCACCCAATTGGACGGGTGGATGCAGACCGCCACCGGCGTATGCAGACGGTTGACCATGTCGTCGACGATGCGTGCGCAGATCCCCTCAAAGGCCGCGGCGCTGATGCGATAACTGTAGGTGGTTTGCCGAAAGGGGCCGGTATCGGGTGCGAACCAGATGTCATCCATGATGTGCGTGGGCTGCTGGTAGACGTCGATGATGCGCCCGTCGGCGTCGCCAAAGCGCAACGGCAGCGCCCCGCCAAAGGTGGCATACGGGGCGTATTGCCGGCCTTCCCGGTATTGCCCGGACGTGTAATTCGTCTCCATGCGGATGCCGCAGCGCGCCAGCACGTCCACCATCTCGGTATACCCGGGCCAGACAATGCAATGGTTGCGCAGGCAGAGCGGCTGCAGGCCATACCGGTCGATGAAGAGCCGAATCTGGCGTTCCAGGTCCGCCAACCGCGCTGCGAGGGGCTGGCCGTCCAGGGGACGCAGGTCGGGATGCGGGCCGGCATCGTGGTGCTGCCGGTATGTATCCAATTGCTCCGGCGTCGTGGGGGTGTGTTCCGGGATCACGTATAGGTCCATTCGTGCCTCATGGGCCGTCAACCAGGCCAATTGCTATTGAGTCGCCTCCAGAGACGCGTTATCTTCATCACCGGAGTAGAGCAGGATGCCCGGCGCGTCATCCGGCAAGTGGGACAGCAGGGGCAGTGGGAACGGCAACGTGCGTGCCAGCAGATCGACCATCAGCAGGGCCAGCAGGTCGGCAAAGGGGACCCACCCGGCATCGTGCGCCGGCAGGGGGCAGGTCAATTGTGGTGGTCGCGTGCAGCCTTCGCCTGGCGGCACCCGCTCCTGGCGCGCGGGATCGCCTTGTCGCAGCCACTGCACGCAGCGCGGCAGATCGAAGGCGAAGGTGAGAATGCGGCCGTCACCGACGACAGTGCTGGTGATGGCCGGGCTGTCGTGGTCCGGATTGTCGTCACTGGCGAAGTAGCCCAGCACGGCGGTGGACTCTTGAGCCACATAGCATACGGCGTGCCCGACAATCGGGAGTTGCTCACCCGCCAGCCCGGGCGGCAGATAGGCCGTCATGCGCAGCCGCGCCGGCAGCGTCCGCCCCCCTTGCGCCTGTAGCCCGGCCGCCTCCGCCAGGGCGCCGGTGGGACAGCAGCACACAAGGATGCCACCCGCCCGCACGTAGTCGAGCAGTGTATCCACATCGCTAGTGTCGGCGAAATACAGAACGGCAGGTACCTTTCGCGGGTTCACTGCGGCCAGGTCTGACGGGTGATACGCCTGCACCATGCGCACGCCCCAGGCCTGCAGCAGTTCTCCCGCATAGCCTGGGGCGCCGGTGTCCGTGACGAGCGCGAGATGCATGACTCACTCCTGAGGTGCTGTGCCGGCAGGACGCGTTGCAGAGGGACGAAAATCGGGTACCTGAAGCGGCACCGAACCCTTCGCGATGGATTCGGCAGCCAGAATCGCCGGCGCGGCGGTGTCCATGGCACGATAGACGTCCAGCTCCGGGGCTGTCCCGTGCAGGAGCGAGTCGCGGAAGCTGATATGCGCGAAGTAATCGGTGCCGTGATGCCCGGTGTGAGTGGCGATCCATGGCGCATCCGTGCGTTCCCAGCGCCAATCCACCGCCGCCGGTTCATGCATCTGTTCATCCGCCAGCCACATCTTCGGTTTCTCAAGGCCTGAGCGTTCCATCTCCAGCCGGCCGCGCGTGCCGTGGATGTGATACCAATGGTGTTGGCTGTGCGGTACCGGACAGGTGAAGCCGCAGGCCATCCGCAGCACGCGCCCCTTTTCCGTTTGCATCAGCGCCACCTGCAGGTCTGGCTGTGGAATTTCCGGGTGATGCTGGCTTGGTGCGGGCGTGCCCATGCCGACCACCGTGACCACGCGGTCGTCGATCACCTTCAACATCGGGCTTAACTCGTGTGGCAGGTAATGAATCGGCGGCATGGCATGCAGCCAGGTCGGTCGGGCTTCCGAGTGCGCCGCCAGGTCATCGACGCCGACATGCTGCCCCGTAGCGTAGTCCTGATAATAGAGCACATCGGTATAATAGCCGATATACTGGCCCTCGACATACAGCACCTCGCCCAGCCGGCCGTCGCGCACCAGTTTGGTCCAGGCTTCCACGAATCCGGCATACCGCACCTGCTCACCCAGGTGGTAGAGCTTCCCGGTGCGTTCGGTCGCCAGCACGATGCGCCAGCAGTCGTCAATGCTGTGCGCCGCCGGCACTTCGGCATGCACGTGCTTGCCGGCCTCCAGAGCCTGCGCCGCCATCGCCCCCTGGTCGGATCGGCGCACGCAGAGCGCCACCGCGTCGATGCCGTCCCAGGCCAGCAGCTCTGCGTAGTCTGTAAACGTTCTCACATCGTCGCGGTACGGGATCAGCGCCAGCGCTTTTTCGTGCAGTGGTTCGATCCAGTCGCAGACCGCGGTGATTCGAAAGCCCGGGATAGCCTGCAGTTGCGGGATCCAGGCCCACTGCGCCCGCGGACCCAGACCGACGATCCCGATGCGAATCTCATCCATTTTTCTGCTCCTCATCAATGCGCTCAAGTTTCCAGACATCCGAGGTCATGTTGTTGCCGGCGACCATCCAGAGGGCATTCCGGTAGACGAAGACGCTGGCGGCATGGCGCGGCGCCCACGGGGTGCCCAGCAGCTCCTGCCAGTGCGTACCATCGTCAGAATACCAGACGTCGTTGCGATTGCCGTGATACCAGCCTTCCAGCACCCAGATTTTGTCGTCGAAGATGGCGACGTCGTGATAGTCGCGCGGCCCCCAATCGGCCTGTTCCGTATGGCACGTCCAGGTGCTGCCGTCCGCCGTGCTCCAGACATCGCGATAAAACCGGCGCTCCGGCTGCTGGGGGGTGTCGTACGTGCCGCCGCCCAGCAACCAGAGACGGCCGCGCCAGACCGCGGCTCCGCCGATCATGCCTCGCGGCGCCCAGGGGGCATGGGCCAGCACACGTTCCCAGGTAGCGCCATCGGTGCTGCGCCACACGTCGTTGTAGAAGACTTCCGGCGCCGGCGCGAACGGCGGCAGGGTCTGCCCGCCCATCACCCAGAGGGCATCCTGAAAAGCGACGGTGTGGTGCAGCACGCGGGGTCCCCAGGGCGCATCCGCGGTGACCTGCTCCCAATGTCGACCGTCCGCGCTGCGCCAGACATCCGATTGATAATGGCCCTGGATTGGGTCACCGCCAACGATCCACATGTGATCTCGAAAGACGGCGTACCCGGCGGTGTGCCGTCCTTCCCAGGGCGCGTCCGGCACCTCAAGCACCCACGCTGCGCCATCCGATGAGGACCAGATCTCGCTGTTGCAGACACACGGGAAGTGTTCTGCATCATCAGGATTCCAGCCACCGAGCAGCCACAGGCGATCGGCAAAGACCAGCGCGCCGGCTCCATCGCGCGGGGCGAAGGCCGCCTGCGGCGTCACTAGCACCCAACGATAGCGTTCCCCTGCCTGTTCAGCCATGGCAATACTCTTCGTGACCTGCAGGACAAATCCTGCCTGGCCATCCTTCCCACGCGGCATGGTGTTGCCGCCGTTGGGGTAGCCCGCTATACTGGAGGCACATGCAATGACGTTCGCTCTAGGGACACCGCATGTGTATATACACGGCAAGGACTCTTCAATGCACAACGTGCCAGCCTTCCTCGCCGCGCTGGGCGGGGGCCTTGCGTTCGCGATCCTCGGACTCATCTATCGCGTCGCGGCCCATCGCGGCTGCCGCACGATGCCCTTCATGGCGGCCTTTACCGCGACAGCCGGGGGGCTGGCGCTGATGCGGAGTGTCTTTGAGCCCACGGCCTGGGGAGATGGTCGCCTCTGGGTGCTGGGCAGTGCGGTCGGCGTGTCCTTTGTGCTGGCCATCGCCTTCTTTATGCGCGCCAGTACCCTCGGGCCGGCCTCAATCAACTGGACCTTCGGGAATCTGGGCTTGCTGTTCCCGATCCTGCTGGCGCCCTCGCTGTTCCATGAACCCCTGCTGGCCGTGGATGTGGTCATGCTGGTCTGCTTTCTCCTGATGCTGGCGACGATGGCGCGCGGCATGGTGGGCACGCAGGAGACACCTCCGCAATACCTCGGACGCTATAGTCTGCTGTTGCTGGGGATTCTGGGCACCAATGGCTTCAACCTCGTGGTCTTCAAGCTCAAAGCGTTGTGGTATCCCACGGGTAGTTCGGCAGGCATCACCGCGATCTTCTACGGCACCGCGCTGGTCATCGCCCTGGTAGCCACCCTGCTGGCAGACCGCCGGCACCCATTTCACCGGATTGAAGTGGGCATCGGCATGCTGGCAGGCCTCGCCAGCGGCACCGGCATCCTGCTCACCATGGCCTCCTTAAGCCTGCCGTCCGTGGTCGCCTTTCCCGTCAATCAGGGCGTCGCCCTCCTCGGAGGCGTGCTGCTGACGGCCATCATCTATCACGAGCGTTTCACCCCCGCAAAACTCACCGGTCTGGCACTGGGTGCCATCGTCTTACTGCTGGGCGGTCTGCGTGAGCAACTCACGACCATGATCCACCTGCCGCGGTAACGGGGCGGGACCTGCTCGGGCCTAACGACTGTGTCATGACCGACACGCAGAGCGACGTCCCGCGGTCACCTGGCGGTTATGGTGTGCCACCGACAGCGTGACACCGAACCCGCACGGGGCATGGGTAGCCGGCAAGGAAGATGTGGACCTGGACATCATCTTCACAAGGTAAATTACCGGTGATGACATTCGCAAGGTCGTCCACGGCTTTTTCGGGCACGAAGACAAATACACTCGTATTTCGCATGATATTTTTTTGTCAGTATCGAATGCTCTACCATACAATTCCAAATCAGGAACTCCGTTCCCCGCGTTTAATAACATAGGCACGGGGAAGGAGTATCTCAGGCTGATCTTCCACTGCGGCTCTTCCCACGTGACGGTGATTTTCTGATTCAACCGACGCAGCAGTTCCTTCTTCGCCATCACATCCTTCGACGCTAGCGCATGCCCATCGACGTGTCGCAGTGCCCGCAGCGGATGATGCCTTTCAACAGCGAGGGCGCCTGCAGCTTCGTGCGCCCGGCGCGTCAAGGTGCGGCGTCAGACACGGACTGCCGGGCGCCAGCGCTTCGGCATTGGTGTGGTCGGTCATCAACACCAGTATATTCGGGCGAGGCGTTCCGCCGCTTCGAACATGGTGTGCCATAGTCATCAGATATTCCTCGTATCTGAAAATCTTTCGCATAATTGCCTTCGTCCTGCGGTGAATGCCATCCTGCCACCCATGCAGGAATTTCTGTAAGTGCCGCCCAACAGGGGATTCATGCATCTATGGTTACCATGGTTGATCTCACATATAATCTCCAGAAACACATGCCGGTCTCACATTCGACGCCCCGATTGCCGCGCTTCCGTACATGGCCCCCGCGCCCGGCGTGAGATAATAGCCGGGAATCGTGGGAGGACGAGTGGACGTTGATCGGCAACATGACGCCATAGAGGCCTTGCAGGAGGAAAATCAACGCTTGCGGGAACAGGTGGCGCTGTGTCGCCGGCAGGCGGAGGAGTGCCACCCCGCCCGCTTCCTCGAGCACGCCCCCGCCGCCATTGCCATTGTCGACCGCGACATGCGCTATATCATCGCCAGCCAACGCTGGCTTCACGACTACGGGTTGGAAGGACGAGACATCATCGGCCAGAGCCATTATGACGTCTTTCCGGAAATATCTGACGCCTGGAAAGCCATACACCAGCGCGCGCTGGCGGGCGAGACGATCCGCGCCGCCGAAGACCGCTTCGACCGGGCGGATGGCAGCGTGCAGTGGCTGCGCTGGGAAGTCCACCCCTGGCATGCCGACGACGGCGCCATCGGCGGCATCATCATGTATACCGAAGACTTGACCGATGTGAAGGCGACAGAGGAGCGCATACGGCGTCAGAACCGGGCGCTGCGGCTGCTGTCGGATGTCAACCAGGCGCTCATCCGCACGGACACCGAGGACGCGCTGATTCAGCAGGTCTGCGAGATCGCGGTGGAGGCCGGCGGGTACCGGATGGCCTGGGTTGGCTATCTGGAGCAGGACGCGGCGAAAACCGTGCGCCCCATCGCCCATGCCGGCGAGGAAACGGGCTTCCTGGCGCGCCATGCCTTCTCCTGGGATGCCGCGCAACCGGCCGGACGCGGGCCGCTGGGGCAGGCTGTCCGCGAACGGCGTCCCATCTTCGCCGACGATTTTACGACGGCACCGCACTTTGTCCCCTGGCACGAGGATGCGCTGGCACCGAGCTTTCGCTCCGGTATTGCCCTTCCGCTGATCATCGACCAGGCGGTCATCGGCGTCTTCGTGCTGTGTCG
>CAZPYA010000010.1:13073-30639 GCA_964590255.1 uncultured bacterium
ATTTCACCGACGACGAAACGGCGCTGCTGATGGAGTTGGCGAACGATCTCGCCTTCGGCATCCTCACCCAGCGTACCCGCACGGCGCATCGCCACGCGGAGGAAGCGTTGCGCCTCAGCGAAGCGCAATACCGCACCATCGTGGAAACCGCCCAGGAAGGCATCTGGATGCTCGATCGCGATCTGCGCGCCACGTATGCGAATATCCACTTGGCCACCATGCTCGGGTATCCCGTTGAGGACATCATCGCACGATCGATCTTCGATTTTATCGACTCCGAGTTACATGCCGAGATGGCGCGACATATCGACCGGCGCCGCCAGGGCATCGCTGAAGTCTACGAATTCCGCTTTCGCCGTCGCGACGGTTCCGCGCTCTGGACGCTGATTTCCGGCGCGCCGATCTTCGACGAACACGGGCAATTCGCGGGAGCATTCGGCATGCTCACCGACGTCACCGACATGCATCAGACCGCCGAGTATCAACAGGAATTCGCCCGCCGCACCATTGAAACGGCGACCGGGGGGAAGCTGCTCATCCGTGATCGCGAGGCTATCGTCCAGATGGCGGGCCCGCCGCTGGCCTCCTGGGCCATCCCCACCCCTGGCGATCTGGAACGCATCCGGCACGGCGTGGCCGATCTGGTCATCGCCAGCGGCATGGAGGCGTCGCGCGTCGACGATTTTCTCCTCTGCATCTCCGAGGCCGCCACTAACGCCTGCAAGCACGCCGGCCGCGGCATCTGCTCGCTGCACCACCCCGGAGAACCCTTCCTGGCGGTCATCGCCGACAACGGCACGGGCATCCAGACGATCAACCTGCCGGCGCTGGCCGTGAAACCGGGATACACCACCGCGGTCTCGCTGGGCATGGGCTTCAAGGCGATGATCGCGCTGGCCGACACCGTCTACCTGGCCACCGGCCCCGACGGCACGATGGTCGGCCTTGCCATGGCACCCACCGCCGCCACGGAACCCCTGCCCGCCTTCCCCGGCCTCGCCGAGGAATGGTAACGCGGCCGCCATCATCTATCAGTGCGTCCGTAGTCGCCATCGAACTATCCCACCCGCCCCTGGCGCGCACCATCCAAACCCTCTGGCACATATGCCATCACACCTCTATCACTGACCTTGCATGTCGGCGGAAAAACTGATACTCTGGCTCAGCCGACACGCACCCGGAAGGACGCGCCCATGACGACCGCGTGGACCCAGGAGGAATACGAGCGCAGCCTGTCCAGTCGCTGCTGGAGCTGGACCCCCTACGACGACGGCTGGGACAATTGCCTAAAGTGGGGTGGCGACCTGCAGCACGACGCCGAGTTGCAGGCCATCGTCGCGATGGAGGCGTCACTGGGCGACCTGCCGGCCTGGGTAGAGCCCATCGTCAATGGGGCGATCAACTGCGTGGCGCCGTGCGGCCACATCACCTTCCCATTGTCCTACCTCGACGCGCTGCGCGCCATCGGCACCAAACAGAACCCACCGCTGCGCCACACCTGCTACACCGTCGACCACGCGCATAAGCTGCGCCTGCAGAACCTGTGCCTGCTACTCGACGCCTGGCTGGCGGACACCACGGTAGAGGATGTCGCCGTCGAGTTGCAACACCGCGAAACCGCCGGCTGGGACTGGTCCGTCATCGCGGCCGGCCTGTGGGATGCCCTCGGCGGCCACGCGGAGATGAAGGACCTGCTGACCGAGCGCCTGCTGCACCGCCTGCGCTGGTGGGTGAAGGTCACCGTCTGGGATGACGACCTGGACGGCGCCTGGGGCCGCGACCAGTACCTGGGCACGCGCCTGCCCGCCGATGACATGGTCACTGGCAACGGCAACCGCCACCTCGGCACACTGCCCGGCATCCGCGAGTCCGCGTCGCCGCGTGTGCAGCGAATGGAATCACGGCTGGCGGAGATTTGCCCGGACTGGCACTTCTTCCGTACCGTCATCGTCGATTTCACCTGGCCATGCGGACCGAAGGCCTTCCGCTACTACGAAAAACTGCTCTGGTGCATCGGCCGCGAGCGGCAGGTGATCTCGCTGCCGTCCTTCAAACTGGCCGACCCCGAACCAGTGCCGAATTACCTCGGCCCCCTCGCCGCCCCGCCGGACACCATCGCGGCAAACGCCTGGTGGAACGCCTTCCTCGCCGCCCTCGATGCCTGGTGGCGAGAAACACCCTTGCCCGCCGGCGACGTCGCCAGCCTGGTCGCCGAGACACTGGGCGCATCCACCCCCGTCACGCGCTGGCTGGTGCGCCTCTACCTCCACCGCCTGCGCCTGCTGGTGGTGCACAGCGGCATCCTCGACAAGCTGGTCGCCATCCCGGCACAGTGCAGGGAGGCTGACTAATGCCGATTCCCCAACACTGTTGCTCGCTGCAACAGTTCGGTCAAGCCATGCGCCAGGCCGATCCCGGCTTCCATACTCGCAGCTCTACCTACCACCCCGTAAATCCATCATCCCCCGCATCGACTCCCCACGCCGCATCTTCCTCCACTCAACCACATCAGGGCGTATGTCCCCATCCCGGCCCTTTTCAGTGTTCTTTGCGTTCTTTTACGGCTAATCCGTCACCGTTTTTCACCATGTGTCGTCACAATCCCGTTCGCCGCCGCCCATGTGCCCAGGTCCTGCCGGTGGATGGCGCTGGCGAGGAGATCGGGGAATAAATCGGGGGTGCAAGCGAAGGCGGGGAGGCCCATGGCGGCCAGTGCTTCGGCAATCTGGTGGTCGTAGGAGGGCCGGCCCTCGTCGCTGAGCGCCAGCAGCACGATGCTCTGCACGCCGGCGCCCTGCAGCGCGCCCATGCGCCGCAGCAGTTCGTCGCGCACGCCGCCTTCATACAGGTCGCTGATGAGGATAAAGATGGTATCCTGCGGACGCCGCACCAGGCTCTGGCAGTAGCCCACCGCACGGTTGATGTCCGTGCCGCCGCCGAGCTGCACCCCGAAGAGCAGCTCCACCGGGTCGTGCAACTCCTCGGTGAGGTCGACCACCGCGGTATCGAAGACCACCAGCCGGGTGGAAACCGACGGCAACGAGGCGATGACCGCGCCGAAGATGCCCGAGTAGATCACCGACGCCGCCATCGAGCCGCTCTGGTCGATGCAGAGGATGATGTCCTTCAGCGCGCTGCGCTTGCGCCCGAAGCCGATACGTGTCTCCGGGATAATGGTTTTGTATTCAGGCTGGTAGTGGCGCAGGTTCGCCTGGATGGTGCGCGGCCAGTCGATCTCGCGGTAGCGCGGCCGCCGGTTGCGGATGGCGCGGTTCAGCGCCCCCGTCACCGCCGCGCGGGTGGGTTGCGCCAGCTTCTTCATCAGCTCGTCCACCACGCGCCGCACCACCAGCCGCGCCGTCTCCTTCGTGCGCGACGGGATGAGGTGCTGCAGCGACAGCAGCGTGGCCACCAGATGCACGTCCGGCTCTACCGCGCCCAGCATCTCCGGCTCTAGTAGCATCCGTTGCAGGTCCAGCCGCTCCAGCGCGTCCTTCTGCATCACCCGCACCACCGAGGCGGGGAAATACTCGCGAATCTCGCCCAGCCAGCGCGCCACGTTCGGCGACGACGCCCCCAGCCCCGCCGAGCGCTCGTTGTCCGCATCGTACAGCGCCGCCAGCGCCTTGTCGATGCGGATATCCGTCTCGCTCAGCCCGAAGCCGCCTTCCGCTGCCTCCGCGCCCGCCTCACCCAGAATCAATCGCCAGCGGCGCAGCCGTTCATCCGTCATGGCGATCCCCCTCTGCCACCCCTAACAGCAGCCCCAACACCGGCAGCATGTGCGTGGCGCGCTCCGCGTCGTAATCCGTCGCGCCGGTGGCAGTGATGGTGCGCACCGCCCCGCGGGTGATGCGCTCGCCCAGCAGCCGCCGCTCGCCCAGCGGGAAGGTGGCCACCGTGCGGCGGATGAGCGGCAGCAGCGTGACGAACGTCTCCACCGGCAGCCCGCACACCCAGGCATCCACCATGCCCAGCAGCCGTTCGTCGGTGATCAGCAGCATGCCGCTGCCGTGCAGGAATCCCTCCACCCAGGCGCCCGCCGCCTCCGGGTTCGCCGCCGGAGACAGCGCCCGCGCCATCAGCACGCCCGCCGCCTCGGTCTCCAGCCGCCCCGCGTCCAGCAGGATGCGGCACGCCCGCCCCGCCGGCAGGCCGTGGTAGCCGTCGCCGACGGCAATGGTCGCCAGCGCCTCGTGCCACAGCTCAGTCTGCGCCACGTCGTCCAGCACCGCCAGCGCGCCGTGCAAATTGACCATGTCGTGAAAGACTTGTTGCGCCGCCTCGTCGTTGATGGCCGAGCACGCCGCCGACAGCCCCACGCACACACGGGCGATCATCCCCTGCACCACCACGCCGATGGTGGCGGTGTCCGTCTGCCGCACATTGCCGTAGCGCCATATCTGCACCAGCGGCGGCAGCGCCTGCATCAGGTGCGACAGGTCGGAGGTCAGCGCCGCCTCGCCGTCCACCCGTCCCATGATGTGCGCCACCGCGTCAGGCAGGTTGGCGAGAATGGCGACGTCGAGGATGATCGCTAACTCAGGCAGCTCATGGCAGGCGTCCGCCCGGTCGCACGCCCGCGCGGCGGCCGCCGTCTCGATGGTGTTCCCCCACGCACCCGCCTCGATCAGTTGCACCGCGAACTCTGGTTGCCACTGCAATTGCCACAACTCGTGGAAGGTGCCCTTCGCCCCGCGCGCCGCCGTCGGCTCGCCCCACGGCACCCCCAGCAGCCGCAGCGCGTGCAGCAGGTGGCTGCGCGCCAGGTCGGTCTCGGTGCGCAGGTCCAGGTCCAGCGTCTTCTGTGCCGCCTCGGGCGGCAGGCGCAGCCGCTTCTGCCGCGCCTGCAGGTCGCGCGCCAGCGGCGGCAGCGGCGCCTCCGCCGGCACCGTGCCCATCACCATGCCCGCGATGAGGTGTTCCTGAATGAAGCGCAGCGGCGTCGGATCGCCCAGGCACATTACCGACTGCGTGGCCTCGGTCAGCTCGCGCAGCCCCGGCCGTGGCAGCGCGCGCAGCGCCGCCAGCGTCTCCGCCAGCCGCACCACCTCGATGATGTGCGCGGAGGACGCGTCCAAGTCCTTCTCGCGGAAGATGCGGGCGATCTTCGCCACCCACGCCGCGGTCGCCGTCTCCTCTGGCGTCGTCCACAGGTGGTGGTACCACCCCGGCGAGGTGATGCCCGCCCCGTAGCCGCTGTAGTAGGCGAGGCGCTGGTACGTCCACGGAATCCACGTCGCCTCCACCTTGCACTTCGGCAACCCCTTCAATACATCGGTGTCGCGGGCGGCGGGCGGCATGTCGGCCAGCGCCGGGGCGTGCCACGCGCCGCACACCACGGCGATGTTGCTGAAACCTTCTTTCTGCGCCGCGCGGATGCACTGGCGCATCCACGCCTCGCGCGGCGCCTGCAGCGCGTCGGGCGGGCGTTCATCCTGCGCCCGCAACTCCGTCATCGCCTCGCGCACCACGTCAAACAACTCGATGGAATGCCGGCGCGTTTCCACCTGCGCTTCCCACCAGCTTTCGCCGTCGGGATACCCCGCCAGCCGCCCCAGCGCCGTCAGCGGGTCTTCATACCGCTCCGACGACTCGAATTCCTCCGGTGTCTCTTCCGCCGCGTTCAGCGCCAGTTGGTGCGCCCCCGGCAGGTCGATGAAACGCACCGGCAGCTCGCGATGCAGCCCGTATTGCAGCGCCTGCCACTCCGGCGAGAAGACGGCGAACGGGTAAAACACCGACTGCCGCGGGTTCTCCGGCGCATACAGCAGCAGCGCCACCGGCGGCGCCATCTCGGCATGCGCCGCCAACGGCAGCACCGCCGCCGCATCCGGTGGCCCCTCGATGAGCACGATCTCCGGCGCCACCGCCTCCAGCGCCGACTTCACCGTCGCCGCCGACCCCGGCCCATGATGCCGAATCCCGAAAATATGCACCTGGGAAGTTTGCGTCCCCATTCACTATCCCTTAACTCGTCCTCATACTCGTTCTGATACTCGAAATAATTGATACTACAGCGTGCATGATCGGCCCCCCTCCCCGACCCTCCCCCCGTGCCCTTCGCTCAGCTGCGTGCACAGGGGGAGGGAGTGGTTGTTGACACGACATGCCTTCCCCTCCCATGCGCAGCGCAGCGGAGCGGGGGAGGGGCCAGGGGTGGGGGCCGATAGCCAGGAAAGCGCTTGCCATACCATAACCCCTAACCCCTACCTACACGTGCTCCCGACACGCCCGATACAGGTCTTTCCACCCGTCGCGTTCTTTCACCACCGTCTCCAGGTATTCGCGCCAGATGAGGCTATCTTGCACGGGGTCTTTTACCACTGCCCCCTGCAGGGCAGCGGCGAGGTCGACGGCGCGCATTTGCCCGTCGCTGAAGTGCGCGGCCAGCGCCATGCCGCTGGAGGTGACGGAGATCGCCTCCGCCGTCGACAGCGTGCCGCTGGGCGATTTCAGCTTCATCTTCCCGTCCAGCGTCGCCCCGCTGCGCAGCTCGCGAAAGATGGTGACGATGCGCGTGATTTCCTGCAGCGCCGGCGGGGCGGCGGGAATCTCCAGCGCCGTACCCAGCGACGCCACGCGGGTGTTGACGATGTGTACCTCGTCCTCCAGCGAATCCGGCAGCGGCAGCACTACCGTATTGAAGCGGCGCTTCAGCGCGCTGGACAGCTCGTTAACCCCGCGGTCGCGGTCATTGGCGGTGGCGATGACATTGAAGCCCTTCACCGCGCGCACTTCGTCGTTCAGCTCGGGGATGGGCAGCGTCTTCTCCGAGAGGATGGTGATCAGCGTGTCCTGCACGTCGGCGGGGATGCGCGTCAGCTCCTCCACCCGCGCGATTTTGCCGGTCTGCATGGCGCGCATCATCGGGCTGGGCACCATCGCCGCCCGCGACGGCCCCTCCGCCAGCAGCCGGGCGTAGTTCCACCCGTAGCGAATCGTCTCCTCCGCCGTGCCGGCCGTGCCTTGAATCAGCAGCGTGGAATCGCCGGACACCGCCGCCGCCAGGTGCTCGGACACCCACGTCTTCGCTGTGCCCGGCACGCCCAGCAGCAGCAGCGCGCGGTCCGTCGCCAGCGTCGCCACCGCGATCTCCATCAGCCGCCGGCTGCCGATATACTTCGGCGTGATGGTCGCCCCGTTCGCCAGCGTGCCGCCCAGCAGGTACTCCGTCACTGCCCACGGCGACAACTGCCAGCTCGGCGGCCGCGGCCGCGTATCGGCCGCCGCCAACGCCTGCATCTCCTCGGCAAACTGCAACTCGGACTGTGCGCGTATAATCTCGTTCATATGCATTCCTCAAACGCAGGATAGAGTTCCTCACGAAAAGTCATTACCGCCCGCAGGCGCGTCTCAACTGCCCCCGTCGCTTCCCCCGCCGCCACGTCAAAGCGCTGCCGGCAGGCCGAAAGATGCCGCGGATGCAGGTAATAAGCCAGCGGCTCGTACCGCCAGCGTTCGTCCGCGGGAATCGTCAGTGTCATCACGCGCGCGGACAGAGCCTCGCTCCACGGCGCGGGGCAATACCGCAGCAAATCGGCCGCCGTCCACCGGGCATTAGGATCACTGGCCAGCAGCGCCAGCAGCACCTGCTCGCGCTCGGGTGGCATCAGCTCCTGAAACACCTCCGCGGACCGCCCTCGCGATTCATCTGACAATGCCACCAGCACCGCCGCGATCCACCCCACATGGCGCTGCCGCTGCGCCGCCAGCAGCCACCCGTTCAGCAATAGATCCGTGTTCTCGGTCGCCTTAGCCGCCTCGATGAGCTCCGCGGGTTCACACGGCCCGGCTGCCTCCCAGGCCGCCAGCGGCGCCCCCGCCAGCAGTTGCTGCAGCCACCAGCTCTTTGGGCCGATGCCCGGCGGCGGTGTCTCCTCGACGGCATCGCGCGCCCACGCGACATTAAACGCGTCGGGCAGCGTCACCACAAGCTTCACCGGCTGCTTCAACCGCGGTGGGATGATCGTCCCAGGCACCGCCGGCGTCACCGCAAGGCACGCCCTCGCCCGCTCTACCATGCGCTGCTGATAGGCGCTGCCCGGCAGCCGCGCCAGCAGTTCCGCGGCTGGCCGGCGGATCGTCTTCCGCTTGTCGTCCAGCAGCGATTCCAGGAACGGCTCATCCGCGAGGCTCAAGCCCACTTCCAGCGCCGCGATGAGCGCCGCCAGCGACTCCAGCGGCTCGCTGGGCCGGGCATCCTCCAGCAGCGCGCGGGCGCCGTCCGCGTCGGTGGCGCGCAGCATGCGCAGCGCCGTCAGCCGCTCCTTTGGCGATCCCGTCTCCCACGCCTCGCGGCAATCCGCTTCGCCCTCCGGCTGGGCGCAGGCACGCCAGTCGGGGTTGAGGCCGGCCAGCCAGCGCCCGCGCGCCCCGAGCACCGGCAGCAGCACCTGCCGCACCTCCGCCGATTTCGCCATCGCCCGCAACGCCGCCGGCAAGGCGTCCGGGGGAATCACCTGCCCGTGCCGCAGCGCCAGGTTCATCCATTCCGCCAGCAGCGGCGTGAGTAGCGACTCGTCCAGCGCCCGGCGCAGCAAATTGGTCGCCGCCGGCGAGCAAGACGCCAGCGGTTCATCCGGCGCGGGGTCAGGCGCCGGCGCGGTCGCCGGGGCGGGCCGCGCCCCCGCCAACTGGCACAGCGTCACTGTGCCGGCCAGGTTGAGGAAGCGCGCCGGCGGTTCACCCGCGGGCAGGCCGGCGCAGAAGCCGCCCACCGCGTCGTCGGTCTCCAGCGCGGGGGGCTCCTGCCGGGCGACGCCGGCGATGGCCACATTCACGATTCGTTCCCAGGCCGCGTGCAGGTCAGGCAAAGCCGATCACCCTCCCTTCTACGGCGCAGGACAACGGCAGCAACGCCTCGCCGTCCCATTCGCCCATCACCCAGCCGGGACGCCCGCCGCTTGCCGCCAGCAACTCCCATCCCCAGGCGCAACGCGGATGCACCGGCACCGCCGCGCCCGCCGCGTCGCACAGCACCCAGCGGTCGCCGTCCGGATGCACCACCACCCCGTGCAGCAGCGCGGGGAACGCTTCCAACCACGGGTTGCGCGCCAGCGCGGCGCCGTAGGCGACAAAGAGCGCGTCCAGCGACGGCAGGCCGGGCAGTTCGCCGTCGAGCGTTCCCACCGCGTCGCGAGCTTTCACTACGGCGCGCTGCGGCAGGCTGGCGGGGTAATACACCAGTTCGGCGTCCAGCAACGTTCCCGGCGGCAACGTCAGGTCCAGCGACTGCCCGGCGGCGGCGAAGGCCAGCAACAGCGCCGGCTGCCCCGTCGCGGTGCCATGCAGCCAGGTGCGCAGCACGCGCAGGCAGTCTTCCTCATCCACGCGCCGGCCGGTCACCAGCCACCGGTCGCGCACGCCGGGCTGTTGCAGCAGCTCTTCCTGCTTCACCGTCCACCCCACCAGCGCGCGCAGTTCCTCCTGCAACGCGGCCGGCAGCGTGCCGATGCGTCCATACCCCTCCACCAACAGGTGCAGCCGCGCCAGGTGGCGCAGCGCGCGGGCGTAGCGGGCCTCGCCGGTCAGCATCCCCGGCATCTGCCTGATCAGCCGCGCCACCCCCGGCGCCTGCGCGTCCACCATGCGCGCGGCGATGCCGTCCCAATACTGGTAGCCGTGCTGCTGCGCCTGCGCCAGCCCGTCGCGCGCCAGATCGTGCAGGCGCAGTTGCAGCTCCCGCAGGCCCGCCTGCACGTGGTCCTCGCGTTTGGCGGTCCGCTTCGCCTGGGCGGCGGCGTCCACCGGCTTCTCCGCCTGCGCTGCCGCCTTCTTCACCTTCGCCTCAGCGCGTCCGGCGCGGGCGGCCAACCATTCCTGCACCCAGGCGGGGGGATCGGTGGCCGTAAAAGCGCCGGAATTGGCGGCATAGGCGAGCAGCAGCCCGAGGGCGTGTTTGCAGGGGAATTTGCGGCTGGGGCAGGTACACTTGAACGCGGGTTCGCTGAGGTCGATTTCCGTCTGATAGGGATTTTTGCCGCTCCCCTGGCACTCCCCCCAGACCGTCTCGCCGGACGCTCCCATGGTGACCCATTTCCGAGGCGACGCCAACTCGCGCCCGGATTTCACCGAGCTCGCATCCGGCGCCAGCGCCACCACCGACTCCTCAGTCCATTGTCCCACGTGACATCCTAAACGGCGTTTGCGATCATCAATTCGCTGCCCTTTGGAAAAATCCTTGTCCCCCACCCCCACAACACCAGAATTTTACCTTGAAACACCACCGCGACAGACGGCTGCGTCCTCGCCAGCGCGAGAGGGGGGCATCATTTACTGAGATCGGCGTATAGACTGGCGCACTGATTCATGGGCGGCTACTTCCGCTATATCCCGGACGTATCAGGGTGTAGAGATCGTCACGGGTATCGAAGCGGCCATCGGGGCCGGCGCTTTCGATGGTAATGTGGGCGCCGCTTTTCGTGACGCGGAAGGGGCGGTTCCAGATGTCGGTCCTTTGGGCGGCGGACAAGGTGGCATAAGTGCGCACGCAGGCCGCTATGCTGTCTGATGCGAGTAGCGCCTGGTTGAGGCAATCCAGACGAGCTTTAGTGATATCGCTGTCGCTGATCCAATACTGATCGGTGAGATCGTCGGCGGTGCCGGGGCGGCCGTCCTGGCCGTCGCTGCCGATGGTGTATTCGCGCTGGCCGTTTCGGTGTCGCGTGATCAGGCGGAGCGGGTGGCGCCAGGCATCGGCATAACCGTCTTCACCCCGGTATGTGGTCGGCAAATTTCGTATGCCAGCGGGGATAGTTCCTTCCTTAACAATGTGTTCGATGAGTACTATGTAGAGCGCATGCATATTTACGAGGGTAACCCTTAGTGGATCATTTGTAGCGCGGGGCAGCCGCAGGAAGATGGCGGTAGCCGTCATGGCAATCCCCAGCAGGCCTACCAGCAGCACGGCTTTGCGCCACCGGCGCAAGGGAATCAGCAACAGCAAGCAGACGATGAAGAGGCCCAGCCCGCCAAGGACAATCTCAGTCCGCGCGGGGATGTCCCTGGTTGTCTCGAATACAGCGGCGCCGTAGCCGAGGTGTAAATACGGCACCGGGTTCGGCGGTATCAGGCTTTGTCCGAGGATTTGCATCCGTATCCTCCTGTTGTTGTACATGCGGATGGGACATCCGCGCTCCCAGTTTAGCAGTCACGTTTGGCGGTCCGAGGTCGGGATGGTCGGTGAGCAGCCAGCACATCGCTATTATACCCCGTTTCAGGTCGTCGCAGTGCGGGGGGCGGGCGTCCAGGCGGCCGGTGAGGGCATAATTTTCGCCGTGGCAGCCGCCGAGGCACCAGGCGCGGACGGGACAGGGGGCGTGGATGTCGGCGCGGGTGGCGTCGCGCACGGCGGCGAGGGTGGCGGAGTCGCGCCAGAGGCGGCGGAACTGGAAACCGGCATCGCGGATGTTGCCCAGGCGGAAAGCCGCCACATTGGTGTTGAGGCAGGGATAGAGGCTGCCGTCGCTGTCGAGGAGCACGGTCTGCAGGCCGGTGCCGCAGGAGACCTTACGCGCGGCGAGGCGGCAGGTGTTGGCGAGGATGCTAAGGGCGTCGCGGCCCATGAGCGAGCGGAATTCGGGGCGGCGAGCGAGCATGGCGGCGGCGTGGTGCAGCAGCTCGGTCAGCGGCACCGGCTGCAGCGCGCTCTCCGGCGCGCCGCCCATGCGCTTGAGGGGGATAAAGCGCGTCTCGCGCACGCCCAGGCCGCGGGCGAAGTCGTAATACGCCTCCAGATGGCGCAGGTTGTCGGCGTGGATGACACCGCTGACGATGACGTGGGCGCCGGCGGCCACGAGGGTGCGCACGCCAGCGACGGCCTGCTGAAAGCTACCGGCGCCGCGCAGGCGGTCGTTGAGCGCGGGGGTGTGGCCGTCCAGCGACACCTGCACCTGCAGCCCGATGCGCGCGGCGCCGCGGGCGAACTCCTCGGTGACGCGAGTGCCATTGGTGGAAACGAGATTCGTGAGCCCCATTCGGTGGGCGGCGGCGCAGATGGCGAGGAGGCGGTCGGGCTCGAGCAGCGGCTCGCCGCCGAGAATGGTGAGGGTGGCCTGCTTGCCGAGGTGCGGCTTCACCTCGCGCAGAAAGCCGATCACCTCGTCGGCGGTCACCTCGCCGTCAGCGTCGCGGGTGAGGTGCGGCAGGTTGTAGCAGGCCCGGCAGCGCAGGTTGCAGCGGCGGGTGAGGTTGAGGGCGACGTTCTCGATCTTCGGTGCGGCGGCAGGGCGCTTCGCCGCGTGTTCCATGAACACGCCGGCCGCTCGCAGCGCGGCGAGGCCGGCGCGGATGACGCGCCGCTGCGCAGCCCAGTCGGGGCGCTCCGCGAGGACTGTGTCTAATGTCCGTGTGCCGTCCAGCAGCAACAACAGCTCGTGGAATTCGCGGTCCACCACCGTCCAGTATGGCAGATCGCCCCAGATGAGCAACACGCGGTCGCCGCGCGCCTCGGTGAAGTCGGGCGGGCGCACGGTCAAGCGGCCGACGCTGGGCGGGAAGAGCGGCATATGGGGCATTGTAAGGTGAAAAGTGGGAATTGTAAAATGGGCGGGCGAGCGTCCTCGCGAGCCGACTTCGGATGCATTTTTCGTATGTCGTGTTCTACTATAGAGTGATCACGACGTATTAGACTTCCATCCGGAGAGGCTCGCGGGGACGCTCGCCCGCCCAATGTTTTACGCCGCTTCCTCCGCGGCGCGAAGGGCGCGGGGGCTGATGTTGAGGCGCCAGTCGTAGCCGATGTAGCGCAGGGGGTATTCGTCATCGATGACGACGGTGCGGCCGACGTCGGAGAGGTAGGGAAGGATGTAGGCCGTGACATCGGCGGGTTTGTCGGGCGCGACCGCCTGCAGCCAGTCGGTGAAGTCGTGGCTGAACCATTTGAAGATAGTGCTGACTTCCACGACGCGATCCATGACGTTGACACGGACTTTCTCCTCGTCGGTCATGAAGCGGCGCGCCTGCTCTTCGAGCTGTTCCTCCAGCCGGTCGGGCAGGTAGGCCTCGTTGCGCAGACACGGGCCGCCGAGGGTGGCGGGAGACAGCGCGAAGTGGCTGCGCGGATCGCGGAAGGTGGGACGGATGATGCCGTGCTCGATCTCCTCCAGCGTGAGCATTTGCCCGCCGATGGGGAAGCGCAGCGCGTAAAAGACGCGGCCCACGGGCTTCACCTGCAGGAGGGAGCCGACGGGGTAGCTATCCAGCACGGCGTGGAGCACCAGCATATTGTACGTATTCAGCCAGTAGGCGAAGCGATCGGCATCGGCGGGGAAAAAGCCAGGTGTGTTGCGCGGGCTATAGGCCTCCGCCCAGGCCAGACACTGATAGAGGCCGACGGGGTCGTGACGCAACGCCTCGTAATCCACCAGCCCTTCGTCATCGACGATGGCGTGCAGCACGGCAGTGAACGCCTCGTGCGGGAAGGGGTCGTCGGGATTCAACGGCTCAGGCGGCACGCGGGTCGGAGTGTGCAGCACGCGCGGACGCACCTGCGCGGCCATCACCAGCGCCGCCGCCGCGCCCACCGCCGCCCCCAGCACGGCACTGCCGATGCCCAGCCATGGCACACGCGAAGTCTTCATGAGTATACCTCCGTTACTGGTGCTGTTCCCGTCCCACGCACGGGCATGCCTCCGGCATGTGCGGGCATTGGCGCATACGGCCCAGTGCGGTACAATGCCGGCATGGTACAGATCGATCACGAGCGATGCATGGGATGCGGGGCATGCGCGCGGGCATGCCCCGAGCAATTGCTCACCGCTTCCCCTCGCGGCGAAGAGACAGTCACGTGGGACGACGCCGACGTGGCGGCGTATTGCCTGCGGTGCGGGCACTGCGCGGTGGCGTGCCCGGCGGGAGCAATGACGGTAGACGGCGTGACGATGATGACGCCGGGCGACACGATGTCATCCGAGGCGCTGCTGGGACTGCTGCGATCGCGGCGCAGCGGGCGGCAGTATACCGGGGAGCCGGTGTCGCGCGCGCACCTGGCGGCGCTGCTCGACGCGGCGGCCACGGCGCCCAGCGCGAAGAATTTTCGCCCGGTGAAGGCCTATGTGTATACGGACCCGGCGGTCATCGTCGGCATCCGCGCCGCCACGCTGGCCTGTTACCAGCAGCTGGCCGGGCTCGTCCGCCTGCCCGGGGCGCATCTGCTGTACCGGTTGCTGGGCTTCCCGGCGGCGCTGCGCGCGAAGCTGATGCATGACGCCCGCTTCCTGACGGACGCCGGAGACACCGATCCGCTGCTGCACCATGCGCCGGCGCTGCTGGCCTTCACCGCCCCGCGCGGCTGGGCGCCGGGCATCGGCGACGCGTGGCTGGCGGTGCACAACGCGGTGCTCTACGCGGAGACGATCCCCATCGCCACCTGCTACAACGGCTTCGTGGCCCAAGCGGCAGGGATGGACGGCCGGGTGCGCCGCGCGATGCGCGTGCCAGCGGGGGAGCGCGTCGCGACGGTGCTGACGCTGGGCTACCCGGCGGCGCGGCCACAGCGAAGTATCGCACGGGCAGCGTTGGAGACGGTCTGGGATTGACGATTGACAGAGGGGCGAAGAAGCGAGTCGTGACATACGCGGACGCGTAACGGCAGGCTTTTTCGGGTAGAATAGCGCTTCTGTTGAGGGTGACGATGCATTCCCTGTTTACGGAAATCGTCATATTGTTGATTGGGGCGGCGGTCATTGGGGCCGTCGCCGAGCGGCTGCGCCAGCCGATTCTCATTGGCTTCATCGCGGCGGGGGTGCTGGCGGGGCCGTCGGGACTGCAGTGGATACGGGGCACCGACCAACTGCACCTGATGGCAGAGATGGGGTTAGCGCTGCTACTCTTCGTGGTGGGGCTGCGGCTGGACCTGCATCTCATTCGCAGCATGGGCGCGGTGATGCTGCTGGCCGGCTTGGGCCAGGTGGCCGCCACCACCGCCATCGGCTTCCTGCTGGCGCTGGCGCTCGGGCTGCCGCTGCTGCCCGCGCTATACGTGGCGCTGGCGCTGGCGCTGTCCAGCACCATCATCGTGGTCAAGCTGCTCTCCGACAAGCAGGAGACAGAGTCGCTGCACGGACGGCTGGCGCTGGGCGTGCTGCTGGTGCAGGACCTGGTGGTGATCCTCGCGATGGTGTTGCTGTCGGCGAACAGCGGCTCGGGCGGGCATCCCGGCTGGCTGGCCGCGCAACTGGTGGGCAAGAGCCTGACCTTCCTCGCCGGCCTGTGGGCCGCAACGTTTCTGGTGCTGCCGCGGCTGCTGCCGCTGCTGGCGCGCTCCACCGAGTTGCTGGTGCTGTTTGCCATCGCCTGGGCGCTGCTGCTGGCGTACCTGGGCGACTGGCTGGGGCTGGGCAAGGAAGTGGGGGCGTTCCTGGCGGGCGTGTCGCTGGCCTCCACCCCGTTCCGCGAAATCATCGCCGCCAAGCTGGTGAGCCTGCGCGACTTCCTGCTGCTGTTTTTCTTCATCGAGATGGGCAGCCGGCTGGATATCGGCACGCTGGGCGGGCAGGTGGTGGCCGGGCTGGCGCTGGCGCTGATTGTGTTGGTTGGCAGGCCGCTGCTGGTAATGCTGCTGTTGGCGGTGATGGGCTATCGCCCGCGCACCGGCTTCATGACCGGCGTGAGCCTGGGGCAGATCAGCGAATTCTCGCTCATCCTGATGGCGTTGGGCACCGGCGCCGGACACCTGCCGGAGGAACTGGGCGTCGTGGGAATGGTCACGCTGGTGGCGCTGCTGACCATCGGCGTGTCCAGCTACGTCATCCAGTATGCGCAAGGGATTTACGAACGACTCACCCCGCTGCTGCAGCGGCTGGGCCGGCGGGCGCGGAGCCGGGAAGACGCCGTGCTGCCCGCGATGGACGCGCATCCGCAGGTGATCCTCTTCGGCATCGGACGCTACGGGACCAGCATCGCGCAGGAATTATTCACGCGCGGGCGGCGGGTGCTGGGGGTGGATTTTGACCCGCAGGCGGTGAGCGCGTGGACGGCGCGCGGATGGCCGGCGGTATTCGGCGACGCCGAGGATCCCGACTTCGCCGCCAGCCTGCCACTTACGACGGCGACGTGGGTGGTGAGTGCCATCCGCGACCCGCGGCTGAACCGGGCGCTGGCGACGGCGGTGCGCCATGCCGGCTACCACGGCAACCTGGCGTTTACGGTGAGTGACCGCGCCGACGGCGACGCGCTGTTGCGTCAGTCGCCCGGCTTGCTATTTGTCCCCTTTGAAGACGCCGCCGTGCAGGCGGTGGACCTGCTGTATTTGACGGAAGACCAGATTGCGAGGGAAACGATGGATACGATGATTGCCGCGATGCGCAACCATTACATCATCTGCGGGTATGGCCGCATGGGCCAGCAAATCGCCAAGGATTTCCTGCGTGACAACGTGCCGTTCGTGATCGTGGAGGACAATCCCGAGCAATTGCCGCGATTGCGTGAGGGAAACACGCTGCACGTAGTGGGGGCAGCCAGCAGCGATGAGGTGCTGCTGCAGGCGGGCATCGCACAGGCGAAAGGGCTTATTGCCGTGGCGTCCACCGACGAGGCGAACGTCTTCATCGTGCTCACCGCGCGGGGCATCAATCCGGCGTTGTATATCGTCGCGCGCTCTATTCGCGAGGAGAACGAGGATAAGCTGCGCCGCGCCGGCGCCGACCGGGTGATGTCGCCATATATCCTGGGCGGGCGGCGCATGGCGGCGGCGGTGACGAAGCCGGGGGTGATGGATTTCCTGGACCTGGTGCTGCACAGCGAGCATTTTCACACAGACATCGCGCACGTGCGCGTGCCGGTGGATTCGCCCACCGCGGGGCAGTCGCTGCAGGCGCTGAACCTGTGGCAAGCCTGTGGGGTAGCCGTGCTGGCGGTGGAGCGTCCCGGTGATGAGTTGATTGCTAATCCCTGCCCGGACTTCACGGTGCAAGGCGGCGACGAATTAATCGTCATGGGCACTGCGGAGCAGATCGCCGGGGTGGAACGCTTCTTCGCGGTGGCCGCTCCCGATGGGGCCTGAAAGGGGCCGGCATGAACCCGTTGATGATCGTAGCTATTCGCGCAACGCGGCGAGCGCTGCGTCGGCAGCGCCGGCGGGCAATCCATCGCGAACCGGCCGATGGCGCAACGACGGTGGAGACTGTCGCGACGCGCCTCGCGAACCAGCGATGGTGGGAGCGGGTGCGGCGGTGGCTGGCCGGACATAAGCGGCGGGGGCACTAACGAATGGCAGGGACATTTACGCCGTGTAGACTTCCCCAACAATCGGGCGGTCGGCGATACCGAGCCGGCGTTCGATTTCCTGTTCGATGAAGCGCGCCTGCGCCGGCTGCTCGATATTCATGACCAGCACGATGGCCTTGCCGTCCTTCTGCAGCACGTTCACCGAATAATAGGCGTTACCGCCACTGCGGCCGCGCTGCGCATAGGTGTGCGTGCAGAAGAGCTGGTCGATGGTCTCCACTGGGATGATCATGTTGCCCAACCATGGCAGCGGGAAGTGGCGCAGAGTGAGGGCGCGGTCATTGACGCTGATCTCGGTGGCGTTGATGAAGCTGGCGAGCATCCAGTAGGTGATGGC
>CAZPYA010000010.1:30649-44767 GCA_964590255.1 uncultured bacterium
CCAGGGGAAGCCGCCGTCGCGCAGGCCCAGGGTGATGAAGAGCACCATCATGCCGTCCCAGATGACGCAGAAAACGAGCAGGCCAAACGCCATCTTCGTGAACCAGCGGCGGGTGAGCACCAGGTCGTCCATCACGTGCGTCATGGCGACGCCCGGCGGCTGGGGCACCTCGCGCTTCTGTGGCGGAGCGGCAACGGTACCGGGCGCGGCTGTCGGCGCCACCATCCCCTGCAGAAAGCTGAAGGTCTCCATGCAGTCGTGACAGCGGGCGATGCCGTGATGGATATCGATGTCGGCGGCGGGAATCTCCACGCGGCAGTTCGGGCAGGTGATTTTCATGGCGTCATAATCTCCCTGATGCCGGATCGGTGAGACCGAGGCGCCGCTGCAGCTCCTGTGCGATGTAGCGGCCCACGCCGGGCATCGTGGCGAAGAGCGGATTGTTGACGGTGCCATCGGCCAGATAGATGTAGAGCACTTCCGGCGACGTCAAGTCGTCGGGCAGATGCCGTGCGCATTGGATGTGGACAATCTGGTTGATCGGCATGCGCGAGGTGCGCGACCAGCCGAATCCCTGGCGACGTATGACCAGGTGTTGATCATAACAATCGAAGATCACCTGATGCGTGTGGGTCGACAGTCCCAAATAGAGCAGCACGAGCCCGCCCAGCGCGATGCAGACATAGCCCATCAGCTCCTCTACATGGCTGATGAGCCAAAATGCGATCGGCATCGGCTCCTGGTCCCGCCTGGCGAAAATGCCATACAGGCCGGCGACCATGCAGCCCGTGACGATGCCACCCAGCACGATCATGATCATGCCGCCGCCCAAGGGCTGGCGGACGGCGATCTGCAGCCTGCCACCATTGTTCGTCATGCGCACCTGCGGTGGACGGGCGATGTCGTCATCAGCCTCGACGGCCGGCGCCTGCACGACCAGCGGCGCGGGGCGTGGCAGGCGATCCTGGAATGAGAAGGTGCACCGGCATGCCGCACAGATGGCGATGCCGCGATGAATGTCAATATCCTCGGCCACGATCGCCCGGCGGCAGCTCGGGCAGGTCACCTTCATGGCGCATACATCTCCCCGGGCACGACGCGGTCGGCGATGCCCAACCGCTTTTCGATCTCCTGCTCCAGGTAGCGCGCCTCGTTCGGCTGATTCAGGTTTTTTACCAGGTCGATGCGGTTGCCGTCCTTCAACTGCACCCCCAGCTTATAGGTGCGCGAACCGCGCTGGCCGTAAACTTCCTCGCAGAAAAGCTGATCGATGGTCGACACGTCGATGGCACGCGCCCCCGGCCACCAGAAGGGGTAATGGCGGATGGCCAGCGTGCGCGGGTTGACACGGAACTCGGTGCGGTTGAAGAGGCCGGTGAGGCAGGTGTAGGTGAGGTAGACACCGACCGCGAGATGCCCGATGGGAAACAGCTTCATGATGAGCGGCGTGTCCCGAGTAAACGCGATGGTATACCAGACCACGAGAAAGCCATCCCAGATGATGCAGAAGGGGATGAGCGGGAGCACACCGCAGGAGAACCAGCGCCGGGTGATGACCAGGTCGAATTGCTCATGCACCGCGGTGAAGCCGGTGGGCAGGCCCACGTCGGTTTTCGCGGTGGTGGCAGGCGCGCCGACCATCCGCTGGATGAATTGCCCGAGGACGCCGCCCACAGCCGGGGTTACCTGCACGCTTTGCGGTTGTACGCCCGGCGGAGGCGCGGAGATGCCCGGCAGCATGGGAGTCGGCTGCACGGGCGCCTGCGGCGCGATGCTGAACACCTCGCTGCAAGCGGTACACTTGGCGATGGCAACCTGAATGTTGACGTCCTCCAGGGGGATGACGCGCTGGCAGGATGGACAGGTGATGTGCATGGATGCCCCCTGGCGGACGGTTTGTGATGAAAATCGGCGGATGCCGGTAAATGCCTTCCGGTTACAGCAGCGCGGTACTGAAATAGCGTTCGGCGCGGTCGGGCAGCACGGTGGCGATGTTGCCGGTGATTTTGGGCAGCAACTGCCGGCAGGCCCAGACGTTGGCGCCGGAGGAGATGCCGACCATGCAGCCGTAGTCGCGCCCGAGCTGGCGGGTGGTGGCGATAGCGTCCTCGTCGGTCACCTCGATAACGTCGTCGATGAGGCGGGTGTCGAGGATGGCGGGGATGAAGCCGTCGCCGATGCCCTGGATCTGGTGCAGGCCAGGCTCGTGACCGAGGAGGGCGGAGACGTTTTTCGGCTCCACGGCGACGATGTGGATATCCGGGTTGCGCTCTTTCAGGAAGGTGCCCACGCCCTGCAGCGTGCCGCCGCTGCCGATGCCGGCCACGAAGCAGTCGAGGTCGCCGGCCAGTTGCTCCCACAGCTCGGCGGCGGTGCCGGTGTAGTGGACGCGCGGGTTTTCCGGGTTTTCGAACTGCTGGGGCACGAAGACGTTGGGGTCCTCTGCCGCCATCTCCTGCACCCGGCGCACGGCGCCGCCGATGCTCTCGGCATCGGGGGTGAGCACCAACTCGGCGCCCAGCGCGCGAATGAGTTTTTTACGTTCCTCGCTCATCCCCTCGGGCATGACGATGCGCACGCGGTAGCCCAGCAGCCGGCCGACCAGCGCCACGCCGATGCCGGTGTTGCCGCTGGTGGGCTCCACGATGATGCTGTCCGGCGTCAGCTTGCCGTCGCGCCGCGCCCCATCCAGCATGGCTTTTGCCACGCGGTCCTTAATGCTGCCGCCGGGATTGAGGAACTCCGCCTTGGCGAAGATGCGCTCGCCACGCAGGCGCAGCAGCGGGGTATTGCCGATGAGATCGAGGATGTTGTCGGTGAGTATCATAGTGGTCAATCCTGACCTGTAGAGTAGCACTTCATGGCGTTCGCGGCAAGCACCGGCTTCGTCATTGCAGCAGCAGATCGCGCGCCAACTCATCATCGGCCATGATCACCCCAAACTGCTCACGGGTGAGCCATACCTCGACGTGCAGCGCGCACCGAGGGGCGTTGTGCGCCGTGACGGGCGGAGCTAACACGCGGGCGGCCCAGGCCTTCGTCGCGTCGGCGCCGCGGTAATAATCCAGCAGGCCCATGACGCGATCGAGGGTCGGGTTCCGCAGGCGTTCCGCGACCAGGCGCTGTTCGGGGGAACCGAGCGGGGTACGCGGGCGGCCATTGCCGGCGCCTTCCACGGTGTGCCATTCGTGCGCGTGGGTTGCACGCAGGCCGTGGCTGACCAGCGCGCGGCTGAAGGAGGTCTCGGCAACCTGCCGCCAGTGAAAGATGGTGATCCGCGTATGCGGCAGTTGCATACAGGTGTAGACGCGCAGGACGCCGCAGCGACCGCAATACGCTGTCTCGCGATAGGGCCCGAGCGCCGCGCCGAGCAGCAGATACGCCGCGAGCGGGATCACGATCATCCACCGCATAATACGACCTGTCCGCCCGGATTGCTGCGACGTTGCCATGAGAGCCTCCGATGCACTACTTCGCCGTTACCCGGTTATTTCCTCGCGGGGACCGGTTAGCGACAGGTCGATGGGGATAAAGCCCAACGACAGCAACGGAGAGTCGGGGGACGGGGTGAAGTCACGCGCGGCGAGGTTGGCGCATTTCGGATCGGCAACATGGCTGTGGCAGTCATGTCCGAAGGCTTGCCAGGCAGTCATATCGAGCGACTGGTCGCCGTGCTGGTCGAGTACCGGAGTGCCGGAGACATCCCAGTAGAGGTTGTCATCGCAGTTGATGCGGTGGGCGGTGGGGGCATAATCGCCCTGCCACATGGGCACGCCGTCGCTGATGACCAGGTTGTGAGTGAAAGCGAAGCCGGTGTGGGGCTCCGCGCGAGAGTAGAGGAGCATCGACTCGCCGCCGAAGGCGAAGACGTTGTTGCGGATGACATTCTCGCGGCCGTAGTGCTGGTGGAAGCCCTGCTTGCTGGTATCGTGGCAGATGTTGTACTCCAGCAGGATGTGACTGGAGCCTTCGTCGGTGTAGAGCGCCCAGCCGCCGTAGGTGCGCGACGTGACGTGATGGATGTGGTTGTAGCGCACGCGGGTGCCGGGTTGCGCGCCGAGGAGGTAGACGCCGCCCATGTCGGAGAGCAGGCCCTTGCCGAGGTCGTGGATGTGGTTCCACTCGATGATGTTGCCGTAGGCGTCGCCTTCGGCGTAGCCCCACGTCCAGCCGGCGGACACGCCGGAGTAGTAGAAGTCGTGGATATGGTTGTGCAGGATGCGGTTGCCGCTGGATTTGCCGATGAGCACGCCGATGGCGGCGGGGAAGATGATGCCGCCGTCGCCGATCTCGCAATCGGCCACCAGCGTGCGCGTGCAGCCGTGCCAGATCTTCACCCCGCCAGCGCCGAGATCGGTCATCGCGCAGCGCTCGATGGCGATCTCGCGGCAGGCCGCGGCGAGATCGACGGCATAGCCACCGAGGTGGGCGAAGGTGCAATGGTCGAAGTGGCAGTGCACCGCGCCGCGAGCGACGACGGCGCCGGGCACTTTCGGTTCGGCCTGCATGGGATAGATCTCGTCCGGGGCCGGCAGCCACTCGGTATGGGCGAAGGTCAGGCCGGTGAAGGTAATATCGTGTACCGGGGCGTCGTCGCTGCCGTCCAGGTGGACGAGCGTGGCGAGGACGGGGGCGATCACCTCGGCGCTGGACAGGTCTTCGCCGGGGAGGGGCAGGTAATAGAGCCGGCCGGCGGGGCGGTCGAGATACCACTGGCCGGGCTCCTCCAGCGCCTCGAAGACGTTTTCGACGATGTAGGCGGCGCCGCCGGGGGTGAAATCGTAGGTGAGACGGAGCTTGCTGTCGCAGTCGAAGGTGGCGATGCGGGTCGCCGGATCGACCGCCGTCAGCTTCGCGCGCACCGACATCCACAGCGTGAAGAACTGCACCTCGACATCGGACAGGTTGTGCCAGTCGGCGCAGATGTTCCCCTCGGCATAGCCGAAGCGGGTGGTGCCGCCGCGGACGGTCTCGCCCCAACTGCCCTCGAAGCGGGCGTCGTATGGCACCTCAATACGGTATTCCCCCGTCTTCGGCAGGCGCGGGCGATAACGGCGAGTGCCGTTCACCCAGAGCTGGCGGAAGTCGGCATCGGGCAAATCGGCCACCCAGGCGGTCTGTCCGTGCACCGCCTCAACACGCCAGCCGCTGATGCGCCGCCCGCCGCTGATGACCGGCGTCTCGCCCGGATAGGCGGCGTAGACCACCGGGTGCGCCGGATCGCTGCGCCATTTGTAATCTTCAGCCTGGCCGGAGTCTTCCGCCGTGAAGACCAGCGGCTTGTCCAGCCGGTACAGCCCGCCGCGCAGGTAGACGGTCACCGGCGCGGTCCACGCCGCATCGCGCGGCAGCGCCAGCACCGCCCGCCGGGCGGCATCGAGGGTGGCGAAAGGGCCGTCAGTGCAGTTCGCGTTCGGCTCGGGGAGGGTACCGGACCAGGTGTCGTTGCCGGTTGGGGAGATATAGAAGGGCATAGTAAGCTCCTATACGTGCCCGGTCATAAATGGCCGGGCTACCGAGCGACACCCCCTAGAAGGGGGCTTATTCTCTCATTTCCGATCTATCCGCTGAAGCCCCGTTTACGGGGCGTTGTTCGGTAGCCCGGTCGTTTACGGCCGGGCGGGGCGGCGCCGATGGAATCCGTGGCAGAGGCTATACCCGACCGCCCGGCCATAAATGGCCGGGTGATTCACAGATGCGGCAATATCCGCTGCACCCGCCCCACCTGGCCGTCGGTCAGCCGCACCTTGATGCCCCGCGGGTGAGTGGGCGATGGCGTCAGCACCTCTTTCACCACGCCGCGGGTGAGGGCACCGGTTGGTTGGTCGGCTTTCAGCACCACGTCCACCAGCAGGCCGGAGCGGAGGTTGGCCCGCTTCCGTCCATCAAGCTCCGGATGATCAGTCACCGCGTCACCCCTTCACCCTTACACGCCAGGATAGAGTGTCTCATTATACAGCGTCGGTACGGCCAGCGGGCGGGTGTTGGCGATGATGCTTAGGCCGCGGGCGCCGAAGAGGATAGCCTCGTCGCGGCCGTCGCCCCAGACATCGGCGGCGAGAGCATAGTAGCCGCAGTGCAGCACCTCCGGCGTTGGCGGAGCGGGATACTGCATGGCGAGGGTATCGAGGATGTTGCCGTATCCGTCGTAGATAGCCTCGCCATCGCCGGGGACATAGCGGTAGACCATCTCTGTCCCCTGCCATTCGCAGGTCACCTGGCCGCGGTGGTAGACGAGGAGGGCGTCAAGGCCGCCGGGGCCGTTCCAGCCAATGCGGACGCCGCCGGCGCACCAGGAGCCGGGCGGCTGTGGACAGCTCCATAGCTCGGTGCCATCCAGGTCGTATAGGTAGAGGGTGGCGCAGCAGTCGGGAGCGCCGCGGTTTTGCCCGCGGTTGATGGCCATGATCTGCAACTCGGAATCAGCGCGGAAACGGCCAGGCACCACGTGCTGCGCTTCGTCCAGCTTGCGACACCACAGCTCGGTGCCGTCGACGGCAAGGCAGTGCACGCCGCCGTTGCCGAAGAGTAGCCGCCAACTGCCATCCGCCAGGCGCACCATCGCCGCGGCGTCCTGGTGTTCGCCGCCGTCGTCGTGCCGCCACAACTCGCGGCCGTCATGGTCGATGAGCGCGTAGCCGACGAAGACCTCGTCGCAGCCGTCGCCGTCCACGTCGCCGATGGCCGGGTAATGCCCCACCGACCCCTCCCAGCGCCACAGCACGCTGCCGTCGTGCGCGATGCCCCACATGTTCCAGTAGCGGTCTTTCACCACCAGGTCCCCCCGGCGGCCGGCGCCGGTGAGGTCGGCAATCAGCAAGCTGTCGTCGGCGGGCGCGGGCAGCGGCAGGCGCGATTTCTCCGCGCCGGTCGTCGCGTCGAGGATAATCAGCGTCGCATCGCCCTCGTAGCGCAGCGCGCGCTCCACCGCGTAGCCGGTGTCGGGGTGCAGTTCAGCATAGCGCGCCTGCTGCACGTATAGCACCTCGTTGACGCCGTCGCCATCCCAGTCGTAGATCTGCACGGGCAGGTCGCAGTAGCAGTGGCCGTTCTCCCGGTCGGGCGTGCCGCGCTGCCAGAGCACCGTGCCGTCGATGGTCGTCGCGGTGAGACAGGTGATGGCGCGGTCGCCGTAGGTGTTTTGCACGAGAAGCAGATCGGGAGCGCCGTCGCCGTTCAGATCGCCGATGCGAATCGTCTCGGAGCCGAAATCACGGACATCGATGGTGCTGACCAGGTGAGTGGGCATGCCGGCCTCCCATGGGATGGGTTTGGGGTATTATACAGGACTCCGGGGGATTGGCACACGCATGGGAGCGATGCAGTGGGTTATCAGGAGGAGGACGATCAAGTGGCGTGGCCTTCGGGGGCGAGGTGCTGGTCGCAGAGCCAAGGGGGCTTGCCGGCCATGTCGCGGAGCGGAATAACAGGTTCCGGGGTGGCGGCGACGGTTTCGGTGAGGCCGAGGACGGCCAGTAGAGCGTCAGTGACGGCGGCGGGGTCGCGGTGGGGGTTCCACTGGGCTTCGGCGAGGGCGGCGTGGGGGAAGGGGGTGCGGCGGCAGAAGAGACTGTGGTCGGCCACCACGCTGGCGTGGGTGTGGTGCGACGGCTTGCCCTGGAAGCGGCAGGCCCAGTCCTGCAGAAAGGCGTAGTAGCGGATATGCGACTCGCGGCCGCCGGGCAAGCGGTACCAGTCGGCGGTGCGGGCCTGCCATTCGGTCAGCGAGTCTTCGGTCCACTCTGGGTCGGCGGGGCAGTCCTGACTGTAGCCGTGGCCGTAGGGGATGCTTTTGTAGATGTAGCCGAAGTCTTCGTCGTCGCCGCGTATGCTGGTGCCGGCTTCGCAGTTCTCCCAGTAGATGTTGCAGCGGGGGTCAAGGCGCCGCAGGTAGGCGTAGTCGCCGAAGTCGTAGTGGATGCCGCAGGAGATCCACAGGTCGGGAAATGCGCGCGTGATGTCATCGACGATGGGGTTGACGAAGTCGAGCATCAACTCGCCCATGTTGCGATGCGCGCAGCGGGGGCACTGGCACTTAGGGCATTCGGTGAAGGCCTGGAAATAGATGCCGTCGCACCCGGTGGGGGCGTAGTCTTCGCGCACTTTGCGCAGGATTTCGCGGCGGAAGAAGGCAAGGTTGGCGGGGCTGCTGCCGCACATCTCGACGCCGTCGCCCACGCCGTGGTCGAAGTCGGCGGGCAAGGTGTAGTTCCACTCCGGCACCCATCCCCAACCAAAACCCCACACCACGCGCACGCCGCGCGCGTGAGCATAATCGACATATTCTCGCGCACGCGCCGGAGGGAAGTTGTCCCAGTGGATAAGCTCGTTCAGCTTCCAGCGGCTCATGTTGTCGATCCAGGCGCATTTGTCGGGCATGTTGCAGCCCCAGGTCCAGTGCCCGCGGCTGGCGATGCGCGGGTAATCGGCGGCGGCGAAAGGCGCGTTGGGCAGGGAGAGGGCGTCGCGGTGGAAGTGCTCCAGGTCGCGGAGGGCGTAGAGCGCGCCGGCGGAATCGGCGCCGGCGATAGCGAGCAGGCGGCGCCCGGGGGCGTCGGGATGCGGACCGCCGCGCATCGCATAGCCTTGCGGCTCGGTGGGCGTTGGCAGCCAACCGGCGTGCAGCAGCGCGCGCAGGACGGGATTGTTGTCCGCGGTGCCCAGCACGATAGCGTCGTTGACAGGCAGTCGACCGCGGTCGATTGCCACTTCAATCCCGGCATGCTCGCGGAGCACGCGCCGCAGTTCGCGGCTGGCATAGCCGTCGATGCCCGTCGTCTCCTCCGCTGGTGCGATGATGCGCATGGTGTATCCCTGTGTGGGAATTCGCCTCAGAGAGCTGGGCTTCCTCTCGTGCATGAATATCGTGCCGATGGCAAGGCCGGGCGTCGTTACAATGATGGCAGGAGGACGATGCCATGCGATGGATGCTGCTGGGGATAGGGCTGTTGCTGCCGGTGCTGACAGGGTGTGCCAGCGGGGCGCAGCGGCTGGCGGAGCGGGAAATCACGCGCTATGCGCGCGACTATATCGGGCCGGCGGACCGCTACACCGCCGACGTGCGCGGACTGACGGGCAGCCGGGCGGACGCGGTGACGCTGGTGGGGACGGGGGTGCGGCCGGCGCCGAACGTGGTGCTGGAGCGGCTGACGCTGACGCTGCGCGGGGTGCAATACCGGCGCGACCCCTTCGCGGTGACACAGGTGGATGACGCGGCATTCAGCGTGCGGGTGTCGGAGGCGGCCATCAACAACTACCTGCGCGGGGAAGGTCGAGCCGATAGTCCGGCGCTGCGCAACGTGTGGGTAACGCTGCTGCCTGGCGAGGTGCGGGCGGTAGCGGCGACGACGGTGGCGGGGCAAGCGGTGTCGATTACCGCCGCCGGCGCGCTGCAGGCGCAGGGAGCGACGGCGCGCTTCGTGCCGTCGGGGTTGGCGGTGGCGGGGGTGCCGGTGCCGGCCAGCGTGCTGGGGCTGTTCGGGGCGCTGCTCAATCCGCTGACCGACCTGCACGGCCTGCGCTTCGGCCCGCAGATCACCGGCATCGTGCTGGAGCGGGGAGCGCTGACGCTGTCCGGCCGTGCTGACCCACAAAAACTGGTCGCGGCACAGCCATAACTGAAAAAAGTGTTAGACGATAGTTTATCTTCTTTATCGTCAGGGTAAAGATACAGTACGATGGTAGACGACGTGACACGCGCAGAGCCATCATCTGGAACATGAGTCATGAGGGTCTACCCGACCGAACCAGATGGTGGAAGGGGGCCTGCGGGCGTCACCAAGCAGCGAACCGCCGGAGCCATGCTCCGGCGGTTCGCTGTTTGGTAGGCGCGCGACGAGTTACTGCGGCAAGTTGCCAAGGAAACAGATGCCGGTGAACGGCACGACGGATATGGAATGGTTCTGGCGGAACAGGACAGCGCCCACCCGCAATGTGTGCCGAACACCGTTTCGTGAAATGCGCGAGACGCGGTACAATAGGCCCGGGAGGATGCCATGAGTCGAGATGAGACGCGCATCAAGTGGTACCGGGTGCCGGTGGAGCGGGAGACGTTTCTGCGGCTGACGGCATCCAGCGACTGGCGGGGGCTGGCACAGATATTGCCGCAGTTGCTGTTGGCGGTGGCGACCGGGGCACTGGCCTTTTACGCCTGGCGGCACCTGGCGTGGCCGTGGACAGTCGCTGCGTGTTACCTGCACGCCACCACCTACGCCTTCCTCGGGCTGGGCGGCGCGGGACACGAGCTATCGCACGGCACGCCGTTCAAAACGCGCGCGCTGAACAATGTCTTCTACGACCTCACCGCCTTCCTCACCTGGACGAATCCTTTCTACTTCCGCGCCAGCCACCCAAAACACCACCTGTGGACAGTGCATACCGGTCTGGACCTGGAGGTGGTGCTGCCGATTACCCTGCGGCCCATCGACTGGCTCTATGCGTTCACCGTCAATCCGCCGATACTGTGGCATCTGCTGCGTACGCACGTCCGCCACGCGCGCGGCATCATCCGCGGGGAATGGGAAGAACGCATCTTCCCCGAGAACGACGTCAATAGGCGGCGCGAGCTGTTCGTCTGGGCGCGGATGCTGCTGGCCGGCCACCTGCTGCTGGCGGCGGTGTTCATCTATTTCCAACTCTACATCCTGCTGGCGCTGGTCACCTTCGCGCCGTTTTACGCCGGCTGGCTGAATTTCCTGTGCGGCTTCACCCAGCATGTCGGGATGCAGCCCAGCGTGGCGGATTTCCGGCGCTGCTGCCGCTCGGTGGCGATGAACCCGCTGCTGCGATTCCTCTACTGGAACATGAACTATCACGTCGAGCACCACATGTATCCCGGCGTGCCCTTCTACCGCCTACCGAAGCTGCGCAAGGCCATTGACGCCTCGATGCCGCCGGCGAATCGCGGGTTGTTCCACGCTTGGCGGGAGATTCTGACCATCTTGCGCAAGCAGCGCGAAGACCCATCCTACTACCACGCGGCGGCAGTACCGGAGGAGTTGGTGAAGGAGACGGCGACTGAATAGTGGCGTCCCGACAGGAACCCGGTTGTTTTCTGGCGAATGAAACGGCGGGAGAATGAATAATGGATGCTGAACTGCTGTCGCTGTTGAAGGCCGAGATTGCCGCCATCCTGCCTGAGATGATCGCGCTGCGCCGGGCGCTGCACCGCGAGCCGGAGTTGGCGTGCGCGGAGCACGCCACGCGGGCAAAGATCGTCGCGGCGCTGGCCGGCGAGGCGCTGACAATTCGCGCGCCGCTGCTGGGCACCGATGTCATCGCCGAGTTTGGGCAGGGGGAGCGATTGATCGCGCTGCGGGCGGATATCGACGCGGTGAACACCACCGAGCAAACCGGACTGCCGTATGCGTCGATCCACGACGAGGTGATGCACGCCTGCGGGCACGACGGCCACACCACCATGCTGGTGGGCGCGACGAAGGCGCTGGCGCGGCTGGGTGCCCGGCTGCCGCATCGGGTGCGCTGCATCTTCCAGCCGGGCGAGGAGATTCGCGCGGCGGGGCGCGACCTGGTGCAACTTGGCGCATGCGACGGCGCGGACGAAGCATATGCGCTGCACGGCTGGGCAGGCATCCCCGCCGGCAGCATCACCAGTCGCGCCGGGGCGCAGATGGCGGCGGCGTCCTTTTTCACCATCACCGTCACCGGCAAAGGCTGCCACGGCGCGCAGCCGGAGCGCGGACTCAACCCCATCCCCATCGCCGCGCGGCTGGCGCTGCGCCTGCAGGCGGAACACGAGCGGCTGCGCGACCGCGACGGCTCGCTCATCTCCGTATGCGCCGTCACCGGCGGCACGGTGGGCAACGTCATCCCCGACCAGGTGACGATGCGCGGTACCTGCCGCTACCTGCGCGCCGACCTGGCCGACGACATGGCCGCGGTGCTGCGGACGGCCTGCGAGACGATTGCCGCGGAGACGGGATCGGCCATCGAGCTGGACTATCAGCGCAGTTACGAGATTCCCACCGTCAACACCGAGGCCGGGTATGCGAAGGCGAAAGCGGTGACGGCAATCGTCTCCGGCAACTTCATCGAAATGCCCGCCCCGTCCATGGGCTCGGAAGATTTTTCCTACTACCTGGTCAACCGCGAGGGGGCGATGCTCTTCCTTGGACAGGGAGAGACGTCCAGCAACCTGCACTCCGCCACGTTTGATTTCAACGACGACACCCTGGCCGCGGGCATTCTCACCTATTGCCTGCTGGCAGTGTAAGCGAGGCATCATGACCGACATTCGCATCACGCGCGACATCATTTATGCCGAGTCCACGGGCACGCCGCTGGGCCTGGACATCTTTCAACCGGCGACCGACGCACCGGCGCCGGTGATTATGCTGCTGCACGGCGGTGGATGGTGCGTCGGGTGCCGGCAGGGCCTGGACGGCTTCGCCACACAGCTCGCGGAAATGGGCTACCTGGCCATCACCGTCAGCTACCGGCTGGCGCCGGCCTTCCCTTTCCCCGCGGCGTGCGAGGATGTCTCCGCCGCCGCCGCGTGGATTGTCGCCAACGCCGCGGAATACGGCGGAGACGGCGCGCGGCTGGGCGCGTATGGCGGTTCGGCCGGCGCCCACCTGGCGATGTGGCTGGCCACCGCGCCGTATACCCCACTGACATGTGCCGTGCCGTGGGCCGGCCCCACCGACATGCTGCGCGAGCCGGTGACCTACCCCTATCGCGGTTACGCGTGCGCGTTTATGGGGATGTGTGCCCACGACGCGGAACCGGCCTATCGTGCCGCCTCACCGCTGCACCGGTTGACGCCCGCCGCGGCACCGATGCTGCTCATTCACGGCGCGGCGGATGACGTGGTGTCCGCCGACCACGCCCGCTGGATGACCGACGCAGCGCGGACGATGGGCGCGCCGGTGGAGATGCTGCTGCTGGACGGCGTGGGGCACACCGGCGGCGATCCCAACGACCCGTTGCAGGCGCCAGGATGGCAGGCGATGCTGGCGTTTTTCGCGCGGCATCTACGCATATAGGGGAAACAGCATGAACGCACGTGAACGCGTGGCGACAACGCTGCGCTTTGAGACGCCGGACCGCGTGCCCATCGATCTGGGCGGGTTGAAGGCCTCGGGCATTGCCGGCATCGCGTATGACCGGTTAAAGAAGACGCTGGGCATCGCTGCCCCGACGAAAATCATGGACGCCCGCTTCATGATCGCGGTGGTAGAAGAGGCGGTGCGGCGGCGGCTGCGCGCCGACGTGCTGCCCATCGACATGACGGCCATTCCCGCTTTCGTGCAAGCCGACAGCGCCTGGGTGTCGAAGACGCTGTATGACGGCACCGATGTGCTGTTCATGCCCGGCACGCGCATCGGCGCGGACGCGGTGGGGAATTGGACGCTGCTCGACGCCGACGGCCACCCCACCGCCTACCGCATGCCGCACGGCGGGCATTACTTCGATGACCAATCCTTCGACCGGGGCGACGGCATCGATCCCGATGATTTTGCCCCGGTGGACGACATCCCCGACGCGCACCTGCAATTGCTGGCCGACTACACGAAACGGCAGTACGAGGAGACGGATTACGCGCTGCTGGGCTGGGGCTACGGGGTATGCTTCCTGGGCTTGAGCCTCATCACTGACCGACGCAGCAACGTCACCATGGGGCAGCCCAGCGACTGGATGATGATGCTGATGACCGAGCCGGAAACCTGTCACGCGATGATGGACCGCTCGGTAGAGGCGTCGATCAAGTGCCTGTCGCTGGTGAAGGAGGCAGTGGGCGACCGCTGCTTTGCCTGGGGCATCGCCGCCGACGACAGTGGCACCCAACGCGGCGAGTTCATCAACCCCGACCTGTGGGCAGCGATGATCAAGCCGCATTACACGAAGCTGTGCGACTGGATTCACCGCAACACGAGATGGAAAACCTTCTTCCACTGCTGCGGCTCGGTGTATCACCTCATCCCACACTTCATCGAGGCGGGCATCGACATCCTCAATCCCATCCAGACATCGGCCGCGAACATGGACCCGGCGGCGCTGAAGGCGGAATTCGGTCGGCAGATCGTGCTGTGGGGCGGCGGCTGCGACACGCAAACGGTGCTGGGCATGGCCACCCCCGCCGAGGTGCGCGAGCACGTG
>CAZPYA010000010.1:44777-80869 GCA_964590255.1 uncultured bacterium
CCGCCTTCGCGCCCGGCGGCGGCTACGTCTTCAACCAGGTGCACAACATCCAGGCCGACGTGCCGGCGGAGAACATCATCGCCATGTTCGACGCAGCGTATGAGTTCGGCGGGTACTGAAACCGACAAGCGGCCGTATCCCTGGAGGGCGAGACTCCGTCGAGCCGCGCGCGTAGGAACCGGGGTGATTTTTCGCATACCTTTGAGCGTGTTCCACGGTCATCGGTATGTAAATAATCGATCACAGCCCCTACGCGCGCGGCTCGACGGAGTCTCGCCCTCCAGGAGATTTGGCTCAACGGAGTCTCACTCACCCACTCTATTCTAACGGCACCTTCAGCGACATCACTCGCGGACCGCACGAGAAATAGAAACGGTCGCCGATGATGACGGCGCCGCGGTGGAAGAGCGAGCCGCCGGGCGAGCGCTGGTTGCGCGCGCCGGCGGAGCGATACAGCACTTCGATTCTCCCCGTCTCCGGCCGCCAACGGAAAAATGACACCCAGGTGATGCCGTAGATGTTGCCGTCCGGCCCCCAGCAGATCGACTGCTCACGCACCGCCGAGATGTCCGAAGGAATGATGTAATCCATCGTGCGGCTGGCCACGTCGAAGCGGAAGGTGGCGAAATCGCTGCCGGTGCTGCCGTAGAGCTTGCCGTCGCGGTAGAGCAGGTTGAGGATGCCGGTGACGCCGGGAATGGGCACGTGCTTCCAGCGCAGCTTTTGCCGCGCGGCGTCCCAGGCGAAGAGGTGCGCTTCGGTCGTTTTCGGGTCGGTGCCACTGCCGCCGCCGATGCTGGTGCCGCCGTAGATCATCTCGCCGGCGTCGTCAGCCGTCAGCGCGATAATGCTCTGGTGGGGGATGACCGCCGGGTTGTTGTGGTACGTCTCGGCCAGCGTGTCGTAGACGCCCAGCCCGCCGGTGTCGCGGCCGTATTCCGGGATGCTGCCGATCCACACGCGCTTGCGGCTATCCACGCACATGGCGCGCGGGCGGTTGTGGCCGCGGCCGAGGTTAGTCAGCAACCGCGGGTTGTCCTCCCAGCGCATCGCCCCCGGCGGGTCGCGGTGCCACGGTTTGGCCGGATCATACATCATCAGGTTGCCATAGCTGTAGCAGGCGTAGTAGAGCCGGCCGTCGCAGTGGCCGAAGCTGTAGGCTTCGCCGTTGTCGATGCCGCCGCGCCCCAGGTTTTCCAGCGCGTCCATCGCCGGGGTGTAGCGCAGCAGGTACAACGGCATGATGGTGCTGGCCACCACCGTCGCCCCCGGGCCTTCCGCCAGGTGGAAGATGTTGGCGCCGTCCGTCTTGTAGCGCAGCGGTAGGATGGTCGCGTCCTCCCCCTCGCCGATGCGCAGAGCGTCGGGATCGACGTAGCTGATGGGCCGGCCGTCGGGCAGGCGCTCGCGATAGCCCCGGTAATACCCCTCCAGGTGGCGGCGCACCTCGTCGGCATCGCTGACGAGAAACGCCTGCCCATGTGTCAGGCGATAGACGGTGCCGCGGGTGGTGCGCACGTAGAGCTTGCCGTCCGCGCCACGGCCCATGCCGTGAAAGTCCGGCGTCTGCTCGATCTTCGGCAGCAGATTCGTCGTGCGCCCGCTGGCGATGTGATAGGCGACGATTTGCGCCGCCGTGCAGCCGACCGAGCAGTAGATATACCCGTCGTCGCCGTCCAGGGCCACGCGCAGGTATTTCTCCGTATCGTGCATCGGCCCCAAATCTTCCACACCCTCGGTGGCGGCGTCGTAGCGGTAGAGGCGGCACTCCGGCGACGACGCCAGGTAGAACTTGCCGTCCATGCCGCGGTCGACATGCCACAACCAGTGGCCGGGATTCGCGGTAATCCATGTCTTCCCGCTTCGCGGGTCAATGCGCACCAGGTGGCCGCTGACGCTGGTCACCAGCAGATGGCCCTCCAGCGTAAAATCGATGCCCCACGGCCCACCGCACGGTTCCGGCAGGCGGAACTGGCGGCAGCGCCCGGTAGCGACGTCCACCTGCACCACCAGCGACGACGTGCTGGTGATGCCGGCGTAAATGTAATCCCGCCCGCTCTCGGCGTCGCGCCACGCGCGGATGCTCAGGCAACTGCCGTTATGCACGGCGATGCCATGGTTGCGCAAGTCGGTAGCGGGAATGCGCGCACGTGTAGAAGGCATAATCTACTCCTTTATTCGCGAGTAATCATCCGCTTTACCAGATCAAATTCCACCGCCACCTGCTCACCCGCGCGCTCGATGACTACGCGGAACTGCTCGTTCGTCATCGGATTGCCCTCCAGCGCGAACTCGACCGGCGTGAAGCCGGCGGGGCCGAATTGCAGGGCGGCAACGAAGCCCAGCCGCGGTTTGCGGTAGAGGTTTTCGACATACAAATACTTGTTGAGCTGGGTGAGCAGGCCGGACGGTGGCAGATATGTGGTGCGGCGCTCGTTGTGGCCGATGATGAGGTGATCGGTCGCCGACGGGCAGAGCAGGCGCGCGCGCAACTCCGCCGGGCCGTTGACGATGGTGAAGGCATCCTCGGTGTAGGCGATGTCGGCGTTCTCCGTCGCGGTTGTCTGCGGGCCGAGATTGCCCGCGCGTTTGGGCTGAGACATCGGGTAATGAAAGAGCAGCCGGGCGCGGACGGGCCGCGTCGCGCGGATATCGTCGACGATAAGCAGCACATCGGGCGGCAGGAAGGCGACATAGCGCCGCACACGGGTGGCCAGCGGCGTGTAGTAGGGCGTGGAATCGACGATGGCTGCCTGCAGACGCGGCTCGTCGATACGCCGCAGGAAGCGCGCCGTTACCCCCAGGCGAAATTCGGGCAAGCCGTCGTCGAGCATCACGCCGTTGTGACCCTCGGCCAGGCGCACGTCGAAGTCCTGCGTCATCCAGCGCTGGTTGTCGATGTCGTAGAAGCCCGGTTGATACCCTTTTTTCGACGGGTCTTTGATGCCCTCGTGCGGGTAGGGCCAGTGGTCCAGCTCGGCCAGCAGTTCGCGCCCGGCGGCGTGTACCACTACCGTGCCCATGTCCAGGTGACAGTGGTGGTTGTAGTGCTTCAGGTCGCCGGCTTTCACGCCGACAAAGGTGTCGGTGTCCGCGAAGCCCGTGCGCCAGGTGAGCACGCCCACCGACGGGAAATAACGGGTGTGGTCGTCCGGCCCTGGTGGCATCGCCGGCAACGACGGGTCATACCAATACAACTGCCCCAGCGAGGTGATGCCCTGCGCTTCCACCGCGTGCTGGTGCAGCGTGTCGCGCGTGCCACGTGCGAAAGCGGTGAGGGTAGTGGATGGGCCCGCCGCCTTGCCGCAGTCCGACCAGTTCCAGTTCACCCCTGGGCGCGCCTGCATGAAGACGCGGAAATCGCCGGTGGCGCGGTAGAAGGGGTGGCGGAAGAGGTTGACGGCGCCGCCGGTGAAGAGGCGCAGGGCGTGCATGAAGGCGACGCCCGTGCTGAACCCGTATTCCCAGTAGCCCGGCCCTTCATTCCAACTCCCGGCCTTGTCGCCGGTGGCGGCGCAGACCAGCATCGCCTCGACGCCGTAGTCGATGAGGGCGCGGTACTCGGGGAAATCGTCGGCGAAGGCCATGCCGGCGATGGCAAAGCCGCCGCAGAGGATGATGCGCCAATTGGCGTCGCTGACCATCCACGGGTAGCGAGCAGTGCGCTCCGCCTCCAGCCCCGGCGCGAGGATGCGCGTCACCACCAGGTCAGCCATACGGCGGTGGATTTCGGGGGCCAGCGCCTCCCCAAAGCAGCATTTCATCAGCGCCAGGCAGTGCGCCACGTGCGCGGTGCGCAGGTCCATGTCCAGCACGCCGATACAGGTGGAGTAGGTGAAATACGGCCGCTCGCACGCCTCGAAAGCCTCCAGCGCCGCGACGGCATGGGAGATCATCCGCGCATCACCGGTGAAGAGGTAATACAGCGATGCGCTGTTCATCTTCCCAAAAACGTGCTCGTGCAGTGCGTCCCAGTCTAGCGACAGGTCCAGTGGCTGCTCAGCCGTCGCCAGCGCCTTCGCCAGCAACTCCGGATAGTGCTCCCGTTTGAGCACGATCTCCTCGGCAGATAGCAGGTCGCGAATGATGTTCGGTCGCACGGCAGGCGCCTGCCAGCGGGCAAACCGGGTGAAGAACTTGAGGTCGGCAGCGGTCAGGTCGGCGCGGGTTATGGGCATGAGCGTTTCCTTCTATAGCTATTCATGCGCATGATAGCAGAAAAGACATGCCACGACAACCGCCCGAGAACGGTCCACGGCGTGTTACCGCGCTTTTGCCGTCGACCCCCGCGCCATCAACTGCACCGGCAGCACCACTTCGCGCTTCTCGGTAAGGCGGCCGGTGACGTGGTCCATGGCGAGTTCGGCGGCGGTGCGGCCCATTTCGACAAGGGGCAGGCGGACGGAGGTGAGGATGTTGGCGCCGCGGTCGTCGAAGCGCGGGTCGACGTCGTCGAAGCCGACGATGCTGACATCGTCGGGCACGGCGAAGCCGGCTCCGTTCAGCACGCGCCAGGCCTGCTGGGCGCAGGCGTCGTTGAAGCCCAGCACGGCGGTGATTTCCGGACGCGCGCGCATCAGCGCGACCAGCGGCTGCCCGCTTTCCGGCGGGATGACGGCGGCGTAGGGATCGTCCTCGGTGGCCATCCACAGCGGATTCCCCCACACCGGCGGCACCACGCAGAAGTGCAGATGCCGCGCCGGATCGAACCCGGCTTCAGTCAGCGCCTGGCGCGCGCCCGCCCAGCGGAGGCGCTGCAGGCCGGCCTGGTGCTCGTCGGTGGTGGTGCAGAGATGCAGCAGGTGGCGGTGCCCCAGCGCGATGAGATGGGCGGCGGACAGATACGCGCCATGGCGGTCGTCGGTGGTAACGGAGGAAAAGCGCTCGTGCCGGTAGATAAGCCCGATAATGGGCCGGTTGGCGAAGCCCGGCGTCTGTTGCAACCGGTCGGCCAGCGCGTTGACGTGTGCATTCGGGTTGTCGGTGATGAGCGCGTCCACGTCTCCGCGGGTGAAGATGGTAGGGATATCGAGGTTCGGCGACCACGAATCGTCATTGAAGTGCGTCACGGTGACGGCGAATCCGGCGGGAATGAGCGCGTCGACGATACCGCTGAAGATGGCCGCGTAGTAGTGAAAGTGGATGAACTGCGGGTGCACGGTAAGGGCGATGACGTGGTTGACCACCTGATGCCCGAAGCGTCGCATCGCCAGTCGGCGGGCGGTGGTGTTCAGCGTGGGATCGTAGCCGATCGCGGCGGCGGCGCTCATCACCTTGTCGATGGTCTCCGGCGAAATGCGCGGATCGCGGCGCAGCGCCAGCGACACCGTCGTCTGGTGCAGCCCACAGCGCTCGGCCACGTCGCGCTGCGTCACTACGGCATCCGTCATGTCTTTCTGCATTTCATCCTCAATTCATGCACAGTTCATGCGTATTATATCAGATATTCCATAGACTTACAGCCGTTCAGCAAGTCGACGGCTGATAGCGATATAGACAGGCGGTGAGTGGCGTCGTATACTCGCACGTGGGAGGCCAGACATGCAGACTGACGCCATGACGCTGCCGCGAGAGGCATTGGTGGACGCGCTGGAAGCACGCATGACCGCACGCGCGGCGGAGATCGCCGCCCGCGACGCCCGGCGGCCAGGCCGCATCCGGCTCACCAGCTACATGGAGAATATCGGCTGGCCAGAGCTGTTCGGCTACGACATGAACCGCGTCTTCGCCGACCCGGCCTTCGCCATCGAACAGCGACTGCGCCAGGCGATCTTCTGGACCGACAATGTAGCGGACGACACGCTGCCATCGCTGACCATCCCCGCCGACGTGGGCATGTATTACGACCTGACGCTCTTCCGCCAGCGCATCGTGCACACGCCGCAGGGGGTGCCGGAGTTCGACCCGCACCCGTTGCAGGCGCGGCTAGCGCTGGAGGCAGTGGGCGAATTCGACTTCCACGCCACCGGCGAGATGCCGCGGCTCATCGCCAACTACCGGCGCATGACGGAGATCGCTCGCGATGCGTATGGTGGCCGCTTGGCCATCACCTTCCCGCATTTCCACCGCGGGCCGCTGGATATTTTCGTGCAACTGCGTGGGTATGAAAATGCGCTGGAAGACATCGCCGAGCAGCCGGAGCAGGTACACACCTTCCTCGCTTTCTTCGCCGACGCCCGCCTGCGGTATGCCCGCGCCCGCCAGGCGTTCCTCGGTGAGGCGGCGCTGCCGCCCACCACTTTCGTCGCCGATGACTGGGTGAACATCCCCTTCATTCGCCCGGATATGTTCCGCGTATTTGTGCTGCCCGTCTACCGGCTGATCCGCGCCAACGAGGGGCCAGTGCGCGGCTTCCACACCTGCGGCTGCTTCGAGGCGGTGGTGGCGGAGCTGTCCGCCGTCTTCCCGGAGATGGCGACGCTGGAAGTGAGTGGCTGGAACGACGTGCGCGCGGTGCACGCCGCCGTGCCGCCGTGCGTGGGTTTCGAGGTGCACGTGCGCAACGCCGTCTCGCTGAGCGCCTCCGCCGACGAGCAACGGGAATTGCTGGCAGCCATCGCCGAGGTGGGGCAGGCGCGGCCGGTGTCGGTATGCGCCCAGGCCATCGTGAAGCTGCAGCCGACATATGAAGAGACGCTGGGACGGCTGAATGGCTTCATCGGGCTGGCGTATGGGGAGTATTTCGGGTAGCAGGAGGTGGTCGAGTGATGATATCTCTGGTATGAGGATAGACTGGAGAGCGAGACTCTGTCGAGCCGCGCGCGGAGGAACCGGATACGTTACACACTGTACCGATGAGCGGGTTCTACGGTCATCGGTATGGCGAAAATCGATCATAGTTCCTCCGCGCGCGGCTCGACGGAGTCTCACCCTCCAGGGAGCAGACTGACGGCGTCGCTGCCGGCGCGCGCAAATACCGGGATCGACGCAATGGGCGCGAGCACGGTAACCCATTGCCCGCCGGTATACGTCGCGCCGCCGTGCACCCAGTCGGCGCCGGCGGGGAGGTAGGCGCGGCGCTCGCGGGCGCCGGCTTCCAGCACCGGGGCGACGAGAAGATCGGGGCCGAACAGGTACTGGTCGTCGACCGTCTCGCAGGCGGGGTCGGCGGGGAAGTCGACGAAGAGCGGGCGCATGGGCGGCAGGCCGGTCTCCGCGGCGATCCGCATCTGCTGGTCAATATACGGACGCAGGCGCTCGCGGAGCGCAAGCAAGTCGCGCAGCATGGCGTAGACGTCCTCGCCGAAGGACCACACTTCATTATCCGCGCCGCTGTGCGGCCAGCCCTTCGGCGCGGGTTGGCGGTAGCCGTGCAGGCGGCAGATGGGGCAGAAGACGCCGTACTGGAACCAGCGCACGATCAACTCGCGGAACTCCGGGGTGCGGATATCCGCCCCGTGAAAACCGCCAATGTCGGTGGTCCACCAGGGGATGCCGCTCATCGCCATGTTCAGCCCGGCACGCACCTGCGTCGCCAGCGCGGCAAAGTCGGAGGCGACATCGCCCGACCAGATGATGGCGCCCATGCGCTGACTGCCCGCCCAGCCGGAGCGGGAGAGGGTGACCACGTCCGTCTCGCCCGCCGCGCGCAGGCCGTCGTAATACGCCTGCTGGTGCAGCAGCGGGTAGATATTCGCCACTTCCAGGCCGTTGCCCAGGTGGAAGCGCACGTTGCCGGGGTGCCACGGGTTGATGTCCGGCTCGTCGTTGTCCAACCAGAAGAGCTTGATGCCGTGGTCGTAGTAGTTGCGCTTCACCACGTCCCAGTGGAACCGGCGTCCCTCCGGGTTGGTGGCGTCGTAGTAGGCGAAGTAGGCGGGGCCGTCAATGCCTTTATCGATGAAGACGTGCTGGGCGTCCACGCCCTGTTCGTTGTTGATCAGCAGGCCGCGGTCGCGCAATATGGCGTAATTTTCGCTCTGCGGAATTGCCGTCGGCCAGTTTGACACCATCACGCGGATGCCCATGTCTTGCAATTCGCGCACCATCGCGCTCGGGTCGGGCCATTCCGTCGGATCGAATCCCCAGTCGCCCATGTGCGACCAGTGGAAGAAGTCGATGACGATCACCGAGATAGGCAGGCTGCGGCGCTGATACTCACGCGCCACCTGCAGCAGCTCCTCCTGTGTCTCGTAACGGAGCTTGCACTGCCAGAAACCGGTGGCCCAATCGGGCAGCGCCGGGGCGTGGCCGGTGGCGTCGGCGTAGCGGGCGAGAATGTCGGCGGAGGTGTCGCCGCACACCAGGTAATAATCCATTTGCCGGGCGCCGTCCGCCACCCAGCGCGTGCCATTCATGCCCAACTCGACGCGGCCGATGGCCGGGGAGTTCCACAGGAAGCCGTAGCCGCGGTTAGAGACGAGGAAGGGGATGGACACTTCGGTGTTGCGCTGCTGCAGCTCGATGACACAGCCCTTTTGATCCAGCCGGCCGTGCTGATGCTGGCCCAGGCCCCAGAAGCGCTCGCTGTCCTGCCCGGTGAAGCAGGCCTCGATGCGGAAGAGCGGGCCGCTGACGTGGTCGAAGCGGCGGCCGGCGCCATAGGCGGTGTAGGCCTCCGCGAGGAGCGTCTCGCCGGTGCGGGCGTTACGGTAGGTGACCAACCCGGCGTGCGTGATCTCCGCGACCAGCAGGCCGTTGCGGATGGTCGCCGTTTCTTCGCCGATGTCGATGGCGATCTCCGCATCCGGCACCGGCGGCAGGTCGAGCAGCGCCTGCGGCAGCTCCAGCCGCTGCCCGGCCAGATTCGCCTGCACCCGCAGCCCGTTCACGCCGCACGGCTGCAGCCAGACCTGCTGTTGATTCTCCTGCCAGACCAGTATCTGGCCTTCGCGACGGAAGCGTGTCATGACCTACTCCTTCAACTATGATGCCGATTATTGCCGCGTCACCGACAGCTTCACCACCCAGACGCTGTTCGTTTCATCCGACTCATCGGGGATGGCGTGCCAGCCCAGGCCAACGCGGTCATAGATAAGCAGCAGGTTGGTATCGTCGAGGGCGACGAGTTCGGTGTAGGCGGAGGTAAAGCCGCGGTCGCCGTCGCGCAGCATGGCGTCCAGCGCTTTCCAGCCGCCGTTGCGGATATCCGGCTCGATGACATCCGCGGGACAGCGGGCGTTGTGATGGGCGATGATATCTACAGCCTGCCAGCGTTCGCCAGTGCCATCGGTGTTGAACCAGACATAGATGCCCGGACGACCGCCGGACAGCGCGACGATGCCGTCCGACAGCGTGTCCAATCGCGGCTCCACCGAGGCGACATCAGGAATATTAACTGCCGTTGTCCAAGTGCAACCGTCATCAGTGCTGTAGCTGACGCCAAACTCTTTGAAGGAATCCAAGCGAAAGACGCACATCAGGCGTCCGTCGGGCAGGCGGCAGAGACAGGTCTCGCAGGGACCTTCGGCGCCGTCCAACGGGCAGTCCGGTCCGGCGATGGTGGCGCGGATGCGCCAGTCAAAACCGTCCGCCGATTCGGCCAGCACCAGTGAGTAGCGCGTGTCGCCGGCACAGTGACCGTAGAGCGTAGTAAGATACTCGCCGTGCTGGCCGCGTTCCACTTTGCCATTGAACACGAACGCGGCGGTACCCAGTCCGTTCAGCGTGCCGGGTTGCCACGGCCAGCCGCTCACGGTAACACCAGGGGCGCGCATCATCAACGCGCCCGTCGGTGAAATGATATTGCATGGCGCGCCGATGACATCCTCGCCGCGCGGGCGCAGGTAATACGGCAGGATGATGGCGCTGCCGTCGTCCCGCACCAGGTGCACCTGCCCGGCATCGCCGATGATCCGCGCTTCGTCCCACGTCGCGCCGCCGTCGCGCGAGCGCGACAGGTAACAGATCGCCGAGGAGACATGCTCATCGGCGTAGGCGGACATCGACGCCCACAGTGTGCCGTCCGGCTGTCGGATGAGCGAGGGAAACCAACAATACCGGCGGCTGCGCTTCACCAGCATCGGTTCGGAAAGCGTGACAGTCAAGCCGTCTAACGGGATGGTCGTCTCTGTGAGCATCGCATCCTCCCTCATCGAGTTTCAGCGATATTTCGCTGTAATCCCCACCATCCCCTGCCTGCCGCTGTCAAATCGGCGACACCGGAAGGCATTTAACCGAACGACAGCGAATTATTCTCCCTGAAAGGGGAGTGAATCATGACCGACCAGGAAAAAGTGCTGCAGGCATTCAAGGACGCCGGCGACGCCATCAACGCCGGCAAAGTGGTAGAGTTGACCGGGCTCGACCGAAAGGTCGTTGACAAGATCATGACGCAATTGAAGGACGCCGGCGAGATCGTGTCGCCACGGCGCTGCTTCTGGACATTGAAGTAACCGGCACATGCCGATAACGAACGTCTACCAGGACAACACGTCCGACCGCAAACTCCGCGGGCAGTATTTCACGCCCGCGGAGTTTGTGCGGCTTATCCTCGATGCATGGCCCATCGGCGGCGCAGACCGGGTAATCGACCCGGCCTGCGGCGACGGGCGCTTCCTGTGCGGCGCCGTCGAGACGGCGGCACGGACGGGAACTGACGCGGCGGGACTGGTCGAGCGGCTGATCGGCTTCGACATCGATCCGGCGGCGGTGGCCACGGCGCGGGCGAACCTGCGGCAGGCGTTTTTCCACCACTTCGGCATCGACGTGCCCGAGGACCGGTTCCGCGTCTACCAGGTCGACGCGCTGCGCTACCCCGCCTTGCCGGAGTTGCTGCGCGAACTCAACCTCCCGGCATTGGGCACGGATGAGCGGCTGACCGTCATCGGCAATCCGCCGTATGTCGAAGCGAAGCGGCTCGCGGCGGACGTGAAACGACGGCTGAAGGCCGCCTACCCCGGCGCCATGAGCGGCGCGCCCGACCTCTACCTCTACTTCCTCCACGTCTGCCTGGGCTGGCTGCGTCCGCAGGACCGGCTGGCGTTCATCCTGCCGAACAAGGTACTGGTGAACGCCAACGCGCGGGCGCTGCGCGCGCGGCTGCTGGACGACGGCACGCTAGCGCAGATCTGGTTCGCCACCCAGGCGCAACTCTTCCCCGACGCGGCGATCTATCCGGTGGTGCTGTTCGCCCACGGGACGCGAGAGCAGACAATCGCGCTACGGCAGGTGACGCGCGCCGCGGACGGCCTGACGACCGAGCCGCTGGGCACGACGCCGCACAGCCTGTTTGCGCACACCGGCGTGCGAGCGTTTTTCCCACTGCCGCGGGCCGAGGTGCTGCGTGCGCTGCTGGCGCGCCTGCTGCAGGATCCTATCCGCCTCTCCGACGTCTGCGCGGTGCGCTGGTGCGTGTCATTCCACCGGGCGGGTTTGCGCGACCGGTACGTGTCGCGGACGCTGCCTGAGACGCCGGCACGGCGGCCGTTCCTCGGCGGCGGCGCCTTCTCGGGCAACGGCGAGGTGGCGCGATATACCGTGCGCTGGGCGGGGTGGTGGATCGACTACGACGAGGTGCGTCTGAAAGCGGACGGCAACCAGGTGCCGGCACTCTCGCTGTTCACCCGGCCGAAAATCATCCTCTGCCAGAACGGCCGCACGCTGCGTGCCGCGTATGACGACAGCGGCGTGGTGCTGAAGGACACCTTCCTCTGTGGCGTGCCGATTCCGGAGGGCGGACCGTTGGGACAGCACCCACGGGCGCTCGTCGGGCTGCTCAATTCGGCGCTGCTACACTTCTTCTACGCGCATGTCTTCTATGGCGGCCACGTGGGCGGCGGCTACCTGCATTTCCTCAACACCTTCCTCGCCGACCTGCCCACCGGCCACTGGACGCCCGAGACCGCCGCCGCGCTGGCGGAACTGGTGCGCCGACGGGAGCAGCATGCAGACGAGGAACTGGATGCCGCGATCGAGCGCATGGTCGCCGACGCCTTCAACCTGACCAGGGACGAAACCGAGGCGCTGGAGCACTGGCTGGCGGACGACGAAAACTGGCGCCTGCGCGTCCGGCTGCGCGCACCCCGGTAAGGGCACCCCAGAAAATACCCCTCCATGGGAGCGCGGATTTGTAATCCGCACTCCCGGCGCATGCCCCTCGACGGGGCATGCGCCGGGCCGAACGAAGCACATACCGCGCCTTTTCATCCCCAGTGGGTGACGTGCGCGTCTTCCCGATTCCTCCGAAATACCCGGTATCACGGGAACTGACCGCGCATGGCCAGGCCGGCAAGCGGCAACTCGGTTGATGACACGAAGCGATTTCGTTTCCGATTCGGCAGGCGTAGTCTGTCCCTGCCGCTGCCATAACCGTTCGAGAAACACCAGTTATTTTTCTCGAAATGCATAACCCCAATAGTCACCGATCCGCAATAATGTGAATTGCCCTGACGTTTAACTGACAGATAATGCAGCGTTTACGCGGGATTTACTTCCTTAACCTGCGGCGCTGGTATGATGATGTGGCGTGCTGCTCCCCTGCCGGGCGCGCTGTCGCAGGCCGCGGCGCCGGGAGTCAGCCACCGATCATTTCTGTTGAAGTGTTGAAGGAAGGAAGATTCGATGCACATTCGCGATTTCACCCTGGCACTTTCCCTGTCCATCCTGCTGCTATTCACGGTGTGCCGCGCGGCGGATATCCACGACGCGGTGGTGGACGGCGACTTGGAGAAGGTGACCGCCATCGTGAAAGCCGACGCCGCGCAGGTGACGGCGATTGATGAGTCGGGTAACACGCCGCTGCATTACGCGGCCTCCTACGGCGCCGTCGACATCATGACGCTGCTGCTGGACAAAGGCGCCGCCGCCGAAGCACTGAACAATGGCGGCAACTCCCCGCTGAACCTGGCCGCCACCTGGGGTCACCGCGACGTGATCGTCCTGCTGCAGGCAAAAGGCGCGAAGGTGACGACCATCAATAAGAAGGGCCAGTCCGCGGTAATGCTGGCCGCCCAGACCGGACAGACCGGCATTGTGAAGCACCTGCTGGACGCCGGCGCGAGCCTGACGGACGTAGACACGAGCGGCTATACTGCCCTGCTGCTGGCCGCGAAAGACGGCCGCACCACCACCGTCGCCTACCTCATCGGCAAGGGGATGGATATGAAGGCGAAGGGCAAAGATGGGAAATCCGTGCTGGCGCTGGCCACCGCCGCCGGCGAAGAGGATTTATTGACGCTGCTGCAACAGTGCGGCGTAACAGAATAACCACGGTCGGGATGTGGTCGTAGAGCAGGATGCGCGAACCGGGGCGTTGCACCAGACAACGCCCCGGTTCGATTTGGTAGATCCGCACGCGATCGTCAAGCTTTCGCCGCCTCGATGAGGTGGGCCCCTTCCCATTCGTCGATGGGGGCGTGGACGCTGAGCGCGAACTCGGACATGTCCACCGGCACGTTGGCGTCGTCGCGGTGGGCGCGCATCAAGCGCAGGCGGGGATCGGTGTCCGCGCTGCGGCCTTCGGCTTCGTAGAGCGCGATCTCCGCGTCGATGATCTCGCGCAGGCCGGGCGTACCTGCGGGGGCCGTCTCGCCGGCGATGCGGTAGCAGGCGGCGGCGATCCAGTGATAGTTGTGGCGATGCTCCACCCAGACAGTGTGGATGGCGCACCGCTGCGCCGTCAGGCACTCGCGCTGGGCATCGGTGAGGCCGGGCCGCGCCAGCAGCCCGTCGAGGATGGCCTGCGCCTTCTCCAGCGCGGGGAAGACGACGGTGGTGAACTGCCGCAGGTAGGCGGCCTTCAATTCCTGGCCGTAGTGCAGGATGCGCCACACGCCGCCGCGCTGTTCGCTCATCTTCGTGTCGTAGCTCTGCAGCGCGTGGCGGAAGTAGTCCAGGTCGCCGGGCTGCAGTTGCGCTTCGTCCGGCACGATGGGCATGTGGCGGGTGAGCGCCCATATCTGCAGCAGGTGGCCGGCCTGCGGCAGCGGCTGCTCGCGGGCCACCATGTCGTTCAATTGCCAGGCTTCCACCAGCGCCGGCGCCAGCTCCGCGCCCACCCACTGCTCGGCGATGTCCTGCACCGCCTGTTCGGTGGGCATGTGCCCATGCTCCACGGCGTGGCGGAAGACGGCGGTGTTGGCGCTGTACGGCGTGGATCCGGGCGCGCCGCCGATGACGTTGGTGACGCCCCACTCCAGCAACTGGCAGACGATTTCATGCGTCTCATACGGCCGCGGATCGTCGCCGGAGTAGTAGTCAGAGTTGTAGTTGGCGTAGACGATGCCGCCGTTGTCCTGAATCTGGCGGATGCGCGCCTCGTGGTCGGCATACTGCCAGCCGTGCACCGTCGCGCGCACCGCCGGGTTGCCATACACCTCCGGGCCAAATGCCTGGGTGCCCCAGCGGTCTTCCAGGCCGCCGCCCCAGGCGAAGGCGCCGTAAACAGAGGAGGCCACGCCCTCGGGCATCTCCTTCACAAAGTCGGCCTTTTCCTTCGGCGACAGCCCGCTGGTCATCACCGCGCGGAAGCCGGGGTTCACCGGCCGGCCGCCCTCCACCAGCGTCTGGCAGAACACCTGCGCCTGTTTCCCCGGCAGCACGGCGCGGCAGTGCTGCGGGCCATTGGGTCCGGAGTAGAGATGCGAGGAATGGCACACGCCACCACCCGAGTCATTGGTGAAGATGTGCAGCTCATCGATCTCCGGCGCCAGCGTCAGCAGGTTCTTCACAAGCTGGCGGTAGTGGTCCTGCGCCTCCGGCATCATCGGGCAGAGCGCGTAGACGGGGTCGGTGGAGCAGGCGGGGTTGTCGATGCGCGGGCCGCGCAGATGCGGGTAGCGCTGAAAAAACGTCTCCATCTGGAAGATGGGCTCGACGCAGCGCATGGCGCAGCGGAAGCCGTACTGGCGCGCCAGCTCAACATTATGCATCAGCATCTCGCGGTTCAGCGCCAGCAATTCCTCGCTGAAAATGCCCTCGTTATACGACGACGTGACATATTTATCCGGCCCCGGCCCGTAGGCGCAGAAGCCGTAGTACGGCCGATCTGGCTGCATCGCCAGCGGAATATTCACCAGCGCCTGGTTCACCATCACGTGGGTCACCCCGCGCCGGTGCAGCCGCTCCACATGCGCCCCCAGCGCGCGCTGATACGCATCCGGCGACTGCCCGCGGTAGTGCGGGAAAAAGTCGCCGGCGATAATGCGGTCGAATTTCTGTGCGGACACGATAGATTCTCCTCGTTGGACGGGTCTGGGGAGACTGTTCGGCGATAGCGCGGGCATGTCCTTGCGTTTTATACGATAAAAATTGAGAATGGTCAGCGGTGGGTTGTCTCGCTAGCTGGCGCTGGTTGCCATCCTGTCGCGAAGGTATAGATCGTCATTGGCTTTTCGCCATCATCGACAATCCAGACCAGCCGCGACCCGTCGGCAGAAAAGGCAAGGCGTTCGCGTGACATGTCCACGCCGCTGACTGACCAGTCCGGTGGGCCAGCGCTGCTCTCGTGCTGTTGAGATAGTGCAAGCCTGAGTTGCTTCTGTGTGGGGGTATTCCATCTCAGGGTGAATGTTCCGATCAGCTTGTTGCCACGATAGTACGACAAACGTCGATGCCTCGTGCCAATCATAGCGGTACGAGCCATCTGCACCCCATCCTGCCAGACTGCGCCCCAGGCCGGTCCATGTGTCCATCGAGACGGATTTCCGTCATGGAGTGACCATCCTTGCGTTAGTCCAACCCACGTATCATTGCGCGCTGAACCTGTAAGTTTGCGAAAGCGCGGCTCACCCTCGCGCCAGAGGAGCACGTCCATCACGGTATCGTGAAGTGACCAGGCGGAACCATCCTCACCCCAGCGCCAGGCAGTCGTATCATCACCAATTGTGCCGATCGTCTGTATACTGGTGAAGATAACGGCTTTGCCGAAGCGGGGAATGAGGGCAAACCGTTCGCCGGCGTGAAACAGGATGCCTCCGCCGTGTAAAGGGATGCCAGCATCCGTTACGGCCGCGACGATGCGTTTCTCGATGAGATCAAATACAATGGTGATTTCGATGCGGTCTGTCAGATAAAACACGACATATCGGCTGCCTGCCGACTTGTAGTTACTTAGAGCAAAATAATCTTTCGACTCACCGATGCTCGGCCCGTAATTGAGTGTGCCATCAGGCGATAACAGACAGCTACGGTACTTATTCCACTCGCGGATAATAACCGTTCCGGTACCGGTGATGCTGTGGAGATCACCTTGCTTCGGCGCGGTGATACACCTGACCTTCCCGGTCGCATCGATGCATATCAATGGCATGTCGTCTTTGGGCGTCGTGGTTTTTTCGGTTGATACGATTTTGCCGGCCATAACCTGTTCGTTGATACAAAAGGCTGGCCAGGCAAATTTCTCACGAATCTCCGATGAAAAGCTTCCCCGTTGTCTGTCAAATCAACACAAACCGGAATAAGATACACTATCGTTGTAGGTTAAGCTGCAGTGAGGAAAGCCTAAACCATTCATGGAGTAAATCAGGTAGCTGTCACCCAAGGTGACTTTCGCTGTAGGGAGCATCGTATGTGCTGAACCTGGTATGGAACCAACGCAGGCGATCAGTAATAGCAGTATAGTTCGCCATCGATGCACATGATGCATACTCTATCCTTCCTATACAGAAGAGCTATTCGCTATCCTTCCTATACAGAAGAGCTATTCGCTTACGATACATTATACACAAAATGAGTAACAAGCCATATCAAGCATACGACCGTGATTAAGCCAATAGCTTTAGCGGCCACGGTTGTCGATGCGAGGGAAGGCTTTTCTGGTCGGATGGGTCGGATTTATGATTGTGTAATTGCATGGCATGCAATTACCGCGTATGATGGCGACATGGAGACCTCGCCATAGAAATGCTTGGCCTGATATGTGCGATGCCGGTGGTGATGGCGGTCTGCGCCGGGTATGCGTGGATGCTTGAGCGGCTGGCGCGGCGATTCTCCGCGCAGGTGCCACTGCTGCGCCGCCTGTCACTGATACTCCTTGTTGTGGCAGGATTGGAGATCATCGGGTTGCTGGCGGTGGGGGCGGTGCGACTGCGCGGAGCGTTGGGACCGGCGTTTTCCCTCTGGCATGGCGTGGCCTTTTGGACCGCCGTGCCGGCGATGATGCATCTGCTGCTCTTGCGCCCGCGGCAATCGAGCCGATACCGCTGGGGCATCATCCTCGTCTGCGCAGTCATCGCCTACCTGTTCGTCCTCATCAATATCAGCGTGGATGAAGCGCTGTACGGTATTGACGGTATCGGAGGCCCATATTCGTTGGAATCGCAGACACAGTAAACAATCAAGCAAATCCCAAAATCCTTCACATCAAGGTTCAGACAAACAGCAAACATCCGCTTGACAAAAACCGCCAAATCTGCTATACTGCCGCCTGCTCCCGTAGCGAACGTCCCTCTGTGGCGTTCGTGGCCGGAAGTCTCCACCCCGGCATCGACCGATCTGGGCGGGCGCGTGTCCGCACGAGCCGACGCCGGGTGAACATCTGGCCTGTCGTGACCTACGAACCGTCGGGCGTGCCCGTCACCGCCCGTCTCCTGGGGCCGCGGAGTTGTACTCCGCACGAGAATGAACCAACAGGATCATCAGGATGACCAGGATATCCCTTCGGGAAGCGTCGATCCCAACGGCTTCCCGAAGGGATATCCTGATCATCCTATTCATCCTGTTCATTCACTCCCCCCAGACGGACAGGCGATAAACGCCGCGTAGCTGGCCGTCTCACGCCAAAACAGGAGAAAACACAACCACTCTAGCTTCCTTGGCCGTCGTTCTCACGGAAAGTCTACAGGGCGAGGGTAAGATAACCGCGCCAGTATCCTTACCCCCGGTTTTTCACATTTGTCACGAACCGAGGGTAAGACAGGGGTAAGGCGGGGGTAAGACATGCCAGTCCGGCACGCCGCGGAGGCGCGAACGGCCCTTCCCCTGCCCCTGCATTTTGACATCCCCCCTCCCCCTCCGTATAATGATCAGCGCCGGGCAAACCCGGCGATTTTCTTTCTGAGGAGCATTCCCATGCAGATGGCCGATCGCCTGTTGAAGACGCCGCCGTATCCCTTCGCCGAGTTGGCGCGGTTGAAGCGCGAAGCGATTGCAAACGGGGTGGATTTGATCAATTTCGGCATCGGCGACCCGGATACGCCGACGCCCGACTTCGTAGTGAAGGCGATGCAGCAGGCGGTGGAGAACCCGCTGTATCACCAGTACGACGAGACGGACATCGGTCTGCCGATGATGCTGGAGGCCATTGCCGCATGGTACGAGCAGCGCTTCGGCGTGGCGCTGAACCCGAAGACCGAGGTGCTGCGCCTCATCGGCTCGAAGGAAGGCATCGCGCACATGGCGTGGGCGGTGCTGAACCCCGGCGATCTGGTGCTGGTGCCCGACCCCGGCTATCCGGTCTACAAGGTGAGTACCCTCTTCGCCGACGCGGAGAGCTACTTCATGCCGCTGCTGCCCGAACGCGGGTTCATCCCCGACCTCGCCGCCATCCCAACGGACGTAGCCGACCGCGCGAAGCTGATGTGGCTGTGTTACCCGAACAATCCCACCGGCGCCACGGTCGATCTCGACTTCCTGGCGGAGGCGGTGGCGTTTGCGAAGAAGCACGACATCCTCATCTGCATGGACCTGGCCTACTCCGAGGTATATTACGACGACAACTACGTGCCGCCCAGCATGCTGCAGGTTCCCGGCGCGAAGGACGTGTGCATCGAGTTCCATTCCTTCAGCAAGCCGTTCAACATGACCGGCTGGCGTATCGGCTGGGCGTGCGGCAACACCGACGCGCTGGCGGCGCTGAACAAGCTCAAAAGCAACCTGGACTCCGGCGCGTTCCTCGCCATCCAGGAGGCGGCGACGGTGGCGCTGACCACCGACACCACCGACTATTTCCGCGATCTGCGCGCGATGTATCGCCGCCGCCGCGACCTGCTGGTGGATGGCCTCAACGCCGCCGGCTGGCAGGTGGCGAAGCCGAAGGGCGCCTTCTATGTGTGGACGCCGGCGCCCGCGGGCATGTCCGCGTCCGAGTGCGCGATGAAGCTGCTCAGCGACTGTGGCATTCTCGCCACCCCCGGCAGCGCCTACGGCGCGCACGGCGAGGGCTTCGTCCGCTTCGCGCTCACCGTGCCGGCGCAGGACGTGGAAACGCGCATCGCCGAAGCCGTGGCGCGCATCAAGGCGAACTTCTAAACAATGCACCGTCTCCCCCTCTCCTCGGGGAGAGGGGGCAGGGGGTGAGGGGGCGATATCATGAGAGTCCTGGTCATCGGTTCCGGTGGGCGCGAGCATGCGCTGGCGTGGAAGCTGGCGCAGAGCCCGCGGGTGGGCAAGGTGTATTGCGCGCCGGGCAACGGCGGCACCGGGCAGTCGGCGGTGAACGTGCCCATCGCGGCCACCGACATCGCCGCGTTGCGTGAATTCGCCATCGAGAAGCGCGTGGCACTGACGGTGGTGGGCCCCGAGGCGCCGCTGGTCGAAGGCATCGTCGATACCTTCACCGCAGCCGGGCTGCGCGTGTTCGGCCCCACGAAGGCGGCGGCGCGACTGGAAGGCAGCAAGGTCTTCGCCAAGGAGACGATGTCCGCCGCGGGCGTACCCACCGCCGACTACGCCGTCTTCGAAACCCCCGACGCCGCCATGAGCTGGCTGGCCGAGCAACCGGCGGACAAGCCGTGGGTGGTGAAAGCCGACGGACTGGCCGCCGGCAAAGGCGTGCTGATCTGCGATAACCGCGCGGAGGCGGAGGCGGCGGTACACCAGACGATGGTGGCGCGCGAGTTCGGCAGTGCCGGCGACCGCGTCCTCATCGAGGAGCGCCTCACCGGCTACGAAGTGTCGCTGCTGGCCATCTGCGCCGGGCAGGAGTTCATCACCCTGGCCCCCGCGCAGGACTACAAGCGCGTGGGCGACGGCGACCTGGGGCCAAACACCGGCGGCATGGGTGCCTACTCGCCGATGTCCATGGTGACGGACGAGTTGATCGAATTCGCGAAGGTGAAGGTCATCCACCCCATTCTCCAGGCTATCGACTTCACCGGCGTGCTATACAGCGGGCTGATGATCACCCCGCATGGCCCCAGCGTGCTGGAGTTCAACGTGCGATTCGGCGACCCGGAGACGCAGGTGGTGCTGCCGCGACTGGAGAGCGACCTGTTCGACCTGCTGGAAGCCGCCGCCGAGCACCGGCTGGGCGGCCTGCAGGCCCGCTGGACCCCGCGCAAGGCGGTCTCGGTAGTTATGGCAGCCGGCGGCTACCCGGGCGACTACGCGAAAGGCCTGCCCATCAGCGGCCTCGACGCCGCCGGCGCCATGCCCGACGTGACCGTCTTCCATGCCGGCACGAAAGAGGCTGACGGCCAGATCGTCACCAACGGCGGCCGCGTGCTGAACGTGACCGCCCTCGGCGACACCTACACCGCGGCCATTGACCAGGCGTATGCGGCGGTGCAGGCCATCTCCTGGGAAGGCGCGCAATACCGGACGGATATTGCGGCGCGGGTGCGGGAGTGACAGACGCTCCCTCACCCTGAAGGGAGAGGGGGGAGTCAGACTAGCGAAATTGCTACCGCCAACAGCTCACTCCCCCTCGCCCGGTTCAGGGGAGGGGGATGGGGGGAGGGGTCCGGTTTTAGACTATGCCATTCAATCACACCGCCATTATCGGACTCGGCCTGCTGGGCGGGAGCCTGGCGCTGGACTTGCGGAAGCGTTTTCCGGAGATGACGATTACCGGCATCGCCCGGCGCGCGGAGACGCTGCAGGAGGCGTCGGCGCTGCGCATGGACGGCGCGCCGGTGTTCACCCACCTGTCCTGTGCGATAAGCGCGGTGCAGGGGGCGGACCTGGTGGTGCTGTGTACGCCGGTGCAGACCATCGTGGCGCAGGTGCTGGAGATGGCGCCGCATCTGTCGGCGGGGACGCTGGTCACCGACGTGGGCAGTACGAAGCGGGTAATCATGAACGCCGCCACCGCGCTGCCGGCGGGGGTGCACTTCGTCGGCGGTCATCCGATGGCCGGTTCCGACCGCAAAGGGCTGTCGCACTCGCGGCTGGGCCTGTATAAAGGCGCCACCTGGGCCATCTGCATGCCGCCGGGCGAGGAATGCGCGGCCGAGCGGCTCATCGAGCTGGTGGAGATCCTCGGTGCGATGCCGCTGCCCATCGAAGCGAATTTTCACGATGAGCTGGTGGCGTTGAGCAGCCACCTGCCGCATGTGGTAGCCGCGGCGCTGACCAACGTGGTGCTGGGTCATCCGCGCGCCGATGCGCTGCAGCCGTTCATCGCCGCCGGCTTCAAGGACACCACCCGCATTGCCGCCAGCAGCCCGGCCATGTGGCGCGACATTTGCCTGGCGAACCGCGACTACATCCTTGGGGCGCTAGACACGCTCCTGCGCGAACTCGGTGCCTGGCGCGACGCCCTTAGCGCCCGCGACGCGGCGCACCTGGAAGCACTGTTCACTACTGCGGGGGAGCGGCGGGAGTCGCTGAACTAAGCGGGCGGCTCGTTGGGATTTCTGTCGGCAACACCGTCGCCTTACGCACGCGATAATACGTTTGCCCGCCGCCGTTGACGGCGTCGCTGATGGTGCGGATGGCCATGCCTTCGCGCAAAGCAGCCTCGTCCGTCACCTCCACGCCGACATCGGGCAGCACCAGTTTGCACGGGCCGATGGCGGTATCCAGGTACATCCAGCGCTGGCCTTTGCCGCCGTCGTCGAAGCGGGTAATCGTCCCTTCGGTCATGGCGTGCTGGGTGAGGTAGAGGAGCAGGTCGTTGAGCAGGCGCGCCACCTCGCCGCGGGTGACCGGCGCCTCCAGTGATGCCAGCCATGCCTCCGGCAGCAGGCTGCGCTCGTGCAGCCATCCGGCGGCGTCCGCCGGGACCGCTGCCATGCCGGCGTGCTGCAGGCGGTACAACGCCACCGCCAGATCGCCACGCGTCACCGGCGCCGCGGTTAGGAAACGTGCGCCGTCGCCCCGCGGCGCCAGGCCGTGTTCGGCCAGGAATGTCGCCGCCGGGCGCATCCAGTGTGTCGCGGGCACATCGTCGAACACCGGGAGCGCCTCCGCGGCGCCGGGCATCACCATAAAGCCCTTCAGCGCGACGCTGAGCAGGCGGGCATAAATCATCACCGCGCCAGCGCGGGTGAGCGGCTGCGCCGGACGAAACGCGCCGTCGGGATAGCCTTCCATCAACTGGTGGTAGGCCGCATCGGTGACGTCACGGCACAGACGGGTGCCATCCGGCACATCGGTGAAGAACTGGGCGCGGACGACCGCCGTCGCGATCATCAGCAGCAGGAGTGGCAACACAGCGCGCATGGGACACCTTCCAGGATGGGACGCGCCGCGCGGGGGCGAACGGCTTTCTTCTTCACGGTACCATTGGCCGGCGGGGATCAAACACCGGGAGCGCGGAGGTATGCTCCGCGCTCCCGCAAATTACCAATTCCACTTCAGGAACATGCGCTCGACCAGTTCCATGATCCAACTGGCGACGAGGACGAGGAGGACCACACCGAGAAAGATTTCGAAGCCCGGGCCGAGGGTGGAGGCGGACGGCTTGAAATTTTCCGGCAGAGTCTGAATCAGGCGTGTCGTGGTAACTGCCAGCCATTCCGAGAACTGTTTGAAGCCGCTGCTGTAGGAGGGCTGGATCACCGCGCCAATGCCGAGGGTAATGGGCAGGCTGATGAAGCGCAGATGCTTGAATTTGTATTCCTGGTGCTCGATGAAGAGCGGACAGTTGTAGCAGAGCGTTTTCTGGAGCTTCCAGGGACGCGTGCCGCCGCGCTGGGGCGCGCAGGTCACCGCGGCGGACTGCGCCACGTCGGTGATTTCGGTGTCTTCGTTTTTATCCACCGACTGCAGCAGGTAATTCGCCAGATCGCGGTCGCAGAAACAGCCGCTGCGCTGCGACCAGCAGGTTTTGCGATTGACGTAGTTGGGGCAGTTCATGCGCACGGCGGGCCGGCAGCGGGACATCTGCCAGCAGCGCGGGATGAAGGAGATTTTCTCCGCGTCCTTGCGCGAGGCGTCCATGTATTGGAACTTCGCTGTGGTTGTCTGGTGCCGGGTGGTGAGATAGCGATAAAAGCCGATGAGCAGGCGAATGCCCGCGATGACCAGCAGGAAGAAGCCGAGGTTGGTCAGCGTGTCGGTGGAGGACTTCACGAAGGGATCTTCCAGCTTCAGCTTGCCGACCGTGCCGAGGATGGGCACCAGGTAGCCGCTGCCGAAGAAAAAGCCGACGGCCAGCACCAGCGCCACCACGCCGCCCACCAGCGACTCGTAGCACTTCAAAAAGAGTCCGATGAAGCCGAGGAGGAGGAAGAGGGGGATGGCGGACTGGACATTCGTGATCCAGGCGAAGCCCGGCATGGCCGGCGACTTGCCCAGCGCCAACAGACCGAGTATGCTCAACAAGGCCACGAAGCCCAGAATGAGCGCCGGGACAGCGATTGCCGAGCCGAACTTCACGAAGGTCAGCAGCCAGGGCTGCATCTCCAACTCGTCGGACCCTGTTCGCCGCCGGGTATTTTCACCCATCAGATCCCGCCTTTCGCCAGGTGCGAATCATGCACCTGCCTGTAATGTGCCACAGGGGTAAGGGCTGACCTAAGAAACTGTATTGAAAGTGCTCGCCGTCGTCTCGCGGGTCTGCTTCGCGCCTGGCGGCGTTGGCTTCGCTGGCATGTATTGCTCAATACACTCTCGCGAATCCGCCTTGCCAGCCACGAAGCATCTTCCACGATCCGCCTGCGAGCACTTCTAATACAGTTTCTCTCACCCCGCGGGGGACTCCGCGCCCGCGGATGGCGGCGGCGCGCACGCCATTTCCGCCAGCAGCGCGGCGTAATTGCCCGCGCCGAAACCGTTGTCGATATTCACCACCGCGATGCCGCTGGCACAACTGTTGAGCATGCACAGCAGCGCGGATAATCCGTTGAAATTGGCGCCATAGCCCACGCTGGTGGGCACGGCGACGATGGGGGCGCGCACCAGGCCGCCCACCACGCTGGCCAGCGCGCCTTCCATGCCTGCCACTACGATTAATACGCGCGCGCGCTGCAACCGGTTGCCGTGCGCCAACAGGCGGTGCAGGCCGGCCACGCCGACATCGTAGAGGCGGTCCACTGGCCAACCGATCGTCTCGGCGGTGATGGCCGCTTCCTCGGCCACCGGCAGATCGGCGGTGCCCGCGGCGACCACCGCGATGAGCGGCTCGCCCGCATGGCGCACCGGCCGGCCATCGCGGTGCCAGGTGACGAGGCGCGCCAACTCGTGATAGACGCAGCCGGGCTCGACGGCGCGGATGGCCGCCACCTGCTCGGTGGTAACACGGGTGGCCATCACTACCGGGTGGCGGTCGCGCAGGCGGGCGAAGATCGTCCCCACCTGTTCGGCGGTCTTCCCCTGGCCGAAGATGACTTCGGGAAAACCGGTGCGCAGATGCCGGTGGTGGTCGAGTTTGGCGAATCCGAGATCTTCAAAGGGCAGCGTACGCAAGGCATCGATCACCTCGTCGTCGCTGCGTGTGCCGTCCCGCAATTCGTGCAATAACGCCCGCAGGCGTACTTCATCCACTGGTGCGACTCCCCGCGACAGGCTATCCGGGATGGCGCAGTGCCTCCGTCAATCGATAGCGCTGATTGATATAACAGTATACCACGAGTTACCCAACTCGTCAGGAGCCCGGCGGCGCACCCTCCAGCGCGGCGGTTTCGCGCGACAGCAGCGCGTCAAAACGCCGCCCGCGCCGGTGATACAGCGCGAGGCCGGCGTGGGTGATGACACAGAGCAGCAGGCCGCCCAGCAGCAGGCCGCCCGGTACCAGCGTCTCATCGAGGGTGTGCTCGTGCCAGTCCGTGGCGAGGACGATGCTCCAGATGCCGCCGACCACGAGGCCGAGCAGGCCGACGATGTTGAGGAACCATCCCCACCCCGCGTTGCGGTAAAAGAAAAAGGCCATGGTCCAGTAGCCCGACCCGCGCGTCTGTCCCAGCCGCGCCGCGAGGAACAGGTATTGCTTGGCGCGCGCGTCCAGCGGGTTCAGCCGGAAGCTCTGCGCCAGCCGGGCCTGCGCCGCGGGGTAGTTGCCGGTGTGCACCAGCGCGATGCCGAGGTCGCGCAGGAAATCCCAGCGCTGCGGGTAGGCCGCCACCGCGTCGGTGAGCAGCGTGACGGCGGCCGTGTAGTGCTTGCGACGCAAGTGATGCGCGCCGAGGAGGGCTTTGGCATAGCCGTCGTTGGGATTCTGCTGCAGCGCCAGCGTCACTTGCTCCACCGCGCGCCCTTCCTGGCCGCGGCGGAAGCGCACGTCGGCAGAGAGGGTGAGCAGCGTGGGGTCGTTGGGGAACTGCGGCAGCGCCGCGGCCAGCGTCTCCTCTGCCAAACTGAGCATGTTGAAGGTGAGGTAGACCTGCGCCAGCGTGGCGTAGGAAGCCGGGTTCTCGCGATCGAGCTCGACCGCGCGGAAAGCAGCCTGCCCGGCGGGCGGGTATTCGCCCAGCGTCATGTGGACATAGGCGAGCACGCGGAAGATATCCGGATCGTCCGGGTGCTCGCGCCAGGCCTGCTGCGCGGCGGCCAGCGCCTCGTTGAGGTTGCCGGTCAGAAAGAAGCGTTCGGCCTCTTCCAGCCGCGTTCGCGCCGGACTCGTCGGCGACAGGTGAAAAAAATGACTCACCGGTACCGTCATGGGTTATCCTTTACCCGCGTATGCACGTTACACGTCAACGATCTCTGCGCTCACCTGGCCACCTACCAGAGTGAGGAGGCCGACGGTGCGGGCGCGGGCGTCGAATTGCGGCTTGCCGGCGGTGCCGGGGTTGAACCAGCGGACGCCGTCGATGACTTCGTTGCGCGCCCGGTGCGTATGGCCGTGGATGATGAGATCCGGCGGCGTGAGGCCCGCGGCACGGTCAGGCTCGTGGCACAGGAAAATGTCAACGCCTTCCAACGTAAGGCGGCGCGTGTCCGGATACAGCGGCGGCCCAAAGCCGATATCGGTGTTGCCGCGCACCGCCACCACCCGCGCGATGGTTTCCAACTCGACGATGACGTCCTCGCCGCCAATGTCGCCCGCATGCAGAATGAGCGCCACCCCGGCGAAGGCGTCAAACACCCCCGCGGGCACCCGTCCGTGTGTATCCGAAATGACTCCGACGCGCATCAGCGATCCTTATTCACGCGAATGGAACTTAGTTTTCGCCAGTGGAGGGATCGTTCCTGCCGGAAATGGCAGACATGCGGTATAATAATCATCATCTGATATCAAGGATTACGGATTTATGAATGAAGTCATATTCATCATCGAAGAAGCTCCCGAGGGCGGGCTGACGGCACGAGCCCTTGGCGTGCCGATATTCACGGAAGGCGACACCCTGGATGCTTTGCGCCAACAGGTGCGTGATGCCGTCCATTGTCATTTCGACGAGTCGGAGCGCCCTGCGGTAATCCGCCTGCATTTCGTGCGAGAGGAGATCATCGCGGCATGAAACTTCCGCGCGATGTCTCCGGTGAAGCACTGGCCGCGGCGCTGCGCATACTCGGGTATCAGGTAACGCGCCAGACCGGCAGCCACCTGCGCCTGACCTGCTCGCACCCCTCCGAGCATCACATCACCATCCCGCGTCACGATCCGCTGCGCGTCGGTACGCTGGCAAATATTCTGGGTGAAGTGGCGGCATTTCACCAGATTGACCGCGAGACACTCGCCAGGATGCTCTGGTCGTAAGTGACGCATTCACAGCGCAATTTCGTGTAATGTCCCCTTGCTCCGCTCACCAAGGCCCCTCGTCTGTTGACGATCCTCCCTGCCGCCTCTAGACTAGGGTGGCATGATTGTACGCACGGCCACGGACTATCTGTTCAGTCTCGTTGACTACGAGAAAACCCCGGCGGGCGCGGCGGCGGAACGGTATTTGAACCTGAACCGCATGCGCGCGGTGCTGGCGCGCGCCGGCGACCCGCACCTGGGGCTGCGCTGTGTGCACATCGCCGGCACAAAAGGCAAAGGCTCGACGGCGGCGATGACCGCAAGCATCCTGCGCGCCAGCGGGCGCCGGGTGGGCCTCTTCACCTCGCCGCACCTGGTCGATTTCCGCGAGCGGATACGCATCGACGACACCCTCATCCCTGCCGAGACAATAGCCGCGCTGGTCGACGAGTTGCGGCCGCATATCGAGGCGATGCGCAATGAGCCGGACGGGCCGCCGACATTTTTTGAGGCCATCGCGCTCATCGCCTTCCTCTGGTTCGCCCAGGAAGGCGTCGACATCGCCGTGCTGGAGACGGGCATGGGCGGCCGGCTGGACGCCACGAACGTGGTAGAGCCGCTGGCAGCGGGCATCACCACACTGGCGATGGACCATATGACAGAACTGGGCGACACGCTGGCGGCCATCGCCGGTGAGAAGGCGGGCATCATCAAACCCGGCCGGCCCGTGGTGAGCGCGCCACAGGCGCCGGAGGCTGCCACGGTCATCGCCCACGTCGCCGCTGAACACGGCAGCCCGCTCATCCGCGTCGGCGACGAAATCCGCATCGAGCCCAGCAGCCTCATCCCGGCATCCGGGCAGCGGTTCACCGTCATCGGGCGGGGCGGGCGCTACGCCGACCTCGCCTGCCCGCTGCTGGGCGCGCACCAGCAGATCAACGCCGCGGTAGCCATCGGGCTGGCCGAGTGCCTGGCGGAGCGCGGGGAGCCAATCACCGCCGCGACGATCCGCGCGGGCATCGCCGGGGTGGTATGGCCGGGCCGCCTGCAGGTGCTGCGCGAGCGCCCGCTGCTGCTGCTCGACGGCGCGCACGATCCCGCCTCCATCGACGCGCTGCTGGCAGCGCTGGCCGACCATTTCCCCGGGCGACCGGTGCGCTTTGTGGTCGGCTTCGCCCGCGACAAGGATTGGCCGCAAATGCTGCGCCAACTGGCGCCCCACGCCGCTGAATTGGTCCTCACCGCCTCGACGAACCCCCGCGCCGTGGCCCCCGCCGACCTGGCCACGAAGGCCATCCCGCTGAACGTCCGCCTGTCAGTCATCGCCGACCTGCCCGCCGCGCTGGACGACACCCTGGCCCATGCCGCGCCGGAGGAGGTGGTGTGCGTGACAGGGTCGCTGTATGTGGTGGGGGAGGCGTTGCAGTGGTGGGAGACCATGCGGCCCTGACTACCCCCCGGCTACCCCCCGTGACTACCCCCAGATTTTTGTGTTTTTCGCAAAAAGGGGGTAGTCGGGAAAATGGCGATAATTACCATTTCCCCGAGTGCTTTTTTCGCGAAAGGCTATCCTGTCGCCGAACGCCACTCCGCTATGCTACGTGGCTGACTACGAACGGGTTCGAGTGGTAACCTTTCTTGTCATCAGATGCCTCTCCAGCCCGATAGGTCGGTGAGGGGATATTAAATTCTTACCCCCTCACCGCTTCACTATGTCACACTTTCACTCCGTCACCGATGCGCGCTTCCTCACTCGCCACTTGCTCGGGCGTCCATTCCGGATGCAGGCGCTCGATGCTGCCGCGGAGGCTGGTGGCGCCGGCGGCGAGGAGGGTTTGCTCGATGTTCGCAGCCTCCTGGGCGTCGTTGGGCAGGCCGTCGCTCCATTCCACCTCGGGCAGCTCGGGGGTGTAGCGGGCGCCGTGCAGCACCTCGCAGCACTGGGCGAGGTAGAGCGCCTGGCGAAGGCCACTGGCGAAATAGGCGCGCTTGCGGGCGATCTTCGCCAGCGTGCGCAGCAGGCGATACTTCAGCGCGCGGCCGCTTTCCGCCACGCCATATTTATCCAAGCCGAACATCGCCGGCGCGCTTTCGCTGACTAACAGAATCATCTCCAGCAGGCGGTCGATCTCGGAGAACGCCGCGGTGAGGTGCGCGTCCCAGGTAAGGTATTCGGGACGCGGACGGTACTGCGGGTCGAAGGGGATGACTTCCAGGTCCTCCAGCGCCACCGTGCCGTCGGGACGGATGTAGTCCTGCGGCACCGCCAGCCGCGGCGAGGCGTGCTTGCGCAGCACCTCGGAGACCTGCGACATGCGCTCGTTGAGCGCGGCGAATAGGCTCTCCAGGCCCAGGTAGTCGGAATAGCCCCAAAAATGGCTGCCGGTGCGATAGTTGGGAATGTGGATGACGGGGATGGTCGGCAAGCCGGTCTCCGCCTCCGCGGGCGGGGCGTCGGCGCCGTAGAGCAGGGACAGCGGCGCGGCGGCGGTGATGGCGTAGCCGTTCGGGTCTACCTCGTGCAGCAGGTTGTGCACCAGACCGGGTTCGTGCACCTCGCGACGCAGATAAGTTTTGCCTTCCGCCTGGCGCAGCCATGCCAGAGTCACGCGGCGCACGGCGCGCACGTCGTCGGGGTCCAGCTCCGGCAGGTAGAGGCCCGCCGGCACTTCCTCGATGCGCGCGCCAGCGTCGGTCCAGCGCACCTTCAACACGGCGTCGCCGCGGAAGCTGGCGGCGAGCGCGCCCTCGTAGCCCACCACGCGCAGGTCGGTGCCGCGCGTGATGCGCCCGATGGCCTCGCCCGCCGCCGCGTCCTTCGTCACAAAGCGCGGGCTCTCGCCAAAGAGGATGTCGGCGCAGGTTTTGGTAATCACCCCCGCCAGGTTGCAGGTGAGGTAGCGCTGCAGCCGCCGGGCATTGGCCGCCGGCAGATTGAACGCCTCCTCGTGCCGCCCCTCGAACAACTGCTCAAAGCGGCGATAATCCGCCCAGCGCTTCACGTCGTCCACGCCATACCACAGTTCGCCCATCGATGCCTCCTTCGGTAATACATACAAGTGTTTGCTTATTATAGCAAAGATACGTTTGCTTGTCAAGGCAAACAGGGAAAATGTGTTTGCCTCAGCGTCGGATAGGGCGGATATGACGGATGGGTCGAATTTGTTATTTACCTTTGATCGAGTGCTCGGTCAGCGCTGACAGCGCCTTCAGGCGGGCGTTGACCATGGCGTGCAGGCAGTGCGGCAGGTGGTCGGCGTGGCCGCGGTGGATGATGACGCAGTCGACGCAGTTGCCGTGGAATTTGCAGGCCACGGGGCAGGAGCAGTGGTCGGGGCAGGCAGCGTGGACCTGCGCGAGGAATTCGTCCTGCAGTTTGATGGCTTCGGCGCCGTTGCCATCTTTGAACAGCGCCATGGCACACATTTCCATTTCGTTGTTGTCGATGTTCATGCACTACCTTCTGTCACCCCGTTTGGGCTGTAAGAAATGCATCCCGACTCGGCCACTACACCACGTGTTTCTCGCGCTCGATGATGTAGTCCTGGATGGCCGGGTCGAGGCGGACGAAGAAGTCGGAGTAGCCGGCGACGCGGACAACGAGGTCGGCATGCTGCTCGGGGTGGGCGCGGGCGGCGAGGAGGCGGGCGCGGGAGGCGGCGCTGAACTGCAGCTCGATGCCACCGAGCCGCAGGTATGTCTCCACCAGCGCGCGGGCCTTGTCGCGGTCGGCCTGGTCGGTCAGGGTGTCGGCGGTGAATTCCAGCAGGAGCGAGGCGCCGTTGCTGAAACGGTGATGCGGCAGCCCGAGCACGGAGCGAATGACCGCGGTGGGACCGGCGGTAGCCTGCCCGCTGATGGGATCGAGGGAATGCGAGATCGGTTCGCCGGCGCGGCGCCCGTCGGGTGAAGCGGCGGTGCGGTTGCCCATCGCCATGTTCATGAGGAACGACCACATGCCGGGGGTGAACGGCCCGCCGCGGGCGTTGCGATGGCACGCGACTTCGTCGCAGAAGGCGGTCACCATGCGCGCGGCGAGGGCGTCGGCCGCCGCGTCGTCGCGGCCGTAGCTGTGCGCCCGCCCGCGCAGCAGGCCGCGCACCTCTTCATACCCGGCAAAATCGGCCTGCAGGGCGGCGATGAGGGTCACCATGTCGAGCGCACCGGTCTCGAAAACCCGCTCCTGCACCGCGAGGAAGCTGTCGACCGCGTTGGCCAGCGCGCAGCCCTGGAAGCCAGTCATATTGTAGCGCGCGCCGCCGGCGGTGAGATCGGCGGCGTTGGCGATGCAGTCGCGCAGGAAGGCGGACATCAATGGGCGGGGCAGCAGCTCACGCTTCATTTTGTCGCCATAATTGGCGACGATAACCGCCCGGCGCACCCCGTCCGCCATCGCCGCCTGCCAGCGCGCCCACAGCTCGTCGATGGAGGCGGGCGGCGGGGCCACCTGATCGAGCACCGGCGGCACGCCGTGCGACCGCAGCCCAAGCGCCGCCTCGAACCAGTCGTAGAAGGACACGTAGCCGGGCCAACTGGCGGGGCGCTGATAGCCCATGCCGGCGATGGTCGGCTCATGGCAACCGAAGAGGGCAAAGCGGCGGGCGTCCTCCGCGGGCACACCGAGATCGGTGAGCGCGGCAAGGTAGGTGTGATCATTGAAGAACTGCGGCATGATCGCCCCGCGCGCGGCAAGCAGCACGGCGCGATCGAGCAGCGCGGGATCCTGATCCCGGTGCCAGCGCACGGCGATTTGCGCGCCGACGTTGCCCATCGTTTCGGCGACGTCAATGATGAGGAACGACAGTTCGTTGACGCCGTCCGCGCCATCGGGACGCAGCCCGCCCAGCGTCACTGTCTGCGCGTGGTGGCCGTTGTGGCCGAGGGTGTTTTCGAAGAGTTTCGCCCAGAGGCAGCAGAGCCACTCCTTCGCGTCGTCGCGGGTGAGGGTGCCGTCGTCGAGGCCGCGTTGATAACAGGGATACAAATACTGGTCGAGCCGGCCCAGGCAGGAGGCCGCCAGCGTCTCCAGGTAGAGGGCGACGTAGAGGAACCAGACGGACTGCACGGCATCGGGAAAATTCGCCGCCGGGCGCGCGGGCACGCGGCGGCACCGGGCGGCGATGTCCAGCAGCTCAGCACAGCGGTCGGGTTCGATTTCCGCCAGCCGTTCGGCTTCGACGGCGTAGCGCTCCGCCCACGCGAGCACGGCGCGACAGCTCCGGATAGCAGCCTGCAGGAAGTAGACGCCCGCCATCTGGTCGGGATCGGCTTCGTCCAACTCGGTCAGGCGAACCTCGGCGCGGGTGATGACGCCCAGCAAGCCTTCCGCCAGCAGCGTCTCGAAATCGGCGATAAGATAGGGGTATTCGGCGCTGCCGCGGGCGCAGGCGTCGTCAATCTCCGGGTAGCCGTTCGCTCCCCGGCAGCCCACCAGTAACTCGTGGGGGTGAATGATCACGGGGACGCCGGTGAAGACCGCCTCGGACACCGCGGCGATACGCAGCGCCTGCGGCAAATGGTCGGTGGCCGTCATTGCCGCCCGGGCCAACGCGCCGCGTCCGTCCGTCATCTCGGCGTCGAGGTCGCGCGCCAGTACCGCCGCGCGCAGCAGGGCGGCACGTTCGGAAGCCGGGGCCAGCGTCGACATGGGCGATCACCTCTCTGGGGGGTATTGTAGCAGAAAAGACACAGAAACTGTCGAGGAACTGCCGAGTATGCGGACAACTCGTGATACCAGTTTTCCGATGATCGTTGCGTGCTCCCGCGCACACCCGCACCCCCAACCCCCAATAGGCGTCATGCTTCAGCAATCGCTCTACTGGTCATCGGCCCCCACCCCTTTCCCCTCCTCCGCTACGCTACGCAAGGGAGGGGGATGCGTCATGTCATCTAGTGGGTCATGTGTCATGACCATCAGCATTCGCGCCTGCGGGCGCCCCCTCACCCCTACCCCTCTCCCCGAGGAGAGGGGACCGAGATACGCAATACAGTTCGCACGATCATGACGTATACAAGTATGATGAAGAATTCACTCCCATTCCGGCAACTTCATCGCCGTGCCGCGTTCCGCGACGAGGGCACGGAGGGTGGCGAAGAAGAGCGACTGGTCGACGCGCCAGGCGTCACCGTCGCGGGCCAGCGTGAGGGTGGTGGTGGCGGTGATGGTGAGCGGGATAGCCGGTTCGCCGGGGAGGGTGCTTTCCGGGGTGAGAATCACCGTCACCCGCAGCGGGACGTCGGCGGTAGCACCGCGCTCGGTCACCGCGCCGTCCAGCGCGGCGGTGTTGAGGCTGACCCAGGCGGGCAGGTGCTGACCGCGGCTATCGCTGGTGGAGAGTTGGGCCTGTGAGGAGATGTCGCCGGAGGTGAGGGCACTGAGATACGCCTGCGCCACATCGGCGGGGGTGGCGACGCGCGGCCGGGCGTTGAACGAGAAATACCATACGGCCAGCGCGCCGAGCAGCACCAGCGTCAGGCCGATGGCCAACCCGAACAGCAGGCGTTCGCCACGACGGCTGCCGCGCGCCACGGCGTCGGCGACAAAGGTGAATCCGTTGGAGGCCGGCGCCGGCTCGTTCGGTTCGTTGGCCTGCCCGCCGTCCATGCTGGTGGGCGGGCCGGGGATAGTCTCTTCAGCCACCGGCTCGGTCGGCGCGAATTCCAACGTCTCCAGCGGATGCGCGGAAAGCTCTGCAACCGGCAGCGCGGCGGGCGCCTCCTCGATGGACAGCGGCGCGACCGGCTCTGCTTCCGGCTCTTCCGTTGACAGCGGGGCCACCGGCTCCTCCGGAACGGAGACGATTTCCGGTTCCGGTTCGGGTTCGGGTTCAGGTTCAGGCAGCGCCGGCGGGATCTCCGGCTCTTCCGCGACGGGAAGCGGTTCCGATTCCTCAGGAAGCAAGGGGAGGGCCGGTTCCGGGGCAGGCGGCGGGAGGAGTAGCGGCTCCTCGGGAAGTGGGGGAAGTTCCAGATCAAGTTCAGGGTCAGGCGACGGGGAGAGTAGCGGCTCGGGAACCGGCGGCGGCGCGAGCGTTTCGGGAGCGACAGCCGCTGTCTCGCCGTCATCGGTCAACAGCGTCCAGCAGTTCCAGCAGGCGCGCCGGTTTTCCTTGTTTTCGGCACCGCAACGCGGGCAAATCAGCATATGGGCACCCCTCGCTCATTCATCACATCATAGCAGATGATCCCCCGGCGGGCAATTTTCTATGCCATGACGGTCGATTGCAGGCCATTGCCGCCCCGTCGGCGAGTTAACATTCTGTTTCTTTCATTGACGCTGTCCCGTGCGGTTCCCTATAATGCTGGGTTGTATCTCGTTGAAAGGTAGACCCGCATGCTCGATCCCTTGTTGCTGGCCGTCCGCCAGGTACGCCGGACGCTGATTTCCCTCGCGCTGGATGGCCAGGCCCCGCCGTCGAACGCACAGAAGAAAGTCATGGACCTGATTCCGCAGATGACGAAGGCCGCGCTGGACGACCGGCAGACGGCGCTGCTGTGGGGCGAGCTGCAGATGCTGATGGTGGAGGCGGAAGGCCAGACGGAGGACGGATTGTTGTGGGCGCCCATCCGTAACGCCGCCGACGCCGGACTGGTAGCGCTGCTGAAGCGCAAGGAGTGGGCGAGCCTGCAGGAGCCGTTCGCGCGGAGCATCTTTCCGCGGATGGCCTCGGCGATCATGGCGCCGCGGGTGCAGCGCATCACCGCGCTCATCGACGTGACTACCCGCTTGCGCGCGCTGGCCGACCGCCCGGTGGGGCGGGCGGTGCGCTGGCCGCTGCTGCGCCTGGCGGAGATGCAATACCCGCGCTTCGGCACCTCGGGCTGGCGCGCGCGCATGGGCATGGATTTCTCGTGGCACCGCGCCACCGCCGTGGCGCAGGCGATCGTGGAATACGTGCTGGGCAGCGGCCTGGGGCACTTGCCGCTGACGATCGGGTATGACAGCCGCATCAACGCCGACCGCGTAGCCGCGCACCTGGCGGAGATCGCGGTAGCCAACGGGCTGGATGTGCACCTGGCTGCGCGCGAGACGCCGTCACCGGCGCTGATCTTCTACATCACCGAGCAACTGGGCGTGGGGAAGAACGCGGGCTTGATCAACTGCACGCCGTCGCACAACCCGGTGAAGGACGTGGCCAGCCGCCTGTATACCGGCACCGAGTACCACGGCATCCGCTACAACATGCCCTACGGCGCGGTGGCCCCCACCCGCGCCACCGACGCCATCGGCCGGCGCGCGATGGAGCTGCTGCTGGAAGAGACGATGGCGCCGGTGGACAAGCCGCGCGGCCATGTGACCTATTTCGACCCGCAGGAGGCCTACGTCGACGCGATGGTGCGCGATCTGTCGGTGACGGTGACGCTGCCCAACGGCGGCAAGGCCAACGCCGCGGGGGTGATGAAGAGTTTCTGGGGCGGCGAGCAGGCGATGGTGGTCATCGACGAGATGCATTCCGCCAGCCGCGGCTACCTGCCGGCGATTTGCCAGCGGCTGGGCATCCGCCATACGACGCTGCACGACACGAAGGACCCGCTGCTGGGCGAGTTGCTGTATGCCAATCCCGAAGAGCCGCACATCGGCCGCTGCGAGGCGAAAGTGACCGAGCTGCGGGAGAAATACCCGACGATCCTCGGCCTGGGCGTCGACACCGACTCGGACCGCTTCGGCGTGGTGGACGAGCGCGGCCACTACACGATGACGAACCAGATGCTGCCGATGCTGGCGCACTACCTGCTGACCGCCGCATATGACGGCAAGCCGGGCCGCATCATCCGCAACATGGTGACCACGCGCCTGCTGGACCGGGTGGCGGCGGCCCACGCGACGAAGATCATCCCGCCGGCCGATGCGAAAGCCCTCGTGCTGCACGCCACGCTGCCCGGCTACACGACGGTGCTGGGCGACCCGGCGGCGCAAAGCGGCTTCCTCACCCATGTGGTGCCGGTCGGCTTCAAGTATATCGCCGACGTGATGATGCAAGAGCTGCAGCCGGCGCTGGCGGCAAACGAGCGCGATCCCGGGCGCCTGCACAAGCTCTTCGCGGAGAGCCTGCGCAAGCTGCTGCTGGCCGGCGAGGAAAGCAACGGCATGACCTCGCGCGGGCACACGCCGGACAAAGACGGCCTGTGGGGCATTCTGCTGACGCTGCAGATGTGCGCGGTGCGCGGGCAACTGCCGTCGGCGCTGTGGGAGGACGTGCTGGCGACGTATGGCACGCTGGTGTCGGTGCGCCGCGACGTCTCGGCGCCGGACGTGGCGAAGGAAGCGCTGGTGGACGCCTACCTGGAGCGCTACGCGGCGGCCGCGCGCACCATACCGGTGCCCGACCCCGGGCTGGCGCACTGCGTGCCCACCTACTGCGGCGGCATCCGCGGCGAAATGGTGGAGGTGATCCTGCACGACGAGGATGGTCGCGAGAGCTACCTGGCC
>CAZPYA010000011.1:0-77480 GCA_964590255.1 uncultured bacterium
GCAGCCCGGGTATCCGTGGGGCAAAGAGGCGCAGATCGTCGGCACCGTCGCCAACGCCGAAGCCAACGCCGCGTGCTGCATCTCCCTGCCGCTGTTCCCCGAACTGACCCAGGACGAAATCGACTACACCATCGAGCAGGTGCTCGCCTGGTGCAAAGCCAACGACTAATTGAGGATTGCCCCTCACCGCTTACCCCCTCTCCGTGAGGAGAGGGGGTATTTTCCTGTCAGGCAAGCAATATTTGCGAAAGGACATCCGTCATGAGTGATCGTGTGTATAAAGTCGTCGTCGTCGGCATGGGCAAGCGCGGCAAGCATCATGCGTCGGCCTTCCATGCCAACCCCCGCTTTGAAGTAACAGGCATCTGCGATATCGACACCGCGCGCCTGGAATCCGCCGCCGCCGATCTCGGCAACCCGAAGATCGGTACCGATGCCGCCGCGTTGACGGCAGGGCTTCGTCCCGACGTCTTTTGCTTCGCCACCATGCCGAATATCCGCATCGACATGATCAAAATCGCTGTGGAGAACGGCGCGAAACTGATCGCCTTCGAGAAACCGATCGCGCTGACCACCACCGAAGCCCGCAAAGTAATGGCACTGGTGCGTGAGGCCGGCGTGAAGACGGTAGTGAGCCACCAGCACCGCTACGGCGAGCACTACCAGAAGGTGAAGGAGATCGTCGCCAGCGGCGCCATCGGCCGCGTGCAGACCGTCTACGGCACCGCCACCGGCTGGATGATGCACATGATGACGCACATGATCGACTACATGAGCTGGTTCAACGGCAGCTACGAGGCCGATTGGGTGATGGGCCAGGCCAGCGGCACCGGCAAGTTCAGCGACATCCACGCCTCGCCGGACTATGTGGCAGGCATCATCCAATACAGCAACGGCGTGCGCGGCTACGTGGAGACCGGCGCCGGCGCCCCGGACGTGCCGGAAGTCGATTACTGGTGGCGCAAGTGCCGCATCGGCGCCAAGGGCACCGAAGGCTTCGCGGAAACGCTCACCGGCGGCGGTTGGCGCGCGGTGACGAAGGACGGCGTATTAAGCGGCCCCGGCTGCATGAACTACGACCTGGACATGCCCCCCTACATCGCCGACATGGCGACGTGGCTGGATGACGCCGCCGCCGTGCACCCGTGCAACATCGAGAACGCTTACAAAGGCTTTGAGATGATGATGGGCATCTGCCGCTCGGTAGTGAGCCGCGGCCAGGTGGCGCTGCCGTTGGGCGACGGCCCGGCGGAAATCGACGCGCTGCAGGCGATTCTCCAAGGCACCCCTACGCTGCTGTCGATGGACGGCAACCTGAAGGAGTATCCGAACGGATCGGTGAAATAACCCGTCTGGTCAATCGTCTCTTCCCCACCCTCCCCCTGCGCAGGCAGGGGGAGGGTGTTTTTGTTCGACTTTCTGCATGCACCGGCCGGCGCGCCTCCGCTACTATTCCAGAAACTGACCGTGAAAGGAGCGGACTATGGCGTTGATGGCGAAGGAGTTTGCCTCAGTGCAGGGGGTGGAAGGGTTATCGCAGCGGCAACAGGAGGAACATTATTCGCTGTATAAGGGCTACATCACCAAGGTGAACGAGCTGACGGCGAAACTGGGGCAGATCGACGTGAGTAAAGGGAACGCGACGTATGCCGACGTGCGCGAGGTAAAAATCGAGCTGGCCTTCGCGTTGAACGCAGTGAAGAGCCATGAACTGTATTTCGGCGCGCTACAGCGCGGCGCGGGTGGCATGCCTTCCGGGAAGACGGCAGAATATATCGACCGCGACTTCGGCGGGTTCGACCACTTTCGCGCGGAGATGACCGGGACGGTGATGAGCGCGCGCGGCTGGGCCTGGCTGGCCTATGACCGCTTCGATGAGCGGCTGCACATCTACCTCGGCGACACCCACCACACCTACCCCATATGGGACGCCGCCCCCATCTTCGCGTTCGATGCCTACGAGCATGCCTATTTCATGGACTATGGCACCGCGCGGGCGAAGTTCATCGACGCCGTCTTCAACAACCTCGACTGGGCGTTCATCGAGGAGCGCCTGCAATGCGCCTTGCGCGGCGAGGCGGTGACGAAAGCGACCTGGGAGCCGGGCACGAGTTCGATGGCGGCATAGACACACTCCACCATTCCTACACACACTCCCCCTCCCCATCTAGGGGAGGGGGAGGGGGGAGAGGTGAGACCCGGTCACACCCTTGACGCCATCCGCCCCCGCTGATATAATTCATCGACACCCAACCTTTTAACTTGCAGTCCTGTGAGGCTGCGAAGGGTAGGATATGATGGCAGCACCACAACTATATGCGGGGCCTTCTCGATGAGCATCTCTCGGGAAGGTTTTTTTGTGCCTGCCGAAGAGCGGCAGATCCTCGATGAGGCGGATATGCGCCGGGCGGTGACGCGCGTGGCGCACGAGATCATTGAGCGTAACCGCGGCGTGGACGATCTCGTGCTGGTCGGCATCCACACCCGCGGGGTGCCGTTGGCGCGCCGGTTGGCTGCGCTCATCGCCCGTTTTGAAAACAGCGACGTGCCGGTGGGCGAACTGGACATCTCCATGCATCGCGACGACGCCGGCATTAATCCCGTGGCTGCGTCGCTGCCCACCGCCATCCCCATACCGCTCACCGACCGCCGCGTGGTGCTGGTGGACGACGTCATCTACACCGGCCGCACTATCCGCGCCGCCATGGACGCGCTGGTCGAGCATGGCCGTCCGGCTTGCATCCAGCTCGCGGTGCTCATCGACCGCGGCCACCGCGAACTACCCATCCGCCCCGATTACGTCGGGAAAAACATTCCCACCGCCCATGCCGAGCGCGTCCTCGTCTGCCTCTCCGAGGTGGATAACATCGACAAAGTCGGCGTGGTGCGGTTGGCGCCACAGGAGGCAACGCTATGACCGGACTGGACCTGATCTCCATCCGCGATCTCTCTAACACGGCCATCGAGAGCCTCTTCGAGGTGGCATCGAGCTTCAACGGCACCCGCGCGCGGTTGAGCCTGGCGAAGGACGCCATCCTCACCACTCTCTTCTACGAACCGAGCACGCGCACGCGCATGTCCTTCGAGGCGGCGATGCTGCGGCTGGGCGGGCAAGTCATCTCCATGGCCGACCCCAACGCCTCCTCCGCCGCCAAAGGGGAGACGCTGGCAGACACCGTGCGCATCGTGGAAAGCTATGCTGACATCATCGCGCTGCGCCACCCCAAAGAAGGTGCGGCGAAGCTGGCCGCCGAGTTCTGCGCCGTACCGGTGATCAACGGCGGCGACGGCGCGCGCGAGCACCCCACGCAAACGCTGCTCGATCTGTATACCATCTACCGCGAGAAGGGCCGCATCGCCGGCGTCACTGTGGCGCTGTGCGGCGACCTGAAGCACGGGCGCACCGTCCATTCCCTCGCCCAGGGGCTGGCGCGCTTCGGTGCCCGCGTAGTCTGTATCGCCCCGCCGGGGTTGGAGCTGCCCGCCGACTTGCGGGCGATGCTCGCTGCCCAGCATGGGCTGACTTGCGAACACGCCGAGTCGCTGGAGTCGCCGCTGCTGGCCGAATGCGACGTGCTTTACGTCACGCGTCTGCAGAAGGAACGCTTCGCCGACCCGCTGGAGTTCGAGCAGATGCGCTCCTCCTACATGGTGTCCCGCGACACCCTCACCCGCGCCCGCGAGGACGCCATCGTGCTGCACCCGCTGCCGCGCGTGGATGAGCTCGATTACTCGCTGGACGGTGATCCCCGCGCCGCCTATTTCCGCCAGGCCGCCTACGGCGTGCCCGTGCGCATGGCGCTCATCGCCGCCCTGCTCCGCCTCGTACCGATCGCCGACCTGCACCCCGGCGCCGACTCCCCCACCCTGGCTCCGGGCTTCACCTGCGACAACCGCCGCTGCATCACCCACACCGAACGCGGCATCCCCACCGCCACCACCAAACTCGCCGACGGCGCCCTCCGCTGCGCATATTGCGAAGCGGTGCAGGAGGAGGTGGCGGTATGAGTGGGGTGCTTGTAAAGAATATAGAATATCGGGGTGAGGTGGGCGATCTATTCACAGATGGTCGTTCCATAACTGTCGATACTACTCGAATACCAGCAGATGCCAAGATTATCGAAGGCAATGGCCTTGTCGCTGTCCCTGCGTTCGTCGACGGTCACGTACACTTCCGAGACCCAGGATTAACCGATAAAGAAGATCTGCTATCGGGTGCGCGTGCAGCCGCAGCGGGTGGTTACTGCACGGTCAATTGTGAGCCGAACACGCGTCCGGTTATCGATTCACTCGAATCCGTACAGCGCTTTTATGCCCGACTGAATACGCTTGGCATTCCCATCTCTGTGACGACGAAAGCGGCATTAACCCTTGGGCAAGGCGGTAGAGAGTTTACCGACATCGACACCTTGAGGAAATACGTTGACGTCTTCAGTGATGATGGCGAGCCGTTGTTGAGCCAAAAGTTATTGACAAAGGCTTTTTCGAAACTGGCTCCCTATCAAGCCTATTTGTCGGCCCATTGCGAAGAGACACCACGGGTATCAGAACGGGTGTCAGCCGCTCTCGGTGCTGGTATTCCATACCAGCGCGAAGCCGATATTGTCCGCCTACATATCGATGCACTTGAACAGGCTGACCAAAATGCGTTCCTAAATGGAAAGTTAAGGGTTCAACACATTAGCCTTGCAGAGAGCCTAGGATTGATACTGGATGCAAATCGGCGCCATCGCGAGCGTTTCATTGCACTACATGGATTGCCAGGAGATCCGCGCCAGCTCAACCGACGAAGCCCATTCGTCTACAGCGAAGTGACACCACACCATCTTTTGCTGTGTAAGGACGATATTCCACAGCGGGCGGATGGACCTGATGCAAATTGGAAAATGAACCCACCGCTGCGCAGTCGAGAAGACATGTCAGCTATGCGCAAAGCGTTGGCCGATGGACTTATCGATTTCATAGCAACGGACCATGCACCGCACACACCTGCCGAGAAGGCACGCTCTTGGAATGAAGCACCATTCGGTGTTATCGGTCTCGAGACAGCTTTCGGGGTATGCATGTCTCTCGTGCATGCGGGTGAGCTGGCATTTGATCGCTTAATTCATGCAATGACATCCTCACCATTCGCGTATGACTCAACCGCATCAGTAAATCTCACCCTCGTCGACCCCAACCACGTCTGGACTGTTGACCCCGACAAATTCTATTCCAAATCGCGCAACTGCCCCTTTGCCGGGATGACGTTCAAGGGGAAGCCGATGTATACCATCGCCGGGGGTCGGGTGGTGATGGCCGAGGGTGAAGTGTTGTTTTAGTTCCTGGTTCTTTGTTCCTGGTTCTTTGTGGGAGATGCGGATGTGATGGCAACGATTACGAGATTTGAGGAGATTGAAGCTTGGAAGAAAGCTCGTGAGTTGACCAGTGCCATTTACCTGCTCACGGCCGAGGGAGCATTTGCCAGAGACTTCGGCTTGCGCGATCAGATACGACGCGCTGCCGTATCAGTCATGTCAAATATCGCGGAAGGCTTTGAACGGGACGGCAACAAGGAATTTCGGCAGTTTCTGTCGTTGGCCAAAGGATCGCTCGGAGAAGTGCAGTCACAGTTATACGTTGCGCTCGACGTGCAATATATCGATCAAGCGCAATTCGAGACCACCATGAGTCTCGCGGCAGATACCGGTCGCCTCATCGGAGGCATGCTCCGCTATCTAGCCAATACCGATCGACAAGGCTACAAATTCCGCTAACAAGGAACCAGGAACCAGGAACCAGGAACTAACCATGAACGCAAAACTTGTATTGAGTGACGGCACCGTCTTTTCCGGCTCCTCCATCGGGGCGCCGGTGACCCGTGTCGGCGAGGTAGTCTTCAATACCTCGATGACCGGGTATCAAGAGATGTTGACGGACCCGAGTTATCGGGGGCAGATCCTCACCCTCACCTACCCGATCATCGGCAACTACGGGGTGATGGACGAGGATTGGGAGAGCGGCGATATTCAGGTGCGCGGCTTCGTGGTGAAGCAACTGTGCGACGCGCACAGCAACTGGCGCAGCACCGGCGCGCTGGACGCGTTCCTGAAGGAGCGCGGCGTGCCGGGCATCGCCGGGGTGGATACACGCATGCTCACCCGCATCATCCGCTCGCACGGCGTGATGATGGGCGCGTTGAGCGGCGAAGACCTGTCGGTAGAAGAACTGCAGGCGCGCATCGCCGCCGAACCAAACTACGGCGCCAACGATTTTGTGAAAGAAGTGAGCGGCGGGCGCACCTACCCGTGGACAGAGACAGTGCAGGCGCCCTACGATGCGATGAAGCGTTTCCAGGCATCGGAGCCGCTGCGCGTGACGGTGGTGGACTACGGCGTGAAGCGCAACATCCTGCGCCTGCTGGCCACCCGCGGCTGCACGGTGCGCGTGGTACCGTGCGACGCGCCGGCGTCGGTGATATTGGAGGGCAATCCGGACGGCGTGGTCTTCTCGCCCGGCCCCGGCGACCCGGCGATGCTTGAGTATGCCTGCACGAGCATGAAAAAGGTGGTGACGACCGGCGTGCCGATCCTGGGCATCTGCCTGGGGCACCAGTTGATGGCCCACGCCTTCGGCGGGCGCACCTTTAAATTAAAGTTCGGGCACCGCGGCAGCAACCACCCGGTAAAGGACCTGGTGCGCCAGGGCAAAGTGCATATCACCGCGCAGAACCACGGCTACGCGGTGGACGGCGACAGCATCGCCGGCAGCGGCCTGCAGGTGTCGCACGTCAACCTGAACGACGGCACGGTGGAAGGGATGGTGCATCGGATGCTGCCCATCATGACTATGCAGTTCCACCCCGAGGCCAGCGGCGGCCCGCGCGACACGGAATATATGTTCGACGAGTATGTGCGCCTGGTTGCTGAAACGAAGGCGAAAATGACCGCGTAACCAGAAAATGTCAGCCGGCTTCAGCCGGCTGGCCCATATCAGACCCCGGCTTGAGCCGGGATCCAAATGAAAAGGAGAATGACCGCGTTCCCCCCCTTGATTCGGGAACAGCTTATGACGCAGGAATACATCAAAGATTCTTCACCGTCCATTTCGACGACAACGACGATGACCGGCAGTCTACTGCCGCGAGTAAAGGCGCTGCTGATGGGATGGCCGGATGTACGGCTGGCCTATTATCAGCCCGGACCGGCGGAGGACCGCATGGCGCTGCTGGAGCCGGACACCGCGCGCGTGGTGCTCTGCTTCGCGCGTAGCGTCTCCGGCGAGCATATCACCAGGCGGCTGGCGAAGATTCGCCGCCACTTCAAGCCATTGACTGGCGACGAGGTAGCCTTCGTCGACATCGAGGACCTGGATTACCGCGAAGCCTGCGAGGTGGCGTTCAACGCCCAGGTGGCGTACGGCGCGTTGGAAAGCGTGGAGCGAGACCGGCTGTATCGCTACAACGTGTTCCTGGAATGGAACGCCAGCAAGCGGATTCACGGCACGAAGCAGGATACGCCGCCGTCGCTGGCGCCGTCATTCGAACGCGCGCCCGCGGTAGTGCCGGTTGGCAAATTCCTGACGCCGTTGTACCGGCAGGTGAAGCTGCTGGACGGCTACCTGCGCGAGCTGCGGCGCATCGCCGGCATGGAACCAAGCGAGTTCACCGCCGACGACATGAACAAGGGGATGGCGGAATCCTACCTGCTGAAGGGCATCCAGAGCGCTATCCTGGTGACGTTGAGCGTGGTACACCGGAATATGCGGCTGGCGGCGCGCGATTATCGCGACCTGTTCCTACTGTTGCCGCTATATGGACTGATGCCGCGCGACAAGGCGGCCCGGCTGGCCAAATGCGCGGAAATCCGCGACCGGCTGATGTTTCAATACAAGGACGTCACGTCGGTGGAAGTCTACCAGCATGTCGGCGACGTGCTCGACACGCTGACGGATTTCAAAACGTTTATGTTGGAATGGTTGTTTGATCGATATTATGACCCAACCGGTGAATTGGTCCAAACTGAATAAACGAGGACAGCATCTCCGCGTGACCGCGACCGCGCTGGTCGAACGCGACGACCACCTGCTGCTCTGCCAGTTGGCGCGCGGCGAATACGCCGGCTTCTGGCTGCTGCCGTCAGCGTCGGTGGATGAAGGCACCGTGCAACAAACCGCGGCGGCCATGCTGCCGGAGCGCACGGGCTACCTCGCGGAAACGCTGGGCCTGGTGAGCGTCGTTGAGGAACCGAAGGTGCAAGCGCTGAGCTTGCGCATCGTCTTTGCCGCCACGGTGAAGGAGCCGCAAGCCGAACATGGTGATACGGATATCATGCAGGCGCGCTGGTTTGCGAAAGCTGCGGCGGGTGAAGTGCTGGAAGAACGGGATGTGGTGCCGAATCTCGGCGTAATGGCGCTGATCCGGGCGTGGGCGGACGGCGTCCCCCTGCAACTGCTGGAACTATTAGATGAGAACGCGCTCTGCCCATGTGGATCGGGATACCGGTACCGCGGGTGCTGCGGATGGGATAGCTGATAGCTATAGTCGAGGATAGATAATGCCAAAGCGAACCGATCTGAAAAAAGTCATGGTCATCGGCTCCGGCCCGATCGTCATCGGGCAGGCGGCGGAATTCGACTACGCCGGCACCCAGGCCTGCCGCTCGCTGCGCGAGGAGGGGCTGTCGGTGGTGCTGGTGAACAGCAACCCGGCGACCATTATGACCGACATGAATATGGCGGATAAGGTTTACGTTGAGCCGCTGACGGTGGAGTTCCTCACGCGCATCATCGCTAAGGAGCGGCCGGACGGCCTGCTGCCCACGCTAGGCGGCCAGACCGGACTGAACCTGGCCACCAAACTGGCGAAGAAGGGCGTGCTGGAGGAGTATCACGTCGAGCTGCTGGGCACCCCGCTGAAATCCATCGAGAAGGCAGAGGACCGCGAGCACTTCAAGGCGCTGATGCAAGAGATCGGGGAGCCGGTGCCGGAGTCAGCCATCGTCGAGCGCATGGATGACGTGGAAGAATTTCTTGACGAGCTGGAGCGCTCCGCGGTGAAAACGGGACAGCCCGTCTACCCCATCATCGTGCGGCCGGCCTACACGCTGGGCGGCACCGGCGGCGGCATCGCCTATAACTGGGACGAGTTGCACGACATTTGTATCCGCGGCTTCCGCATGTCGATGACCTCGCAATTGTTGCTGGAGCGCTGCCTGCTCGGGTGGAAAGAAGTCGAATACGAGGTGATGCGCGACGGCAACGACAACTGCATCACCATCTGCAACATGGAGAATTTCGATCCGATGGGCATCCACACGGGCGACTCTATCGTCATCGCGCCCAGCCAGACGCTGTCAGACAAAGAGTACCAGATGCTGCGCACGGCGTCGCTGAAGATCATCCGCGCGCTGGGCATCGAAGGCGGCTGCAACGTGCAGCTTGCGCTGGACCCGAAAACCTTCCGCTACTACGTCATCGAAGTAAACCCACGCGTGAGCCGCTCATCGGCGCTGGCGTCGAAGGCCACCGGCTACCCCATCGCCCGCGTGGCGGCAAAGATCGCCGTGGGCCTGCATCTGGACGAGATACAGAATGCGGTAACGAAGCGCACACTGGCGTGCTTCGAGCCGGCGCTGGACTACTGCGTATTGAAGATCCCGCGCTGGCCGTTCGATAAATTCAACTTCGCCAACCGGCGCATCGGCACGCAGATGAAAGCCACCGGCGAGGTGATGGCCATCGACCGCACCTTCGAAGGCGCGCTGATGAAAGCGGTGCGCTCGCTGGAGATCGGACAGCTCGGACTGGCGATGAAAGGCACCGGCGAGTGGACGGAGATGAAGCTGGAAGAAGTGCTGAAACATGCCACCGACGAGCGCCTCTTCGCCATCTGCGAAGCCTTCCGCCGCGGCATGGACATCGGCGAAGTGCAACAGCTCACCAACGTTGACCCCTGGTTTCTGAAGAAGGTGAAAGACCTGGTCGACATAGAGATGGAATTCCGGAAGCACCACGGCCTGCCCGACGAAGCGATGCTGCGTCGCGCGAAGGAATGGGGCTTCAACGACCACTACCTGGCCGAGCTGTGGCGCGTAAAGGAAATCGACATCCGCGAACTGCGCAAGCAGTGGAACATCCAACCGGTCTACAAAATGGTAGACACCTGCGCCGCGGAGTTCGAATCCGAGACGCCGTATTTCTACTCTACATACGATCGGGAGAATGAGCTGGCGGGCGCGCTGTAACTGAAAGGAATACACCATGTTTATCCATTCTGTATATTTCTGGCTGCGGGAAGACCTGACCGACGAGCAGCGGGCTGCCTTCCGCGAAGGCGTCGAGTCGCTGACGACGATGCCAACGGTGAAGAGCGGCTTTGTCGGCACGCCGGCAGCTACCGACCGACCGGTCATCGACCGCAGCTATTCGGTCGGGCTGGTGGTGAACCTGGGCGACCTGGCCGGGCATGACGCCTATCAGACGCACCCGATTCACCTTGCGTTCCTGGACCAGTTCAAAACGTTCTGGACAAAGGTGCAGATTTACGATTTCGAATAATATCTCTCCGTATCTCTAGTATACGACCACAGGGATTTTTCAGAGCAGGGGGCTGTGAGAGCCGACTCCCTTCTCCCAGGATTGGGAGAAGGGATGGGGATGAGGGCGCGCGCGGGAGCGCGTAACAATACCCCGAATAATCCCTGTGGGCATCTACTAGTGGCTCGTATCGTTGAGGTTATGTAATGGCTGATCAGAAAAAGCGCGTCATTGTCATCGGCTCCGGGCCCATCCGCATCGGACAGGGGATTGAGTTCGACTACTGCTCCGTGCACTCTGTGTGGGCGCTGCGCGAGGAGGGGTACGAGGCGATCATCATCAACAACAACCCTGAGACGGTCTCCACCGACTTCGACACCTCAGATGCCCTGTTCTTCGAACCGCTCACCGTCGAGGACGTGCTGAATCTCATCGACCAGGTGCATCCGGAGGGCGTGGTAGTGCAGTTCGGCGGACAGACGGCTATTAACCTGGCTGGACCACTGCACGCAGCCGGGGTAAAGATCCTCGGCACCGACTTCCGCGGCATCGAACTGGCGGAAGACCGCAAGCTCTTCGACGCGCTGCTTACCGAGTTGGAGATTGTTCGCCCCAACGGCCGTGCGGTCACCAATGTGCAGGAAGCGCTGGAAGCCAGCCGCGAGGTCGGCTTCCCGATGCTCATCCGCCCCAGCTTCGTGCTCGGCGGCCGCGCAATGGAAATCGTCTACGATGAAGCACACCTGACGCGCTACATGACTTACGCGGTAGATGTTGCCCCCGACCGGCCAATCCTCGTCGACCGCTACATCGTCGGAAAGGAAGTAGAGGTCGACTGCATCTCCGACGGCACCGACGTAATCATCCCCGGCATCATGGAGCATATCGAGGCGGCGGGCGTGCATAGCGGCGACTCCATGTCCGTCTACCCACCCGTCACCCTGTCACAGCAGGTGAAGGACACCGTGGTGGACTACGCCATGCGCCTCTGCAAGGGCATCGGCGTGGTCGGGCTGATGAACATTCAATACGTGGTGGACGAAAACGACGTTGTCTACATCATCGAGGTAAACCCGCGCGCCTCGCGTACTGTGCCGTATATGAGCAAGGTCACCGGCGTGCCAATGGTGGCGTTGGCGACGAAGTGCGCGCTGGGCCTGACGCTCAAAGAGCAAGGCTTCCAACACGGCCTCTTCCCAGAGCGGCCGTATTTCGCGGTGAAGGCGCCGGTGTTCAGCTTCTCCAAGCTCACCGAGTTAGACGTCTCCCTCGGCCCGGAAATGAAATCCACCGGCGAGATCATGGGCGTCGACCCGTCCTACCCGCACGCGCTGTACAAGGCGATGGTCGGTTCGCACATCGACGTGCCGCTTCGCGGTTCGCTCATCGCCACCATCGCCGACCGCGACAAGCCGCGGGCGCTGCCGGTCATCCGGCGCTTCCGCGAACTGGGCTTCAAAATCTACGCCACCCGCGGCACGGCACTGTTCCTCATCCAGAACGGCATCGACGCGCAGAGCGTGGCCAAAATCAGCCAGGGTAGCCCGAACATGCTCGACCTGATCCGCGACGAGAAGATCGACCTGCTGATAAATACGCTGTCGCCGGAAAAGACGGTGGAGCAGGAAGGCGCGCGCATCCGCCGCGCCACGGTGGAGCACAACATCCCCTGCCTCACCTCGCTGGACACCGCTGAAGCGCTGCTGCTGGCCCTTGAAGCCCGCCGTGCCGGCGAGGATTTCGATGTCTACTCACTGGACGAACTGCTGAAGATGGCATAACCTCGAATACCCCCTCTCCCGGAGAGAGGGGCCAGGGGATGAGGGGGAGGATTGGTATGACGCCCAAAGAACGGCTCTTCGCGCGGCTGCGCGGCGAGGTGGTGGATCGTCCACCGAATCTGGCGATCCTCATGCAGTTCGCGGCCCGCTACATCGGCCGGCCATACGACCAATTCTGCCAGGACTACCGTGTGCTGGTTGAGGCTAACCTGCGTTGCAACGCGCGCTTTGGCATCGACCTGTTGAATACGATGTCGGACGCCTACCGCGAAACGGCCGACTATGGCGCAATCGTCACCTTCCCCTACGACAGCCTTCCGGTATGCACCGAGCATTTTCTCGCCAGCACGGACGACCTTGGAAAGCTGCGGCGCTTTGATCCGTGGGCATCGACGCGCATCCTCGACCGCATCAGTGCCATCGAGCTGTACCGAATGGAAGCGGGTGACCACTACCCCATCCTCGGCTGGGTGGAAGGGCCCATTGCCGAACTGTCAGACCTGCGCGGTCTGACGCAGACACTGATGGATTTCTACGAGGAGCCGGCGTTCATCGAGGACGTATTCACTCTCCTCGTCGAGCAGGCCATCGACTGCGCGAAGGCGCAGATCGCCGCCGGCGCCGACATCATCGGCATCGGTGACGCCGCCGCCTCGGTGGTGAGTCCCGACCTCTATCGCGAGCAGATTCTCCCCTTCGAACAGCGCCTCATCGCCGCCATCCACGACGCCGGCGCGCCGGTAAAGCTGCACATTTGCGGCGACATCACCCACCTGTTGGACGATGTCTGGCGCACCGGCGCGGACATCATTGACCTCGATTGGATGGTGGATATCCGCGCGGCACTGGCCGCCTGGCCCACCGGCCCCGTTGCCAACGGCAACTTCGATCCGGTGGCGGTGATGCTGCAAGGTACCCCAGACGACGTGCGCCGCGCCACCCGCCAAAATGTCGCCGACGGCGGCGACAGCCTCTGCGTTTCTCCCGGCTGCGAAGTGCCGCCGGATACTCCGGAGGAAAATCTGCTGGCACTGGCGGAAGCGCTTGCGATAAGTGACAGCAGCGCATAACTTTTTGCGGACTAATCGCATACATACCCGGCGAATATGGTATGATACGCATAGATAGTTGTGAGGCGATTCAGTTATGGATATTACATCGGTACGCTCGCTATTGCAGGTGATGGACAGTTCGAAAGAGCAGGCACCTGATGCCGCCGCGATGAATCCGATGACGCTGGTGCTGCAGGCACAGGCGCGCCAGTTGACGCTCTCCGCCATCGGCAAGGGGATGAACCGCGCGAGCCAGGTGGCGTCGGCGTCCGGCGATGCCGAGGTGAAGGCCGGCTTCCAACAGGCGATCTCCGCGGTCACTACCGGCACCATGACCACCGCCGACTTCAGTGTGCTGCAGACGATCAACACGCTGGCCACGAAGGATCCCGATACGCTGCGGAGCGTGCTGTCAACGGTGAATAGCCTCACAGAGAAGGACCAGGGCAGCGCAGTGCGCGGCTATCTCACCACCGTCAGCGCCACCTATGCCGAATCCGACAGCACAGCCGTCACCGCCCTGAACGCCAAGGTCGCCCAGGCGCTCACCGAGCAGACCGACGACGCCTCGATTCAGCAGGCGCTGTCCGATCTGTTCCAGCAATACCTCACCAGCCCCACCACTATCTCCATCGCCGCTACGCGCGGCCATTCGACGGAGATCCTGGCGTACCAGTTGACGGCAAAGCTGTAAACCGCCATTACGGCAGCGCGATCAACTCGCCGGTAATCGCTGTAATCCCTTCGAACTCGTATGTCACCATCAGGTGGCCAATGTGCGTTGCCTGCGCCTCGGTGGCGGCCAGCCAGGCGTGGCCGTGCTGCTCGGGTGGGCAGACGGCGCGGTGGCTGTGGCCGCCGATGACCAGGTCGATGTCGGGCGACGCGCAGAGCAGGATATCCCTCTCGTAGCCGATGTGGGTGAGGGCGATGACCAGGTCGCTCTCCTGACTGAGTTTTTTCGCGATGCCCGGGCCGGTTTTCAGCGGGTCGTCGAAGACGAAGTCCGTCACCTTCGCCCACCAGGAATCGGGCGCGGTGATCTGTGGTGCCAGGCCGAAAACGTTCACTACCGTTTCCTCGTCCTCTTCCCCGAATGCAAAATCAATGAACTCCTGCACGATGCGCGGGGGTCGGCGGTCTGGCTTGTTGCGCAGGTTGGCGGCCAGCACCGGGAAGCGCGCATCCTTCAACTTCTTCTCCAGCGCGCCGCGGGTGGGATGGCTCTCGCGGTTGCCCATCACCATGGCATCGTACCCGGCGGTATCCATCAGTTCAAGGATCGGCTCGCGCTTATTTGCGCCCAGGTTGCCGGCGCCCACGGCGTCGCCGGCGTCCAGCAGCAACACGTCCGGCGCGAAATGGCGCTTCAGATCGCCGATGAAGGCGGACTTCTTCGGCGTCAGCTTGTTGTGCAGGTCATTCGTATGCAGGATGTGCAGGATGGGCATAACATCGGTTGATTCGGCACGATGGAGTGGTTTCCCTGCCGGGAGACATACACAAAACGGCGGGCTACCCGTGTGGATAGCCCGCCGTATATGCGGTAGCCTTGGGGGCTGCTACTTCGCGTCTTTCTTCGCCAGGTCCTTCAGCCGACCATCCACCTTCGGGGCGATGGTTTTGTCCTTCGCGGCGGTGAACGATTTGCCGATGACGTCGATGAGCGTCAGTTCCAGCGTTTTACGCGTCTTCTGAATTTCGTTGAAGGTCGTGAAGTACCCCGCGGCGCCGTTGGCCAGCTCAGCCGGCATGGCGACCACCAGCGTGGCAGCGGCATCGGTGACGTCCAGCGCCTTGCCTTTCACCTTTATTTCGGTGACGCGGGCATTGGCGGGCTGTTTGCTGTCAAAGGTCACCTCCATGCCGGAGAACTGCAGGAAGGCCATGTTCGATTCAGGCACCTTGGCCAGCGCGCGCTCCAGCATCTTTTTCACCTGCGCCGGCGTCATCTTCAAGGTGTTGATCTTCGTTGTCGGAAACGCGAGCAGGCTGCGCATCGCCTGATCGTCGACCACGCCTTTGGTGATGGCCGGATTCGGGGTGAAGGCCATCGGGTGAATAGCCACGAGATCGGCGCCACTGGCGTCCTTGATGGCATCGGCGACGAAGTTGCCGAGGTTGGTCTCCTCGGTGGCCATTTTCGCGCCGTCAAGCGGCACGTCAGTCTTCCCCATCTCAGCGGCAAACGCCGGCAGGATGCCCAACAGCAATATGCAGACCAGGCTGATATACCATGTTTTCATGCCGTTTCTCCTCTCCCCTCCACTTCGGGGATGAGTCCGCATCCTAACCGTACCCGGTTGACGGTTTTCGCTAACATCAGGCCGTCCCTGACCTCCCTGTCATATATTTTGACACGCCGAACGAAAAAAGGTGGCAACACCCATGTTAAGAATCCTTGACAGCGAAGAAGCGCCCTCCTGTAACGAGAAAGCGCCCACCTGTGTAACTGCGTCCTTGCCGGTTCCGCCCCGCCTTTGTTATACTTTCCGTGGAGGCGCACGTTGGATGGCCTCCGGGAAAAGGATCTCGCCATGTCGTTTGACCCGAATTCACGCATTGCTCATCGCGTACAATCGCTGCAGCCCTCGCCGATCCGGCGCTTTTTCGGACTGGTGGAGTCCATGCCCGATGCCATTTCGCTAAGCATCGGCGAGCCGGACTTCGTCACCCCGTGGGACACCCGCGAGTCGGGCATCTTCTCACTGGAGAAAGGCTATACGCGGTATACCGCCAATCTCGGCATCATCGAGCTCCGTCGGGAGATCGCGGCGTACCTGCAGCGGCGCTTTCACGTCACCTATGACCCGCGGACAGAGATCCTGGTGACGGTGGGGGTGAGCGAAGCGCTGGACCTGGCGATGCGCGTGCTGTTGAACCCGGGCGACCGCGTGGTGATTCCGCAGCCGTCATACGTTGCCTACCCGGCGGTGGTGTCGATGGCCGGTGGCGAACCGGTGCTGATGCCCACCTACGCCAACGATAATTTTGAGTTGACCGCCGAGCAATTTGACCGCGTACTGGCTGAGAGCGGCGCGAAGGTGGCGCTGCTCGGTTACCCGAACAACCCCACCGGCGCCATCCTACCACGCGAGCGCATGGAGTCGCTGGCGGCAGTGGCGGCGAAGCGCGACGTGATCGTGATCACCGATGAGATTTACGCCGAGCTGACGTATGACGGCGATCCGCTCTCCTTTGCCGCATTGCCAGGCATGCGGGACCGCTCGGTGCTGCTCAGCGGCTTTTCCAAGGCGTTAGCCATGACCGGCTGGCGCCTGGGCTACGTGGCCGCGCCCGCCGAAATCATCGAGGCGATGAACAAGGTGCATGCCTACACCGCCATGTGCGCGCCGACGATGGCGCAGATGGCGGCGGTAGAGGCACTGCAGCATGGCGAGCGTGAGGTGGCGTTGATGCGCGAGGACTATAACCAGCGCCGCCGCGTCATCCTCAACCGCCTGCGCGCGCTGGGCATGACCTGCTTCGAGCCGAAGGGGGCGTTTTACGCCTTCCCATGCATCACCAATACCGGCCTGTCGTCCACGGAGTTCGCCGAGCGCTTGCTGATGGAGCACCGCGTGGCGGTGGTGCCGGGGAACGCCTTCGGTGAGTGCGGCGAGGGGTACGTGCGCTGCTGCTATGCGACCGCCATGCCGCTCATTGAAGAAGCGATGGCGCGGATGGGTCGGTTCGTGGCATCGCTATAGGCAGCATGTCGACGCGGAACGAGAGGACGCCGTGGATATTTTCGAGCGACTGGAACACCGCCTGGAAGGGTTGATCGAGCGCATCACCGACGGCGTCTTCCGTACGCAACTGCAACCGGTAGAGTTAGGCAAAAAGCTGACGCGCGAGATGGACGCGCACCGAACCGTCGCCCCCAGCTCGACCTTCGTGCCGAACGGATATGTCATCGAGGTTGGGCCGGACAACTTCGCCAAGTTCAACATGCTGGGCCATTCGTTGCTGGGCGAGTTTGAGACACTGCTGAGCCGCCACGCCGAACATGAAGGTTATACGATGATCGGCCCGATTAGCGTGCGCCTGCGAGAGGACGCCGGCTTGAAGGCGCACGAGGCGAAAATCGTCGCCATCGACACGAAACCGCTCCCGAAATCCACCGTGCTGACGGCGGTGCCGCCTCCCCCGCCGCCTCCGCCGCCCGTCCACAGCGAAACAGTGATGTTAAGCGGCCAAACGGAGTTCATCCCCGTCGCTGCACGGCTGGCGCCGCCCCCCGGCATCCTGGAGATTGTCGACGGACCGGAGCACGGCACACGCATCGCTGTGCGCGACGGCCTGCGCATCGGGCGCGGCACGAAAAATGACATGGCCCTCACCGACAGCGCCGTCTCGCGCGAACACGCCGAAATCGTCTTCACCGACGGCGCGTGGAGCATCCGTGACCTCGGCAGCGCCAATCAAACCGTGGTGAATGGCGCCGTCGTCGACAGCGCCCCTCTCGCCGACGGCGACGAACTGCTGCTCGGCCGCACCAAGCTGGTGTTCCGAGCGGGGTAGTGTTGCCACAACCCCGCCGGATCGGCTCACCCATCCTGTTTAACGGCGATGGTGGCGCCGCTGGCGTTCCAAGTTATACAGATACACCGCCGATTCATTGGGTACGCCATAGACAGCCGTGCCGTTCGTGCGGAAGAGCGGGCTCCGCGGGATGTAGTAGGTGTAGATATTCGTGTATGGCCTGATCGTCACCCCGCCGCCCGGGTGGCGCATGCGCAGTTCCACCGCCGGCGGCGCGACGGGGCGGATGAGCGTGGGCACGTAGCCCGGCGCGGAGGCTAACAGTGGCGCCGGCACAATGCGTCCACCATATCCCGCGGCTGCTAGCGGAGCGTACCCGTAATACGGCAGATACCCCGCCTCCACATCTGGCCCCAGTTCCACGCCGTCCGGCAGATGCTGATATAGCACCTGGTTGACCGGCGGCAGCGGCGCGGCGCGCTCCGGCGTCCGCCGCGTGGTCATCTCCACGGAATACAGCGTCGTGCTGGCGAATGCTGCCGCGCCCAGCACGACACAAGCAATCAATACTGATCTGCGCATGACGATTCCCCCTGTGATCCGGTTTCTCGCCGATATCATAGGGAGTCTTCTCCGTTGCCGGGTGAGGTATGCCGTGGATTTGTCGTAATCGGCCGCGATCAGTGAGGAACGAGGAACTGGGTAGTGGTGGTCCAGGGGAAATCGTTACTGAGGGCAAGGGCAGCGTGCTCGGCGGTGGCGGCATCGGCACACAGGCCGAAGAGCGCGGAGCCACTACCGCAGAGCAGCACGCCCTGGCAGCCTTCTTCATACATGCGCATGCAGCCCTGCACCAGGCCGGGCAGCAGGCGGAAGGCGGGTTTTTCCAGGTCGTTCACCAGGCAGCGGGAGATCGCCGAGAGATCGCCCATGGCGAGCGCCTGCAGCATCTCCTCTGTCTCCAGGAAATACTTGCCCATCGCGATGGCGCGGGGGGCGTAGAGGCGCCGATAGACTTCTTCCGTCGACAGGCCGGCAGCGGGCTTGGCCAGCACCACGTGGATGGCGGAGTGGTGCATCACCGGCAGCACTTCTTCGCCGCGGCCGCGCACGATGCCGGTGGGCAGGCCACCGAGAAAGAAGGGGACATCGGAGCCGAGGGTGGCCGCCAGCGTCATGAGCTTGTCCAGGGGCAGACGGATTTCCCAGAATTCGTTGAGCGCCGCCAACGCCGCCGCGGCATCGGTGCTGCCGCCGCCCAGGCCGGCCTGCATGGGGATGCTCTTGTGCAGATGTATGCGCGCCCCGCGTTGGACATTGGTGCAGCAGGACAACATCAGATGCGCGGCGCGCACAACCAGGTTATTGGGATTCTCCAGTTCGGGATCGGTGCAGGTGAAGACGATCTCGCGGTCGTCATGAATAGTGAGCACATCCGCCAGCGTAATCATCTGCATGACGGATTCCAGCGCGTGAAAACCGTCCGTGCGCTTCCCGAGCACGCGGAGCGTGAGGTTGATTTTCGCCGGCGCGGAAATCTGCATACCCTTAGCCTACATGAGGAAGCGCATGCTGGCAAGTACATGACGTAAAAAACCTGTACGGAAGCGTGTTCATCTGGTAGACTCTGGCCATGGCAATCGCTCGAACACGTCAAATCGCGCTGGATTCGCTGCTGCGCGTCGCGCAGGGTTCATCGGCCAACGCCGTGCTGGACGCCGCGCTCACCCATGAATCGCTGGAGACGCGCGACCGCGGCTTTGTCACCGAGCTGGTGGACGGCACGCTGCGCTGGCAGGGGCGGCTGGATTATCTCCTCGGACTGCTGGTGGAAGGCTCGCTCGACAAGTTGGAGCCGGCAGTACGGCAGATTCTGCGGCTGGGCGCTTACCAACTGGTGCTGCTGGAGCGCGTGCCGCCGCATGCCGCGGTGAACGAGGCGGTGGCGCAGGCGCGTGAGCGGGCGAATGAAGGCGCGGCGAAGCTGGTCAACGCGGTGCTGCGCCGGCTGGAGCGCGAACAAGATTCCCTTCCCTATCCCGATCCCGCCGTGGATCCGGTGGCCTTTTTAGCCGCGCGCTATTCACACCCGGCGTGGCTGGTGACGCGCTGGCTGGCGCGATTCGGCCTGGCGGATACTCAGGCGCTGCTGGCGATCAACAACACTCCGCCGCCGCTGACGCTGCGCCTGAACCGCCGCTGGGTGACCCGCGAAGGACTGCAGGGCTTTTTGAAGTTGCGCGACATCGACACCATCCCGACGGCCATCTCGCCGAACGGGCTCATTATCACTTCCGGCGGTAATCCCCGTGACATCGACCTGTATCAGGAAGGCCTGTTCAGCATCCAGGGCGAGGGCTCGATGGTAATGGTGGAACTGCTGAAGCCGGGCAAAAACCGCGCTGGCTGGGACATGGCGGCGGGCGTGGGCGGCAAAACGACATACCTGGCGGAATGGGTGGACGACTCCGGTTCGCTGCTTGCCACCGATACGTCCGCGGAGCGGCTGGAGGTGCTGCGGCGGCAATTGGCGCGTCTGGAGCTGACATCGGTGCGCGTCGAGGCCGGCGATGCCCGGACTTTTCCGCTCGAACCGAAAAGCCTGGATTTCATCCTCCTCGACGCGCCATGCACCGGCACCGGCTCGCTGCGGCGACAGGCGGACGCGCGCTGGCGCAAGGCGCCTGAGCAGTTCGCGGAGATGGCGAAACTGCAGCGGGAACTGCTGGAAGCCGCCGCGCTCGCCGCGAATCCGGGGGGATTACTGCTCTACTGCACCTGCTCGCTGGAGCCGGAAGAGAACGAGGATGTCATCGGGCCGTTCCTCGCCGACCACCCGGAGTGGTCGCTGGATATGGAGGGACTGAAACATCAGACGCTGCCCGACGATGCGCGCGATCTGTCCGGTTTCGTCCGCCTCCTCCCCCATCGGCATGGCACCGACGGGTTCTTCGCGGCACGAATGGTGAAATCAGGTGTAGAATAGGGTGGTTCTGTTATACTGAGAAACTGTTTGGGAAGTGGTCGTCGTCGGATTGCGGAGGATGGATCGTGGCTGGCAAGGCGGATGCGCGCGAGTGTATCGGGTGATACATGCCAGCGAATCCAACGCGACCAGACGCGGTCCAGACCCGCAAGGCGGCGGCGAACACTTTCAAAACAGTTTCTGAGATTGTGACGAGGTGACATTATGGGATTCTGGGGTATGATGCTCAACGCGCTGCAGTATGCGCCACTAGTGATGGAAGTGACCAAGGCCATGGGCGGAAAGCCGGAAGAGGCGCCGGAAACGACGCCCGATGAGCTGAAAGGCCAACTGCAGGCGCAGCAGAAACGTATCGAAGAGACACAGGAGGAGGTATCGCGCCTGCGTGACCGCATGCGGCAACTGGAATCTGCCGTCTCCACGCTGCAGTTGTGGGCATGGATCGGCCTCACTTCGCTCGGTATTCTCGTCGTCATCATGCTCATCGTAATGCTCACCCGACGATAAAGGATACCATTATGCCGAGCTATCAGACCGAACTCTACGCGCGCCTGCACGCGCACCTGGATGCCGTGCCGATGATCGATTGTCATGAGCACCTGCAGCGAGACACCGAGCTGCCGACCGGCGATGATATCCACATTGGCCGCTTCTTCATCCATTATGCCAACTGCGACTTGATCAGCGCCGGGCTGCCGCGGACGGACTACCAGCGGGTGATGGACGGTGGGAACGGCCTGTCGCCGCGCGAGCGCTGGGCGCTGCTGGCGCCGTGCTACCGCAAGGCGTGGAACACCGCCTACTGCGAGGCGCTGCGCATCGCCATCCGTGATCTCTACGGCATCGAGGACTTCGCCGACGACACTGTCGACGCGCTGACCGACGCCATGCGCGCGCAGATCGCGCCGGGCTTCACCCGGCGGGTGTTCGACCGCGCCGGCATCGACTTCGCGATGAACAATCCTTTCGCCCCGAAGCTGGTCTTCAATCCCGACTTCGATCCGGATTGCTTCATCGTCGACATGGTTGATACCTTCACCAGCCTCCAAGCCGCCCGCCTGTCGGAAGAATCCGGCCTGCGTATCGCCTGCCTGGAGGAGTATCTGGGCGTCATCGATGACTATTTCGCGCGCTATGCCCACCTGGCTGGCGCCTTCAAGGTCGGCCGCGCATACGACCGCACGCTCTACTGGGAAGACGTGCCCCGCGCGGACGCCGAGCGAGCCTTTAACCACATGCTGGCGTTCGGCGAATATCCCGACCGCCGCGAGGTGCAGGGCTTCGAGGATTTCATCATGCACTACCTGTGCCGGAAGTGCGGCGAGCACGGCATCCGCATGAAGTTCCACACTGGCCTGCAGGAAGGTAATGGCAATCGCATCACGAACAGCCGGGCGGCGCTGCTGGCCAACCTGTTCATGAAATACCCGCAAACCGGCTTCGACATCTACCACATCTCCTACCCCTATCAAGAAGAACTGGCGACGCTGGCGAAGAATTTTCCTAATGTGACGGTGGACTTCTGCTGGATGTGGATCATCAATCCCGCCGCCGGCCGCCGGGCGCTGTCCGACATGCTCGATACCGTGCCGGCGAATAAGCTGCACGGCTTCGGCGGCGACTTCATCTTCGTGGAAGGCAGCTACGGCCACGCCGCCATCGCCCGCCGCGAAATCGCCCGCGTATTGGCGGAAAAGGTAGAGGAAGGGCGCTTCAGCGAGGACTACGCCGCGCAAGTCGGCACCATGCTGCTGCGCGACAACGCGTTGGAGAATTTCGGCCTACAGGCGCGGCACACGGCGTTCGCAGTTTCCCACGCATTGACATAACGTCGAGAGAAGAAAACTGGTGCGCACTCCCCGGATGTTGGTATGGGGAGTGCGCACCAGTTGTTCAATCAGAGCACGAGCGCCAAAAAAAAGCGTTCGCTACGGATATTTGTTACACCTCGGCGGATTCGCCGACCAGCTTCTTCAGCCGGGCGACGCGGTAGGCGGTGCGGGGATGCGTGCTGAAAAGGTTGGCGAACCAGCCATCGAAGGACGGCGGGACGATGAACAGATGCGAGGCGGAGGGACTGATCTGCAGCGGCTGCATGCGCACCGTCTTCTCCATGGTTTCCAGCGCGGAGGCCAGCGCCAGTGGTTTGCCGCTAATGTAGGCGCCGTCTTCATCGGCCTGGTACTCGCGGGCGCGAGAGATGCCGAGTTGCACCAGCAGCGCGCCCAGCGGCGCGAGGATGCCGAGCACCAGGAAGCCAATGAGATTGCCGCGCTCATCGTCGCTGAAGATAGAGATGCCCCAGCGCGCCAGGAAGCCGAGGAACATGATGGCGCTGGCCAGCGCGGCGACGATGGCGCTCAGCAGCATGTCACCGTGCTTGATATGCGCCAGTTCATGTCCGATAATCGCTTCGAGCTGGTCGCGGTCGACCACCGACAGCATGCCGGTAGTGACCGCCATCACGCTATGCTGGGGGTCGCGCCCGGTGGCGAAGGCGTTGGGCGAGGGATCGTCCACCAGGCAGACGGTGGGCATCGGCAGGCCCGCGCGGGCAGCGAGTTCGGTGACGATTTCGTGAAGCTGCGGCGCCTCTTCCGGAGTCACCGGACGAGCGCCGGTCATGCGCATCACCATCTTATCGCTGAACCAGTAGCTGAAGAAATTCAGCGCCAGCGCGCCGATGAAAGCAATGACCACGCCATTGATGCCGCCAAAGAGCCCGCCCACCCACATGAGCAGGCCGGTGAGCGCGACCAGCAGCAACGCCACTTTCACCCGGTCGAACCAACTGGACGTCCAGGTATGCCCGGCCATACTGAGCATGGGGGCCGATGAGGCAGTGGCCAGCGAGTCCGGCACGGCTTTCACCACCGCCGGCTCGATTTTCGCACCGCATTTACCGCAGAATTTGACCGCCTCGGGCTGTTCAGCCCCGCAAATACCGCATTGCATCGTATGTCTCCTCCTGACGAATACATGAGTGATATTATTCCGCCGCTGCCGACGTCTCCGGCTGTGTCTCGCCCAGGCGGGTGAGGCGCGCCACCGATTCCGGCGCCAGCCGGGCGTAGAGTTCGCGCTTCGTCCGGCCTTTGACAGTGGCCTCGAAGATGAGGTTCGTTTTCAGGCACGTGCCGCACCGCTCGATCTTCACCGCGGCATGATTCTTCTCGTCCGGCTGCTTGGTGAAATTGAATGCCGACACCGCCTGCCAGTCCTGTTTGCGGATGAGCTCCAGCAGCGCCGGCGCGTCTGCCGGATGAGCCTTGATCAACTCGGCATCCCCCATCCATCCGTCGCATTCTTCACAGAAGGGTTCACGGGCGGCGCCGGCGGACATGCCGATGGCCACCCAGGAAAGCAACCCGAGTTCAACCAGCAATAACAGGTAGAAAAATGCACCGGTAATGGGGATGCCCCCTTCGCGTCCGGCACGCGAGATTTCGATGCCTTGTTCCGCGGCCATCTGGATATACAGCCGGAACGCGTCGAATGGCGAAAGTATGTCGCCGGCAAACTGCGCCGCTTCCGCTCCACCTTCCGAGTCGCTCTGCACATATTCTATGAATTGCGCGCGGAATTTTTGACTCTCCATGAAGAGCTTCGTGCCATACACGAGGATGCCGCCGACCAGCGTGATCAACACAACCAGCGCCACCTTGCGTACCTTCAGCTTGGTGATCATGAAAGCGAGCACGAATCCGAGACAGAATCCAGCGCCTATCGGGAAAAGAATAATTAACTCGAAAAACTGGGCTATGAAATAGTAGATCATGCCGACGATGATGCCGCCGGCGACGCTGCATAACAGCAGCAGCCCCAACGAACCGGGCTTGACCGTGCCGCTGGACAGATTTTTCGGGACATCGACCAGCGGGGGCAGCGTTTCCGTTTCAACCGTCATCGATTGACCGCATTCAGTGCAATAACGGTTGCCGTCGGGGATGTCGGCGTTGCAATGGGGGCAGAGCATTCCTATACTCCTCTCAACATGATGGATACAGCTATTCGGCGCTATTATACCGCATGTTTCGCCGGGCGAATAGTCGTTCAGATCATCGAATTATACGCCCGTTAACATCGCCATCGGGTCCATCACCGCCGTGGGGATGTAGGGACAGCGGAGGAAGGCTTCGGCATACTGCACGCCGATCATCGCCCCGTAAAGGCGGGCACGGCCTTCGATCTGGCCAAGAATGCCGGCGACAACCTCGTGCTGCGAGGCGTAGGCGTGCATGGCGTCGAGCTTCGCCTGGAAGGTGTCGCTGATGTCGACGATGTGCGAGGGCTTGGCGATGGGCTCGATGATGGAGAACTGGTAGAGCTTCTCCACCTGCCACGGGTCGCCGAGTTCCAGCGAGCAAATCCAGCCGGCCTGCCACACCGCCTCCGGCGTGATGCGGCCGAGGGTGCGGTGGGCGAGGTAGTCACACGGCAAGTGAGCGAAGACCAGGTGGGGTTTCACCGTGCGCACGGCGCGCATGATAGCGTGATACACCGCCTCGCAGTCCAGGTTGGCGAAGTCGGGGAACTCATGCGTAATACACCCCGCCGTGCCGAGGATGCGCTGGGCAGCGGCGCGCTCCCCCACCCGCCGCCCGACGATGCTGTCCTGCTCCTCCAAACGGACATAGCCCTCGTTGCCAGTGCAAAAGACCAGCGTGGTCACCTCGGCGCCGGCGTTGGCCAGCTTGCGCAGCGTGCCGCCGGGGCCGATCACTTCGTCATCGTCGTGGGCGCAGATAGCCAATACGCGATGGGTTTCAGCCATGGGATACTCCTTCAGCGAGGCATCTTCGCATTACCGCTGCGCGCTCCCGCGCGCGCCCTCACCCCCTGCCCCCTCTCTCAATTCTGGGAGAGGGGGTTATTTCCCGATGCGGTAGACGTTCCACGGCTCCGCTTGCAGCGTGCCATTTTGCGCCACCGGTTCGGCGATGCCGGCGGTAATGCGCTCGACGGCGCCGGACACCGGCAGCGAGACGGCATCGAAGACGAAGAGGATATCGGCGCGGCCGCCGGTCCAGCGCACCGCTGTCCGTCCGGGCAGCAGCAGGCGGCGCACCAGGTCGTCCTCCACCGCGAAGTAGGTGTCGAGATACGCCTTGAACCATGCCGGCTTCGGGCCAAAGGCGCGGGCATACGCTCCAAGCATAGGCACGGTGCGGCTGGCGAGGAAGCGGAAGAAGATCTGCCGCGCCTGCTCCTCGGTGCGGTCGCGGTGCAACTCCACGCGCGGCTGCTGGTCGGGCCACATGTCCTCATTGCCCACCAGCCAGTCAAGGCTGTTCTGCCCAACGATGGACTGCTCGTCGCGAATGTTGCCGCGGTTGGGATCGAACATGCCGCAGGCGGCGAGACCGAAGGGGCTCACGCCTTCAACTTCGATGTTGGCGATGCCGATGGATTGCAGGTCGGCGATAAATTCGGCCAGCGCCAGAGTGTTCGGCTGCATGCCGCGCGAAAAGTCCACCGGATACATGCCCAGATTGCCGAGGGAGTCGAACCAGATATAGTCGAGTCCGCCTTCTTCTTTCCAGCGCTTCAAGTCGTCGAAAATCCATTGGCGCACGCCAGTGTTCCAGTTCATGCAGGCCAGTTCAAAATTCGGGTAACCGCCGGATGCCACAAGGGTTGTAGAGGTGTGGCTCACCCAGTCCGGGTGCTCGGTGATGATCGGCGCGTTATACGACAGGTGAGGACCGATCCAGTGGCCCACTTCGATCCCCAGCGCATGGGCTTTCTGATAATAGTACTGCCATGCCGCCATGCCGCCCCACATCTCGGCGGGCACATAGCGATGCACGCAGCAGACGGAGCCGACGTTGAGGTCACCATGGATGCCGCGGTGCAGCTTGCATTCGCGTCCACGCTCGGAGGGGTCGGTTTGCACGATGGGTTCAGGGATGACGCGGCGAATCCCCTTCGACGCCAGTTCGGCGAAGAAGGTATCCGCCATGGCGATGAGCCATTCCTGCGAAGGCACCCAGGCATCGCCGACGCGCATCTGGACGCTGCCGTCGTCCATCAATTGCGTGCCGTAGCCGATGGTCGCCTCGGGCATGGGGCGCGAGCGCTGGATATTGAAGAGGGCGCGCATGGCGTTGCCGCAGAAGTCGTGGGCGTCTTTCCAACGGTTGCGCAACGTGTGCTCGGGCATGCCTTCAGCATCCGCGGGCGCGAAGAGGATGCACTTGCGCGGGATTTCCACGGCATCGGTCAACGCGAAATGAGCGGCGTCGACGACGAAGATCACGTCTTCGCCGGGATTCTTCTGCAGGAAGCTGCGGATGTCCGCCTTTTCCGGCCAGTATCCGAATAGAGTACCTTGCGCGCTGCCGATGAAGTCGAAGCTCTGGTGCAGACCGAGGCGCGGGGTGAGTTGGAAGGACATGCCCAGCGGATCGCCGAAGCGCTTGAGCTGCTTGAGGCAGGCGCTGGTGAAGTGGGTGTCGGCTTCGGCGGTGTAGATGGCCGGCGTCACTTGCCCGGTGGACAGAATGGTGTTGCCCTCCGCGCGGCCGCCGATTTCCCAGGTACCATGCGACAGGATGCGGAAGAGCTTCGTATTCTCCGACGTGAAGCGCCAGGCGTAGGAAAAACCGGTGTAGGCGGCCTCCTCGATCTGCAACGCCTCAGGCTTCAACAACCAGACCAACTCGGCCTGGCTGTCGCCATGAAGCTGAACGAGCGCCTGTATGCCGTTGTATTCGTCCTCGTAGGCGCTCTCCAACGTGGGCGTGCCAAGGGCGGTGGTATAGACGGCATAGCCGCCGCCGGGCAACGGCTCAGTGCGCTCGAAGCGGAAGCGGGTGAAGAGCACGCCGCGGTCGGACTTCAGATACGGCGCCAAGGGCACGACTTGACTGCGCAGCGGCACATCCTGCGCCCACACGCGGCCCAGGCCGAGAATGTCGCCGCTGTCGATGAGCAGTTCGATGGTGATACCGTTGCTCAGTTCGAGCATAATTCCGGTCTCTTCGCGCGATACGGACATGATGATGCCTTTCTATTGACCGACCGGCACGTAGACCGTTGTCCCGGCCGGCACGGTGACTTTTGTATGGATGGTCAGGCGATCCGCTATGGCCCTTGGACTGCTGATGGTAGCCTTGATCGCCTTACCCGTCGGATTATTCACCTCGATGACCGCGCCTTCCTGCGTCCAGGGGGCGGAAAATGCGAGATTGAGGTTCGGATTTGTCGCAGTGAGCATGTTGCCGAAGTAGAAGCGCCCATCGGCGGTGACATTCAGCCGACCGAGCGCAACGCCGTCGAGGAATGCGTAACTGGTGAGTACACCCGGCTTCGCGGGATCGGCGGAAGGCTGCCAGAGGCCTACCGGCCACCGCGGGTTGGCGCCGGTGAGTCTAACGGGCATGTAGCCGAGCAACGGCATCTTCCCACCAGTTATCTGGCCGGCGGCGCCGCCGGCCTTCGCCGTCAGGTTGAGGTAGAGCGCGGTGCCGGCGTGCTGCCCCTGCGTCATGGCCAGCGTGAATGGGGTGGCGCCGTCGAAGCCGAAGGCTTTGCGAATCTCCTTCACCTTCTTCGGGTCGATGAGCAGGTACGATCCGCGGTAGACGGTGCCGGCCTTCGCGGTCGCGCCGTGCGTGTCGCAAGCCAGGCCAACGGTGCCGTTGCCTTTCACCCGCAGCGGGGTGAGCGCGAGGACGTTGCCACACACGCCGCCGATGGGCAGATCGAGGAAGGCGTCCTTCGCCAGCACACCCTCGACTGTCTGCCCGGTCTTTGGATCGGTGTAGACGAAAGCGTTGCCCGTCGCTTTCGTGAAAACCGGCCAAACCGGTGCCTGCATCGTCAGGTCTTTCTTCAGCGTCACACTGGTGATGTATTGGCGGAATTCCATCGAGCGGCCATACATGAAGCTGATATAGCGCGTATGGCCGGCAAATTCGGGAATGGGCACGTCGTGGAAGATGGGCGAATTGTCGGCGCCAGGATCGCGTCCGCCGGGCATATAGGTGCTGTCGCTGGTGAATTCATGGATATAATAGCCTTCGCCGGAATAGACCACCTGGAATTTGGGGCAATACGGCAGGTTCACCTTCACGCCGGGGACGGCGATGCTTGCGCCGGTGGAGACGCGTTGGCGGCCGGTATAGACCATGTCGGCCCACGGCAGCGGGGTGAACCAGTTCTGGCGGTCCATGCAGCGGATGGTGTTCAGGCGCGGCAGCGTGCGGATGGGCGAGAGCAGCGCCATGCCGCCGGCGGCATCGGTGATCTCGACCAGGAACCAGCGCTGGATGCCCAGGTCACCGCTCCAGGCGACGTCGATGGTCGGCGATTTCGGGGTGAACTGGCGATAAACGCCATATTGATCGCGCACCGTTACCGCCGTGATCGGCTTCGCGGCGCGCGCCTGCAGGCTAATCTGCCAGGTGGGTGATTGCCAGTTGTCGATGCGGCAGTCATCAACCAGCGGGCCGGAACTGAGATAACGCCGTGCCGGATTACCGCCGAAGCTGGCGATGCCCTGCCGGAAATAATAGGCAGCGTTGGCGGGGGTATCGTAATTAACGTAATTCTGCAGGCCGGTCTTGGCTGCGGTCGACATGGCGGAAGGCGCGTATGTTTCATGCACGGCGATGGGAATGGGCAGCGAGGCATTGTCGGTCAGCCATTGGTAAGCGAAGCGGCCATCGTCCACAAGTTTACCGTCGCGGTACGTCGCCACCGCCACGGCGGGCAGGTGGCTATACAGGTCCGGCGGCAGCGCGCCGTATTCACGCGGTTGCGCGTGCCAGGCCGGACGGGCGGCAATGGGCAGCGTGTCGCCCATGCCCAGTAGCAGGTGGCCGGTCCAGAAAAGCTGTTTCCTGTCGGGAGTAAGCAGGTGCGTGCGGACGCGGCCGGTATGCGCCACCACCAGGAAGCGGTCGCCGAGATCGGTGCCCATGTCCAGGCCGGGCAGCAACGCCACGCGATCATCGGATGCCGCGGCGCAGGCATTCACGAAGGCGTCCCATTTGTTGATATCCGTCGTTTCCAGCGCCTCCGTGAAGCAGACCACATCGTACCCGGCGGCCTTCGCCGCCGTCGCCCACTCGGCGGGGGTGCCGGCGCCATCGCTCATGGCGCTGTGAGCGCCGACGAGAATGCGCATCGGTCGGATATCCGCGCCGTGCAGTGTCGGGTCGCGCTTCGCCCAGAGATCGGCAAGCATGAAATCGGATTTCAACGGCAGCGGATCGCCCGGTTTCACGCCGCGCGCGGCGTCATAGCCCCCCATGCCGGCGGCGGTATTCTGGCCCAGCCAGCAATACAGGTTGTCGAGCAGGCGGTGTATATCGCTGGGCGTGGCGCCGTCGCCTTTTTCCATGGCGATACCGTCGATGCGCGAAAAGGCGGACTCGGAGAACGAGCCTTCTTTGGCGTAGGTGAAGTAATAGAGGATGAACGGCGAGATACCGATGACGGCAATGCGGCCCTTGCCATACCCGCGCGCAACGGCGATAGCCGGGTTCTCCAGGCCGGGCGCCGGCACCCATGCCGCTTTGGGATCGTAGATGGTGCCGCGCAGCCAGGCGCTTTGTGCGCCGGGCATGCTCTGGACGATGGACGTCCACGCCGGATCGCGCGGGAGAAGCGGAATTGATGTGTAGTTATCGTCCCAGCGCGTGCAATATGCCGGGTAGTAGACGCGCTTCACTCCAACGGTGACGGGATGCGGCTCGATCCGCTCTGTCCAGCCGTAATGGATGGGAAAGACGTTGATGATCTTCGCGACTTCATATGCATGAGCGGTATCGCGCACCACGGCGCATTCCGTATCGAGACCATACGGCTTGAAGAGCTGCCGCAACGATTCGATGGTGCGCGTGCCGGTTTCTTCCAATCCCGCGATGATGAGCAAGCCGCCGCCCGCCTCGACGTATTGCCGCAGCAACTCGGCATTGTTTCGCACGGTTGAGAGATGCAGGCCGCTGCGCCATTCGGTATGATCGAAATATCCCCCACCCCACGCCGCGCTGGGCCCCAGGTAGACGACGGTGTTGAACTGGCGCAGATACGGCAGCGACAGCGGCTGCCACTCATTAGCCTCGGTGACGCGGTAGCCGCGCGCCGCCAACATCTTCTGGTAGGTCTCATCCAGCTTCGGCTGGCGACCAAAATCCCATTCGGAATGGCCGCGGTAGAGGAGCAAGTCGAGTGGTTGGCCGTCTTTGCCGCCGGTGGCCGGCGCGGGCAGTTGGGCGAAGGCGGCAATGGCGAGTATGGCGAGGCAGAACAGCAGCGCAGCACGGGCACGCGAAAGCATGGTCATCCCTTTCACCGGAGACGGTTGGGGACCGGGTACTGCTTTCCTACGTCGCGAGCGGGTAAAATCCTGCTGATGCAACGAAATATCCCGAAAAATCCGGTGTCGGACCGTGGGCTGCTTTACTCGGCTGCGAGTAGCGCGGTGATTGCTGCATCTATGTGATGCTGTTTTTCGCAGAGATCGGCCAGCGTGATAGCCCCCAGGTAGTCGGAGAGCACGGCACTGGCGCCATCGAGAATCTGACGCAAGGCGCACATCTCCGGCGTACGGTCGCAGTTCACGATAGCGGCGCATTCGACGAGATTGATGGGACCCTCGAGGATATGCACGACTTCCAGCAGCGTCACTTCGTGCGGGTCGCGATTCAGGCGATAGCCGCCATTGACGCCGCGAGTGGCGGACACCAGACCCGATTTGCGCAACAGCACCATCAACTGTTCGAGGTAGGTGGTGGGAAGCTGCTGTATCTCCACGATGTCGCGGAGGAGGATGGAGCCTTGCCCATACTTGCACGCCAGCACGGCCAGCGCGCGCAGGCCATACGTTGATCGAGTGGACAGTTTCACGACAGTTACTCCTTACGGAATCGCTACTTGATCCCGAAGAGATGCCATCGGTGTGAGACGCCGGTCGCCAGCCATCATGTGTGGCACATGCGCCAACCGATCGTTCATCATTTCACAGTCCGCGGCATACGGGATACAAACGATGATCCTTATCGCGCATTTCTCCCTATTTCTTATCTACAATACTCTATATATATCACGTCGTCAACGGATTTGTGCATTATTTCACGATAACAAATTCAGCGTCGAGTTTATGTTCTCAGGTCTTTCGCTTCACCCCCCTCTCCTCAGGATTGGGAGAGGGGGGCAGGGGGTGAGGGCCGAACGAGGAAGCGAAAGTCCTGTCGCATTTCACTATGCTTCGCTCGTCTGATCATCATATTTCACGCCTGTTTATAATTTATCAACTTTATCGGGAGCGTTGACATCTGTCCCCTGCTGCGTTATGATGCGATTGAGGGGTCGACGGCGCGGCGTCTTCGTGCCATGCTTCACAAATCCGGCCATTCGCTCGCATCACGGCCAGTCTGCTGCCCGGCGATGAGGCGAATTCGTCCGATGGACCACGTGATAGTTCCCCTTTGCGACGAAATGCCCAATCGACGGCATTCGCCGTGCGGCCGGGCCGTGCAGCAGTAGATGTGCCCAACTATACTATATTACAGTAGAGATCGTCGTTATGCGTAGAATTGCCTGGCTATTATACTTGTGCGTCCTCGTCTCCGGCCTGTGTATCGCCGGCCTGCAGATGCGGGTTGCGCCGTTACAGGCGCAGGAGGACAGCGAGGTTATCGCCCCCAAGGACGTTGAGACCTGCCTGGGGTGTCATGGCGAGGCGCTCAACACCGCAAAGATGCAGGCTTCCGCGCATGGCAAACTCACCTGCCAGGACTGCCATCGCGGCGTCGACCGCTTCCCTCACCCGGAAAAAACTGTCGCGAAGAAGCCTGCCTGCGGCACCTGCCACGCGAAGGAGACGCGGCGTCTGGCCGCCAGCGTGCATCGCGCCTCCGGCAAGGCGAGCAAGCCTACTTGCCAAAGCTGCCACGGCGCCGCCGCGCATACCGTGCCCGTGACGCATACCCTATCAGCCGCGAAACAAGATGCGTCCTGCGTCGCCTGCCATGCCGCCAGCGCCGCGAGCATGCGCAAGACGCCGCACGGGCAGACCGGATTGAGCGGCGCGCCGCGCACCACCTGCCGCTCCTGCCATACGCAAGACCCGCACGCCATCACCGCGCCGTCGGCGAAGACCGCGCAGACGGCCTGCCATACCTGCCATAACGATGTAGAATCGACCCTGGCGGGCAGCGTACACCGAGACGCGGCGAAGGCCTGCGCCGACTGCCATGCCGGCAAGGTCCACGCGCTGAAGCCAGCAACGAGCCTCGCCGCCCATGACGATTCCGACTGCCGCCGCTGCCACGCCGACGCGGCGCAGGCGATGACGGGCACCGCGCACGGCGGCCGCAACTGCCGCGCCTGTCATGATGCCAGCGTGCACGGTATCAAGCCGCCGGCGCGCTCCGCCGCCGAAAAATCCGCTCGCTGCGCCACCTGCCACGCGCAAACCGCTGTGGCGATGGCGAGCAGCATCCACGGAAAGGCAGTCCCGAAAAACGGCGCCAAAACGCCCACCTGCGTAACCTGCCACGGCGAGACGACGCATGCAGTCGGCCCCGTGGCGGCGCTGAAGGCGAAGCCGCGCGACGCCTCCTGCCGCGCCTGCCACGCCGACCAGTTTACCGCGATGCAGAGCAGCGTGCACGGCAAGGCGTTCGCTACCAGGGTCAAAGGGCAAAGCTGCTTCGCCTGTCACGGTAACACCCCGCATGCCGTGCAGCGACTCAACGCTGGCACCACGGCGCAGATCGTCGGCGTGTGCAAACGCTGCCACGATGACAAAACCGCGATGCCGGGCACCAGCAAGCACGACAACCCGGACAAGGTAGCCGGCGATCATCCGACCTGCTTGAGCTGCCACGGAAAAAGCATCCACAGCATCGCGAAGCCGCCGACACCGACGCGACAGGAACAGGTGAACCTCTGTGGCAAGTGTCATGCCGACAGCGTCATTATGGGTCGCTACGGCATGAATACGGAAGCGATGGATTCCTACCTGCAGAGCTTCCACGGCCGCGCAGTCATGCATTTCAAGCAGGACCAATCGGCAACCTGTACGGACTGCCACGGACTGCACGCGGTGATGGCGCCGGAAGCGAAACCATCACCGGTAAACCCGGCCAACGTGGCGCAGACCTGCGGCAAGTGCCACCCTGGCGCGAAACTGAATTTTGCCATGTCCGGCGCGAACCATCTGCGCCTGAAAATCGAAGGCAACAAGATCCTGAAGATTGAAGAGCTGGCATTCATGTGGCTCATCTACGGCGCCATGTCCTTCCTCTTCATCATGGTGCTGCTCGACCTGCGACGCAAGCTCTTTGACAAGGACTGCGTGCCGGAATGCGGTAAGCTCATCACGATCCTGATCTCCGCCGGGTTGCTGTCACTGGTCTTTGGCATCATCTTCGCCTACCTGCGCATCCCGTATGCCTGGGTGCTGTGGGGAGCGTCGGTCGTTATCGCGATCGCCGCATACGTGCTGAACCACTTCCGCCGCAAGCATCACGCGCCCGCCGCGCACGGCGGACGTATGTACCAGCGCTTCTCGCTGTCGCAGCGCTGGCAGCACGGCTTGCTCGCGCTTAGCTTCACGCTGCTGGTGCTCACCGGCTTCCCGCTGCACTTCGCGCATGTGGAATGGACGCACATCTTCCTGTGGCCCTTTGGCGGCCTGACAGGCGCGCGCATCGTGCACCGTATCGCCGGCCTGATGATGGTGACCAACTGGATCTGGCACCTGGGCTACCTGCTGTATCGCTGGAAGAAGGCGAACTTCACGCTGCGCTCCTGGTCGATGTTCCCGTCGTGGAAAGACGCACGCGACGTGGTCGACTACTTCAAGTGGGGCCTGGGCCTGCGCAAGGACCTGCCGCAGTGGGAACGTTTCCAATTCCGCGAAAAATTCGATTACTTCGCCGACATCTGGGGCACCATCGTCATGGGCACCACTGGCATCCTGCTATGGTTCCCGGTGGTGCTGGGTAATCTGCTGCCCGACTGGGCCTTCGGGTTCGCCTATATCGCGCACAGTTATGAAGGCACGCTCGCGCTGATGGCGATTCTCATCTGGCACTTCTACAACACGCATTTCAATCCGGATATGTTCCCGATGAATCCGGTGTGGTGGACGGGCACGATGACCGAAGAGGAAATGGCGCGCGAGCATCCGCTGGAAAAGGCGCGCATCGACGCCGAATCCGCGGGTACCACGGAGACGAAGTAATCGCCCCCTGGACGGATAAGTGCATGGATGCATATATCGACCGCTTACCTGTCGCAAAGTAAGTTCCATACTAATCAGCGTAGTGAGGGCAGTCGCATGACTGAGTCAACGAACACACAACCGACGATCCGCTTCCCGTGGGGACCACTGACGGCACTCTACAGTGCCATCACCTTCTTCATGCTCGGCATCGACATGGCGCTGCTGCACCTCGGCTACCGCCATTATCACTTCATGGCGGTGATGCCGGTGGTCTTCTGCCTGGTGGCGACTATTGTCTCCGTCCTCACCGCCTTCTCCCGACGGCTGCGCAACGCTGCGTGGATTACCGGGGTGCTGGCGATGATTGTTGGCCTGGTGGGCACGGTCATCCACCTGGAAATCGCCTTCGCCAATCTGAAAGAGCTGACGATGGCGGTGCTGCTTGAACGCCTGGTCTTCGACACCCGTCCTCCGCTGGCCCCGGCGGCGCTGGCGGGCACCGGCCTGCTGATGCTGTTCGACACCTGGGCCGAGCGCTGGCCGATCCCGATGCTGGAGCGCGTGCTACAGGCCGGCGCGCGGCGTTTCCCCTGGCTGCGCCGCATGCTCGTGGACGAAGAGTCGGCCTCGTCCGTGCAGGAGCCGGCCACCCGGTAAGAGCCGATGCCTCGTTGTTTCGCCTGCCGCCTTCTGGGGGTGCCATGTTTAAGCGCCAATATCTCAATATCATCCTCTTCGTCCTGGCCGTGCTGGCCGGGACGCTTACGCTCTGTCTTACCCACGGCCGCGCCGATGACGACGTGACAATGTTGGCGCCGTCCGATACCGAGTCCTGCCTGGGCTGCCACGGCGAGACGATCGACGCCGGACATTTCACCGCCTCTGCCCACGGCCGGCTGGCCTGCCAGCTCTGCCATGCGGGCGTGGACCGCTTCCCCCACCCTGATGCGGCCACCGCGAAGATGCCGCAATGCGCTACCTGCCACCAGGGCAAGGCCACCGACTTGAAACACAGCGCGCATGGCCCGGCGCTGGCAAAAAAGGCCGGCAATGCGCGCTGCGAAAGCTGTCATGGCGGCAACCCACACACGATGACGCCAGCCGGCAAATTGCCGGCGAACACGACGTTCTGCGCCCGCTGTCACAAAGATCAGGCGAACGGCCTGGCGAAGAGTGTGCACGCGCCCGGTAAAAATGGCGCGACGCCGGACTGCGCCACCTGCCACGGTCGCGACGCGCACACGCTCACCTCGCCGAAATCGGCGCACATCGCTGGCGACGCCACCTGCTGGCAATGCCACAGCGCGCAGGCGAAGGAACTGACCGGCAGCGCCCATGGCGCGCATGACGCGCAAAGCGGCCTGTCGTGCCTGGAATGCCACGGCGGCAACCCGCACGGCATTGCCCACCCGGCGAAGACGACGACGGCCAACGCCGACGTCAATTGCAAACGCTGCCACCAGGACATCGCCGGCCGTCTGGGTAAAAGCGCCCACGGCCACGCCGGGCCGAAGACCGGGAAGCAAATCGGCTGCTTCGACTGTCACGGCGCACAGCCGCACGCCATCGGCCAGGCGAAGAAGCTGACGGAAACCGAGCGCTCGGCACTGTGCGAACGCTGCCACGCCGACCAGACTCAGCACATGGTGGGCGGCGCGCACGGCCCGGGACGGTTGAAGGACGGCCGTCACCTGAACTGCCTGAGCTGCCACGGCCACGATCAGCACGCTGTCACCCCGCCGTCGGCGATGGCGGCGCTGGCAAAGGAATCGTCCTGCAAGGCCTGCCACGTGGGCGCGGTGAAGACGCTGGCGCACAGCGTGCATGGCCGCACCGGAGCCCACTCGGATGCGAAAAAGCCCACCTGCACCGACTGCCATCCGGCGAATCCGAAACTGATCTCCACCGACCCGGTAAACAACCGCAAGCAGGTGGAAACGGCCTGCGCGCGCTGCCACGAAGATTTGTCGCCGACCATGAAAGACGACGTGCACGGTCGACCTGACAAGGTCGCCGGCGACCACCCCACCTGTGTGTCCTGCCACGGCGGCGTCGGTCACGGCATCTCGTCGCCGAAATCGATGACGCCGAAGCAGCGCGTGGAGATGTGCGCGGCATGCCACCGCGACGAATCTCGCATGGCGCGTTATGGCATCATGCCCGATACCGTGCCCGCCTACGAGGCCACCGTGCATGGCAAAGGCGTAATGCGCCTGGGTCGCACCGACGAGGCCACCTGCACGCACTGCCACGGCCTGCACGGCATCCTGCCCCCCAGCGATCGACGTTCGACGGCACACTCAAATAACATGCCGACAGTCTGTGCAGAGTGCCACAAAGGCAATGCGAAGGACTTCGCCTACTCATATGCCAGCCACTTCCGCTTCGAAGTGGAAAAATCCATCGTCATCCCGATGTCCCGCGTCTTCAGCCAGATTCTGGCCATCGGCGCCGGCATCGTGCTACTCGGACTGGTGGTGCTGGGATACCGGCAACGCTTGTGCAGCATCGGCGACGTCAAAACCGCAGGACGCTTCCTGGAAGGCTTCAATGCACTCAGCCTGATGGCCTTCCTCATCGCGGTCACCATCCTCCTCTCTGTGCTAATTATGGCGCGCGTAGGCGAAGCCGATTTCTCGCAACACACCCAGTCGGCTATCTGGCTGCTGGGCCTGTGCCTGGCCTCGCAATTCCTGAAACGCGTATTGCCGCCGTGCGAACGGCCGAAACGGGAGACGCCCGAGGAGTAATTCAGTCTGCATGACCGTCGCCGGGTTGCGCAAACGGTTCCTACCGTGCCGCAATCCGGCGATTGTCATTTTTCCCGGTCATGAGAAATACGACTCATATTCTCGTGTAACTGCCCCGTTTCGTGGGAATTATAATGACACTCATGTAAAAATGGTGCGCAGCAAGCAAGCCCTAACGAATGGAACACTACGCCATATGGTCACAACCAAGCAACCGCCTGCGTCGCAGGCTGAACAACGTGAAATCTGGCAGATGCCCTGGAACTGGCCCGAAGCGGTCATGCTGCTGGGTGGGGTCATCTACATCGCCTTTCTGCTGCAGTTTCTCGCAAATCGCCGTGGCATGCATCTGGCCATGCCCGTGCCCTGGAATTGGGTCGTCCCCATCGGCCTTGCCGTCATCGCGCTCGTTGCCGGTCTGCTCTGGCGGCGCGGGCCGTTCGTGCGCTGGCTGGGTGGGTTGCCCTTCGCGGTGACGGCCATCGTCATTTACACCGTGCTCGGCCTGGTGGGGATTCTCACCACGCAGGTGTCGGGAGACGACCTGTTGCGCGCTCTCGGACACAAGGAACTGCTAGCGAGCTTCGGCCTGCGCAATCTATACAGCTCGATCCCATTCCTGGTGGCGTCGATGCTCATTATCCTCAACCTCGCCGCGCTACTCGGGCGCCGCATCGCCCGGCCGAAGCCGGGATTCATCGGCTTCCTGCTTAACCATCTCGGGCTGCTCATCGTGATGGTGGCGATGATCGCGGGAACGGCGCAGCGGGTGACGGTGAAAATCCCGCTCTTCCCCGGTGAATCCACGGACAAAGCTGTCGTCACGAAATTCGATCACATGTCCGGGCAGGAGAAGGTCGTCGCCAGCTATCCGCTGGGCGGCATGTTGACGCTGGACCGCTTCAATATCGACTATTATCCGCCCACCGCGCATCTGATGATCATCGATATGCAGGGCATGCAGAAAGGCACGGACGACTTCCACCGCGTCGACGAGAAAGCCGCGACGCCGGGCCATCAGTTTTCGGCATATGGCATCACGGTGCGAGTCGAAGCCTTTCTTCCCTCCGCCACGCCGAAGGACAACGGCGAATGGACCGCGTCGGATTCCGCGCGCGGCATGCCGGTGCTGAAGGTGGCGTATGACGCGCCGGATGGACACGAGCATACGCAGTGGCTGACGGAAGGCATGCATAACCCGCTGAAGATTGGCGACAACTATTTCGTCATGATGCAGACGCAGGCGGAACCGAAACGCTACCAGTCCTTTGTGACGGTGAAGAGCGGCGCCGGCGTGACGACGAAGCAAACCATTGAAGTCAACAAGCCGCTGCGCCTCGGACAATGGTGGCTGTACCAGAGCTCATACGGCACCGACCAGTTCCGCGGGCAGTATACGGTGCTCGAAGCCTGGCAAGATCCGGCGATGATGCCGATTTATCTCGGCATGCTCTGCATGGTGCTGGGCGCCTTTGTCTCGATGTGGTTCACGCCGCGGCGCCGCCTGGCGCGCCAGGAAGAGACGACGCCTGAGGAGGACGCCCAATGACCACCACGCACGCATTCGACACCACTGGCATCATTATTTTGGCCATCTGGGTTATCGCGTTGGTCGGCTATATCCCCGCGGTCCATCGCCGCATGCGCTGGACCGTCAGCGCAGTCCCGCTGCTCATTGGCTGGACCTATCTCGCCTGGTATCTGGGCGCGCAGTGGGTGGCGCTGGGGCACCCGCCCATGCGCAATATCAGCCAGACGATGCTCTGGGCAGCCTTCTTCCTGCCGCTCATCACTCTGGGCATCGAGCTCTTCGCGAAGACGCGCATCCAGGCCATTCCCGCCATCATCGTAGGCAGCGCCTTCGTCATCGGCGTGATCAAAAAGGGCGAGGTGCCGAACGCCATGCTGCCGCCGGCGCTGCAGAGTCCGTGGTTCGCGCCGCACGTGCTCGTCTACATGATTGCCTACGCGGCCATCTGCGTGGCTGCGGTGCTGGCGCTGGTGCATCTGGTGACGCCGTTGGCGCGCACGCTGCGCGCGGAGTCCGATGCCATCGGCGTTACCCGGCTGCTCATGCGCATCGCCTACCCGCTGCTCACGCTGGGCATGCTGCTGGGCGCGTATTGGGGTAAGATCGCCTGGGGCACCTACTGGGGCTGGGATTCCAAGGAGACGGCCGCCTTCGTCTCGTGGACGTCGATGCTCATTTACACGCATCTCGACTATCGCGGCAAACTCTCGCCGCGCTGGAACATGGGATTGGCGCTCATCACCGGTTTAATGATACTCTTTGCGTGGATGCTGATTAACTTCCTGCCGTCGGCGAAAAGCCTGCACACATACGCGAACTAACAAAGTGGGACGACGCATATGATCGGAATATCGAAACTCTACTGCGGCACCGTGGAAGCCTCCGACGTGCTGCGCTATGGCGCGCGGTCGAAAGACCTGCCGTCGCACCTGCTGCAATTCTCCGCGGATAAGAAGCCGGTGGTGGTGTGGAACGTGGGCCAGCGCTGCAACCTGCGCTGCGTGCACTGTTACGCGCACTCGAAGGACATCGACTATACCGGCGAATTGAACCACGAAGAGGGGCGCGCGCTCATTGATGACCTGGCTGCTTTCGGCGCGCCGGTGATGCTCTTCTCCGGCGGCGAGCCACTCATGCACCCGGATATCCTGCCGCTCATCCGCCATGCCCGCGAAAAAGGCATGCGCGCCGTCATCTCGACGAACGGCACGCTGATCACCCCGGCGCTGGCCGAACAGTTAAAGGAATTCGGGCTGTCGTATGTGGGCATCAGCCTCGACGGCCTGGAAGAGACGAATGACCACTTCCGCGGGGTGAAGGGAGCCTTCCGCATGGCGCTGGACGGCATCCGCAACTGCCAGGCGGTGGGAATCAAGGTGGGGCTGCGCTTCACCATGAACCGCCGCAACGTCACGGACCTGAATGGCATTTTCGACCTGCTGCGGGAAGAGCGCATCCCGCGCATCTGCTTCTACCACCTGGTCTACGCCGGCCGCGGCACAAAGATGCTGAAAGACACCCTCCCCCACGAAGAGTCCCGCGCCGCCGTCGATCTCATCATCGACCGCACCGCGCAACTGCACCACGACGGCTTCCCCGCCGAGGTGCTGACCGTGGACAACCACTGCGATGGCCCATATCTCTACATGCGCCTGTTGCGCGAAGACCCGGCGCGCGCCGAAGAGGCGCTGCGACTGCTGCGCATGAATGGCGGCAACAGTTCGGGTATCGGCATCGGCTGCGTGAGTTGGGATGGCGAGGTGTATGCCGACCAGTTCTGGCGCCATTATCCGCTGGGCAATGTGCGCGATCGCCCCTTTAGCGCAATCTGGATGGATCGCTCCGACCCCATCATGGACGGCCTGAAGGACCGCAAAAAGCTGCTGACCGGCCGCTGCGGCTCGTGCAAATGGCTAGATATCTGCAATGGCAACTTCCGCGTGCGCGCGGAAGCGGTGACCGATGACGTCTGGGCGCCCGATCCCGCCTGCTACCTGACGGACCAGGAAATCGGCCTGGAGGAATAGCTTATGCATCCCGAATCAACGACACAGACCTATCCGCTCCGCCTGGTCTTCTGGGAGCTGACCGCGCGCTGCAATCTAAAATGCCAGCACTGCCGCGCGGAAGCGATGGAAGGCTTCGCCGCGGGCGAATTAACGACCGAGGAAATCCTGCGCGTGGCGCGCGAGATTCGCCAGGACGCCGACCCGATTATGATCCTCACCGGCGGCGAGCCGCTGGCGCGCCCGGATTTCTTCGACATCGCCGATGAATGCTGCCGCCTCTTCACCCGCGTGGCAATGGCCACCAATGGCACGCTGGTGGACGACGCCGCTGCAGCGCGCATCGTCCAGAGCGGCATTCAGCGCGTCAGCATCAGCCTGGACGGCAGCCGACCGGGCACCCATGATGTCTTCCGCGGCGTACCGGGCAGCTTTCAGGCGGCGCTGGACGGCTTTGACGCGTTGAAGCGCTCCGGCATGTCGTTGCAGGCCAATGTCACCGTGACGAAACACAATCTGGCGGAGTTGGAGGATATCGTCGCGCTGTTGTTGGATCGCGGCGCCGATGCGTTCCACGTCTTCATGCTGGTGCCGGTGGGCTGCGGAGCGGAGATCAGCGAGGATACGCGCCTGTCGGCCGAGCAGAGTGAAACGGTGCTGGAGTGGCTGGTGGAGAAATCCTTCGAACTGCAGGACCGCATCCACATCAAGGCCACCTGCGCGCCTACCTACCTGCGCATCATGCGCCAGGTGGCCATGCGCAAGGGCCTGCAGATGCCCGCGGGTCATGGGCACGGCGGCATGTCCGCTGTCACCCGCGGCTGTCTGGCCGGCTCCGGCGTCTGCTTCGTCTCGCGCATCGGCGAGGTGCAGCCCTGCGGGTATCTGCCGTTAGTGGTAGGCAACGTCCGCGAAAAGACGCTGGGCGAGATATGGCGCGACTCCGCCGACTTCGCCAATCTGCGCGACGTGAATACCCTCACCGGCAAATGCGGTGCCTGCGGCTTTAAAAAGTTGTGCCAGGGCTGCCGCGCCCGCGCCTACGCGAAGACGGGCAGCTACCTGGACGAAGAGCCGGACTGCATTTACCTGCCGCCGGGCTTTGAGGCGTCGACGGTGCCGTCACTCTGAACGCCAACAACTAGACCAAAACACGAACGCCCCGGTCGTATGACCGGGGCGTTCGCCGTGACGGATCGCCGCAATGCTATTTCAGCATCGCTTCGATGTCGCCGATGAGTTTCTTCGTGAAGCCGGGGTTATGCACGCCCAGGCTGTGGTCGCCATAGATATACTTGAAGTTCCACATGGCGCCCTTGTAGTTGTTGAGGATGGTCTTTTCGGCAGCGGAACGATCGGCTTCCGCCTTCGCCCAAATCGCCGCGACACCCTTGTTCACATAGTAGGTTTGCAGCATGCCGTCGGCTGCCTTGCCACTCGTGTCGAAGGTCGTCGGGTCGGCCACGCTCTTGCCGCCGATTTTGATCATCGCTTCCAGTACGCCGGCCTGCATGAAGGCTTCGCTGCGGCCGCCATGGCAGGAGGCGCAGTTCGTGCGGCTGGTGTCGAGGTTCGGCTTGCTCCACGCGGTGGTGGTGGCGTCGTAGCGGCCGTGGAAGGTCTTGTTCGTCGCCGGATTCTTCTCCGGGGTGTGACAGTCAAGACAGCCGTTCGGCAGCGTGGCGTGCGGGCCGGGCATCGCTTGCGAGACGTTGAAGCCGTTGCGGCCATACACGAACGCCGCGCCGGTGTGGTGCGGGCCGCGGATGGTCGAAGCCGGCCCGGCATTCTTCAGCTCTGCGAAGTCAGCCGTAACCAGCTCTTCCGCTTTCGCCAGCGTCTTGTACGGGCGTCCGCCATGACAGGCCACGCAGGTTTCCTGCGCGGGCGGCTTGCGGGTGATGTCGCTGGGCTTCAGCGACTTCACGTGCAGGCTGCCGGCGCCGTGGCAGCTTTCGCAGCCGATACCGTTGAGATGTGCCGGCACCGCGGCGGGATCAATCGTCCCATCCGCGTTGAATGGCAGCTTCTCGGGGCCGGTGACGTGGCAGTTGGCGCAGTTTGCGGCGACCGTGTGACGCGTCGCGGGGTTGTTCCCCTTGGTCGTTGCCATGTATTCCGCATACGTTCCGGCATGACAGTCCTGGCACTTCGCCGAGCCGACGTATTCCGCCGTGCTGGCCTGTGTCCATGCGCTGGCGGCTCCGCCGCCCGGCAGCAATGAGTTCGAGCTGCCGCCACCGCAGCCGACCAGGGAGAGCGCCGCGACGGCGATGACTCCCAGGGCTGCGGCGTACAGCAGCACGCCTCTCGCCACGCGTGAGGTGGCTTTCGACATACGAGACATGTTGTGTGTTCCCCCTTGGCAGGTATGTAGTATAGTGATAGTTAGGCTCGCGACACCGGCATCATGTCCTGCGTGTTGTGCCATTATATCCGTCAGAATTCCAGGCTATAGCGCCCTTCCGTGTAATTCGCATCATAGTCCAGCGCCGACGCGGCGCTTTCGCGGAAGAGATCGCGCGCGAAGCGCAGCGACAACTCTCCGTGCGGCAGTTTCGACGTCCAGCCGATGCCGAGGATATGCTGTTTCGTGTTTTCACCACCGGTCGCGTCGACATCGGTGTATGAGGCATCGAGCGCCGCCGTTGGCGACACCTGCAGGCTGAAGCCGGCCACCACGCTATTCGCATTCGTCGCGCTCTGGCCGTCGGTAGGATCGAGACCGAGCAGGCCATATGCCTGGTTCGTCAGCGCGGTGTAGACGGTCATGTTTTCGCGCGGCACCCACCAGAGATTGACGTCATGCTGGATGAGCGAGCTCTTCGCACCAAAATCACCGTTCACCCACGCGTAACGTCGCCAGCCGGCGGTAATGCCCGTGCGCCAACTCGGCGTCAGCGAAATCTCCGCTTTCTGCAGGTCGCGTCGCGACCACATCACCGAGCTGCCCGTGGGTGTGCCCAGTGTATCGGTGCGTTCCGGGGCGCCGTCGGTATTCCAGCGATGCATGCTGGCCTTCACGCGCAGCGTGCGCGTCGGGCGCATCGTCACGCCGGCGAAGTAGTTCGCCACCCGGCTGTTAAATTCCAGCGTCTGGGTGTCGTTGATGTATTCGACATCGCGGGTGCCGGCGCCGAAGGCCAACCGGGTGCGGGCGATGCCGCTGTATTCCAGCCGTGCCTGCGCAAGGGTATCGCGCTTCGCATACCCGTTCTGGGTAATGACGTCGGTGAGGCTGTTGCTGGTGATCTCGCCGTTGAGCGCCCACGTCGGCGACAGGGCATGCGTGCCGACGAGACCGAGCTGCAGGCGGTTCGGCGAACCGACGGTGGTGGGCAGCACGGTGCGAATGAGCGCCGCAGTGGCTTCCAGCGTGCTCCGGTCGCTCACCAGCGGACTCAGGCGGAAGCGGATCGACTGGTCGCTGCCATCGAATTCCGGTGCCCCATAGAAGGTGTAAGCCTCGTGCGTGTAGCCCACGCCGGCCACCCCTTGCCCCACCGGGAGAAGAAAATCGACGCCCGGACGCGAAGTTTTGAAAATCGCGTCATTCAGGCGGGACGGCGTCGACTGGTGCAGATCGTGGTTGCTGAACAGCAGCGTGCCGCGTCCGAAGCCGACAGTCGCTTCTGCGCCGGTGGCCACGCGGGTGATGCGCTCCGCGCCGGCATCGAAGGCATTGTAGAAGCGGGTCGACACATGATCGAAGCCCAGCGCCAGCGACGGCGCGCCCAGCATCCACAGACCACCGCGGCGATAGCTGCCGGTTATCTCGGGGGCATACAGGTCCAGCGCTTGCCCGTTGGCGTTCATCAGCCGCAGGTTGATCCCCGCGGCGACGCCTTCCGGCGGCGTGGCGTACTGCTCGAAGCGACGCACGTTGCCGTTGATGTCCAACCCGATCATCGAGAGACCGACGCCCACGGCTGACGCCGGTGGCGACGTTACCGCCCCCGGCTGGTCGACGGGCACGGTCGTCTCGGCCCATGCGGCGACGCCCAGCACCACCAGCAGCAGCAGAATCCAACGTTGAGTATGCATATCTCCTCCGACGCGTTCGTCCGTCAGCCTATTTCGCAAACAGCAGCGGGTTGGAATTCGACCCGTGCACGGCCCGATGGCAACCCGCGCAATTGCGACCCGGGAAATGATTGACCATGTCGCCATGGCACTGCAGGCAGAGCCCGCGGCCAGTGAGCTTCAGCAGATTCCGGTTTGGCGATCCATGCGGCCGATGGCAGTCGACACAGCCGTCGGTGAGGCCGTTCGCCTTATTGTGCTCGTACATGAACGGACCGCGCTGCTTCGGATGGCAAATCTGGCACGTCTCACGCTTGACCTTGTCATCCAGCGGCGCGTGCGGGTTGTGGCAGCTTGTGCATGCCGTCACGCCTTCTTTGATCGGGTGATGGCTGGGCAGCGACATCTGGCCGCGCAACTCCTGATGGCAGGTGAGGCAGCGCTCGGTGGACGGCACGCGGTTAAGCACGGCGTGCGGCTGCACCGCGGCCGGCGGAGTCGCTAGTGTTGGCGCGCCCGCCGTCTTCTCCTTCGCCAGCGTCTTCACTTCGGTGGCCATATGGCATGCATCGCAGGTGACGCCGTTCTTCAAGTGCTCGCTCATGCGCCAGCGCGCCGCGGACACCTTCGGCTGGTGGCAGGTGAGGCAACCGGTGCCGCTGCTCGCAACTTGCTTCAACAGCGCGCCGGATGCTGCGGAGGGGTCCTCAATGTGTGCCGAACCGGCGCCATGGCAACCTTCGCAGAGATGGCCTTTGCCATCGGTTTCCAACTTCGCCAGCGTCGCGCCGTGGAAGTTCTTCAGCAGGCTCTCCTGCATGGCGGCTTCGTGACAGCCGACGCACGTCTCGCTGCCCACGAAGGTCGCTTTAGGTGCGGCCGGCGCGGGCGCGGCGGTGGTCGCGGCGGGCTTCGCCGGTTCCTGTGTGTGCGCGGCCGTGCGCGCTGCCAACGCGATCACCACAAAGGTAACCAACGCGAGCAGCAGCGGCAGGCTGAACAGGCGCAACAGACGATGTTGATGCATGGATACGTTCTCCTCGCGCATTTACACGCCCCGTCCTGGTTCCAAATCCTGGTCTAGCATGCGGCGCACCAACGCCATCTGGTGGGTGGCGTCGCCGGAACCGGTGAAATTCTGCATCGCACACAGCGATTCTTTAAGAATACCGCGCACCAGTGCGCGAGTCTGCGCATCAATCACATCAAGACAGTCACATGTGTCCAATTGCAACTGACCGGTAATGGTCTCGACGATTTGACCGCGCAGCGCTTCGATCTGCTGTTGCAGGTCGGCAACCACCGCAATGGCGCGCCGGCAGGACAGCCACTTGCCGAACTCGCGGGCTTCCGTTGAAATGATCTCATCGGCTGCTATCAGCTTTGCCTGCCGTTGCTCCAAACTCTCAATCGCCGCACCGTGCAGGTTGTCAATGTTGATGAGCTTGACGCCGGGAATCAACGCCACGTCAGGTTCCACGTCGCGCGGCACCGCGATATCTACCACCAGCAGCGGACGGTCGGGCCGTCCGGTCATCATGTCAACCAGCATGGCGTGGGTAAGCACGGGGTCTGGGCTGCCCGTACAGCAGATGACCATGTCCACATCCGCCAGGCGTCCCGGCATCGCTGTCAGCGACAGCGCCGTGCCGCCGGTCAGCCGCACCAGTTGTTCGGCGCGCGACACCGTGCGGTTGGCGACGGATACGCGGCGCACGCCCTTGCTCACCAGATAATGCAGCGTCAACTCGGCGGTTTCGCCGGCGCCCAGCATCATCACCGAGACCGTAGACAGGTCGTCGAAGGCGCGCTTGCACGCGGCGGCGGCCAGTGATGCTACCGACAGGCCGCAGTCATAACAGGCCTGGGTGCGCGCGCGCTTCTGCGCCGCCAGCGCTTTCTCGTTCAACCGCTGCAGAATGGTGCCGGCCATGCCGGTGCCGCGGGCGGTATTCGCCGCCTGCTTGAGCTGGTTGACGATCTCCGCCTCGCCCAGCACCATGGAATCGAGCCCGGCCGACACGCGAAACAGGTGGCGGGCGACGTCTTCGCCGGCGTGCCAGTAGAAACAGTCCTCCACCTCATCCGCCGACGCATGACTGTGCGCCAGTAACAGGTATCGCAGTTGCGCGCGCCAATCCTCGGATTCGGTGATGACGGCATACAGCTCAGTGCGGTTGCAGGTGGAGAGGATGAAGACTTCATGCACAGCGGGGTGTTCGGCGATGGTGCGTAAGACATGTGGCAGCCGTTCCGGGCCAATGGCGAATTTCTCGCGCAGCGCCACCGACGCCGTACGATAACTGACGCCGATCATCGCCAGCTTCTGATGCTCGCTCAGCCCGCCGGTCATCGAACCGCCGTGCGTCTCGGGCGCCATCTGATCCAGTTCTGCTAATGCGAACATGCCGCGTGTCTCGCTAAGTTGTGCGCCAGAGGCGCAGGGTGAAATCTGTTCGGAAAACCTGTCGGAGCATCATGTGTCAATCAAAACCGGCCTTGTGCTTGCGCTCGCAGGCACAATGATAATTGATATATACACTCTAGAGATAAATTTACCATTTAATTCAAGTATTGACAACCGGTTATTCCGGATATTTTCATGGGTCGATCAATAAGTAAGCGAAGATGAGGGGCACCTGCGTAAAAAATCACAATGATACAATTCAAGGTGCAATTGGTGAATGCCGGCTTCTCCTACCCCGGTGCACAGAGAAGCCGGCGTCGAGGAGCGTCTACGCCAACCAGGCAGCGGCCTCTGGCGCGTGGTAGGTCAATATCAGGTCGGCGCCAGCGCGCTTGATGGCAGTGAGAACTTCCATCACCGCGCGTTGATGGTCGAGCCAACCGCGCTCCACGGCGGCCATGAGCATGCTGTATTCACCACTGACATTATAAGCGGCGATGGGCGTATCAAAATCGGCGCGGGCGTCAGCGATGATGTCCAGGTAGGCCAGCGCCGGCTTCACCATGAGGATATCGGCGCCTTCATCGTAGTCGGCGGCCATTTCGCGCATTGCCTCACGGCGGTTCGGCGGGTCCATCTGGTAGCCTTTTCGGTCGCCGAACTGCGGCGTGGAGCCGGCGGCCTCGCGGAACGGACCATAGAATGCCGACGCATATTTGGCGGCGTAGCTCATGATCGGCAGGTGGGCGAAATCCGCCGCGTCCAGTGCCTCGCGAATGGCCCCCACCCGACCGTCCATCATATCCGACGGAGCGATAATATCGGCGCCGGCGCGAGCGTGCGAGAGCGCCACATCGGCCAGGCGGTGCAGGGTGATGTCATTGCACACCTCGCCATCCGGCGAGAGGATGCCGCAGTGGCCGTGGCTGGTGTATTCGCACAGGCAGACGTCGGTGATGATGCATAAGTCCGGCAGCGCGCGCTTAAGCGCGGCGCAGGCCTGCTGTACGGCGCCGTGGGCGGCGGAGGCCTCCGAGCCGCCGGCGTCTTTCTCCGCGGGAATGCCGAAAAGCAGCACGGAGGGGATGCCGAGATCGGCGATGCGGCGACACTCCTCAACGAGCAGGTCCGTCGTCCAACGGAACTGCCCCGGCATCGAGCCAATGGGCTCCTTGACGCCGCTGCCCGGTAACACGAACATCGGGTAGATGAGGTTGTCGACGGACATGCGCGTCTCGCGTACCATGCGGCGCAGCGCGGCGGTGCGCCGAAGCCGGCGCCCGCGGAAGAAGTCGTTCATCGAGATTCCCTTTCAGCAAAAAAGGCTTCCAGCGCCTGCACCAGGTCAGGCACGGTATACGGTTCGGCTTCGACATCGACGGTCAACCCCAACTCCCGCGCGGTCTCCGAAGTCACCGGGCCGATGCTGGCGATGACCGGGCCGTCAACTGGTCCCGGCACCTGGGCACGGAAATTCTTCACGGTCGACGAGCTGGTGAAGGTGATGGCATCGAGCGTCGCCAAGTCCGGCGCCTCGCCTGCTTCCGGCACGGTGCGGTAGACCGGGATCACGTCCACTATGGCGCCACGCGCGGTCAGCATCTCTGGCAGCACATCGCGGGCTTCTTCCGCCCGCGCGATGACGATGCGCAGCCCGGCAGGATCGGGGAAACCCTCTGCCAGCGACTCGGCGACAAAGCGCTCTGCCAGATAATCGACGACAAGGTGATGCGTCGTCAGCGTCTCCGCGGTGGCCGGGCCGATGGCGGCGAGGCGCGCCGAACCCAGCGCGCGGATATCCGCCCCGCTGGCTTCCACCTGCTCCAGCAATGCCGGCAGGCCGTTGGCGGAGGTAACAACGATCCAATCCGCTGCAAGCAGGCGCGGCAGCAGGTCGTCGGCGGGCGGCAGCGTTTCGGTGCGTATCGTCGGGAACTCCACCGGCACCGCGCCGGCCGCCGCCAGCAGCTCGGACAACGCGCTGGCCTGGGCCCGAGAGCGCGTCACCAGGATACGCTTGCCGAAGAGCGGGCGGGTATCGAACCACGCCAGCTCATTGCGCAGGTTCACTACCTCGCCGACAACGGTGATCACCGGTGAACGCAGTCCGGCATCTTGCACGCGCTCGGCGATATCCGCCAGTGTGCCCGTCACCACGCGCTGATTCGGGGTGGTGCCGCTCTGGATGGAGGCGGTGGGCGTCGTCGCCGGCCGACCATTCGCCATGAGTTGGCGTGCGATTTCCGGCAGGTTTGACAGCCCCATGAGAAAAACGAGTGTGTCGGCGCCGTGGGCGATGCCCGCCCAGTCCATCGTCGATTCCGTCTTATCCGCGTCCTCATGACCGGTGATCACTGCGAAGGACGAGGCGCAACGGCGGTCAGTGACCGGGATGCCCGCGTAGGCCGGCACGGCGATGGCCGAAGTGATGCCCGGCACGATGACAAAAGGGATGCCGCGCTCGCGCAGGTAAACGGCTTCCTCCCCACCTCGCCCGAAAACGAAGGGGTCGCCGCCTTTCAGCCGACAAACGCGCTTGCCGCGATGCGCCTGCACCGCCAGCACCTCGTTGATCGCGTCCTGGGTGAGGGTGTGCGCCGAGGACGCCTTGCCGACATAGACATATTCGACATCCGGACGCGCCAGCGCCAGCAGCGCGGGGTTCGCCAGCCGGTCGTGGACGATCACCTCCGCCTGCGCGATTGCGTCCGCCCCCGCCCGCGAGATGAGGCCGGGATCGCCCGGCCCCGCCCCGACGAGATAGACGGTGCCCGGAGTGATGCTCGGTGTGGTATCAGACATCTGTTACGCTCCCGGCTCAGTGTAGAGCCTTACTTTCCGAATGTCTAGTAGTCTGACAAAATGAAGATGCGTAGAATGCCGCGCCGTGCTAAGGGTGCAGCTACGACGGCAAAATCATTTTGACGGAGTACTAGACTGCTGATCGAAAAAGCCCTATAGATTGCCATTTTCGTAAAAAATACCGCATAATACCGCGTCAGTTCATCCCTGGAGGCCGAACATGCAGCATCAGCGTTCGCATGATATCTTTACCCGCGCGCAAACCGTTATTCCCGGTGGGGTAAACAGTCCCGTGCGCGCGTATAAATCTGTTGGCCGCGAGCCGGTAGCCATCGCCGGCGGCGCGGGCAGCCGCGTCACGGATGCCGATGGCAATACCTACATCGATTATATCGGCTCCTGGGGGCCGCTCATCCTCGGTCACGCACCGAAGCCGGTCATTGATGCCGTGTGCGCTACCGCCGCCCACGGAACTAGCTTCGGGACGCTCACCGAGCGTGAAGCCGATTTCGCCGAGCAGCTCTGCCGCATCGTACCGTGCCTGGAGATGGTGCGGTTGGTGAGTTCCGGTACCGAAGCGGTGATGAGCGCCATCCGCCTGGCGCGCGCCGCCACCGGGCGCGATCTGGTCATCAAATTCGACGGCGGATATCACGGCCACAGCGATGGCCTGCTGGCGAAGGCCGGCTCCGGTATCGCCACCCAGGGCATCCCCGGCACCCCCGGCGTGCCGGAGGCCTTCGCCGCGCTGACCATCACCATTCCCTTTAACGACCTCGACGCCTTGCGCCAGGTGCTGGAAGCGCGTGGCGGCGAAGTCGCCTGCCTCATCGGTGAGCCAATCCCCGCCAATATGGGCGTGGTGCCACCCGCCGAGGGCTACTGGTCCGTCGTGCAGGCAATGCTCCGTGAAGCCGGCGCGCTGCTCATTTTTGACGAAGTCATCACCGGCTTTCGCCTCGGGCTGGACGGCGCGCAAGGCTACCTGGGCGTCACCCCCGATCTCGTCACCATGGGCAAAATCATCGGCGGCGGCCTGCCGGTGTGCGCCTTCGGTGGCCGCGCCGCATGAATGACAATGATGGCGCCGGAAGGCCCGGTGTATCAGGCCGGCACGTTGAGCGGCAATCCGCTGGCCGTCGCCGCGGGTATGGCCACGCTGCGGACGCTGGAGGAGACGAACCCCTATCCGCACATCAATGCGCTGGCGCGCACGTTGGCCGACGGCATGACCGCCGTCGCCGCGGAAGCAGGCGTGCCCGCCATGGTCAATGTCGTTGGCTCCATGCTCACCGGCTTCTTCACCGACGGCCCGGTGACCAATTTCGCCGACGCATTGCGTGCCGACACGCAGCGATACGCGGCGTTCTTCCGCGCCTGCCTGGACGGCGGCGTGATGCTGGCGCCGAGTCAATTCGAGGCGATGTTCGTCTCTGCCGCGCACACCGAGGACGATGTCGCGCAGACGCTGCAGGTGATGCGCGCAGCCTTCCGAAAGATCAGCGCATGAGCGAAACCACTCCCGAAATTCCATTCTATTACCCGATCTTCCTCAACCTGCGCGGCAAGCGTTGTTTGGTGGTAGGCGCGGGCAAAGTCGCCCTCCGCAAGGTGGAGAGCCTGCTGGAAGCCGGCGCGGAAGTGGTGGTGGTCGCTCCGGACGGCGTGCCGTTGCCGGACGGCGTGACCTGGTACCGCCGGCCTTTCGAGACCACCGACGCTGACGGCGCGTGGTTGATCATCGCCGCCACCGCGAACCGTGACGTCAATGCCGTCGTCGCCCGCGCCGCCGACGAGCGCCGCATCTGGGTGAACGTGGTCGACGTGCCGTACGAGAGCACCGTCATCATGCCTGCGGTCGTGCGCCGCGGCGCGCTGTGCATCGCGCTCTCCACCGCCGGCTCCAGCCCCGCGTATATCCGCAAGCTGCGCATGCAGCTCGAAGACGAATTCGGGCCGGAATACGGCGAGTTGCTCGACATGCTGCGGACGCTGCGCCGGTCATGGGAGCCGCGCGCGAAAGCCGCCGGACTGCCTGACGACGCTCGCCGCGCGGCCTGGGAGCGCGTCATCGCGCTCCCGTTGCTCGATTGGTTACGCGCCGGCGACCGCGCCACCGCCGAATCCGCCGCTACGGCGATCCTTGAGCAAGCGCTGGAAAATATCGTGTCATAAGATATGCTCATACGGGTATAGATGATTGCGGACCGCCGACGTCCGCGGCAGGTGACGCATACATGATTGTTCTTGTTGGCTTGAACCATACGACCGCGCCGTTGACCTTGCGCGAACGCCTCTATGTCGGAAAATCGACGCTGGGGCGTTTGTTGCGTGAGCTCTGCGCATTGCCCGGCGTGGAAGAGGCTGTGGTGCTGTCCACCTGCAACCGCACCGAAGTCTATGCGTCCGCCAGTGACCTGTCCGCGCTGGTGAATTTCCTCGCCGACCGCGCCAACCTGCCGCACGACCTGCTGCTGGCCCACCTGTACCTGCTGCAGGGCGTCGAGGCCGCGCGGCATCTCTTCCGCGTCGCCGGCGGGCTGGATTCGCTGGTGATGGGCGAAATGCAAATCCTCGGCCAGGTGGGTGATGCGCTGGCTGCCGCGGTGGAATTCGATACCGCTGGCCGCCACCTCTCCACCCTCTTCCAGCACGCCATGGCTGTCGGCAAGCGCGCGCGCACGGAGACGGGCATCAGCGAAGGCGCCTTCTCAGTTGGCCGCATCGCGGTGGAACTGGCGCGGAAACTCTTCACCGATCTCACCGATCATTCCGTGCTGGTGCTGGGCGCGGGGAAGATGTCGGAGCTGTCCGCCATCCATCTCGCCGCCAACGGCGCCGCGCCCATTTACGTGGCGAACCGCACCCCCGACCACGCCCGCGCGCTGGCTGAGAAGCTGCACGCGGAGATCGTCCCCTTCACTGAGCTGACCGCGAAGCTGGCTGAAGTGGATATCCTCATCAGCTCGACCGGCGCGCCGCACATTGTGCTGCCCCGCGAGACGGTGGCGCAGGCGATGACGCAGCGCCCCGATCGCCCGCTCTTCATGATCGATATCGCCTTGCCGCGCGACATCGATCCGGCCGCCGCGGACATCCCGCACGTGTACCTGTACAATATCGATGACTTGGACACGGTGGCGGATGACTGCTGCCAGCAGCGGCAGGACGAGGTGCCGCGCGTGGAAGGCATCGTCAGTGAGGAAGTGGAGCGCTGGCGGCATCGCCAGGCCGGCCTGGAAGCGGCGCCGGTCATCTGCGCGCTACGCGACACCTTCGAAGCCACCCGTCAGGCGGAGTTGGAGCGCATGGCCTCTGTTCTCGCGACGCTCACCCCTGAACAGCGCGCGGCGGTAGACGCCCTCACTGCGTCGCTCATCAACAAGCTACTGCACACGCCGACCGTGCATCTAAAAACGTTACTGACGCGCGAACAGCAGGCGCTGCCGCTGATCTGCGAACTCTTCAACCTGTGCATTCCTGAAAATGAACACGAAAAGGAACCGGCATGAAGCTTCCGATCCGACTTGGCAGCCGCGGCAGCAAGCTGGCGCTGACCCAGAGCGAATGGGTGGCCGGCCAACTGGCGCAGCTCGGTTATCCCTGCGAGATCACCATCATCCGCACCACCGGCGACCGGCTCTCTGAACAGCCGGTCGATACGCTGCCCGGTAAAGGCGTCTTCGTGAAGGAGATCGAGCAGGCGCTGCTGGCGAACGAGGTCGACCTGGCGGTGCACAGCATGAAGGATCTGCCCGGCGAGATGCCGGAAGGCCTGACCATCGCCGCTGCCCCACCCCGCGAGGACACCCGTGACGTGGTGATCGGCCCGGCGGGACAGCCGGTGACGCTGGCGACGCTGCCGCATGGCGCGCGGCTGGGCACTTCCAGCCTGCGACGGCGGGCGCAAATCCTCGCGCGGCGCCGCGACCTGGCGGTGCTCGACATGCGCGGCAACGTCGACACTCGCCTGCGAAAGCTGGACGAGGGACAATACGACGCCATCGTGCTGGCCGCCGCCGGCATGCACCGGCTGGGCTTCCAGGCGCGTATCAACGACTACCTGCCGTCTGCCGATGTGCTGCCCGCCGCCGGACAGGGCGCGTTGGCCATCCAGACGCGCAGCGATGACGTGGAACTGATCGCCGCGCTCGAACCGCTGCGCCACACGCCGACCATGCTCGCCACCCGCGCCGAACGCACTGTCCTTGCCGAACTTGGTGGCGGCTGCTCCATCCCGCTGGGCGTGCTGGCGACCGTCGATGGCCCGCGCATCACCCTCCGTGCCGCGCTGTGCAACCCCGCCAGCGAGGAGATCGTGCGCGAGCGACTGCAAGAGGAAGACACACCGGAGGCGATTGGCCGTGCCATGGCGGAACGGCTGCGCGGTCGCGCAGCGCACTTCCTGTCGACTTTGTAACCTGGAGGCACTTCCCCGTGCTGATCTTCGATTGTCACGCCGAATTCGGCCCGCGTACGATCCCGAATGCGATCCAGCGGCCCACCGCGCCTGACCTGGCCGCGCTGTTGACGGAGATCGGGGTGAGCCGCGCGTTGGTCACCCACCCCGCGCAGAGCGAGCAGCACCCACTGATCGGCAATGCGCGCATCATCGCGGAAACGCGCGAGACGCCGCTACTGGAATCTACGTGGGCGATTCTCCCGCCGCAAACTGAAGAGCTGGGCACGGTAGACGCCTTCCTTGCCGCCATGGCTGCGGCCGGCGTGCGGGCGCTGTGGGCCTATCCGGGCGCGCATCGCTACCTGCTGAATATGCTGACCCTCGGGCCACTCATCGAGGCGATGGTTCAGCGCCGCATCCCGCTCTTTGTAAAGGTGGCGCAGAACGACTGGCCGACAGTCTACGCGTTGCTCGAGGAAGCACCGGAACTGCGTTTGGTGATCGCCACAACCGCGCTATGGGGCGACGACCGCTTCTTCCGTCCGCTGCTGGACGCCTATCCTGATGTCTGCCTGTCCACCAGTTTCCTCTTTGTCGAGGGGCAACTGCCGGCGCTGGTAAGCCGATATGGCGCCGGGCGGTTGCTCTACGGCAGCAGCTTCCCGGATAACCAGCCGGGTGCGAGTCTCTTCCCGCTGCTGCATGCCGGGCTATCCGAGTCCGACACCGCCGCCATCGCCGGAGGCAACCTGCTTCGCCTGCTCGAGGAGGTGCAGCCATGAGCCGTCGCACCCCGCTGGTCGAGCGTTTTCTGGCCGAAGGCCGGCTGGACGACTGCCCGATTTACGATCTCCACACCCATCCCGACCGCTTCACCGGCATCTACTTCCCCGATCCGGAGATGGACGGCATCCTGCGGTCGATGGACCGCTGTGGCGTGAAGCAGATCGCCATCGCCCCGCACGCCGCGCTTTTCAACCCGCTGGACGGCAACGATCTCACCCTGCGTATGCTGGCGGCACACCCCGACCGCTTCCTCGGCTACATGGTCTTCAATCCGCGCTACCCGGAGACGCTGCCGGCGCTGCAGGCGCATACGGCGGAGACGCCGGGGGTGATCGGCTTCAAAATCCACCCCACCATGCACGACTACCCGCTGACCGGCGCGGCCTATCAACCGCTGCTCGAATGGACGAACGCGCACAAACTGCTGGTGCTGTCACACACCTGGGCCGACCCGCGTTGCAACGCCGACGCTTGTCGCGCCGTCACCGAACAATACCCGGAGATGATTTTCCTCCTCGGCCACTCAATCTGGGGGCAATTCGATGAAGCCATCACCCTCGCCACGGAGATGCCGAATGTCTACTTGGAGCTGACCGCCTCGGAACACATCCCCGGTTTCATTGAAAAAGCGGTGCAAGGCGCCGGTGCCGAAAAAATCCTCTTTGGCACCGACCTGCCCTGGTTCAACCCGCACTACACCATCGGCTGCATTCTCTTCGCCGACATCGAAGACGCGGACCGCCACGCGATTTTACATGGTAATGCGGAGCGAATATTGGGAGTAGAGGCAAGGAAAGGGCGCACCGGAGAATAATGTCGTCATTCTCCCGCCGGGCGCTCGTTCGTGGGCTAGGCGAACGCCCGCAGACATATGCGGTCATATTTCAAGGGCGCTCAACAACGCGCACAAGCCAGCGAACAAGGCAGAATGACGACAGTATTCTCTGGTGTGCCCATAGGCGCTGCCGGTGCGGGTTGGTCGTTTCCTTGCCCGCATCCGGCCGGGTGTGATATAAATACAGGTACAGAACATCAGCGATCGATGGTTCGCGCGAAGCGAGCCGTTGGTCGCTGAACAGTTCTTTGAAGGAGGCTTACGGTGACGCAGCGGATATTGCCGACGACCTACGATCCCTCGGCGGTGGAAGAGAAGTGGATGAGGGAGTGGACCGAGCAGGGTTATTACCATGCGGAGGTTGTGCCGTTGAAGCAGCGCTTCAGCATTACCATCCCGCCGCCGAATGTCACCGGCGAACTGCACCTGGGCCACGCGCTGCAGCACGCGATTCACGACGCCGTCATCCGCTACCAGCGCATGCTCGGCAAGGAAACGCTGTGCGTGCCGGGCACCGACCATGCGGGCATTGCCACGCAGATGAAAGTGGAACGGCAGATCGCGGCGGAAGGCTTGACGAAGCATGACCTGGGCCGCGACGCGTTCCTGGAGCGCATGTGGCAGTGGAAAGAACACTACGGCGGCACCATTCTGCACCAGTTGAAGCGATTCGGCGCGTCGTATGACTGGCGGCGCGAGCGTTTCACGCTGGACGCCGGCTATACGAAAGCGGTACGCACGGCCTTCGTGCATCTCTACGAGAATGGCCTGGTCTATCGCGGCGTGCGCATCATTAATTGGTGCCCGAGTTGTGAGACGGCGATTTCCGACCTCGAGGTGGAGCATGAGGAGCGCCAGGGCAAGCTGTGGCACTTCCTGTATCCCTTCACCGAGGGCGAAGGTGGCATAGTGGTGGCGACCACACGGCCGGAGACGATGCTGGGCGACACCGCGGTGGCGGTGAACCCGGAAGACCCGCGATACCGCAACCTGGTGGGCAAGACGGTGATGCTGCCACTGATGAGCCGGCCGATCCCCATTATCGCCGACGACTATGTGGACCCGACCTTCGGCACTGGCGCGGTAAAGGTGACGCCGGCGCACGACCCGAACGACGCGGAGATGGGCATGCGGCACGACCTGCCGGCGCCCATCGTCATCGGCAAAAACGGGAAGATGACCGAGGAAGCCGGCTGCTACGCCGGGATAGACCGTTATGAGGCGCGCACCGCGATACTCGCCGACCTGACGGTGCTGAACCTGCTGGTGGAAACGAAGGAGCACCTGCACGCGGTGGGCGCCTGCGCGCGCTGCGCCTCGACCATCGAGCCGCTGCTCTCCGAGCAGTGGTTCGTGAACATGAAACCGCTGGCCGCGCACGCGCTGCAAGCGATCCGCGACGGGCTGGTGACCTACCAGCCCGAGCGCTTCGCGCAAACGAGCATCGAGTGGCTGGAGAACGTGCGTGACTGGTGCATCTCGCGCCAGCTCTGGTGGGGGCACCGCATCCCGGTGTTCACCTGCGCGGCATGCGGGCACGAGCTTGCGTCCATTGACACGCCGACCGAGTGCCCGCGGTGCGGCGGCGCGCTGGAGCAGGATCCCGACGTGCTGGATACCTGGTTCAGCTCGGCGCTGTGGCCGTTTGCCGTGCTTGGCTGGCCGGACAACACGCCGGAGTTAAACTACTTCTACCCCACCGACCTGATGATCAGCGGTCGCGACATTATTCCGCTGTGGATCATCCGCATGATCTTCAGCGGCATGGAATACCAGCCCGGCGAACCGATCCAGCGCATCCCGTTCTACCGAGTAATCATCCACCCGACGGTGCAGAATTACGAAGGCAAGCGCATGTCGAAGTCGCTGGGCACCGGCGTCGACCCGCTAGAGTTGATGGCGAAATACGGCACTGACGCCACGCGCTACGGGCTGTGCGGCATGGCCACCGCTACCCAGGACGTGCGCCTGCAGGAGGCACGCGAGGCAGATTGGGACCCGGAGAAGCCGGAGGAGAAGCGTTCCTTCCCGTTCTTCGTGCAGGGGCGCAATTTCGCCACGAAGATATGGAACGCCAGCCGCTTCGCACTAATGAATTTGCAGGACGACACCATCGCGGCGCCGGCCGGGCGCACGCTGGCCGACCGCTGGATACTGTCGCGCTACGCCGTAGTGGTGGACAGCGTAACGGCGTCACTGGAGAATTTCCGCCTGGACCAGGCCACGCAGACGCTGTATGACTTCTTCTGGAGCGAATTCTGCGACTGGTATCTGGAGATGATCAAGCCGGCGCTGCGCGGCGAAGAAGCGGCAGTGGCGAACGGCACGCGCACCACGCTGGCCTATGTGCTGGAGAACGCGCTGCGCCTGCTGCACCCCTTCATGCCGTTCATCACCGAAGAAATTTGGCAACAGTTGCCGCACAGCGCGGGGGCAAAGGACAGCATCATGCTCACCGCCTGGCCTGACGCGGTCGCCACGTTACGCGATGCCGATGCTGAAGCGGAGATTGCGCTGCTGATAGCGATCATCACCACCGTGCGCAAACTGCGCGCCGACCAGGGCGTGGCGCCGACGCAAAAAGTGGCCATCCGCGTGGCGACGGACAGCACCGAAGTGAAGGGGTTGATCGCGAAGAGTGAGGCGGTGCTGCTGGCGCTGACCCGCGGCGAAGAGGTGTCGCTGACCGGCACCACCTCAGAGGAGGCGTCGGAGCATCTGTTCTGGAACGACACGCCCATCGAGGTGACGATCTCGCGCGAGTTAACCCCGGAGGAGCGGCAGAAAGAAGCTGAGAAACTGCGGCGCGACCTGGAGAAGCTGTCGGCGGAAATCGAGAAGATGGACGCGCGTCTAGCGAACCCGCAATTCGCCGAACGCGCCCCCGAAGCCGTGGTAGCAAAAGCCCGTGGCGACCTTGCCGAACTGCAGCACCGCCGGACGATGATGGAGGAGCGGCTGCGGACAATGGGGTAAACCATGACGATTGACGCATTCGCCACCTGTCTGACATCCACGCGCCGGCCGGTGCGGCAGATTGCCGTGCTGACCGGCGCGGGCATTTCCGCGGAGAGCGGGTTGCCGACGTTCCGTGGAGAGGATGGGCTATGGCAGGGGCGCGACCCGGCGACATTCTTCACGCCGGAGTCGCTGCCCGAACGTCCGCGGGAGTGTTGGGAGCTGTTTGATGCCCTGCGCACCCGCGCGGCACAGGCGGGGCCGAATGATGGCCATCGGGCGCTGGCCGCGCTGCAGCAGTCGCATGCGGTGACGCTGATCACGCAGAATATCGACGGCCTGCACCAGCGCGCCGGCAGCGCAGGCGTATTGGAACTGCATGGCACGTTGTGGTCACTCTCCTGCCCGCGGTGCGGGCATTGGGAAGAGAACTCAGCGGCGCCACTACCGGAACTGCCCCCACCCTGCCCATCCTGCCGCGGCATCCTGCGCCCGGACGTGGTGATGTTCTCCGAGTCGCTGCCCGAGCGCGTTATCAGCGCGGCATACGTGGCCGCCGAGACGTGTGACCTGATGCTGGTCGTTGGCACGTCGGGCGTGGTATACCCGGCTGCGGGGCTGCCGCAGGTAGCGCGTCAGCACGGGGCGGCGGTGGTCGAGGTGAATCCGGCGCCAACGGCGCTCAGCGTGATGATGGATTGCGTAGTGCGCGGCGCGGCGGCGGCGACGCTACCGGCGATGGTGCGGTTGCTGCAGGAAGGATAGTCATCCTCTCCCCGTCAATAGGGGATTATCTTTTGACTCGTCCAATACGATGACGTTGCGGATGCGCTGGAGATAGAAGTGGCGCACTTCGTCGCGGAGGAAGCAGTGGGCTTCCAGCATGAGATCGTCCTCGGTCCAGCTCATCGGCAGCACTTCCCGGACAGTCATGCGGCCACGGCCATCACGGTATTCGATGCGCACGCGGCGTCGAGTCGCCACCGCGGCCAGCAGCGACTCCAGCAGCGATTGTTCTCCATTGGACAGTTCGCGACGCGGCTTCTCCGGTATGAAGCCCATCTCCATGAAGCGCAGGAAAATGTGCAGGCAGTCGCGGGCGTCGTCATGGGCGCGGTGCGTTTGCCCGTACCCGAGACCCAGCGTCTCTTTCACCGCTTCCAGGCTGTGGCGCGGGGCGGTGGGCAGCAGCTTGCGCGCGATCAGGCAGGTATCGTAGACAGGAATATCGGGCGGAGTAAGTCTGACGCGGCGACATTCCTCGCGGATGAAGGCCAGGTCGAAACGGGCGTTGTGGGCAACGAGCATATCCGCCTGGCAGAATTCGAGGAAGGCGGGGAGCACGGCGGCGACGGACGGTTTGTTGGCGAGCATGGCATCGGTGATGCCGTGCACGCGCAGCGCGGCGTGCGGCATCGGGCGGCCGGGGTTCACCAGTTCAGAGTAGGTCGTTTCATCGCCATGCTGCCAGCGGACGGCCGCCAGCTCCACGATGCGGTCGCGGATGGCGGACAGGCCGGTGGTCTCCACGTCGACGGCAAGTATCGTCATGTCCGGGGTGAGTTCAGGCATCACGGCACCAGTGTACCCTATTCGGGGCGAATCAGTCACGCAGGCGCGCCGTCAGTTCGGTGACGACGGCTTCCAATGGCCAGTCATCCGTTGACAGCGTCAGGTCGGCATACCGGCAATAGAGCGGATGGCGCTCGGCATAGAGATCGCAGATGCTCTGGCCGGGTTGGCGGGCAATGCCGCGGGTGGCAATGTTGCGCACGCGCGCCTCGATGGTGGTGCAGGCGGCGTCGAGATAGACCACCGTGCCGTGGGCGCGCAGGTGCCGCATCGCTGCTTCGCGGTAGGCGACGCTGCCGCCGGTGGCAATGACGGCGCCGGCGACGTCAAGCGCGCGGACGGTCTCCGCTTCGAGATCAAGGAAGCGCTCGATGCCGTCGGTGGCGATGATCTCCTGCAGATACCGGTCGGCGCGGGTCTGAATGAGTAGATCGGTATCGATGAAGGGACGTTTCAGCGTTTTCGCGAGCAGCACGCCGACGGTGCTTTTCCCGGCGCCAGGCATGCCGATGAGGACGATATTCTTCACGACGACTCCTTTTTGTTAGTATAACAGATTGCCAGACGCGCTCCACGCCGTGTCACAGCTTCACCAATGGAATTCTTTGCTACTTAATCTTATTAATTATTGATTATTCACCATAGGCGTGCTACAATGCGGCAATCCTGGCGCCATGCGGGCGCGCAAGCTGCCCGCGACCCGGTCTCCGAGTCGCCAGTCATTCTCCATCGTTCTCGGAAGGAGTTGTCGCATGATCCAATTACGCGTCCTCGTCGCCACGCTGTTGCTGGCGGCACTCACCCTCTTCGTCTCCGGCCTCGGGCAGTATCTGCCGTCGGCGGACGCGTCGAAGACCCCGTATGTCATCGGCGCGGTGTTCGATGTCACCGGTCCGGCCGCCCCGTTGGGCGTGCCCGAGCAGGAAACCGTGAAGATGCTCGAAAAGGAACTCAATGCCAAAGGCGGCATTGACGGGCACCCGGTGAAGGTGATCTTCGCCGACAACGGCAGTGACGAAGCCAAAAGCGTGGCGGCGATCAAAAAGCTCATCGAAGCCGACAACGTGCTGGCGATCATCGGTCCCAGCCAAACCGGCACCACGCTGGCCGGCGCCGACACCGTGCAGTCCGCCCGCGTGCCGATGATCTCCTGCGCCGCCGGTGTGAAGATTGTCGACCCGGTGAAACCGTGGATATTCAAGACCGCGCAAAGCGACGTGCACGCGGTGACGAAGGTGCTCGATTACCTGGAATCCAAACGCCTCACCCGCATCGCGATCATCACCGTGTCCAATGCCTTCGGCGAATCCGGCAAAAACCAACTTGAAAAGCAGGTGTCCGGGCACAAGATGAGCATCGTAGCGAAGGAAAGTTTTGGCGATAAAGACACCGATATGACGGCGCAACTGATGCGCATCCGCCAGAGCAACGCGCAGGCGGTGGTGTGCTGGGGCACCAACCCTGGTCCCGCCAACGTGGCAAAGGGGATGAAGATGCTCGGCATCAAGCAGCCGCTGGTGATGAGCCATGGAATCGCCAACCGCAAGTTTATCGAACTGGCCGGCCCCGCGGCGGAAGGTGTCATCTTCCCCGCCGGCAAGCTGCTCGTTGCCGAAACGTTGACCGGCACCGACCCGCAGAAATCCGTGCTGCTCAATTACGCCAAGAATTTCAAAAAGGAATATGGGCGCGAGGCCGACACCTTCGGCGGCCATGCGTATGACGCGTTCAAACTCATCTGCAACGCGCTAGACAAAGCCGGCGACAACCGTGACAAGATCCGCGCCGAACTGGAGAAAACCCGCCACTTCGTGGGCGTCTCCGGCGTCTTTAACTTCAGCGCCAAAGATCATAATGGCCTGGATGAGGATTGCTTCGCCATGGTCGTCATTCGTGGCGGCGACTGGCAGCGGATGAAATAATTCACCCGTCGAACCCGGCTCGACGGCCCCTCTCCCGCGGCGCTGGCGAGGGGCCGTCTGCGCGTTCACTAATTGCTCTCACAGTAAGCATGTGGTAGAATCCCGCTATCCCGCATTATTCAGACACATGTGAATAATGCAACAGCTAACCGAAGCGTTATGCGCTCCGCGAATAAAGCGGGCCTGATGTCTTATGCGAAGCGCACGTTCGAAAGCATAACCGATGCACATCATTATTGACTTTATCCGGTCGCTCTTTACGACTACCGTCCACACCACGCCGGAGCTGGTGCTGCAGTTGATGATCTCCGGACTGGCGCAAGGCAGCATTTACGCCGTGGTGGCCATCGGCTTCACCATCGTCTTCAGCACCACGCAGGTCGTGAATTTCGCGCAGGGTGAATTTGTGATGCTCGGCGCGATGATCACCTACTGGTTCGCCGCCGCGGAGATGGGGCCGCACTGGACGAACTCCGCCGCCGTGCCCGCCGCCGTGCTCATCGCCACTGTCATCGGCGCCCTACTCGGGTGGGTGTTGATGCGGGTGCGCCGCGGCGCCAACCCGACGACGCTGATCATTATTACCATTGGCGCCTCGATTCTACTGCAAGGCATTGCCAGCCGGCTGTGGAAGACGGAAGCCGTCTACGTGCCGCACTTCACCCAGACCGTCATGGACGGCTCGGCGTATCCGAAAACCATCGAAATTCCGCTGAGCGACCCGACCATGCCCGCGGTGATCTTCGCGCAGAACCTGTGGGTGATCGGCTTTCTCCTGGTCATCGCCGTGGCGTTGATCATCTTCTTTCAGTTCACCATGATCGGCAAGGCGATGCGCGCGGTCTCGGCGAATCCCACGGGGGCGCGCCTGCTGGGCATCAACGTCTCGCGGCTGGTGGTGGGCGCCTTCGCGCTCTCCGGCGCCATCGGCGCGCTGGGCGGCGCCTTTTTGGCCCCGATCACCGCGTCATATGACATGGGTCCGGCGCTCGGGTTGAAAGGCTTCGCGGCGGCGATTGTCGGCGGGCTGGGCAGTTTTCCGGGTTCGATTATCGCCGGATTGGTGCTTGGCATCGCCGAGCAGTTCTTCGGCATGTATAAATCGACGCAGTACCAGGGGGCTTTCGTCTTTATGGTGCTGCTCATTGTGCTCTTCATCAGCCCCCACGGCATTCTGGCGCTCTTCCGCCGCGGGAGGGCCCGCGCATGACCCGCTTCCGTCCTTCATTTACCGTTGTCGCGACGTTACTCGGTATCATCGTCATGGTCGCGCTGCCGCCGATGGTACATTGGCTGAATCCAAAGAGCGACTATGTGCTGTTCCCGCTGGCGATTATCGGTGTCTACACAATTATTGTTGTTGGGATGAACCTGTTAATGGGCTATGCCGGCCAGGTGTCGCTGGGCCATGCCGCCTTCTTCGGCATCGGCGCCTATACCTCTGCCTGCCTGACGACGGGTTCCCACCACTTCAATCCCTGGGTGGCCATGCTCATCGGCATGGGGGTGGCGGGCATCATCGCTTTCATCGTCGGTTTGCCCTGCCTGCGGTTGCACGGCCACTACCTGGCGGTGGCGACACTGGGCATCGGGGTGATTGCCAACATCGTCATGCGGGAGTGGTCCGAAGTAACGGGGGGCACCTCCGGCATTGAAGGCATCACCAAGCTGTCGGTGCTGTCCAATCCCATCGACAGCAACACCGAATACTTCTACCTGAGTTGGACGCTGGCAATCGTTACGTTGCTGTGTGCCGGCAACATCGTGAATTCCCGTGTGGGACGGGCGCTGCGCGCGCTGCATACCAGTGAATCGGCCGCCGCCACGCTGGGCGTCAACATTGCGTCCTATAAGCTGCAGGTGTTCGTGCTATCCGCGATCTTCGCCGCGTTGGCGGGCAGCCTGTATGCCCACATCGTCTTCTTCATCAGCCCGCCGTTGTTCGGTTTCATGAAATCGGTGGAGTTCGTGGTGATGGTGGTGATCGGTGGGATGGCAAGTATCTGGGGCGCGGTGATCGGCGCCGGCACTATGACGATGCTGGGCGAGTGGCTACGCGACCTGGGCACGCAGACCGACAAATACGGCGATAAATTCGCGCAATTCGACATCATCGCTCACGGCTTGATTCTGATACTGGTGATGATTTTCCTGCCCAACGGTATCTTCTGCACCCTCCGCGACGCGGTGATGCGCTGGTGGCGCGGCCGGCGCAAGGCGGCGAAGCCACTTGCCGCCGCGGAGTCGGCGAAGGAGGTGGCCGCGAAATGACCACCCTCCTCACCGTCAGTCATCTCACCCGCATTTTTGACGGCCTAGTGGCCGTATCCGACGTGAGCTTCAGCATCAGCGCCGGACAGATCAAGGCACTCATTGGCCCGAACGGCGCCGGAAAATCCACGCTGTTAAACATGGTGTCCGGCGTGCTGCCCGCCACCCGCGGCGCGGTGGCCTTCAACGGGAAGACCATCAATGGGCGCCAGCCGCACCGCATAGCCAAGTTGGGCATCGCCCGCACCTTCCAGAACGTCGAGCTGTTCCATAACATGACCGTGATCGAGAACGTCATGGTCGGCCGCCATCTGCGCGCATGGAGCATCCTGCCAACGGCGATGCTGCGGCTGGGCACGGGCGCGGAAGACCGGCGGCTGCAGGCTGAGTCGATGGCGATTCTGGAGCAGGTTGGCCTGCAGGACTACGCGGAGGATTTCGCCGGCGAATTGCCCTTCGGGCGACAGCGCCTGCTGGAGATCGCCCGCGCGCTGGCCACGGAGCCGACGCTGCTGCTGCTGGATGAAGCGGCGTCAGGGCTCTCCACCCGCGAAAAGCGCGAGCTAGTGTCGCTGATCTACACCATCCGCGACGCCGGGGTGACGATCTTCATGGTAGACCACGACATGGAGCTGGTGATGGGCATCTCTGACGAAGTGGTGGTGCTGGACCACGGCGAGAAGATCGCCGAAGGCACGCCGACCGAGATTCAACACAACGAGCGCGTCATCGCCGCCTACCTGGGAGAGGAGGCCGCCAGTGCTTAAGCTCCAGAGCGTGGTGACGAATTACGGCCGCACCAGCGCGCTGCACGGCGTCTCGCTGCACGTGCGCCCGGGGGAGATCGTGGCGCTGGTGGGCGCGAACGGCGCGGGGAAGACGACGGTGTTGAACACCATCTCCGGCATCACCCCCGCGGCGAAGGGCAAGGTGACTTTCCAGGATCGGGAGATTACGCGGTTCTCGGCGGAGCGGATTGTGCGGCTGGGCATCTCGCAGGTGCCGGAGGGGCGCCAGCTCTTCGCGCCGCTGTCGGTGAGAGATAACCTGCTCCTGGGCACTTACAGCCTATCCGCCGGTCAGAAGCGCGCGCACCTGCAGGAGGACCTGGAGCGCGTCTCAGGTATCTTCCCGATTTTGAAGGAGCGCGCGGGGCAGCGGGCGGGCACACTGTCGGGCGGCGAGCAACAGATGCTGGCGATCGGGCGCGCGCTGATGGCCCGTCCGAGCCTGTTGCTGCTGGACGAACCATCGATGGGACTGGCACCGCGGGTGATGGCGGAGATTTTCACGGCGATTGCCGAGTTCCGCACGCAGGGTTTGACGGTATTGCTGGTCGAGCAGAACGCGCGCTGGGCGCTGAAGATTGCCGACCGCGGCTACGTGCTGGAGACGGGGAGCATCGTCATGGACGGCAGCGCCGAGGAACTGCTGGAGAACAAGGAAGTGCAGCGCGCGTATCTGGGCAAGGGCTACCGCGAAGTGTGGGAATAGCGATGCACTTCCGGCTCTTTCGTTCACACCACGCGCCGCGGGGGGCGCGGACTACCCATACTGTTGCACGAACCTGGGAGTTGACCCATGACGACTGAGACGTTGATTTGGGATCGGAGCACCGAGACGCTCGACCGCGACGACTTGCGCCAACTGCAGTTGGAACGGCTGCAGGCCAGCCTCTTCCGCGCCTACCGCAACGTGGCGTTTACGCGCAAGCGGTTCGACGTGCTGGGCATCGTGCCGGAAGATATCCAGACGCTGGAACAACTGCGCACGCTGCCATTCACCACGAAGGACGACATCCGCAACGGCTACCCCTACGATCTGCTGGCAGTGCCGCTGCGCGAGGTAGTGCGGTTGCAAAGCACCTCCTGCGCGCTGGGTCGGCCGACGGTGTGCGCGTTCACACGCAACGACCTGCGCCACTGGAACGACCTGGCAGCGCGGTTGTTGAGCGCGGGGGGCGTCACCCGCGACGACGTGGTGCAAATATTTTTCGACCAGCGCACGCTCATCTGGAGCCTCGGATTTCATGGTGGTGCTGAGCGGTTGGGCGCATCGGTGATCCCCGCGCCGCCCGGCGGCATCGCGCAGCAGGTCGCCATTATGCAGGACTTCAAGAGCACCGCGCTGGTGAGCACCGCCAGCGAGGCGATTCACCTGGCGGAGATTGTCGCGAGCATGAAACTGGATACCCGCCGGCTGTCGCTGCGCGTCGGGCTGTTCGGCGCCGAGCCGTGGTCGGAAGCGCAGCGGACGCAGGTGGAAACGGCCCTGGGCATCACCGCGCTGGACGTGTATGGACTGTCGGAAGTGGGCGGACCCGGCGTGGCGGGTGAATGCCCGGCCAAATGCGGGCTGCACCTGGCGGAAGACCAGTTTCTGGCGGAGATCGTCGACCCGGCCACCGGCGCGCCACTGCCGGACGGCGTCGAAGGTGAAGTGGTGCTGACCACGTTGACGAAAGAGGCGCTACCGCTACTGCGCTTCCGCACCAGCGATCTGGGCACGCTGGAGACGGCGCCCTGCGCCTGTGGCCGCACACATGCGCGATTGTCGCGGCTGTCGCGGCGAACGGACGGTTCTTTCATGTTGCAGGGACGCAAGATGCACCCCGCGCTGGTGGCGGCGCTGCTGGCGGAAATCGAAGGGGCGCAACCGCAATACCGCATCATCCTGGAACGTAAAGACGGCGTGGAAACGCTCGAAATTCTGGTAGAACTGCTGCCCGGCATTCTCGCCGACACGCCCGGAAAGGTGCTGGCGACCGAAGAGCGCATCGCGCGGCGCCTGCGCGAGACCACCGGCTTGTCGCCGCGGGTGCGCCTGGTGGAATCAAGCACGCTCGAGCGGCTGGGCGGTGGCGACATCGTCATCGACCGCCGTGCGTGAACATACAAATATCGTCGCATCGCGCCCGCGCCATCGCTGCGTCCGTTCGTCAAGCGTTTGACACGGGCGTTTGCATATGTTAGGATACGGCGCACATTTTATTCCCCGTCGCACATACGGGGATGGAGCAATCGGGGGAGGCACAATCGGTGAGTAAGTCATATAATGTGGCGATCGTGGGTATCGGCGCGGTGGGTTCGGAAATGATCCGCGTGTTGAAAGAGCGGAACTTCCCGTGCGCGTCGCTGCGCGTATTCGCCCGCAGCGCCCGGCCGGAAGTCGTCGACGGCGTGACCTACCAGGTGGAGCAGATCAGCGAGGAAGCGCTGGATCAGGTGGATGTCGCGTTCTTCGCCGGCGGCGAGAAGGCGGAGGATCATTTCGGAATGCGCGCGCTGGAGCGCCGCAAGCAGGTCGCGGGGCTGTCGAAACTGGTCATTATCGACAACGGCAACGCGTTCCGCATGTATCCGAATGTGCCGCTGGTGGTACCGGAAGTAAACCCGGACGACTTGCGCGGGCATCCCGGCCTCATCGCGAGCCCGAACTGCTCGACGATTCAACTGGTGGTGGCGCTGAAGCCGCTGCACGACTACGCGCGCATCAAGCGCATCGTGGTCTCCACCTACCAGGCGGTGTCGGGCAAAAGCGCGCAGGCCCGTGAAGAGCTGCTGCGCCAGACGAAGGACGTGGCCGCGGGCAATGCGCCGGAGATCGATCCGAGCATCTTCCCCTACCCGATTTACGGTAACTGCCTGCCGCACATCGACGTGTTCATGCCCGACGGCTACACGAAGGAAGAATGGAAGATGATCCTGGAAACGCGCAAGATTCTGGGAGACGACACCATTCAGATGAGTCCGACAACAGTGCGCGTACCGGTGGACAACTCGCACGCCGAATCGGTGAACATCGAGTTCTACAACCCGATCAGCGTTGACGACGCGCGCCGCCTGCTGGCAAACGCTCCGGGCGTGGTGCTGCAGGACGACCCGGCAAACAACGTTTACCCGCTGCAGGCGCCGGCGTCGGGCACGGATCCGGTGTTCGTCGGCCGCATTCGCGCCGATCGTTCGGTGGCATACGGGCTGAACCTGTGGGTGGTAGCGGACAACCTGCGCAAGGGCGCCGCGCTGAACACCGTGCAAATCGCAGAGGCGATGATGGCGATGGGGCTGTTGTAACACGACGCCTGTCCACACATGCGCGCAATGCGCGTCCGTTGTATGTTCTCGCGTGCCCGCGGCATTTCTGCCGCGGGCACCAATATCACGGGAGCGTATACGGCGATGCGTGTTATTGTGCAGAAATTCGGGGGCAAGTGCGTCGAACCGGGCGGTAATGAGCTGATCACCGCCGAGCGCGTCATGGAGACGCGCGACCGGGGCGATCATCCGGTAGTGGTCGTATCCGCCATGGGGCGTGAGCTGCGTGATCCACAGGCGGCGATAGAAACGCTGATGCAGCACCCGGGCAACTGGCGCGACGTGGTGCTGGCGTATTTTTACTCGACCGCAGAGCTGGTGCGGCTGGTGCGGGAGATCGATCAGGATATCGAGCCGCGTGAGCTTGACCTGCTGATGTCCTGCGGAGAGATCATCTCCACCGTGCGGCTGGCGCATCTGCTGAAGTCGCGGGGCTATTCCACCGTGGCGCTATCCGGCGGGCAGGTTGGGCTGATCACCGACGGCTTTTTCGGGCATGCACGGGTGGTGCAGACAGAAATCCGCCAGTTGCTGGATTGCCTGGACCGTCCCGCCATCCCGCTGGTCGCCGGCTTTCAAGGCGTCTCGCCGGTGGATCACGCCATCACCACCCTCGGCGAAGGCGGCAGCGATTACACGGCGATGTGCCTGGCTTACGCGCTGATGCACGCGGTGCGCTCGCCATTGCAGGAGCCGGTGGAGCTGGGCGGCGTGGAAATTTATAAAGAAGTGGATGGCGTGCTGACGGCGAACCCGGCGAATTTCCCGCCGGAGTACCTGACAAGTGGCGCCGGCCCACAACAGATTAACGCGCTGACGTTCGACGAGTTATGCGCGATGTCACAATACGGCGCCGACGTAATTCAGGCGGAGGCCGCGCGCATGGCGCGGCGATACGCCATGCCGATTGCCATCCGAAATTTCCGCACGCCGGAGGCCCCAGGCACGCGGGTGTGCGCGGCATGCGGTCAGCGCGGCATTACCGGCATCGCCGATATGCCGAGCATGACAGTCTTCAGCGTGCCGGAGATCAGCGAGCGCATGAACCGGCGCATCACCGAGCTGCTGCAGCAGGTGCGGCTGAATTTTCGCGTGCTGCCGGTACAAGACGGCTCGTGGAAATTCGCGGTAAAGCGGGAGAAGTACCGTCCGGTGACGGAATTGGTCGATCGCGTGCTGCAGACGCGCGGGATGCGCCCACACTTCGAGGACGGCGCCTGGGCGCTGGTGACGCTGGTCGGCGAAGGAATACGCGACCGCGTGGAGGAGATTGGCGTCCACGCGCGGAAAATATTATCTGCGCGGGGTATCCATGTGGAAGGGGACATCCGCGACACGATCAGCTATTCCGCGCTGGTGCACGAAACCCAGCGCATCGACGCGATCATCGCCTTGCATGATGCGTTTATTTCATCAGCCGATCCCTCGCTCGCGGCAAGTTGAGCATATTGGCAGGCGGATACACTGAAGAGGAATGACACCATGACACGAACGATATTCACCGGCATCTATGTCCCGCTGGTCACGCCTTTCAGCGCGGATAACACAGTCAGCGCGCCCGCGTTCAAGCGGCTGATTGACTGGACCATCGAAAACGGCGCCTCCGGGCTGGTACCCTGCGGCACCACCGGCGAGTCCGCCACGCTGTCGCACGAAGAGCATCAGCGGGTAATCGCGCTGACCGTGGAATACGCCGCCGGGCGCGTGCCCGTCATCGCCGGCACCGGCTCGAACAGCACCCAGGAAGCGATGGACCTGACGGTTGCCGCCGACGAACTGGGCGTGGACGGCATGCTGGTCATCGCGCCATATTACGTGCGCCCAAACCAGCGCGGCCTGCTGGAGCATTTCAAAGCTGTGGCCGCCGTCACCGAAAAGCCGATCATCATGTATAACATCCCTAAGCGCACCGGGGTGAACATGGAGCCGGCGACAATCATCGAGCTGTCGAAGGTACGCAACATTACCGGCGTCAAGGAAGCCAGCGGCGATGTCGGCCAGATCATGGACGTCATTCACGGCACCGAGGACTTCAGCGTGCTGACCGGTGACGACAACCTGCTCTTCACGCTGTGCGCGCTGGGCGGACATGGCGGCATCTGCACCAGCAGCCACTTCCTGCCTGGCGAGTGGAACCGCATGGTAACACTGCTGCGCGCGAGCAAGCTGGACGAGGCGCGGGCACTGCATTACCGCCTGCTGCCACTGGCGAAGGCGCTCTTCGTCGACCCGAATCCCTGCCCGCTAAAGGCCGGTTTGGAGATGCTGGGCTTCCAGGTGGGCACGCCGCGCCTGCCGATGGTGCCGGCGAGCGAGAAAGCCATCGCCGCCGTGCGCGCCGCGTTGGAAGGCCTGGGCCTGCTGGCGCCGGTGCAGTAATCGCCCATCGATATCACATCAGGCAAACGGCGGGACCAACCCGCCGTTTGCCGTATCGGGAGACCACATGCTGACCACCCTTCCCGACTGGCCCACCATTCGTCAGCGCCTGGAAGCCTTCTGGGCGATGGAGATCATCGACCGCCCGGTGATCCAGGTCACCGCGCCGCTGCCCGACGCCGATGTCCCCTTCCCGCCGGAGCCGGCGACGCTGGAAGCGCGCTACACCGATCCCGATTACCAGATGGCGGTGCAAGCCGCACAACAGGCGCGCACCTATTACGCCGGCGACGCCTTCCCGACGTACCGGCCGGTGCTGGGACCGGGTTTTATGGCGGGGTTACTCGGCGCGCCAGCCGACTTTGCGCGCGACACGGTTTGGTATCACCCGTGCCTGGATGATCTCGACGATGATCCACCCAGGTTTTCGACGGACATGCCGCTGTGGAAAGCATTTTCCCGACTGATGACCGCCGCGGCCGCACATGCTCCGGAGCAGTTTCTGCTCGGTCAGACCGATATGGTGCCGCCCACCGATATCCTCTCAACGCTGATGGGGCCGGCGGAACTATGCATGGCGATGGTAGAGCAGCCGGAAAATGTCAAACGATGGCTCGACAAGTTAGGGAGTCACTTTACGCGTGTCTACCGGTCGCAACAGCAATTGCTACCCAAAGGCAATGGCTATACCTCCTGGTTGACAACGTGGTCCCCCACCCCGAGCTACGCACTGCAGAACGATTTCTCATGCATGATTTCGCCAGAAATGTTCCGCGAGTTCTGCCTGCGTGAATTCGAGATACTCACCGAGGTGCTGGATTACACTGTGTATCATCTGGACGGCCCCGGCGTCATCCAGCATGTCGACGCGCTGCTGGAACTGCCGCGCCTCAACGCGATCCAATGGACGCCGGGCGATGGGCAGCCGCCGATGGCGGAGTGGCTGCCGCTGCTGCAGCGCATCCAGGCAGGCGGCAAGGGCCTCTTTCTGTATTGCCAGCCCGACGAAGTATCGGTGCTTCTTGACAATCTACGTCCGGAAGGTATCATCATCTGTACCTGGGCGGCATCGCCGTCGGCGGCCGATGCGCTGGTGGAGGAGACGCGACGGTGACCGATTTGACGGCGGAATTCGTGAAGCGGACGCTGGCCGTACTGCGCGCGGAGCAGCATCATTCGCTCACGCCCGCCGAAGAGCTCGCGTTGATTGCCGACCCCATCCGTCGCTGTCGCAACTGCACGCTGGCGCTGGGACGTACCCTGGCGGTGCCGGGCGAGGGCAACCCACAGGCGCTGATCATGTTCATCGGTGAGGCGCCGGGGGCGACGGAAGACGAAACCGGACGGCCGTTCGTGGGCGCCGCGGGGAAATTCCTTGAAGAGATGTTGGCGGATATCGGGTTGCGGCGCGGCGACGTTTTCATTGCCAACATCACGAAATGCCGCCCGCCGGGCAACCGCGATCCGGAGCCGGACGAGATCGCCGCGTGCCGGCCGTGGCTGCTGGCGCAGATCGCCGTCATCCGGCCGACAGTCATCTGCACGCTGGGACGATTCGCCATGAACACGATGATAGACCCCTATCTGTCGATCAGCAAAGCCCACGGCGAACCGATCGAGCGCGACGACATCCTCTACATACCCCTGTACCACCCGGCGGCCGCGCTGCACCAGCAAAGCCTGCGCGAGACGCTGGTGGCGGATATGCGGAAGGTGCGCCAGTTGCTGGAAACGCGCGGACTGTGGCAGTCACCGCGCTAACCCGGCGTCGACGGCATTCGCCAGTTGCGCCTGCAGATTGAAGAAGCCCAGCACCGCGCCGAGCAGCGCACCGAAGCCAAGGGGCAGGAAGAAGCGGTCTTTGCCGAGGAAGGCGGTGATGATGATTGCGATCCCGAAGAGGAGCAGCAGATACGCGATGACGCGCAACATGCCATCCATATCGAACAGGGTCAGCGACAACCGCACAAAACCGGCCTCCACCACGAGCACCGGCAGAGAAACCCCCACCAGGAGCGTGACCGCGCCGAGAACCGCCATAAATTGCCGCATCCGCATCGTCGACTCCTACACGCCTCTCCCTCCGGCATTCCCCGGCGTGCGAAAAGCATACGATGCACGTGATCACCGCGTTAACAACACCCTCACATTTCCTTGACCGAACGCACCAAAACCTCTAAAATACCTGCGCGAGCCTCCTTAGCTCAGTTGGCCAGAGCAGCGCACTTGTAATGCGCAGGTCGTCGGTTCGAATCCGACAGGAGGCTCCATTGTCACCTCACGAAACTACACCCCATCCCACCATTCCACCGGCTCACTACCATATTTACCGACGTTGTGAAATATAATGGGGAAATGCTTGCGCTTCCCGATATGCACCTGCAACGGTACTCGCCATGCAAGCCATCAATGGGGAGCCCTACCACTATCGGCAGACTGGGGCAACGCGACAAGGCACCGCTGGCGCGCCACTCATGTATTCTGTGACATCAATCAAGCGAGTAGGGATGTCACACGCGGGGGTGACCGCAGGATTTACGTACCACCAGCTTGCAGGGTAACAGGATGCGCTCTTTCGAATAATGCGCCGGTTTTTCGCCCGAGGTGATGCGTTTGAAGAGTAACCCCGTCGCGCTGGCCCCCACCTGCGCCATACCAACCTCAATGGTCGTGAGCGTTGGACGCACCAGTTCGCTGTAAACATGGTTGCCGCGCCCCATCACGCTCATCTGCCCCGGCACGGACCAGCCGCGGTCGCGCAGCACGTTGATGACCTCGACGGCAATGATATCCGTAGTCGCCATGATGGCGGTGGGTGGATGTGGTTGCTTGATCAGCGTGTCGACGATCGCCGGCACCGTCGTGCGCATATTATCCATCATCCATTGCGTCGAGAGACGAAAATCGCGCAGCGCTTGCAGGCAGTTTTCCTTTTCACGCGTCGGTTTGCCATCGGCGGCGCGGGTGAGCGGGCCCACATAGGCGATAGCGCGATGCCCCAACTCATACAGGTATTGAATAGCCATGCGCGATTCGTCATGGTGATCGTTCAATACGATATCGACGCTGTGCGGGTCTTCAAAGGTCACGTCATCCGCCTCGACGACATGGATGCCCTGGCTCCAGAGACGATAGAGATACGAGATAGGCGCCAGGTCGACATGTCCGGGTGCGATAATCACCCCCTGCACCCGGTGTTCGGACAAGACATCGAGGGCACGGCAGGTATGCTTGACCTGATTCTTCGTTTCCAGCGCGATGACCCGATACGATTCGGCGAACGCCGTCTCCATAACACCCTGGAAGAAATGCGAAAAGGTCATGGAGGTAATGCGCGGGATGATGCAGCCGATGAGATTGGTTTCGACGGCATTGGGGGACGGCATACGGGGATGATAGGTGTAGAGCGCCATCAACTCCAGCACCCGGTCGCGGGTCTCCTGCGCCACATGCGGATTGTTATGAATCACCCGCATGACCGTGGCCGTCGAGACGCCTGCCAATTCTGCCAGCTTCCGAATGGTCGTCATGCCACCCTCGCCCATGTCACATGTTACACCGATTGTATCACAACCGGGGTACCGCGGAAAGAGGCGACGCTTGCGGCATGTAACACGTTACATGCGTGCAGGCGCACCCGCCGAAAGGAAGCCATGCCTTCGGCATGGTAATTTTCAGAATCTCATGCCGGAGGCTTGTCATGAAACTCCTGTTTTGGCTGTCGCTCTTCGTCCTCGCTGCTACCGCTGCCATCGCCCAAGGCAACTGGCGCATCTCGGCATCGTATACCATGCCGGTCGGCCAGACTCTACGCGGATACGGCCGGGTAGCGACGGCGGTCACTGAATACCGCGCCGGCGGCGACAGCATCTGGGTGTATCGCTTTCGCTGCCAGAATCCCACTCTGGCGGCGACACTCGTCGGGAAATTCCTCGCCGACCTGACACTGTCCGATAGGACGACGGCCGCTACCGTACGCGAGGCTCCAGCCACCATCACCGCCAGCGGCGCGGCCTTCGTCGGCTGCGTCGACGGCGCGGAGGGTCGCATACTCTGCGCGGAGAACACGAAAACGCTGACGGCATTCCTCGCCGCCAACCCGGCATTGGCCGCAGGGGCTGCGGCAGAGGCCCCCTACCCTGCCTATCTCGATCGTTTTGACCGATATGGCTGGGGCGTGTATGGCGTGGGTGGATTCAACGATTTTCACGGTTGGATGAAGAAGCAACCGCTGGACCCGACCGAAGACGTGCAATTTCTCATCGACCATGGCTTCCGCTTCGACGGCTGGCTTGACCCGAACGAGTTCGACTTCGGCGACGGCATTCAGAAAAACACCGAAGTGGAGTGGATGACCCGGCAGGCCACAGCGGCGAAACAGCCGTTCAGCTTCCGTGTCTACGGCAATGCCGGCGGCGCCAACTGGACGCAGCGCCGCTTCCCGGAATACGGCGAACAGCCCGCCGACTTCCTGATGAGCGGCTGGCACGGCCCATCGCTGTTCTACCGCGCGCAGCCGCACTTCACCTGGTACGACCGGGACATCCAGCGATACATGGCCGCGCAGACAATGGCGATGATGCGCCCGTATGCCGACAACCCGATGCTGATGGGCTGGATGCACCCGCAGGGAGAGTTGGCGCACGACGAGTGGTTCGACATGCACGACGACTATTCGCCTACCGCCGCGCGAAGCTGGCGCGCCTACCTGCAGCAGCACGGCGTCGACCTGGCGACCGCCTCGCGCATGTATGGCCTGCAGGATCAGCCGTATCTCGACTGGGCGCAGGTGCCGGTACCGGAATTTGCCACCTTTGAGGGACTGCCGCAGCAGCTCCTGTCGCTGGAAGGCGCGTGGAGCGTGAAGATTGAAAACGACGGCACCGCTCCCGCCGACGACGCCTGGTACGCGAAAGGCATGCCGGAGCGCTACCAGGGCATCCGCGAGAATTGGGGCGCGAACCCACCCGCCGACGGCTGGACGTCCATCCGCATGCCGGGCAGTGAAGCGATTTACACGACGCTGCGCGATTCGGTGACCACTTCAAGCTGGTTCCGTCACAGCTTCACCCTGACCGCCGCGCAGAAGGCCGCCCAACGCATCTACCTGTACTGGTATCCCATCACGCCCGCTCATCTCATCGGCAATCGCGGCAAACCCGTGTATAACGCGGCGTGGGTGAATGGGCAGAAAGCGGGCGATGTCGGCGACTGGGGCGCGCTGGACGTGACCGAATTGCTGCGCGCCGGCGACAATACGATTACCCTCCACCTGCTGGGCGGGCGTTGGAACGGCCGTATTTACCTGTCGACCGTGGCGCCGCGCATCTTTCCCTATCTGGGCGATGACATGAACCGCCTGTGGGTGCTGTGGAAGGAGTGGCACGTCGACAGCAAGCACCTGGCGTGGCGCGACATCCTCGACGGCATGCGCCAGGTGGATTCCAACCGGCCGATCAAGTTCATGGCGCCGATCAAGTTCGGCACCGACCGCTGGACTGACCTGGCGACGCAATATGGCGGCTTCGGCCACTTCACCGGTGAAGGCATGTGGTTCTTCCCCTGGTACAAGCGCTACGGCTTCCTCTACGACGTGCCCGGCAGCAGCGAAACCGCCGGTCCGGCAAACAATCTCGCGGATCAATTCGACTCGTTCCGCCGCACGTTTCTCGCCGGCCTGAACGCCCATGATCCCGTCTTCCTGATCCAGACATATACGCGCAACCCGGAACTGCGGC
>CAZPYA010000012.1:0-9532 GCA_964590255.1 uncultured bacterium
CACCAATCAAACCAAACTCAGACATGTGTTTGCAGGTGAGCGAAAGTCCTGAATAATAGTGCCCCTCTCCCAGCATTGGGAGAGGGGTTGGGGTGAGGGCGCGCGCGGGAGCACGCAACGACGAAAAACACAACGGCTCTTACGGTTTCGCCGGCCCTAACGCGGCCTTGATCACAAATTCCAGCGCTTGCGCCGTATCGGCACAGTCCGTTGCATGCCCGCCGTCCGGTCGGTGAATCAGCAGCACGCGCCGGTTGATCAACGCCAGCACGTTCGCCAGTCGGATGGCGCTGTCCGGCGGCACCAGCGTGTCTTTGCCGCCGGTGGTGATGGCCACCGGCATGGTGAACGTTTCCGGCCAGTATTCCGCGCTGCGCTTTTTGTATACGTCCGGGATAGCCGTCTTCGCCCCGCCGAATGACGCCGCGATGGCGTCCTGAAACTGCGTATATTCCAGGTGGTTGGCCATCGGGTTCTGCGCGCATACCCCGGCGATCAATGCCGGGTGCAGCGCGGTGAAGGTCAATACCGAGCTGCCGCCCATCGAGCCACCGACGAGGAACACCTTGTCGATCTTGTACTGCTCCCGCAGCACCGCGATGAGCTGCACCACGTCCGCCTCCGCCTTCGGCCCCATCCACGACGTGGTGGCGCGGTAATCCGGCGACACGAACAGCATCCCGTATTGCGACGCCAGGTCGCGCGCCGCCTTGCACTCCCCGCGCGCCTCTCGGACATATTGCCAGCGGTCCGACCCATGCCCGTGCAACGCGATCAGCAGGTGGTGGGCCATATTCGGCTGGAAGGTCTCCGGCAACATCATCACATACCGCTGCGCCGTGCCGTCCACCTTCGCGGTGAACGTCATATCATTCGCCTCGCCCAACTGCGCGCCGATTGCCACCACCGCCACCCCCAACAGTAGAAGTAACAGAAGTACCGTTTGCATGCCAGATTGTAACAGGTATGAAGCGATACTGAAAATCGCTCCCGCTTGGGAATTGTCCCCTCCACGGTATTGTCTTCGACTACGCGCATGCGTCAGAAGACGATTACGACGAAAACACCTTACCCCCACGCAGGAACCCCTCCCTCCGCCGCCGAATACGACCTGGTGGCCATTCTGCGTGTGCGCCAGCACGAAGAGTTGGCCGATCTGGTGACCGCCAACCTGCAGCGCATTCCCGGCATCCTCGCCACCAATACCCTCATCGCGTTCCGCGCCTACTCAGCAAAAGACCTGGCCGCGATGTGGGAAATCGGGCTGGAAGAAGCATAGTTCCTCGGTCCTCCGTCAAAATTGGCGCAAAAATCGCTGCAGGAATCGACAGGGACTGAGCGAAAGTAATAAAGCAATCGAGCATGTTGCCCGATTCATGCTGACGAAGGGAGGATACGGACATGCCTACCGTACTCTCCCAGGTGCAAATGCCCGCCGCGGCCACTTCGATGATGGCTTCCCTGTACGGGGCGGTGCGCACCTGGGACGACTCAGTCACTCTCACCGACCTCTTCGGCTTTTCCGGCCACGCGTTCATCCTCAACATTGAACGCACGCTATGTCCCAGCGGTCCCACGGCGTGGGACTGGGGCGCCATCCTCTTCCCGCTGCGCCAGATGTATGCGCTACGGCGCGTCTGCGCGTCCTGCGATATGCGCGGGCCCGAGGAAGCCCGTGAGTTGATCTGGCAGCGCACCGTGGAGAGCATCGACGGCGGGCACCCCGCCATCTTATGGGATGCCGTCTACCCGGAATTCTATCTCGCGGTCGGCTATGACGCCGAGCGCACGGAATATATCCTCCAGGGCCCTGGCGCCGAGCGTCTCGGCGGCCGCGTGCCCTACGCCCGCCTGGGGGTAAACACCGGCCAGGTGTGGGCGCTCTACCCCGGCCCGCGGCCCGCGCCGGACCGCGCCGCCGCCCGCGATCTCGCCCTGCGCGGCGCCGTCACCTGGCATCGCTGGGTCAACGACTCCACCTCGCTGTGGACCTTTGGCGGCGACGCCTGGGACGTGTGGATTGCGGCCATCAGTGAAGAGGAGATGGCACACGATTCCCGTCATCTATCCTCCAATCACTATGTCTACGCGGAGTGCCGCCGGCACGCCGCGGCGTTCCTGCAGGCGCAGGGGCCGGATTTCGCCGACGCGGCCGCCGCCTACGGGCGCGTCGCCGCTGCGTTGGAAGCGCTGTGCGCGGCGTGGCCATGGCCCGGGCCGGTGCCCGCGCTGGCCGAGCGGCGCGTGCTAACGGACTACCTGGCCGCCGCGCGCGACGCGGAGGCCGAGGCGGTGCAGGCGCTGGAATCGGTGATGACCGTGGCAAAGGCGCTGAGTGCGTAACGCGCGGGTGAGGCGGGGAAATCCGCCTCACCCGGCAAGCGCTTGTCACGCGAGTGAGCCCTCTTGCCTTTGCATCGCGGCACGTTTTTCGCTAGACTATAGCCGGTGAGGGTTCCCGGAGGATGAGACCCGGCGCTTCGCATGGAAGCGGGCAGGCCATGGTTCGGGAGGAATCCCGCGCAACGGCACCGACATACAACGCATAGACCCGATGAAGGAGCACGACGATGACTGAAGACCCCCGACAGTCCGCGGCGCCCGGCCTGGTGGCCGGTTTTCTGATTGGCGCCGCCGTCGGCGCGCTGACCGCGCTGCTGTATGCCCCGAAGCCCGGCGAGGAGACGCGGGAAGAACTGGCCGACGCCATGCAGGCGCGGCTGGCCGATCTGCGTACTCGGTTGGAGCAACTGAAGCGTGACATGGCCGCGGCCACTGAAGCGGCGAAGTCCGGCTTCCACGAAGGCGCCGCGCGCATGCGGCGTCAGTTGGACGTGGAATAACCGGCGACTGGACAGCTATTGCAGGATGTTACGCGCACTGATGGCCGGAAAATCCGCTACACTAGCAGTGACTGGCAGCGCCGTTCGAGCTATCGCGTGCCGATGCTGTAGGGAAACGGCAAGGAGGAAAGACGATGGGAACAGCGATGAATCTGGAGATACAGACCCGTTGCGTGGACGAACACCTGGCTGTTGTGGCATTCTCAGGCGAAATTGACGTCTATACCACGCCGCAGGCCAAAGAGGTAATATTAGACCTGCTGGAGAGAGGGTACTACCACCTTGTCGTTAACCTGCAGCACGCGGACTATCTGGACAGCACCGCCCTGGGCATGCTGGTCGGGACGCTGAAGCGAGCGCGCGAGCGCGGCGGGGATCTGCGCCTGGTGGCGCCGCCCCCGCGCGTACGTCGCCTGCTGGAGATCACTCGGCTCGTTCAGGTGTTTCCCATTGATGCCTCCGAGCAGGACGCGACGGAACACCTTACACAAGAGGAGACGGGATCCTGATGGCTACCTGTACTGGGTGTCACGTGGAATTACGCCTGCCAAACCGACCGGAATTCGTGGCGGTAGCCCGACTGACGGTCGCGGCGGTGGCCTGCCGCATGGGCTTTGATGTCAGCGACATCGAAGATATCAAGGTGGCAGTGGGCGAAGCCTGCACCAACGCCATCGAACATGGCGTGCCGGCTGAGCACAGCACCGAAATGATCACCATTTCCTGCGCCGTCGAGGCGGAGGCGCTGGCGATCAGCGTGCATGACCCCGGCGTGGGTTTTGATCCCGGCGCCGCGGGGGCATCCCCGCATGCCGCCGGCACGGCGACATTGACGGAAGGCGGCCTCGGGCTGCTGCTGATAGAGGCACTCATGGATGACGTGGACGTCAGCAGCACGCCGGAGGACGGGACACGCGTGCGCATGGTTAAGCACCGGCGCACCGAGGAGGACCGCGTATAATGCTCTTTGGACTGGTCGGCGGACCGGATGACGCTGCACCGCAACAGGCGAAGATGAACGACCAAGATACACACGAGTTGGAACACGAAGGGGACGCTGTCGAGTTGGACGCCACGGAAACCGAGGCGGAAGACACCAGCGAGACCGAGATCGCAACCGAGGCCGAACGCCCCGAGGTTCCCGTGCGCCAGGAATCCCGGCACGATTACGACGAGGCGCTCTTTCACCGCTTTTATCGCTCGCGTGATCCGGTGGCCCGCGAACAACTCGTGATGAATCATATGAATCTCGTGCGCTTCCTGGCGAAGAAATTCGCCAACCGCGGCGAGCCGCTCGATGACCTCATCGGGGTGGGCACTATTGGCCTGATGCATGCCATCGACCGGTTTGACCCCGAGCGCGGCATCCGCTTCGCCACTTTTGCCACGCCGACAATTGTCGGCGAGATTAAACGCCACTTCCGCGACCGCGGCTGGGCCATCAAGGTGCCGCGCCGCCTGCAGGAAGTGAACCTTGCGGCCAATAAGGCGGTGGAGCAGCTCACGCTGAAACTCAACCGCGCCCCAAATGTGCAGGAAGTGGCCGATGCCATCGGCGCCAGCCTGGAAGAGACGCTGGAAGGCATGGAACTGGGCCACCTGTACGAGTTGGTGTCGCTGGATAACGAGCTGGGCGACGACGACGACGATTCCCGCTCGCGCCTGGAAGACTACGTCGGCAAGGAGGACGCCTCGTTCGAGGAATACGGCCTCCGCTCGCGGCTGGAAGACGCCATCCGCCGCCTCAGCCCGCGCGAACGCAAGATCATCATCCTGCGCTTCTTCAAAGGCTGGTCGCAAACGGACGTCGCGAAAGCGCTGCACATCTCGCAGATGCACGTCTCCCGCCTCCAGCACAAGGCGCTCGCTCGCCTGCGCGAGATGGTGGAATCGGAAGAAGTCTGATGTGTGTGAATTGATGATAGAAAAGGGCTCCGGGCAACCGGGGCCCTTTTGTTTTCCCCACCATTCGGGTATCGTTAGGTTATGCGCCAGTTGCTGCGTTCATACCGCTGGTGGGCCGCCCTGGCCGGGCTCGCGCTGGTCATTCTCGTCGGGCGGTGGGGATATTTCCTCACCATGCCAATGGAGGGGTGGCTGTCGCGTGGCTGGTACGCCATGCACGACGGCTGGTATGCGATGGCGGAAGCCTGCTTTACGCGAGCGAGTGAGAAGCAACCATCCTCGCACCTGCCGCGGGTGGCGTTGGCGGCGCTGTATACTATGCAGATCGAGCAGCCGGGAAAACGCCGGAAATTTGGCCCATTGCAGCGCGTGCCCGGTGCGGGGGACTACCTCGACGCGAAAGAGCAACAGCGCATCGCGGAAGAGTATGAGACCGCGCACGGATGGTTGAACGCACAGCAGGCATGGTTCGGCGCACATTTCGGCGCCGTGGCGGCCGAGATGCTTTTCGATGCCGGATGGACGAGTTATCCCGGCGAAACGGCGCGCCTCATTGATGCCATGGCGGCCGCCTGCGCCGGCCGCGCGCCCGCGGCCTGGACAGCCTTTCACACGCTGGAGACCGGCAGCCCGCGGGGCTTCGCGCATCTGGCCAACGCCGACCCCCGCTTTCTCTACTATTACGCGGATGTGGCCTGGCGCACCGGGCGCGGCGCGGAGGCCCGGCGCATCCTCGCGCTGCCGGCGGCGAAGCTGATGCCGTATCAGCTCAACGCCTCCTGGCGGGCACAGGTGCTGGCGCGTTCAGTCACGCACAACTATGCCATGCCACCCGATGCCGGTGCGCGCGCGCGGGTGTGGGCTGTGCGCGCCGATGGTCTGCAGGACACCGGGTTGACCGAGCCAGACCGGGATGTCGCGTGGACGGTGCTCCCCGGCCGTGCTGGCGCGCACCTCATCACCGTGTTGCATACGCGCCAAACGCCGCTGGCGGATGCGCTGGGCTGGTGGCAATGGGGTGGGGGGGCGTGGCAATCGCGGAGCGTGTCTGATCGGCAGGCGATGGTCGATGCGGTGATGCGTGGCCCGTTGCCTGCCGCGCGCGTCGACGAGCCGCTCACCGGCTACAGCGCCTGGTCGTCCGCGCGGGAATGTCTGGCGTTGCGCGGCACCGCGTATGGCAGCCACATCTGGAAACTCGTTGAGCTGCGTCGGGGCGCCACGCTGGTACCCGGTTGCGTACCCCGCGAGTTGGCCATTATTGACGGCCTGCTCTGGGTACACGATCTCGGCGGCTTCACCCGGCTGGACGACGACGGCTCCAGCGAGCAGTATCGCGGCGCCACCGTTACCCAGGTCGGCGCGCTCTTCGGCGGCGCGGAAACACGGCGTATCGCCTTCGCCGTCAACGACGCCTGGCGCATGGCGCACGACGGCGCCGGCACGCTCTGGCTGGTCGCCTGGAACGGCATCGACCTCAGCCTGCGCGCCCGCTGGGACGGCGCCGCCTTCCGCCCGCCCACGACCGCCGAGCAGTCGGCCGCGCGCGGCGGCCTCCTCGATAGCGCCGGCCGCCTCTGGCGCCCCGGTGAATTACCCAGGGGCTTCCAGCGCGATGCCTGGCGCACCGCACCCGGCCAACCGCGCCTCGCCGACCCGGCCGTCTACGCTGTCGACGCCCGCGGCCGCGCCTGGGTGGTCTGCGGTACCCTCGCCGCGCGCTGGGATGGCGGTCGTTGGGTCAGCGTCGCCAATCGCCTGCCCGGCCCAGGGCCGTCGTTCACGAGTGGCATCGCCACCGGCAAGGGCGTGGTCATCACCATGCCCGGCGCGGTGGCCTATCTGGAATAGAAAAGGACCGGCCAAACGGCCGGTCCCTGTTCATGACATGTTTCGCCCCATGTGGTTCAACCCTAGCCTCCGCAGCAGCAGCATGTCTTCGCCAAGCGCTCGGGGATCACGTCGTGGCTCACCACGTCGTCCAGCGATTCGCGGGCGACAATGAGGTCGGCGCGGCCGTCGCCCACCAGCACCATCGCCGGGCGGGTGAAGCGGTTGTAGTTGGAAGCCATCGTGTAATTGTAGGCGCCGGTGGTCTGCACGGCCAGCACGTCGCCCGGCTCCACCGTCGGCAGCGCCAGGTCAAAGATGAGGTTGTCGCACTCGCAGTGCTTGCCGGCTACCGTCACCGTCTGTTCGGCGGGCGCCTCGGGGCGGTTCGCCACCATCGCGGAATACTTCGCCTGGTAGAGCGCCGGGCGCGGGTTGTCGCTAAGGCCCCCGTCCACGCTTACGTAGCGTCGGATGCCCGGCACGTCCTTCACGATGCCGATGGTATAGAGCGTGGTGCCCGCCTCGCCGGTGATGGAGCGTCCCGGCTCCTGCAGCAGGCGCGGGTGAGGCAGGTTGTACTTCGTCACTTCTTCATGCACGCCGGTGATCACCGCTTCGGCATAGTCTTCCATGCTCGGCGGCTGGTCGTCGGCGGTATAGCGCACGCCGATGCCGCCGCCCAGGTCCAGCTCCTGCACCGTGAGGCCGATGCTGTCGCGTAGGTGCGCGGCGAAGCGCACCATCATGCGCGCCGCCATCTCGAAGGAGTCGAGGCCCATGATGTTGGAGCCGATGTGGCAGTGCACGCCCACCACGTCAAGATTCGGCAGTGACATGGCATACGCCAGCCCGCGCTCGGCGCAGCCGGTGGAGATGCCCAGGCCGAACTTGGTGTCGATCTGCCCGGTGGAGATATAGGAGTGCGTTTGCGGCTTGATGCCCGGCGCTACGCGCAGCAGCACCGGCTGCTTCACGCCGCGCTGGCCTGCCAGCGCGTTCAGCAGTTCCATCTCGCGCTCGTTATCCAGCACGATGCGGCCCACGCCGTGCTCCAGCGCCAACTCCAGCTCCCACGGCGCCTTGTTGTTGCCGTGCAGGTAGACGCGCTCCATGGGGAAGCCCGCCTGGATCGCGGTGTAAAGCTCGCCGCCCGAGGACAGGTCCAGACCCATTCCTTCCTCGTCCATAATGCGCGCCACCGCCATGTTCAGCAGCGCCTTCGCCGCGAAGAGCATCAGCGAATTCGGATAGCGCGTTTCGTAGGCCGCGCGCAGCGCGCGGCATTGGTGGCGCACCGCCGCCTCGTCGAGTATGTAGAGCGGCGTGCCGAACGCGCGCGCCAACTCGAGGGTGTCGCAGCCGCCGATCTCCAGATGACCGTGCGCATTTACGCATTGCGTGCCGAGAAACATGGGGTGCCATCCTTCAGGAATTGCGTAGTTCGCAATAAAAAATGCCGCAGGGAATTGATGCCTGCGGCAGGTGTGCGCGATCGGACCCACGCAGCTACCCGCCGGTGGGTTTGACCACGATCTGCACCTGATATCGAGTGAAAACCATATATACACAGTATACGAAGGGGCATGTCGCTTGTCAAGGAAAGATCGGACGGTTGTGGTTGTTGTGCCACTGGTGAATCACGAGCGCATGCGTACTTGTGCGAGTAAGCGGGAATATGATAAATTAAGGTGACGGAATATCCTGGTTAGACTCCACTGTGCACGCGTATGCGCTGCGCCCTTTGCCGGCATGGAGCAGACTCGGTCTACCTGGCGATTATCGTGTCACATCATTTCTGGTAAGGAGCGGACACTGATGAAGCGAACACAGGGCTTCACCCTCATCGAGTTGCTGGTCGTCATCGCGATTATCGCGATCCTCGCGGCCATCCTCTTCCCGGTCTTTGCGAAGGCACGGGAAAAGGCACGGACTAACACCTGCATGAATAATCAACGGCAGATCGCCATCGCGGTGAGCATGTATGTGCAGGACAACGAAGAAACCTTCATGCCGAATTCCGGCAAGAGCGCCTGGTCGTCCTTGTTGAAAGACTACAACGAGCCGAGCCTCTACGATTGCCCGACAAAAACCGGCAAAGGCCAGAACACGGCGCCGGAATACGGCTTCAATTCCGGCCTGTTCGGCGTGGCGTTGGGCGATGTGAAGAACCCGACAATCTGCCCGATCTCGGCCGACCTGGCGACGGGCACCGCGTCCGGCAACTTCGCGTTCACCGATTTTGATGCGCAGATCGACGCCCGGCACAATGCCGGTGTCGTGCTCACCTGCGTGGATGGCCATGTAGCCTATGAAGCGTTTGCCGCGACGGTCACCTCAAAATTTGCCGCGCTGCTGGGCCGCGGGTATGATCCGTATGACGGCATCAACCCCACGTTAGATCAGCCGGCGCAGGTCGATCTCGCGAACGCCACCGCGAATAACCCGACGAAATCGCCCACCGTCTATACCCTGCCTTCTGGCGCGTATGGCACGGCGACGACGGCGCTGCCCAGCGTCGTGATGTCGTATGATGTCCGCCTTAACACGCTGCCCAGTTATCAGGCGACCTATGTGGGCTTCTTCGTGCCCAATAATGCCAGCGTCGTCACGAATGACGGCTGGTACGGCGGGGCCATCGACGTGCGCTGCAAGGATCTGGCCACCGGTCCGAACGCCGAGTATCGGAATGATGGCGGCAATCCCAGCACCAGCATCATGGACCTGTATATGCCGCGCAAGCCGAATATCGGCGGCACGACCACGCAGATCTTCACCGCGAATACCTGGTACACCGTCAAGTCGTTCCTGTTCAAAAACAGTTCCGGGTACAAAGCCTTGAGCGTATTTACGAATGGCAGCACGTTGATGGGTTCGACTTCAGAAAACCTGTCCACGGCCACCGTCAACGGCTGGCAGGATCAGAATCAGGTGGCGGTCTTTACCTATTCGAA
>CAZPYA010000012.1:9542-73309 GCA_964590255.1 uncultured bacterium
AGGGTCTGCCCGGAACATCCAGTTGAAACTGCTGCCGTAACCCGGCGGCCTATCCCTGACCACCAGGGGCGCGCGCCGGTGTTACTGGCGCGCGCCCTTGACGTTTGCGCTGGTCGGTCGGTATAATTTTCCATACTTGATCAGGCGGTCTCGATGCCATCGGGATGCGGCTGGGTCCCGACGGCATCGGGACAACGGGTTTTGCAACAACCCCGTGGGACTACGGTCTCGCGGGGTTGTTGTCATCTCAGGGAGTGATGCGGTGGAAGCAACACGGATAAAAATTGGCGCGGCATTGCTCTCCGTGGTCTCGAACACGGTGCTGGTCCTCCTCAAGTTCGGCGTCGGCATTGTCAGTGGCTCGATGGCCATCGTCTCGGAGGGCATCCACTCCGCGGTGGACCTGCTGGCGTCGTTTATCGCGCTTTTCGCGGTGCGCGCGGCGGCGCGTCCGGCGGACGACGACCACCCCTTCGGCCACGGCAAGGCGGAGAACCTGTCCGGCGCGGCCGAGGCGGTGCTTATTCTCCTTGCCGCCGGCTGGATCATCTACGAAGCTATCCACAAGCTGCTGAAGCCGGAACCCGTCGAGCATCTGGGCTGGGGCGTGGCGGTCATGGCCATCTCCGCGCTGGCCAACCTGCTCATTTCGACCCACCTGTTCCGGGTCGGCAAAGCGACGGATTCCATGGCGCTGCAGGCGGATGCCTGGCACCTGCGCACCGACGTGTATACCTCCGCCGGCGTCATGGTCGGCCTGCTCGCGCTGCTGGTGGGCCGCGCGTGGTTCCCCGGAGCCAATCTCTCCTGGATCGACCCGGTCGCGGCCATCCTCGTGGCGCTGCTGATCTTCAAGGCCGGCTGGACTCTCACTCGCGAGGCGATCCACCAGTTGATGGATACCGGCCTGCCGTCGGATGAGGTGGCGTGGATCCGCGAGTATATTAGCCGCCTGCGTCCCACCATCCGTGGCTTCCATCACCTGCGCACCCGCAAGGCCGGCTCCGCGCGCTTTATCGAGTTCCACCTCATCGTTGAGGCGGAGATGTCGGTGGAAGACTCCCACCGCATTAGCGAGGTGATGGCCTGCGATATCGAGGAGAAATTCCCCGGCGCTTTCGTCAACATTCACGTCGAACCGTGCAACGGCGTCTGCAAGCCGACATGCCTGGGCGGCTGCCTCCTCGATGACGATGAACGCGCGTACCTCTTTTCCCCGCGATGAATGCGTGGCGACCTTGCGGTTTAGGGCCGCGTATTGTACAGTATCAGATAGAGAAGCGCGAGGTGCGTTCCGGTGTTGCCGATCAAATGTCCGCAGTGCGGGCTGGTGAACGATCCGAATGATGTCGGCTTTCCACAGTGCAGCGGCTGTGGCGAAGGCCTGGTCGATTGCGCCGCCTGCCGGCACTATAGCGACCTGGCTTGCGATGATCCTGTTGGCGGCAAGCTCTTCTCGCCAGGCCGCAACAGCGCCCCGAAATGTCCGTCTTATCGCTCGCGCTACGCCGTCGCCGGCTCACGCTGGCTGCAATCACTGCCCGCGCCCGCCTGGGTGGCCACCGCGCTGCTGCTGGTGTTGCTCGGCATCACCGCGCTCATCGCCTATGTGGATCCGAATGGCACGCTATGGGTGAATCGCGAGCGCCTCTATGTCAACGTGGTGGTGCCCGCGCAGATGAAAGTCGGCGTGCTCAATACCATCGAGGTCACGGTGGAAAATCCCTCCGGACATCGCGGCTCGCGCTATTACCTCGAGCTGGAAGGCACGCTCTGCTCGAATGTTTTCGCCGAAATGAGCATGCCGTCGCCCGAGCCGATCTCGTTGTCGCGTGACGTCAAGGGCCTGAAGTACCAGCTTGAATACCCCCCGGTGCGCGACTGGAAGAAGATTCGCCTCTACTTCCGGCCCAAGCGCACCGGTGAACAGACGATCGTGGTGAAGCTCTACACCTCCGGCCTTGCCCGCGGGCAGAACTGGGAGGGACGCACGATCGTGGTGAACGCCACCGGACCAGCGACCGTCCGGAAGGAGGATCAGACCCATGAGCGTTGAAGATCGAACCACGGTCCGTTTAGTGATGCGGGAATTAGCCCGCCGCCGCCACCTGGACCTGTCGGATGTGCGCGTCTCCGTCAGTCGCGGCGTCGCGTATGTCGCCGGCATTATCCGGCCCATGCTCGGGGAGTACCTGGACCCCAAAGCGGAAATGAAAACCATCGTCGACAACGTCAAGCGCGTGCCCAATATCAAGGACGTCGCTTTCGAAGCCAAGTTTGATACAAGTGCGAAAAAATAACAACCGTCCGCGGCGGCGCTGCTCATCCACCCCGCTCTCTGGGCGAGGAGTAAAAGGATGCGAGGCCGGCCGCTAGAAGTATGAGAGGCGCATGACACAACAACCCGCAGCCGACGCCCCCGCGCGCGGCACACTGTTTATTCTGTCCGGCCCCTCGGGCGTGGGCAAAAATACTGTGCTGCGCCAGGCCATTTCGCGCCTGGGCCACATCGAAGTGTCGGTGTCGGTGACCACCCGGTCGCCGCGTCCCGGTGAAATCAACGGGCAGGATTACCACTTCATCGCCCATGCGGAGTTCGAGGCGATGCTCGCGCGCGGGGATTTTCTCGAACACGCGCCGGTACATACCGATAATTACGGTACCCCGCGCAAGCCGGTCGAAGCGTGGCTCGCGGCCGGCACGGACGTGGTGCTGGAAATCGACGTGCAAGGCGCCATGCAGGTACGCCACATCTATCCCGATCTCGTGCTCGTCTTCCTGGCGCCGCCCACCTGGGCCGCGCTAGAGGAGCGCCTGCGTGGCCGCAACTCGGGCGAAACCGAAGCGAAGATCCAGCGCCGCCTGGTCAACGCCCGTCAGGAGATGCAGCGCATCTACGAGTATCATTACGTCATCATCAATGACCGGCTGGCAGAAGCGGTGGATCGCTTCGCCGCCATCGTGACCGCCGAGCGCTGCCGCCCGACGCGGCAGGACCTGCGCGGGCTGCTGGAGGATAAGGCCCATGCCTGAGCCGTTCCGCGTGGTGCTGGGCATTACCGGCAGCATCGCCGCGTATAAATGCGCCGATCTGGTGCGCAAGCTGCGCGCCTTACGCGACCCCCGCGATGCGGACCGCCGCGTGGAGGTGCGCGCGGTGCTCACCGCCAACGGCGCGCGGTTCATTACCCCCGTCACCCTGCAGACGCTCACCGGCTTCCCGGTCAATCAGGACCTGTTCGTCTCGCCGGAGGCGTGGGATGTCGAGCATGTGGGCCTGGCGGACAGCGCCGATCTGTTGGTCATCGCCCCCGCCACCGCGAATATCCTCGCCAAGCTCGCGCTGGGGCTGGCGGATGATCTGCTCGCCTCGACCGCGCTGGCCTGCACCGCGCCGCTGCTCATCGCCCCGGCGATGAACGTGCACATGTGGGAGCATCCCGCCACCCAGGCGAACGTCGCGGCCTTGATCGAGCGCGGCGCCATCTGCATCGGGCCGGATACCGGCGAGTTGGCCTGCGGCTATGCGGGCCGCGGCCGCATGGCGTCCGTCGAGACGATCGTCGCCGCGGTGGAGGCCTATTTCTGCCATCCGGTCTCCGCCGCGCCCACCGCGTGCGACCTTGCGGGGAAATCCGTGGTCATCACCGCCGGGCCCACCCGTGAATATCTCGATCCGGTGCGTTACCTGTCCAATCCCAGCAGCGGCAAGATGGGCTATGCCCTCGCCGCCGCCGCCCGCCAGCGCGGCGCCCGCGTCACGCTGGTCAGCGGGCCGGTGAGCCTGCCCGCGCCGGACGGCGTCACCGTCATCGCCGTCACCTCCACGGCCGAGATGGCTGATGCCGCGCTGCGGGCCGCCGAAACGGCCGACGTCCTCATCGGCGCCGCCGCTCCCGCCGACTTCACCCCCGCCCAACGCGCCCCACACAAGGTGAAGAAGACGGGGAAAACCGGTATTGCGCTGAACCTGGTGCCGACGATGGATATTCTTGCCGCCGCCGGCGCGGAAAAACGCCCTGGACAGGTTATCGTCGCCTTCGCCGCGGAATCCGAGCATCTCATCGAGCACGCCCGCGAGAAGCTCGCGCGCAAACATGCCGACCTCATCGTCGCCAACGACATTACCGCCCCCGACGCCGGTTTCCAGGCCGACACCAACCGCGCCCACCTCCTTTACACCGATGGCCGCGTCGAGGAACTGCCGCTGCAGCACAAATCGGCCATGGCCGAGCGGATTCTGGACGCGGTGGTTGAACTGTTGAACCGTTGACACGGCTTGCGGCAGATATTGCCGGTGTCAATAAACACGGATACCACATGACCGCGGTACTGCATGCCATCTTTCAGATGGTATTTTATTTGACGCCCACTCCCGAAGCGCGTATCATTAGTATTGTCATCATTGGCTGGGGTGGCTTTTTACAGGCCCCTGCACACACCCTTCCCGATTTTGAACACTGTCCGGGGAGGGAAACCCGATGAGTAGAGCAAAAGCCAATCCTGCGCTGAAAACTTCGCGCTTGAAGATGCCGCCGGTTGAAGTGACCGAAGTGCTGGATATCACCACGCGCGACCCTGAAGGCCGCACGCCGCTGCATCTAGCCGCCTGGCACGGTTACACGAATACCGTCCGCCGCATGCTGTCGCAGGAAGCCGATGCCAACGCCCGCGACGAGCAGCAGCGCACCCCGGGTCACTGGGCCGCCTTCCGCGGTTACCTCGATGTGATCCGGCTGCTGGTGGAGAAGGGCAACGCCGATGTGAATGCCCGCGACGCCCAGGGCCGCACCTGGTTGGCAATGGCCGTCATTGGCAAGCAGGCGACGACGGAAGCCTACCTGCGCGGCCGCGACGGCGTCGTGTAATACGGGATGTTGGATTGAAGGATATCGGATGGAGGAAGCGCGAGCTTCCTCCATCTTTTCGTTAGTGGCGGCCTTGCCGGTAGAAGGAACCGACTGCTTTCCGTCTAATAGCTCATAAAAGACTTTCAAAGGAGTTCCTCATGCAGGTCACCGTTCGTCCGTCCGGCGAGGCGCCACATGCCGTGCCGGCTACGTTGCTTGGGCACAATTGCGAGATGTGCATCGGCGTCGGGCCGGGTTTATCCTCCGACCGGCTGGATAACCCGCGTTTCATGGGCCCGGCGAATCCGGATACCGGCATCGCCCGCGGCTGGGTGCCAGGCTGGAACCACAATTTCCTTGGCACGCATTACGAATTGACGCCCGGCCTCTATATGTCCGGCACCGAGTCGCAATTGATCCATAATTACAGCGGGCGCGAGCGCGGCCTGCTGCAGATCGACCGCAAAATCCGCGCCGGCGAGACGCTGGAGGTGACGCTGTGGGTGCGCGGGCAGTACCACCCTGTGCCGCTGCGCGTGGGGTTGCGTCCGCTGGACGCCGGCAAGCCGATCTACTGCGAGGCGACGGTGCGGGTGGAGAAACCGTATTGGCACGCGGTGACGGCGACGCTGCAAGTGCCGGCGGATGACGACGCGGCGGTCTTCTTCATTATCCTCCCCGAGATGGGCATGGTGTGGATCGACCAGGCGCACCTGCGCCCGGCGGGCATGGGCGACGCGCGCACCGACGTGCTGGCCGCCTTCGCCACGCTGGGCATCCCGGTGCTGCGCTTCCCCGGTGGCTGCATTTCCACCAGCTACCACTGGCAGCATGGCACCGGCCCACGCCATCTACGTCCCGAGGAGCACGACCCCGTCTTCAAGTTCACGCTGCACTACGAATTCGGCACCGACGAATACCTGCAGCTCTGCCAGGATCAGGGCATCATGCCGCAGATCTCCGTGAACGTCGGCACCGCCACGGTGGAGGAAGCGGCGGAGTGGGCGGCGTATGTGGCCCGGTGGTACCGCGATCGCGGCATCGATCCCCCGGCGATATACTGGCAGATTGGCAACGAGCACTACGGCGCGTGGGAGATCGGCAGCATGAGCGGCGCGCAATATGTCGAAGTGCTGCACAGCTTTGTGCCTGTCATCCGCGCGAATTACCCGCGTGCGCGCATCATCGCCCTGGGCGTCGAGGACGGCGAGTTGATGATGAGCGGCCAGCGCGCCCCGTGGCGGTCGGAAATCCTCGACCATGCGCGCGACATGGTCGACGTGCTCGCCATCCAGTATTACTGCGGCGGCTGGGACACTGACCCGGTGAAGCGCCAGGCCGCGGTGATGCAGAGCGCGACGGGCATTAAAACGACGCTGCAGAAGGCCATCGACGACATCCGCGATGCCGGCGCCGACCTGACGGTGGCGATGACCGAATGGAACATGTGGCAGTATGCCAGTCATCATGACAACCGCGACTTCCTGGAGAAATACGACGTGCAGCACGGCCTGTTCTGTGCCACCGTGCTGAACACCTATACCGAACTGGCCCCCGCGCTGGAGTTGGCAAATTTCTACAACCTTTTCAACGTCATGGGCATCTTTCTTGCGCACGGCCCCGAGGTGGTGGAGACGCCGCTGGTGGACGTCTTCCGCCTCTACCGCCCGGCCTTCCCGGCGCAGGCCACGCCGTTGGCCATCGAGGGCCCGGTGCTGGAGGGGACGGAGATTCCCGCCGTCACCGGCGCGTATCTGACGAATGACGACGGCGGCTGGCTCTTCCTCGTCAACCGCAGCGTGACCGAAACCGCGCAGGCGAAGCTCGACGAACTGCCGCAGTCCGGTTATGCCGACCTTCTCGTCGGCACCGAACTGACCGGCGGCTGGACGAAGGTGTCGCAGTGCTTCGAGTTCAATACCGTGGAACTGCCGCCGATGTCGATTGCGCGGGTGAAGGTGGGGTAGGGGAGCGCCGACGCATCCGGAACGATGACCACCCCCGGCAGGCCTGCCGGGGGTGGTCATCTTTGTGCCGACAACGGTTCCAGGGCCACTGGCGTCGGTGAACGATGTATCCCTGCCAGGCGCATCATGAAGATGGCGTTAAACCCGAATGGGCGGGAAGACGTGGCGCGCGGAATTTGGTATAATAATCCGGCGACGGCACAGGGCGTGATGTCCTGCGCCGTTTGTGCGTGTGTGGCATACCGCGCATGGTGAAAAGGACCAGATGACTATCTCAGATCAATTTGACGAGCGCGTGATGCCGCCGGAGCGGCTACGCAACATTGCGATTATCGCCCACGTCGACCACGGCAAGACGACATTGGTGGACCAGATGCTACGGCAGGCGGGAGCGTTCCGCGCCAATCAGCAGATGGTAGAGCGCGTGATGGACTCGAACCCGCTGGAAAAAGAGCGCGGCATCACCATTCTCGCGAAAAACACCGCTATCCGCTGGGGCGACGTGAAGATCAACATCGTGGATACCCCTGGCCACGCCGACTTCGGCGGCGAGGTGGAGCGCATCCTGCGCATGGTGGATAGTTGCCTGCTGCTGGTGGACGCCGCTGACGGCCCGATGCCGCAAACGCGCTTCGTGCTGCGCAAGGCGCTGGAGTTGGGACTGCGGCCCATCGTGGTGATTAACAAAATCGACCGCCCGGGCGCGCGGCCGCACCAGGTGCATGACGAGGTGTTCGATCTCTTCGTCGACCTCGGCGCGCATGACAGCCAGCTCGATTTCCCCACCGTCTTCTGCTCGGCAAAGCTGGGCACGGCGATGCTGGATCCCGACGACGATCACCCCGACCTCGTGCCGCTCTTTGACGCGATCCTGCAGCATGTGTCGCCCCCGCAGGTGGAGCTGGACGGGCCGTTCCAGATGCTCGTTTCGACGTTGGACTTCTCCCCGTATCTCGGGCAGCTCGCTATTGGCCGCATCGAACGCGGCCGCGTGCGGCTGGGCGAGACGGTAGCGCTGCACCCGCTGGATGGGCCTTCGATCACCGGCAAGGTCTCCAGATTATACATTTTCGAGAACCTGCAGCGGGAAGAAGCACAGGAGGCTGGCGCCGGCGAAATTATCGCGCTGGCCGGAATGGAGACGGTGAGCATCGGCGCGACCATCTGCGACACCTCGGCGCCGGACGTGCTGCCGGGCATCGCGGTTGACCTGCCGACCATCAGCGTCGACTTCCTGGTAAATACCTCGCCCTTCGCCGGGCGTGAAGGCAAATACCTGACCAGCCGCCACTTGCGCGACCGCCTCTTCCGCGAACTCCAATCGAATGTGGCGCTGCGTGTCGAGGAGACGGATACCCCGGATGCGTATAAAGTCTCCGGCCGCGGCGAGTTGCACCTGACGATCCTCATGGAGACGATGCGCCGCGAAGGTTACGAATTCATGGTCTCGCAGCCGCGCGTCATCACCCACCACGTGGACGGCGTGCTGTGCGAACCCTATGAAGACCTGGTCATCGACGTGCCGGATAATTTCGTCGGCACGGTGATGGAGGGCGTGGGCAGCCGGCGGGCGGAACTGCTGGAGATGGATGTGGGTTCGGATGGGAAGACGCGGCTGCGCTTCCGCATCCCCGCGCGCGGCCTCTTCGGCTATCGCACCGACTTCCTCACCAGCACCCGCGGCATGGGCATGTTGCACCACCAGTTCCTGGAGTATGCGCCCATCGCCGGCGAGGTGACGCGCCGCACCCGCGGGGTGATGATCTCGATGAATGAAGGAATGAGCAAAGGCTTCGCCATCGAGAGCCTTCAGGAACGCTCCGACTTGTTTATCGGTCCCGGCGTTGAGGTGTATGAGGGGATGATCGTCGGCGAGAACTCGCGCGAGAATGACCTGGTGGTGAATATCACCAAGGCGAAGAAGCTCACCAACATGCGCGCCTCCACCTCCGATATCTCGATCTCGCTCACCCCGCCGCGCACCATGTCGCTGGAAGACGCCATCGGCTACATCCAGGACGACGAGTTCGTGGAAATCACTCCGCAGTCGCTGCGCCTGCGCAAACGGCTGTTGAAGGCGCACGAGCGGAAGGATTGAGCGTGTAGATGCGGATTGAAAATCCGCGCTCCAATAAAAACGGGGCCGGCGCATCGCGCCGGCCCCGTTCGTGTTATTGCGAGAACCGCGGTTATCGCATCCGGCCCTGGCCGTAGGTTTCGCGGTGCTTCATTTCTTCCGCGATCTGCTCTTTCAGCCACTTGACGTCATCCAGGTGCTGGGTCAGTTCTTTGGCATTCGTCACGGCCGCTTCGTTTTTCGGATCGACTTTCGTATACAGCATCGTGTAGGTGTCGATCGCCTTCTGCATGTATGCGCGGGACTTCGTCAGCTTGGTCGGGTTGGTCGTTAACGTGCCGTCTTCGTTGGCCGCGGTCATCACCGCCATTTTGCGATACACGTAAGCCAGGCGGTTGCCGTATTTGGACGGCAACCACTTGCGGGCGAGCTTTTCGCTGTCGGTCACGGTTCCGGACTGGAAGTCCTTGATGTCTTGCGCGGAGAAGGGTTGGAAGGTGATCTTCTCGCTCTTCTCGCCACGCTTCTTCACCAGGTCAATTTTCACCGGCTTCCCGTTTTCATCATTCATGATGACGAAGCCGGTATTGTAGACCACCGCCTCCAGGTAGCTGATCGCCCGCTCGTACTGGCCTTCGCGCTGGATATACAGCCACGACAGGTCGAAGTATGGCAGCGGCTTATCGGGGTTGGCGAGCAGCGCGCGCTTGAAGATTTCCTCGCCGTCCAGCAGGTACTTTTCCTTCAGCACCAGGTTGTCGGTGTAAGTGTTCATGTTCCACGCCATGTGCCAGCCATAGACGGACCAGGCCTCCAGGAAGGACGGGTTTAGCGTCACGGTGGATTCCAGCGGCGCGGGCATCTTCTCGGGATGCCCTTCGTGGAAGAGCACGTCCGAGTACGACCAGAGAATATTCGCCACCAGGTAGCGCTGGCCGCCGAGCATGGCGTAGACCGCCGGCGTGCCGGCTCCGCCGGTGAAGACGGACTTGAACAGCTCCTGGCCCTGGCTCTTGGTCGGGCGGTATTCCCAGTTGCAGATGCGATCATCCAGCGGCCAGCGCACCGCAAAGGCGATGATGGCAATGGCCAGCAGAATATACGTCGAGCGACGTCGGGCTTCCATAGTTGCGGCCCTCCTTACAGCTCGCGGTAATTGAAGATGAGCGTGGCCAGCGCAAGGGAGACCACCAGGTAGAGCGCGCCGACCCCCAATGGTTCCAACGCGGCGCGCGAAAGCGTTTGCCACTCGGTGTAGTCCGCCTGCACGATAGCAAAGCGCAAGTCCATGGCCTGGAAGTTCGGCAGCAGCTTCTGCACGATCTGGAATACCATGCCGGATAGTTGGTCAATGGGCGTGTTGCCGGCATGGTGCTGCGCCATGTCATACAGGAACTGCGACGCGTTGCCGATGAACCACACCACCATCGAAACGATGATCGTGCCGATCCAGGACATGAACGTCGAGAAGAACATGATCAGCCCCGAGAGGATGAGCAACTGGGCGTAGATCATCAGCGCGGCGAGAATGAGGCGCCAGTCGAAGCTATGCACCTTCATGTAATACACCGCGAAGAACAGCACCGAGAGCATGCCGACCATGATGCCGTTGATGCCGGCCGCGCCGAAGAATTTCCCCAGCACGAACTGCCAGCGCTGCACCGGCTTGGAGAGCACCGGGTAGACGGTGCGGTTTTCGATCTCACTCGGAATCATGGTGAAGCCGGTGAGAATGGCGATGAGCGCGCCAATGATGGCGATAATCGCCAGGCCGGCGTCCATGATGGTGCGGCGCATCTCTTCCGGCTCCAGCGAGCTGGTAGAGGTGGCGCCAATGATCATGATCGCGGCCAGGATCAGCAGCACTTTCAATACGACGCCGCGCAATACCCCGTTGACGGTGTTGCCGGCGATCAGGAAGATCGGGCGAATGTTGAACATATGACGGTCCTCGATCGAAATGCACATGACATCGGGCGCCGGCCGCGGGGGCGGTCGGCGCCGCGTGTGTTATTTCTTGCCGGTGGCTTTCTTCAGCGTGCTCACCGTGCGGCGCAGGTCTTCTTCGCCGACAGCCTTGAGGAACTGTTCCTCCAGCGTCGGCTGCGGGCGGGTGATTTCCACCAGTACGCCGCCCAGGTCGCGCACCAGGCCCAGGCCCAGGTAGATGGCGTCCAGGCTGCCGGCGCGCACCGTCACCACGTCGCCATGGGCTTCGGCTTCCAGTCCCGCCTCTTTCATCTTCGCGATGGCCTCGCGGCTGAGGTCGGTGGCGACGAGTTGCCATGACTGGCTTTCCGGCACCAGCTCGGAGACCGGGCCGGCGGCGATGAGCTTGCCACGGTGCAGAATTGCCACGCGGTCGGCGACCGCTTCCACCTCGGAGAGCAGGTGCGAGCAGAGCAGCATGGTGCGGCCCTGGCGCTTCTGGTCGAGGATGAACTGGCGCACCTGCACGGTGCCGATGGGGTCAAGGCCGTTCGTCGGTTCGTCAAGGATGAGCAACTCCGGATCGTTGATCATCGCCTGGGCGATGCCGATGCGCTGGCGCATGCCGCGGGAATAGGCACGGATGGGCAGGTCGGCGCCGCGCTCGTGCAGGTCGACCATCTTCAACAGCGCCTCGGTGCGCTGCTCCAGCACGTCGTCGGGCACGTTGCACAGCTTGCCGTAGAACTCCAGCAGCTCGCGGCCTTCCAGGTATTCGTAGAAATACGGGGCTTCCGGTAGATAGCCGACGCGTGCCTGCACATACGAGTCTCCCGCGGGCTTCCCGAACAGCGACACGTCGCCGCTGGTGGGGAAGAGGAGACCCAGCAGGATCTTCATGGTGGTGGTTTTTCCGGAACCGTTCGGCCCGACGATGGCGAAAGTCTCGCCTTTCTCAATCGTGAGAGAGAGATCGCTGACCGCGTGAATCTCTTTCCCCATCATGAGCCGGTACGTCTTGCACAGGTTGCGAATTTCCACCAGGGGGGTGGTTACAGACGGGGTGGCCGTCTGTTCTGTTGCCGTTGCAACCATGAGATGATGGCTCCTTTGCGATGATGTCTGCACATAAAAACGGCGGGTTCGAGCCGCTGCTGTGCCGAAAAGGTCGACTAAAGTATAAATAGGCGCCTTGTTAGTGTCAAGGAAGGGCGCGAGCGGTCTCGATTTGCCGAAATTCAGCGGCCGCGCCGAACGGCACGGTCGCGTTCATCCTGCTCTTACCCCCGGATGGGGGTTGGTAAACCGCCGGGCGGCTAATCGAGGCCGCACGCCTCAACCACATGCTGGCTGGTGATGCTGTAGTGTGACGCCGACCACAACACCGCGCCACCGGACAGCACCAGCGCCTGCGGTGACTGATGCGCCACCCCCGTTTCCTCAGCGACCAGCAGCGACAGCGGTCGGTCTTCTACCACCAGCACCACCGCGCACGGCACCTCGGAGTGCGTCGCGGTGAATTTCTCCATTTCGCGGTGCGCCGCCGCCGAGATGGGACAGCGGGTGGAATGCTTTAAAATTACCACCGGCTGCGTCCGGCTGCGCTCTATGAGCGCGTGGAAATCATCGGCGGTGCGACAGGCTTCAAACGACATGGGTGACCCTTTCTGATTGCAACAACACAGCCGGCAGTGCCGCGGCCGCCGCGGCATCCACCAACCAGAGGAGATCGCCGGCTTCCGGCGCCACGCGCGCGGCGGGCAAGTCGGCCTGTCCATCCAGCACCGCGCGCAGAATGTCGGCTTTCGCGCTCCCGGACACCAGGAGCGCCACCCGCGCGGCATGGTTGATCGCCGGCAGCGTCAGCGTCAGCCGCCAGGCGTCCAGCCGCGGCACGTGGGTGGCGATGACCCAGCGCTCGGTTGCGTCCAGTGCCGCCGTGCCGGGGAACAGCGAAGCGGCATGCCCATCTTCGCCCAGGCCCAGCAGCACGACGTCGAAGCGCGGCCACGGCATGCCGGGAAAGCGCGCGCGCAGCTCCGTTTCATATGCATCCGCCGCCGCGTCCGGCACCAGTTCGCCGCGCAGGCGGTGGATGCGCGCCACGTCGACGCCCACCGGATCGAGCAGCGCCTCCCGCGCCATGCGGTAGTTGCTCTCCGCCGCGTCCGGCGGCACGCAGCGTTCGTCGCTCCAGAAATAGTCGACATCCGGTGGCATGCCCTGTGCCGCGAGCACGGTGAATAGCGCCCGCGGCGTCGACCCGCCGGACAACGCGATGGTGCAGCGGCCATGATCGGCAATAGCGGCCTGCGCCGCCACCCGCAGCCACGCGGCCGCGCCGCGCGCCAGCGATGCGCTATCCGGGTAGATCGTCACGGTTCCGTTCATCGGTGAGGCACTCGGCAGGTCTGGCCCAACTGCCATGCGGCGTCGAAGCGCGCCACCAGCGCCTCCGCGCCGTCCGGGCCCCAACAGCCCGCGTCGTATGACTCCAGCGGCGGCGCCGTCGACGACGCCCAGCCGCGCACCACCGGGTCGATGAGCCGCCAGGTGATCTCGATCTGGTCCTCGCGTGGAAAAAGCGAGGCATCACCGAGCATCATGTCGAGCAGCAGGCGCTCGTAGGCCTCGGGCAGATCGATGTTGTCGAAGGCGGTGCGGTAGTGGAACTCCATCTCCACCGCGCGCATGGCGTGCGGGTGGTCGGGTTCCTTCGCCTGGAAGGTGAGCACGATTCCTTCGTTCGGCTGGATGGCCAGCGTCAGCAGGTTGGGGCCGGGCAGCGTCTCGAACATCCGGTGCGGCGGGCGATGGAACTCCAGCGTAATCTCGCTGGTGCGACACGCCAGCGCCTTGCCCGAGCGCAAGAAAAAGGGGACGCCGTGCCAGCGCGGGGTGTCGACGTGCAGCGCCAGCGCGGCGTAGGTGGCGGTCTGCGCGTTCGGCGCCACGCCTTTAGCGTCGCGATATCCCCGGTACTGCCCGCGCACGGTGTGCTCCAGCGCGATCGGCTGGATGGCGGCGAGGAGGCGCGCCTTTTCGTCGCGGATTGCCTCAGCGTCGAAGGACGCCGGCGGCTCCATCGCCACCAGCGACAGCAGTTGCAGCAGGTGGTTCTGGAACATGTCACGCAGGATGCCCGCGCGCTCGTAATACCCGCCGCGCCGGCCCACGTCGATGGACTCTAATACGGAAATTTGCACGTTGGCGATATGTTCGCGGTTCCACACCGGCTCGAAGATGGCATTGGCGAAGCGGAAGAAGAGGATGTTCTGCGCCGTCTCTTTGCCCAGGTAGTGGTCCATGCGGAAGATCTGCGACTCGACGAAGACGCCATGCAGCGTGCGAGTCAGCTCGAGCGCTGATGCCAGGTCAGTGCCATACGGCTTTTCCAGCACGATACGCCGCCAGCCGTCGCGTTCGTCCGCCAGCCCGGCATCGCCCAGGTGTTGCGCCAATACCGGAAAGAGCTGCGGGGCCACGGCCGCATAGTACACTCGGTGAGCCGGTCCGCCTTCCTGTTCGGCGAGGAATTCCCGCAGGCTGGCGTAATCTTCCGGCTTTTCGGTATCGCCGGGCACGTAAAAGAGCCGTTGGGCGAACGACGCCCAGACGTCGGCATCGAAGGCGTCCGGCGTGTGCTCGGTCAACGCCTGCCGCAGGTAGTCGCGGAACTGGTCGTGCGTGTAGGCCGTGCGCGAGACGCCGACGATCCGCGTGCAACACTCCGGCAGACGACCCTTGCGGAAAAGCTGGTAGAGGGCGGGAATGAGCTTGCGCTCGGTAAGGTCGCCCGAAGCGCCGAAAATCACGAAGGAGACGCGCGCGTCGGCCATGGCTCACTCCTCGCGCTTCACGGCGTGCCCGCCGAACTGCTCGCGCATCACCGCCAGCAGCTTGTCGGCGAAGGGAGAGTCATCTTGCGAGCGGAAGCGCATCATGAGCGACAGCGCGATCACCGGCAGCGGCACGCCTTGCTCCACCGATTCCAGCACCGTCCAGCGGCCCTCGCCGGAGTCGGCCACGAAAGGAGCCACGCCCTCCAGCGTCGGGTTGGCGTGCAGCGCGCGGGCGGTCAGGTCCAGCAGCCACGAGCGCACGACGCTGCCGTGCTGCCAGATTTCAGCGACTTGTTGCAGGTCCAGGTGAAACTCCTGCTTGCTGCCCATCAGCGCGAAGCCTTCGGCGAACGCCTGCATCATGCCGTATTCAATGCCGTTGTGCACCATCTTCGTGAAGTGCCCGGCGCCCACCGGCCCCACATGACCCCAGCCCGTGTCGGGGGTTGGCGCCAGCGTCTCGAAGATCGGCCGTAGCCGCGCAACGACATCGGCTTCGCCGCCGATCATCAGGCTGTATCCCTCGGTCAGGCCCCAGATGCCGCCGCTGGTGCCCACGTCTACGAAATGCAGTCCGTGCTGTCGCAGCGCGTCGCCCCGGCGCACGGTCTCCTTGTAATAGCTGTTGCCGCCGTCGACGATGATGTCGCCGGGTTCCAACTTATCCGCCAGCGCGTGAATGAATTGCTCGGTGACATCGCCGGAGGGTAGCATCGTCCAGCAGATGCGCGGCGCTGCAAGCGTTTTCGCCACTTCGGCCAGCGTGTGCGCAGGCTCGGCGCCTTCCGCCACCGCGCGCTGTACCGGTTCGGGGCTGCGGTTGAACGCCACCACTTCGTGGCCGCCTTTCCGCAGGCGCGTAAGCATATTGAAGCCCATTCGACCGAGGCCGAGGATAGCCAATCGCATGTGTCGCCCTCCTATCTCGCCTATTGTACGCGAGATGCGGACGGTTGAAAATGAGGAAGGCGACAATTTTTATCTCTCTGGCCGGATGAGATGGCGGATGCCGGTCGTGTCGGCGATGACGATGTCCGTCGCCTGGGTGAGGAACAAGCCGTGCTCCAGGATGCCGGCGCGGGCCTCCAGCGCCGTGGCCAGCGTGGCGGGGTGGGGGATGAGGCCGAATTCGGCGTCGAGGATGAAGTGGCCTTCGTCGGTACGGAAGGGGGTGCCGCCCCCTTCGCGCAGCGCCACCCGCGCGCCCAGGCTTTCCAGAAAACGCGCCTGTGCCCCCCGGCCGAATGGCGCCACTTCGACCGGTACGGGGAACCGCGTGCCCAGCGCATCCACCACCTTCGAGCCGTCGACGATGATGATCTCCCGCGCGCTGGCCTCCGCGACGATCTTTTCCCGCAACAGCGCCCCACCGCCGCCTTTCAACACGGCAAAAGAATCTAGCACCACCTCGTCCGCGCCGTCGATGGTGACGTCGATGCTGGAAACATCCTCCAATGTGGTCAGCGGAATGCCCAGCGCCCGCGCCTCCGCCTCCACCTGCGCAGAGCAGGGGATGCCGCGGATGTCCGCCAGCGTCCCCTCTCGCAGCAGTACCGCGATCCGGCGCACCGCGAAGACCGCTGTCGACCCGTGTCCCAACCCCACTACCATGCCTGACCGCAGGCAGGTGACGGCGTATTCGGCGGCGAGTTCTTTGAGTTGGTCGGTGGTCATGGGGCGGATATCACCTTACTGTCGCACCCGCTGCAGTGTCTCACGCGCCACGTCGGCGATATGCTCGGGGGTGAAGCCGAAGTGAGTCATCACCACCTCGCCGGGGGCGCTGGCGCCGAAGTGCTGTACGCAGACCATGGCGCCGTCGGAACCGGTGTAGCGCTCCCAGCCCATGGGGATGCCCGCCTCGACTGCCACGCGGGCGCGCACGCCGACGGGCAGTACGGCCTGGCGGTATTCGATCGGCTGGGCGTCGAACAGCTCCCAGCAGGGCAGCGACACCACGCGCACGGCGACGCCGTCGTCCACCAGCGCCTGCGCCGCCTGCAGCGTCACCGCCACTTCCGAGCCGGTGGCGATGAAGATGAGCTCCGGATTCGCGGACGATTCCCACAGCACGTAGCCGCCTCGCTGCACGCCGTCCGCCGGGCCATACCGTGCGCGGTCGAGCACGGGCAGGTTCTGCCGGCTGAGCGCCAGCACGGTGGGGCCGTAGGTATAGCGGATGGCCGCCAGCCACGCTTCGGTGGTCTCAGTGGCATCGGCGGGGCGAATGACGTTGAGGTGCGGAATGGCGCGCAGCACCGCCAGATGCTCTACCGGCTGGTGGGTGGGGCCGTCCTCGCCCAAGCCAATGCTGTCGTGGGTGAAGATGAAGACGACGCGGATGCCCATCAGCGCCGCCAGCCGGATGGCCGGGCGCATATAATCGGCGAAGGTGAGGAAGGTGGCCGTATACGGGATGAAGCCACCGTGGCGCGTCATGCCGTTGGCAATGGCCCCCATGGCGTGCTCGCGTATCCCGAAATGCATATTGCGGCCGCCATGATCCTCCGGGCTGAAGTCGCCGCCGCCATCGATGAGCGTCTTCGTGCTGGGCGCCAGGTCCGCCGATCCGCCCATCAATGCGGGCAGGCGCGGCGCCAGCGCGTTCATTACTTTGCCGCCGGCCACGCGGGTGGCGATAGGCTTGCTGCCGGCGAACAGGTCGTCGAGGCCGGTGTCCCAACCCTCCGGCAGATCGCCGCGCATGCGTGCACCGAATTCCGCCGCCTTGTCAGGAAAGGCCGCCGCGTAGGCGTCCATGCGCGCGTTCCATGCCGCCTCCGCTCGCGCGCCCAGTTCAACGTGGCGGCTCATGTGCGCGCGCACGTCGTCCGGCACCAGAAACGCCGGCTCCAGCGGCCAGCCCAGTCGTTTCTTCGCCGCCTGCGTGTGCTCCGCGCCCAGCGGTTCGCCATGCACTTTGCCGGTGCCTTCCTCCGGGCTGCCGTAGCCGATGATGGTGCGGCAGATGACCAGCGACGGTCGCGCCGTCTCCTGCTGCGCGGCGCGGATGGCCGTTTCCACCGCCGCCATGTCGTTGCCGTCAATGGGGCCGAGCACCTGCCAGCCATATGACGCGAAGCGCTGGCCGACGTCCTCGCGGAAGGCGATATCGGTATTGCCCTCGATGGAAATTTCGTTGTCGTCGTACAGGTAGATCAGCCGGCCTAGCCCCAGCGTGCCCGCCAGGCTCGCGGCCTCGCAGGAAATGCCCTCCTGCAGATCGCCGTCGGAGACCAGCGCGTAGATGAAGTGGTCCACTACGTTGTGCGCGGAAGTGTTGTACTGGCTGGCCAGCGACGCCGCGGCGATGGCCATGCCCACGCCATTGGCGAATCCCTGCCCCAGCGGCCCGGTGGTCACCTCCACGCCCGATGTCAGCTCGGATTCCGGATGCCCCGGCGTCTTGCTGCCAAGCTGCCGGAACTGCCTGATGTCGTCCAGGGTGAGATCATATCCGGTGAGGTGCAGCAACGCGTAGAGCAGCATGGAGGCATGCCCGGCGGAGAGGATGAAGCGGTCCCGATCCGCCCAGTCCGGGTTGCGCGGGTTGAACCGCATACAGCGGTCCCACAGCGTATACGCCATCACCGCCGCGCCCATCGGCGCCCCGGGATGCCCGGATTGCGCTTTCTCTACCGCGTCAACCGCCAGAAAGCGAATGGCATTGATGCACCGCGCATCGAGTTCTGTTAATGTGGGCATGAATGGTCCTCCTGCGAATAGTGTTATGCTCGTAGTCGATCGATTGTCTATTACGATTGCGATTTTTTACGGCTGATGTCGGCCGATCAAATTCAGGAACTCGTTGCGCGTGGCGCTGGAGGTGCGGAAGCTGCCGAGGACGGACGAGGTGGTCATCAGCGAGTTCTGCTTCTGCACGCCGCGCATCATCATGCAGAGGTGGCGCGCTTCAATGATGACGCCCACGCCTTCGGGATCGATGGAATCCATGATCGCCGCGGCGATTTGCTCGGTGAGACGCTCCTGAATCTGCAGGCGGCGGGCATACATATCCACCATCCGCGCCAGCTTGCTGACGCCGAAGATCTTTTCCTTGGGGATATAGCCGATGTGCGCGCGGCCGTAGAAGGGCAGCATGTGGTGTTCACACATGCTGAACACTTCGATATCGCGCACGATGATCATATTGTTCGATTCGGCCTCGAAGATGGCGCCGTTGATGAGTCGCTCGACATTTGTGTGGTAGCCGGAGGTGAGGAACTCCAGCGCGCCCGCCACGCGCAGCGGCGTTTTCTGCAAGCCTTCGCGCTCGGGGTTTTCGCCGATTTCCACCAGCAGTTCGTGAATCAGTTCCTCAACGCGTTTGATATTCATGGTGCAAGGCCTTTCGCAATGATGTCGTGAATGTGGGCAGCGGTTCCATGTGCAACCCGTCGAACGACGCGGCAATCTCACGCAGCGCGCGCCCATCTGTCCAGATCAGCTCCGGCGCCAGTTCCGCTAGCGGGACGGCCAGGAAGGCCCGCGCGGCGATCTCCGGGTCGGGCAGCGTTACGGACGCGTCCGGCTGACAATGATCGTACCATATTATATCAAAATCCAGCGTGCGCGGGGCGTAGCGGTCGCTGCCGCGCTTGCGGCCGCAATCCGTCTCGATCTCGCGCAGCGCGGTCTTCAACGCTGTCGGCGCCGTATCGGTCTCGATGGCGACGACCCCATTGTAAAACGGCGGATCGGCGGGACGGCCTATCGGCGCGGTTCGGTAGAAGGTTGAGATCGCGGTCACGCGCGCGACGCGCGCCAGCAGGCGCAACCCACGGCGGATGTGACGTTCCGGGTCAATATTCGCGCCGACGCTCACATACGCGGTGGGTATCACGCGTCCTGCTCGCGGGTGATCTCCACCCCCACCGTGCGCGCAAAGCGCAGCGCCCCTGGCTTCTCCACCCGCACCTGCGCCTGCCGCACTCGCGGCTCCGCCAGGCAGGTATCCGCAATCGCCTCCGCCAACGCCTCGACCAGGCAAAAGGACGACGCCTCCACCAGCGCCATGATGCGCTTCTTTACGGCGCGGTAATCGACGGTATCCGCCACCTGATCGCTGCGCCCAGCGGCGCGCAAGTCCGCCCACAGCACCACATTGATGACCACATCCTGTTTGTCGCGTCGCTCGTCGTCATTGATCCCAATGATGCAGCGCAGCAGCAGGTCGGTGATGAGGATACGGTCCATAATGTGGCTCCTACGTCACTTTCGGCGGATGCGACGCCCGCGTATATTCCATCATGTGCCGGCCGCCATCGACATAGATCACCTCGCCGGTGCAGTAGCGGCTGGTGACCAGGTAGACGATGGCCTCGGCGATGTCCTCGGGTTGGCCGTGGTCTTTCAGCGGCACGGTGTAGATGAGTTTGTCGATGTAGCTTTCGTCCATGCCCGGCGGGGGCAGGATAAGACCGGGGGCGACGCCGTTGACGCTGATGTTCGGCGCATATTCCAGCGCCATCATGCGCGTCATCAGCTCCAGCACCTGCTTGCTGAAGAAGTAGCCGACGTGCGTCCAGTCGTAGCCGTCCAGCCGCGAATCGAGCATGTTGATAACGGCGCCGCGCTCGACAACACCGGCGAAGGCCCGCCCCAGCGTGAAGGGCACCCAGGCGTTCACCTCGATATTTTCCATCAGGCTCTCGAAGGTGACGTTCGCCATCGTCTCCTGTGGGAAGATGCTGGCGTTGTTGACGAGGATATCCAGCCGGCCGGCAACTTCGATGGCGCGATCGACCAGCGTTTCATATTCGTCGCGCCGGCTGAAATCCGCCTGGATGGCCCATGCCTCCACCCCCAGCGCCTGCAACTCGGCGCATAGCGCCTCCGCCGCGTCGGCTGAATGGTTGTAGTGGACGACGATATGCGCCCCTTGCGCCGCCAGCGCCAGCGCCGTGGCGCGCCCGATGCGCACCGCCCCACCGGTGATGAGCGTGGTTTGTCCTGCGATGGATAACGCCATAGCTACCTCGACTACAGATTGACCGCTCCTCCTCTCCCGGTATGGGGAGGGGTAGGGGGCAGGAGTCCGTTGTTGCGTCTACGCCGCTTTGTCGATCTTCGCCGCCAGGATGAAATCGTTCATCGACAGCCCGTCGATTTTGTGCGTCGACAGCTCCAGCCGCACGGTGCGGTAGTTCACGTGAATGTCGGGATGGTGCTGCTGCCCCTCTGCCAGGTCGGCGACGCGGTCGACGAAGGCGATCGCCTCGCGAAAATTTTTGAAGGTAAAGGTGCGGTCAATCGTCTTAGTATGCACCGTCCACTGCGGCAGCTCACACGCCACCGCCGTCGCCTGTTCCTCATCCATCGGCTGCGCGCCATCGCCGCACGCCGCGCATTTCCGCTCCGCCAGGTTCATGCCAGCCTCCTTAGCTGATAGCGCCCCGTAATTCCTCGGGGTTCTTTTTCTCACCGCTGGTGATCAACGCCCGCGCGGCGTCCAGCTTTTCCCACACGTTGCACAGCATCACGCCGCGCACCACGCCTTCGCGCAGGTAGTAGATCACGCCGGTCTCGAATTCCTTCTGCCAGTCGGCTAGTGTGTCCAGCCGGGCGTCCACTTCGCCCACTGCTTCATACCCGAATTCGAATAGGTCGGAATAGAAATAGGGCATGTAGGTATACGCCTCGCCGGCGCCGGCCATGTTGCGTCCAGCCTGCTTGCCCTGGCTCAGCGCGGCGTCCCAGTGCTCCACCCGCGTCTGCATGCCCAGCGCCTGGTAGGGGAAACTCGCGTTGTCACCGGCAGCGTAGATATCCGGATTCGACGTCTGCAGGTACGCGTTCACGGTCACGCCGTTCTCCACCGCCACGCCCGCCTCTTCCGCCAGCCCGGTGACCGGGTGAATGCCGATGCCGGCGATGACCATGTCGGCGCAAATCGCCTGGCCGTTTTTCGTCTTCGTCACGTAGGCGGCGCCGCTGCGCTCGATGGAGATCGGGGCGTCGCCGTTGTAGATAGTGATATCGCGCCCCTGGTACATCTCCTGCAGCCGCCGGCCCAGGCTCTCCGGGAAGACGCGGGAGACCAGGTATGGGTCGGGATAGATCATCGTTACGTGCACGCCCGCCGTCGCCAGCGCCGCCGCCAGCTCCGAACCGATAAAACCGCCGCCAATGATTACCGCTGACTTGCCGTCCGCCGCCTGCGCGCGGATGGCGTGGTAATCGGCGAGATAGCGGTAATAGCACACCCCCTCCAGGTCGCCGCCGGGGATATCCAGTGCCCGCGGAATGCCGCCGGTAGCCAGCAGCAGTTTTTCGTAGCCTACCGTGCGCGCCTGGCTGTCGCGGATGACTTTCCCGCGCGGGTCCAGCGCTACCACGGCCGTTTCGAGTCGCAGCTCCACATGGTTGTCGGCATAGAACGTCGGCGATTTTCCGATGTAAATGTCGTCCACCTGCTTTTTGCCGAACCATAAATCCTTCGTCAACGGCGGGCGGTTATACGGCCGGACCGGTTCGTTGCCGACGAGCAATATCGATCCGTCGGCATCCACCGCGCGAATGCCACGCACGGCGGACGCTCCCGCCAATCCGCCCCCCACGATAACATAACGATATGACTGATCCGGCATCGGCACGTCCTTTCTGACCATAAATCACAGATAGTCTAGCAGCGCGTGCGCCGGCAGACAGGCAGCGAAAGCGACAATCCCACTGTTGCTGCCAATATCAGATGATCGCTCCAGCCCCGTTCACGGGGTGTTGTTCGGTAGCCCGGTCGTTTACGGCCGGGCGGGTGCACGTCGCTGAACGGCACAAACCAGCAAAGCCAGCACACACTCAGCTTACCGCAGAACCCAGTTTTCTACAATGTCGACCTGCGGATTATTGATCGTTGCTCTGCTCAACAGGACTGGCCGTCCCTTGCCGTGGACAGCGTGGGGCATTTTTCGCTACAATGTAGGCAAGATGATCATTGTCACAGACACGCAGCTTGCAGATGTATGCGCTGAACTCTCGCGCCAGCCGGTCATCTGCATCGATACCGAATTCGTCGGCGAAGGCCACTACTATCCGCGGCTCGGGGCTATTCAGGTGGCCACGCCCGACCTGGCCGTGCTGATCGACCCGCTGGGCATCCGCGATTTTACCCCGCTGCGCGATGTGCTGGTGAACCCGGCCGTCGAAAAAGTCTTCCACGCCGCCACCCAGGACCTGACGATCTTTTTTCGCGTCATCGGCGCGGTGGTGGCGCCCATCTTCGACACGCAGATCGCCGCCGCGCTGCTCGGGTATGACGAGCAGATCTCCTTCGCGAATCTGGTAGAGCGCACCACCGGTGTGCGCCTGCAGAAGTCGCACAGCTTTACCGACTGGCTGCGCCGCCCGCTCACCGAGGGGCAAATCGAATACGCCCTGGACGACGTCCGCTACCTGGTGCCTGCCTACGACGCGGTGGTGAAGGAGCTGACGCGGCAGGGGCGGCTGGCGTGGGCGCGCGAAGAGTTTCACCGCCTGGAAGACCCGGCGAAGTATGATCTCGTCGACCCCAACGAGCTATACCTGCGCATCCGCGGCATCGAGCGTATGGGCAAGCGCGCGCTGGCGCTATTGCGCGATCTGGTGGCCTGGCGCGAGGAAACCGCCCGGCAGATGGATATCCCCACCAGCCGCATTGCCCGCGATGAGGTGCTCTGCGAACTGGCGCGCAATCCCCGCGCTTCGCTGCGTGAGCTGCGCGAAATTCGCGGCATGCAGCCGCAGCAGGTGGAACGTTTCGGCAACCTGCTCCTCGACGTGCTGAAGCGCACGCCCGGCGCCGCGCCGTCGCTCGTGCCACGTGCGAACAGCTTGCCGCCGGCGCTGGAGCCCACGGTGGACTTTCTGATTCTCTGCCTGCGCTCGCTGGCGTCCGAACGCGCGGTGTCGCCGGGCATGGTCGCCACCCGCACCGATCTCGCCGCCGTCATTCTCGCCGGTGAGCGCGCCGACGTTCCGCTCATGCGCGGCTGGCGCAAACAAGCCATCGGCGACGCCCTCCTCGCTACCCTCAACGGCAAAGCCACCGCCCGCATCATCCCCGGCAGTCGGCGGGTGCATCTGGACTGGCACGAAGGAACGTAATACCAAACTTGCGTATAATTGCACCCGGTTCATTCGTTCAACACACGCGCCGCCCCGATTTCATTGGGGTAAACTCTCGGCGAGGACTACCAGGTTGTCATCAACACAACTGGTATAAGTAGCGGTCACACGCTGCTGGCAATACGCAACACGGACCCGGCGTCGCCGGGTCCGTGTTGCGTAAGGTTCTCGCTGGCGCTATTAGCTCGGCAGCGCCGCCATCGCTTCCAGCAACCGCACCAGCAGGCCGTGAATTTCCACCAGCGCATCGGCGCGGGAGAGGATCACCTCGCGGCGCTGGATGAACTTCCCTGGGGTGGCAAGGTCGTTGGCGCAGTGCTGCAGCAGGCGGTTGACGCCCATGCGCGTGGTTTCCAGGTGGAACTGCATGCCCAGTACGCGGTCGCCGAAGAGGAACGCCTGGTTGTCGCAGCCGTCGCTTTTCGCCAGGTGTATAACGTCGTCGGGCAGCGTCACCGTCTCGCCGTGCCAGTGGAAGGCGGTGAAGGCGGAGGGGAACAGCGTAAATAGCGACGACTTCACCCCGGCGGGGGTCAGGTCGACCGGGTACCAGCCGACTTCGCGCTCGGGGCTGCTCACCACCACGCCGCCCAGCACTTCGGCGATAAGCTGCGCGCCCAGGCAAATGCCGATGACGGTCTTGCGGTTGGCGATGGCCTCGCGGATGGCCGCTTTCTCCGGCTTCAGCCAGGGGTACTGCGTTTCATCCGTCACGCTCATCGGCCCGCCCATGATCACCAGCCAGTCATACTGCTCGTAGTCCGGCGGAAATTCGCCGTCGAAGAGCTTCGTGCGGGTAATGGGAAAACCGTTGGCATTCGCCCACGCGGCGATATTGCCTTCGTCTTCAAAGGGCACGTGTTGCAGGACATGGATGCGCATGAAATCCCTCGTCTGTTCGCCTGTCGCGCGACGACATGCACCGTCGCGCGACAGGCGGAAGATTCATGCTATTGTAGCGTCTTACCGGGTATTGAGCAATCGCCGCAACCGGGGGAGCAATAGATTGTTCTCCAGATGGATGTGGCGATGAATATCCCCTTCTAATTCCTGCAGACCGCGGTAGACGGCTTCGTAGGTGGCGCACACGTCATCCGGCACCGCGAAATTGTTCGTAATGCGGCGCATATCGTGCAGGATCGCGCCAGCGGCCTCGTGCTCGTCTTCCAACTCCTGCGCGCCGGCCAGCGCGGCTTCGTCGCGGGCGCCGTGCACCACGCGCAGCATGGCAGGGAAAACCACCTCTTCTTCCTTGCGCAGGTGCGCCTCCAACTCGGCTTTCAGCGCGGTATACGCTTCGCCGAGTGGCTCAAGGATGTCACCGTGCGCCGGGCCGTGCACGCGACGCACCAAGGTGAGAATTCCCTCCAGCCGCGGCATTTCGCGGTCCATATAGGCGTGGTGCGTCTCGAGAATGTGCTGAATGAGCGCTTCGAATGGCGCCTCGTTCCAGTTGGTTTCCTCGGTGCCGCCCGTCGCCGCCTGCGCGATGGTCGTCTCCAGCACGGCGATGACCGTCGCTACCGGGATGCCGGCGTGCGCCGCCGCGGTGTCCAGTGCGTCTTTACCGCCGCAGCAATAATCGATGCCCAGCGATTCCATCATTCGCAGCGTCGCGGGATACGCCGCAGCGATTTCGCACACCGGGGTACTCGGGGTCAATGCCAGTCCGTTCATGATTCGCTCCTTCTCACCTGAAGATACCGAATCGTAGCACACGCGGACGAGGAAGAATATGACTAAGGTCATGTTATGTGGCGAAATGGCCACGACATTGCATGAACATGGAGTTCGCTTGCGTGGATCGTGAAGGCAGCCAGGTAGAGGACGGGAGATTCGTTTCCCCCCGCCCCCCTCCCCGTGGGGAGGGGGGATGTTTCCAACAAAAGAGTTTAGTGCAATTTCCTCTTTCCTCCGCGGAGGAAAGAGGCCACGGGGGGCGAAGCGAACTCCGCTAACCTGAATATACCCGGTCACCGATGGGTTGTCTACCCGTTTTTGAACAAGAAACGATTAAGATGACGAATCATTGTGTGCTATATCAATGATTTTGTTAATCTCCATTAATACCGAATGATCGGGTTCCACATCGTGGCGGGCAATCAGCCGGGCGATGTCCGCCTGCGCTTCGGCTATCGCGTCGCGCGGCGCGGCAAGGTATTGGCCGGCGGTGACGGAGGGGAAGAGGCGCGGCAGGCGGTAGGTGCCGCGCATGCGCGCCACCTCGTCCGAATCATCGGCGAAGAGGCCGTCGCCGCCGGCAATGGCCACCCAGCGCTCGATGTCCGCCGGCTCCGGCGTCCATTCCAGCCCGCGCGCGTAGCGTTCCGCCCAGGTGACGGCCTCCGTGTCGAGAAGCAACTGCACCGGCGAGAAGACGTCGCCGTGGCTCATCGCGCCAGCCATGTCGAAGGCGCGGTAGCCATGCAGATAGCCGAGTAGAAAGGCGGACGCGCGCTCCTGCATCGCCTGCGGGCCGGGCACGGCCGCGCCTATCACCGCGCTTTTGCCCCACGGCGGGCGCAGGCCGTAGTGCGGTAGCAACACCGACTTCAGCGCGTCGAACAGGTGCATCTCCGGCGTACCCATGGCGTAGCCGCCGGTGGCCAGGTCGGCGGGCTTGGGGTGGGGGAAGATGTCGACGGGCACGCCGGGGAAGCGCACCTGCAATATCGCCGCCGCGCCCAGCGTCTCCGCCAGCGCCTGAATCCATGTCTGCACGGGATTCATCGGCGCGGTGATGCCCATCAGCGGCATCGAGCCGACACCGAGCGAGGTAAATTCTCCCTCCATCGCCAGCGCGATGTCCAGCTCGTTGCCCTCCAGCCGGAAGGGGCTGGGCATCCACACCGACAGGCCCAGCTCACCACCCTGCGCGCGGGCCATCATCGCCAGGTAGCGGGTATGCCACAGCGTGAAGCCGTGCGAGGAATAGCCGCCGCAACGCCCGTAGGTCACCGCGATGCGCACCTGCTCGAAGGGCGCCAGCGCCGGAGGCACGTCCGCCGGCAGCCCCACCGCCCCGCCGCGCACCCCGCGGTCGTGCAGCATCGCCGTCAGCTTCGTGCCGTCGATGACGTCCTGGGTGGTGAATGGTCGTAGCGTCCGCCCGTCGTCATCCACGATGTGCAATGGGCGGTCGGTGACGTAGAGGGTCGGCGGGGCGTCAAATGGCGTCGGGGGATCGTCGTGCCGCGCCGTCATCTCCGCCGTATAGGCTTCGATAACGGCCTCCGACGGGAAGATGCGCCCGCCCGCTACCAGAAATCCTTCCTGCCCGGCCAACGCGTCGCACAGCGCCGCCGGCGCCGCAAATCCCACCCGCGCCGCCAGTTCTACCGCCGTGCAGTGCATGGCGTCGAACTGGTCCCGCGTGAAATCGAACTGGGCCGAGGGACGGATAGAAAAGGGGCTTAGCATATCTTTCCTCTCGGATTATTCGCAAATCGTTCGTAGTCGCGCCGCTGCCGCAGTAAGGCGCGTCTTTTCACTCATTTCATCGCTTCCGCGCCTTCACCAGCAATACCTGCGGAATGAGCCGATGGCGGTCCAGGCCGCGGATGCGGGCGCATGCTTCCAGGGATGGTTGCGGCTCATCAATGACTTCCAGGTGGAAGCCGGCGGCACATAATGGATTGAGCAGGCGCGTCAGCGTTCGGTGGTGGTAGATGATGGTGAAGGGGCGCACGTCCTCTTTGTCTGGAGCGGCGGAAAATTGCCATGTCTCCGTATAGGCGCCTTCATCGAAGTAATCACCAAGACGGACGCTGGTATAGCGGCCATCGGCGTCACGTTTCCACTCAACGTGCTTGTGGCTGAAGCAGGGGTGCAGAATATTGAACGCCAGTAAACCCCCGGGGCGCAGTACGCGGTGGAACGCCCGCATCGCATCATCGTAACAGTCGCAGTCCATTAGCGCCATCGTGGAGACAACGACATCGAAGCTGGCATCGTCGAACGGCGCCAGGTTACCCATTGAGGCGTAGACATAGTTGATGCCCCGTGGTGTTTGCGTTTCTTCCGCTCGCGCGTCGGCGAGGAGTTTTTCCGAGATGTCGCACGCCGTCACCCGCGCCCCGCGTTCCGCCAGCAGGCGGGCCGTCATCCCCTCGCCGCAGCCGGCGTCAAGCAACTTCAACCCCACAATTTCGCCGAGAAAGGCGAAGAAGGCGGGGTTGTTGAAGGCATCGCGGTAGACGTCGTAGCCGGCGCGTATGTGGCGCGTCCAGACATTGGCGTTGTCATCCCAATTGCGGGCGATGTCGTCACTCATCTGGTATTGTCTCCGAAAAGAATCCCGGTCAGGACACCAAGCATTTGTAGTCGTGCCGCAGCCTTGCAAGGCGCGCCGATTAAGCATTTCCGATATCTTCTATTACACCCACACGCCTTGCATGGCTGCGGCGCGACTACGAACGGCAATCTGCAGACGTTTTTCAAACTCAAAGCTGGGGTGTCCTTGCAAGCCGGCCCGTCACTTCTTCTCGTTACAACCCCAGCATCAGCTCCATGTTCTGCACGGCCGCGCCGGAGGCGCCTTTGCCCAGGTTGTCCAGGCGGGCGACAAGGAGCACCTGGCCGGCGGCGTCGTTGGCGAAGACGAACAGTTCGAGGTCATTGGTGCCGTTGAGGGCTTCCGGGTCGAGTTTGGGGTAGGCCTCCAGCGGCATCACCCGCACGTAGCGCTGGCCGGCGTAGCGCGTCGAGAGCACTTCGTGGATAGTCTGGCCGGTGGAATTGCCGGGCAGCCGGTCGGTGTGCAGCGGCACCTGCACGAGCATGCCCTGGCGGAAATCGCCCACCGACGGCACGAAGAGCGGCGCCTGCGCCAGCTTGCTGTAGGTCTGCATCTCCGGCAGGTGCTTGTGCCGCAGGGTGAGGCCGTAGAGGAAATATGCCTCCGCCTTATTCTCCGCTTTCTCGTAACGTTCGATCAACTCGCGCCCGGCGCCGGAATAACCGCTGACGGCGTGCACGTTTACCGGATAGTCGGACGGCAGCACGCCCGCCTCCACCAGAGGCCGCGCCAGCGCGATAACGCCGGTGGGGTAGCAACCGGGGTTGCTGACGCGCGTGGACGCGGCAATGGTCGCCGCCTGCTCGGGCGCCATCTCCGGGAAGCCGTAGGTCCAGCGGGGGTCCACCCGGTGGGCGGTACTGGCGTCGATTACCCGCACGGCGGGGTTCTCGATCATCGCCACCGCCTCCTTCGCCGCCGCGTCGGGCAGGCAGAGGATGGTCAGGTCAACGCTGTTCAACAGCCGCCGCTTTTCCTCGGGGTCTTTGCGCTTCTCATGGGCGATCTGCACCAATTCGAGGTCGTTCCGCGCCGCCAGCAGCGCCCGTATCTGCAGGCCGGTGGTGCCGGCCTCGCCGTCGATGAAGATGGTGGGTTTGGACATGGGTTCAGACATACGTAATCCTCAAATTTCACACTTTCGGCAGATCAACTCTCCCTTGCCGATTGGGACAATCATGGCATCGACGCGCGGGTCAATCAATGCGGCATCGAGCATCGGTTGAAGTGTCTCGGCATGATTTATGGCATTATCCGCGACCAGCAGGCCGCCCGGAACCAGTCGCGGAATTATCAGCTCGTAACACTCCTGATAGATCTCCTTCTCGGCATCGAGAAAGCAAAATGCAATGTTCGACATCATCGGTAGCGCCGTTCGGGCATCGCCTTCGACAAGGGTGACGCAGTCGCCCAAGCCGGTGCGTTGGAACGTGATACGTGCTAGGTCAGCTTTCGCGCCGTCAACCTCGAAGGTGGTGATGGCGCGCCAGGTTTGTCGGCATGCGAGTGCCAGCCACATTGTTGAATACCCGGCGCTGGTGCCAATCTCGATCATTAATCCCTGTGGGACATTGGCGGCCAGCAGGGCAAGGAATTGCCCGGTTTCTGCCGGAATTTGGCGCAGGCGTTGCCGGCGCGGAGTACCGTCAGTGCGGTCGTGGGCGTCAATGGCTTCAAGCTCGCGCATGCGTGTCAGTATGGCATCCGGCAATTGATGGAACATCGTGATCTCCAAATACAGCACTATCGTCGTGTTTATTCAATCCGCGGTTTTAAATCGATCACCCCTTCCAGCGGTGTCTTAGCGTCGGTGGGGTGGGCGGCCAGCCATGTTGCCACCGGGTTGCGCCAGCCGGCGTCGACTTTCTCCGGGGTCGGGTCGGCGTCTTTCAGGTGCGCGCTGGTATTATACAGGAAGTCGTTGATGAGCACGGTATATACGCGTCCCGGCTCCAGCGGTTGACTATTGGCAAGCAGGATGGAGCCGCCTGTGCGGCGCGCGCCGCCGAGCATCAGCGTCTCGCCGGTTTTGTAGTCGGTGAGCTGCTTGCCGGTCAGCTCCAGCCGATAAATGGCGTTGTCGAAGGGCATCACCCCCAGCAGGTCCAGCCGGCGCACGTTGCCCGGCGGCAAGTCCTGGCGCAGGCCGCCCAGGTTGCAGATGGCGATGTCCGCCGGGTAGGCCGCCAGCCAACTGTCGGTGACCAGGTTGGCGATCTGCCGCCGCGTGAGGCCGGCTGTGGTGTAGCCGATGGGCTCGGTCATCTCCTTCGGCAGCTTATTCGTCCAGTCGCGGATCAGCTTCAGCGCCGCCGGATCGTTTTTCACCGCTTTCACGTCGTTCTGTAGCCACACCTGCGTGATGGCGCGCACGGCCGCGGTGCCGGTGCGCTCGTTCACCTCCAGGTCGATGCGGCCGTAGCCCTTCCACCATTCGCCGTTGTTCATCACCCAGGTGTTGCCGACCTTCCGCTGGGCGCATTCGTGAGTGTGCCCGCCCAGCATCAGCGGGATCCGCAGGTCGGCTACTTCGTTCGCGAGTTTTTCCAGCGTTGCCAGCTCGGCGTGCGAGATGACAATGAGCACCTGTGCCCCTTGCGTCCGCAGCGCCGGCGCCAGTTTGCGGATGGCCTCCGCGTAGCTTGTGGTCTTCAGCGTGCCGATATTCGCGTAGCTGGACAGCTCCTTGATCGTCAGGCCGATGATGCCGACTTTCACTCCCTGCTCGGTATACAGGCAGGTGCCGGCGACCAGCGCGTTCGGCGTGCCGTCGGCGTTCAGCAAGTTGCCGGCGAGGATGGGGAAGCGCGCCCACTGTGTCATGTTTTTCAGGCCGGCCTCGCCGAAATCGAACTCGTGGTTGCCCAGCGCGGAGACATCGTAGCCCAGCAAATTCATCATGGCGATGGTCGATTCGCCTTTGAAGACGGTGGACAGTGCCGGTCCGGTGGCTACGTCACCGCAACTGACGACCAGAAACTTCTTCGGCGTGTAGCGCTCGGTCGACTTCCAGTAGGCGAGCATCGCCGCAGGTCCGCCCTGGCGCTGGCCGTCCACCACCGCCGGCTCCAGCCAGCCGTGCATGTCGCCGGTGGCGAGAATCTGCACCGTGGCGGCCCAGAGTTGCATACACAGGCATAATGTCAGCAGGCCGATGGTCACGCGTCGCATAGTCTGTTTCCTCGTCGCTTCAGTATATCAAAGTTCGGCAGGCGTGGGGGCAGCCGTCCACGCCTGCATCATCAGCAGGTCGGGGTGCGGTCCATATCCTTCCTTTATCCAGAACACCTGGCCGTCCGTATTTTCGGTAAAGACCAGTATGGTACACTTGACGATACCCTCCGCGGCCAGCAGGGCCAGGCAGCGCCGTGACAGCGCGCGCCCGATGCCCCGGCCACGGTACGCCGCGTCCACTGCCAGGTGATTGAGGAAACCGCGGCGGCCGTCGTGCCCGCAAAGCACCACCCCGACCACCCGCTCGCCGTCGCGAGCGACCAGGCTCATCCCCGGATTGCGCCGCAAGTAGGCGGCGATGCCCGCCCGCGAATCGGCCTCATCCAGATTCAATCCCATGCCCTCCGTGCGCTGCCACAGCGCCAGCACGGCGTCGTAATCATCGATCGTCAATTCGTTATACACAATATCCATAGTCTTCTCCCAAACAAAAACCCCTTCCCGGCATCCGGGAAGGGGCAAAGCAGCTATGCGCAAGCATCCCGGACGCGGCCTATGGGACCCAGGTATGACGGACGGTCTGCATGCGATGAAATTGTAACTTCATGATGAATTGAGTATACGAGTGATCGGGTGAGGTGTCAACGCGCGGTCAGTGTGGCGATAACCATGCCGCCAGCAATCAGCGCATACCCAAACCACTGCGGAATAGTGGGACGAAGGTGAAAGGTGATGGCTAACGCGATCTGCACGCAGAGAAACGCACCACCACCCGCGATGGCCATCGCCAGGTTGGCATTCATGCGCGCGTAAAGCTTCATGAGAAACCAGATGCTGGACGCGCCGAAAAGATTGCCCAATATAAAACATGCCAGCCAGCGGCTCTGGTCGCCACTGCCATGCTTGAAAATGAGTTGGGCAATGACCTGCCATACCCAGAAGACGATCAGTAATGTGAGTACCATCTGTTACTCCCGCGAGTAGCGTATCAGCACGCTCCCGGGTTGGTCATCGATGGCCAGGGTGAGCCGTGCCAGTTCCGCGCCGGATATGCATTGCCGCACCGCTTCCACATAACCCGGACTAATGCTCACCGCGTATCGCGCTGTCGGATCGATCCCTTTCAACGTCACCGCGCAAGTGGGGTAGGGGCTCTGGTGACGGCGGAAGGCGACGGCGATGCCAGCGTCAATATCGGAGCGGTGGAACTGCCAGGCGCACCAGTCCTGATAGTGGACGGTGAGCGGGACCAGTAGGTGGAAATCGCCGGTAAAGCAGTGGCGCACGCTCTTCCATTCGGCGATAGCGGCGGCGGCGGCATCCATGGGGAAGTCGTCAGTGAGCAGCATCACGCCGCTGGCGAGAATGGGCGTCGAGTTTCCCCGCAGGTGATCGGGTGGGGGAGCCGCACCCCGCGCGTCGGTGGGCATCTTTGACTCGGGGATGTGATAACCGAAGGTGAAGCCGCCGATGAGCTGCCCGCGGGTACAGTAGGGGGTGAAGTTCCACACCCCACCGCCCATATAGGGAATCCAGCGAGCCAGCCCGGCGGTGATGCACTGATCGCCGACCTGCATGCCGCGCCCGTGCGGCAGCCCGCAAATGTCGGGAAAGTCGCTGGGCCAGAGGGGCAGTGAACGACTCATCGTCTCCAGATCGATACGGCGACCGCCACTTGAGCAATTATCGATCCAGAGGTGGGGATGACGCATCCGCAACTCATCCCAGAACGCGTATAACCCCTCGATGAAACGAATCTCCGTCATGCCGATGCGGTCAGGCGTGTCTGCCGCCTGCCAGTAGGGAAGGGGGTCGAAGTTAAAGTCTTGGCGATAGATGTCAACGCCTTCGGACTCGATAATCCCGGAGAAAAGGTCGGTAATGTATGCCCGCGCGGTCGGGTCGCCCAGATTATAGAGGAAGTTATCGGGATTTTGCGGGCTGGCGAGTAGGAATTCCGAATGCTCCTCATGGAGCAGCGAGCCGGGACGCACGCGCTCGGGTTCGAACCAGAGGACGAATTGCATCCCGGCGGCGCGGGCAGCATCGCTGATCGGGCGTAGGCCGTGGGGAAATTTTGTCCGGTTGATCGTCCAACTTCCAACTTCCTGCCACCAGTCGCCGCGTCCGCCATACCAGCAGGCGTCAATCCAGTAGGCGGTGGCGCCGAGTGACGCGACTTTCGGCAACGCGGTCATCTCGTATTGCTCGCCGGCCTGTCCCGTCTGGTAGAAATACCCCTGCAGACACTGGGCCACCGGTGGCATCACCAGTTCGCCGTTCAACCGCGGCAGGTAGTGGTCCATCAGCAGGCGGCGCAGCGCATTCTGGCCAGCCTCCGGGTCGTCGCCCGCCCATTCAATCAGCAATATTCGCGGCGTGCGAATTGTCTCGCCGGAGTGCAACCGCAGGTGGGTGGTTGCCATGCCTGCGCGCAGGTGCAAGGTTTCCTCGCTCCGCTCAAGGCATAACTGCCACTGGCCGGACCAGCCGATGGCGAGCATGACGCCGCCGTGCGCTCCTTGCAGATTAAAGAAGGGGAGTATGCCGTTGGAGGAGCGTCCGCCTTGCGGTGCCAGGCTCATTGTTCCACCGGGATAGAGCGGTGTCGTTTTCGGCAGGAAGTCGTCCATCTGGCAAAGGCTGCCATTCGCATGATGGAGGAAGATCGTTTCGCCTGCCGGATAAACCGCTGCCCAGTCCAGTGGGAGGATGTTTTCCACCTGCGGGCTGTCGGTCGTTCCGGTATTGGTGATTTCGAGCACCCATTCCAACGCCGTCTCGCCTATACGCCGGCTGCGCACCGTGATCGCCAATCCGCTCGCTGGGTCGCGAAAGACCGTGGTATTGCTGCTTCGCTCGCAGGCCCATGTGGGCAGCAGCTCGCTGGACGGCACACCGTCCAGGCGGAAGGAGAAAGGAATTGACGCGGCATCGGGGAGCAACGGCATACGGGTATCCTTTCAAAAGCGAATAGCGATATTGCGCGACTTGGGCTGCGCTGTGTTATAAGACGATCATCGCCTTCAATACCCCGTCGCGGTAGTGGTGCACCAGGTCCATGCCTTCCGCCAGTTGCTCCAATGGGAAGCGGTGGGTGACGATTCGCTCGGGATCGATCTGGCCGGTGGCCATCAGGCGGATGGTGGGTTCCAGCGCCTGGTTGGAGCGGCGGGCCATGATAATGTTCAGCTCTTTGCGGCGCACGTTGTGCACCCACAGGCTGATGCGGTCTACCGCGGGGATGCCGATGATGACGCAGGTGCCGGCCGGGCGCACGCACAGGGTGGCGTCGTCGATGGCCGCCTGCTCGCCCACCGCTTCGAAGGCGATGTCGATGGGGCCGGTGGCGGTGATTGTCTCAACCGCCTTCCCATCGCTCGGATCGAGTACCAGGTCGGCGCCGAAGCGCTTCGCCGCCTCGCGACGGGCGGCGATGGGATCGGTCATGGCGATGAAGGACGCCCCGGCGGCGCGCGCGGCCATCATGGTGACGATGCCGATGGGCCCGCAGCCCATGATGGCGATGCGGTCGCCCATCTTCAGCGGCGCCATGTTTACCGCATGGATGCCCACCGCCATCGGTTCCAGCGTGGCCGCGGCCTCGAAGGAGACGCTATCGGGGATGGGCACGCACTGTTCCGGCGCGTAGAGGTGATATTCTTCGAAAGTGCCGTCGATAGGAGGCGTGCCGAGGAAGCGCACGTTGGGGCAGCAGTTCGGCCGGCCGATCTTGCAGGAATGGCAGTGCCCGCAGGACAATGCCGGCTCCAGCGCCACCCGCTGCCCGACGGCAAGACCCGTTACGCCCGCGCCCAGCGCCGCCACTTCGCCCGCCGGTTCGTGCCCCAGGATGAAGGGATACTCCACCACGGCGTCCCCGATGCGGCCGTCTACGAAATAATGCACGTCGCTGCCGCAGATGCCGATGGCGCGCAGCCGCACCAGCACCTGGCCCCGCCCGGGCTGCGGCGTCGGCTTCTCCACGATCTCGATGCGCCCGATGCCCGTTTGCACCGCCGCCCGCATCGTCGCGGGAATCACACTGGGTTGTGAAGTGGATGATGTCGTCATGCTGTTCTTCTTTCTGCCAGGTGGGTGGGGAATCCTGCCTGGACTATCATCTTCCCATTGCTTGTAGCCGGACCCCTCCCCCAACCCCCTCCCCGAACCGGGTGAGGAGGTGAACGCATGTGAAATATGCATACGGGATGCATGTATGCAGAGATCATCTCCCCCTCGCCCGGTTCGGGGAGGGGGCTGGGGGTCCGATTAGGCAATCTGTCTACATGTTGTCCAAAAACTCCCGCACCCCTGTCCTCATCCGCGCCGTGCAGCCCATCGGGCGCGGTACCATGATACAGAACACTTCCAATGAGAGGGAGGGATGGGCCTATGCCGTGGCGGTATCAGTGTCAGGATTACGAGTCGTGCGCGATGGAGATGGTCGGCGAGACGAAAGAGGAGCTCAAGCAAAAGCTACGCGAGCACCTGTGGAAAAACCACAGCCGCGAGATCGAGATCGCGGAAGCGGACGTTGCCATCGAGGAGGGCGCGAAGCACGGTGGCGACATCGCGGCGTAACGAGCACCTTCAACCCCGCTCTTCTCGGGGAGAGGGGGCAGGGGGTGAGGGGCGCGACCAGAAGGAGGATGACATGGTCTGGACCTATTACTGTGCGGATGACGACATCACCCTGGCCGGCGACAGCCGGGAAGAGCTGGCGGAACGGTTGATGGATCACGTGAATGAAGAGCATGAGATGGAGATGACGTACGACGATGCGCTGGCGTCGGTGGACCGGGAGGGGAAGCAGGAAGCGGCGTAGCGGATGCGTTGTGGGACAGCGGTTGAAACGGCGGATTTGCGCGAGCGTCCGCCGTTTCGCTATAATAGGCCGGTTGATTGCATCCCCCACTAAGGTAGGTACCATGGCAGAGACTCCGCGGTATACGCGCGTGTTGATCAAATTGTCCGGCGAAGCGCTGGCCGGCGACAAGGGTTACGGCATCGATCCCGACGTGACGCTGGAGATGGCCGAAGCGTTGAAGGAGATTCACGCGCAGGGCGTGGAGATCGGCGTGGTGGTGGGCGGCGGCAACATCTTCCGCGCCCGCACCGGCACCAAGGCCGGGGGCATCGAGCGCACCACCGCCGACTACATGGGTATGCTGGCCAGCGTGCTCAATGCGTTGGCGATGCAGGACGCGCTGGAAAAAGTCGACATCCAGACCCGTGTGCTCTCCGCTATTGAGATGCGCTCCGTGGCCGAACCGTATATCCGTCGTCGCGCCGTGCGCCATCTGGAAAAGGGCCGCATCGTCGTCTTCGCCGGCGGCACCGGCAACCCGTACTACACCACCGATACCGCCGCCGCCCTGCGCGCCGCGGAGATCTGCGCGCAAGTGATTATCAAAGCGACAAACGTGGATGGCGTCTATGACAGCGACCCGCGTAAAAATCCCGATGCGAAGCTGCTCACCCATCTCTCCTACCGCGACGCGCTGATGATGGGCCTTGAAGTGATGGATGCCACCGCCTTCGCCCTGGCGATGGAGAATAAAATCCCGCTGCTGGTGCTGAACATGCGCCAGGAAGGCAACCTGCTGCGCGCCATCATGGGTGAAAACGTGGGGAGCATGATCACGAACGAAGGCTAATTTTTCGCGGCCGCCGGCAGGCAAATTGACCGCCGACACGGAATACATCAGGCACAACACTATACCACCTTCACCTGGAGGATCACGACATGCCGACCATTGCCGAGATTTTAGAGGATGCTGAATTCCGCATGGAGGGAGCGCTGGAATCGACAACGGAGGAGTTTCGCCACATTCGCACCGGACGCGCCAACCCGCTGATGCTCGACGGCATCACCGTGGATTATTACGGCACCCCGACGCCCATCACCCAGGTCGGCAATGTCAGCGTGCCGGAGCCGCGCATGCTGGTCATCAGCCCGTGGGATAAAAGCATGCTTGGGCCCGTCAGCAAGGCCATCCTCAACTCCGACCTCAGCCTCAACCCGAGCAACGACGGCGCCAACATCCGCCTGGTGCTGCCGGCGCTCACCGAAGAACGCCGCCGGGAATACGCGAAGCTGGCCGACCGCAAGGCCGAAGATGGCAAAATCGCCGTGCGCAACGTGCGCCGCGACGCCATCGAGCACATCAAGAAAATCGAAAAGGCGCACGAAATCTCCGAGGACGACTCCCACCGCGCCCAGGAGAAGATGCAGAAATTCACCGACGACTACATCAGAAAGATCGAAGCCGCCCACGACAAAAAGGTGGCGGAGATCATGGAAGTCTGACTATTTTCATTGCACATGTGTATGGGGACGCCGGCAACGGCGTCCTCTTTTCTTCATCAGTGATCGGCACTATCGCGCTATTATCTCTTCGGAGGTGAATCATGGACGAACGCAAGCAGCATGATTCCGGCCGCGGTTCCGCGGGCCATGCCTGGTCCGGCGCCCACAACCGCCCCGGCGACCCGGACGAAGAGGTCCATTCCGACGTGCCGGAAGGCGAACCCGACGCCAGCCGCGCCGAAGCACGCGACGCCATCGAACACACCCCCGACACCCCCTCCGGGCACCGCGGCGACCTCGGCGACAGCGGGCCAGGGGAGGATTAGAGGGAGTAATCAGTAATAAGTGATAAGTTATCAGTAATCCCATGACATCGCGGGGACTGACTGCGCATGGCCAGGCAGGTAGATGGCAGTAACCGCAGAGTGGCGATTCGCTCTTGTATCGTGTTCGCCAGGCGTAGTCTGTCTCCACCGCATGGAACCAAACGATTCGCCATCCTTCGCAGGATCCAATCGATGACGCAATTCCGCTCTCGCGACGTATCTACAAATGCCATCAATTGTCAGCGCTTGCATTGCCGGCAGGAATGAACCATCCTACTGGCGAAAAAGACTTCAGCACCATTCCCGGAGGCATCATCCCATGACTGATCGACTCGCGTCCCTTTTCCCGAAACCCCGCCAGATTGAACGGCGCGGCGGCGCATACGCGCTGGCCGGAACGTTGAAACTGGAGTTGCCGCGCGGCTGGCGCGACGGGCTGGCGCCGGAGTTGACCGCGCTGGCAACCTCGGTGACGCCGCTGCCTATCGGCGCCACGCGGGTGGCGGTGGGACAAGGGACAGTCGCGACGTCGGAGGAAGCGTATCGGCTGGAGGTGGCGGCGGAGGGCATCACCCTCACCGCGCCTACCGTAGCCGGGGCGCGCTACGGGCTGCGCACGCTGCGGAAACTCATCGACGACGGCGCCGTGCCGTGCTGCGTCATCACCGACTGGCCCACGCTGCCGTATCGCGGGGTGCAGTTCGACCAGGGGCGCGTCATCGAGCGGCCGGAAGTCATTGAAAAGCTGCTGCCCATTTACGCCGACCTCGGCTACAACGTCATCCAGCTCTACTTTGAAAATGCCGTCCAATTTCCCAGCCATCCAAAACTGGCGCGGCCGTATGCGTGGACGCTGGAGCAGGCGCTGCGCGTAGCCGACACCGCCACTCGCTACGGCATCGGCGTCATTCCCGCCCTTCAGGTGTTGGGCCATTGCAACTGGGTCGGCGTGCATCCCGATTACGCCGACCTTGATGAAATGCGCGAGAGCGGCAGCCCCAGCGGCATCCTCTGCCCCTCGCAGCCGCGCACGCTGGAGGTGCTCAACGACATGATCCACGATGTCGCCCCGCTGGCCACGTCCGGCATCATCCACCTGGGCATGGATGAGGCGCCGTATATCGGCCGCTGTGCGCTCTGCAAGCCGCGCCATCACGCCATCGGCGAAGGCGGCATCTTCGTGGAGCACGCCAACGCCGTGGCGGCGATGACCCACGACGCCGGCAAGCGCCCGGGCATATGGGGCGACATGTTCTACTATTTCCCCGAGTCGGTAGCCCGGCTGGACAAAGACGTGTTCATCTTCGACTGGTACTACTACACCTTCGAGACCGCCCCGCGCGTGGAGCTGTACGATCACCAGCCGATGGATACCGGGAAACTGTATCGCGATCACGGCATCGAGAGCTGGGGCTGCCCGTCGTCTTTTTACACGGCAATGATGCCCGTTAACCTGCCGGATGAGGCGATAACCAACGCCCGCGACTGGACGCGCTACGTGCTGGAAAACGGCAACAAGGGCGTGATGGTCACCCAGTGGGAGCTGTCGCCCGCCACCATCGACCAGTGTGTGCCGACGGAAGCGGCGATGGCCGGCTTCCTGTGGGGCGACGGCATGGCGACGCCGTCCGGTGAACTGCTGCGCGACGCCTGCACCTTCCTCTATGGGACACCGGAGCTAGCGCCGTTGCTGGCGGAGCTGGGCGCGGCGCGCTTCCACGGCCACGGCACCCGGCGCTGGTACAATGCCGCCGCGCAGGCAAACATGATCACTTACACCGACCCGGGAGCCGACCTGGCGCTGGCGGCGCGCATGGAGGCAATTGCCGCCGAGATCGCGGCGTTGGCCGATGCGGCGCAACACCCGGAGATGGTGCGGGCCTTCGTGCCTCCCGCCTGCTGGCTGGTCTACCAGTACCGCAAGCGCGCGCTGGTCAACCAGGCGGCGCTGCTGGCCTGTAACGAGCAGTTCGAGAAGGCGGCGACGCTCATCGATGGCCTGCGCGTGGACGCGTTGGCGTTGGCCGGCCGCTATCAGGCCGATTGGGACCGCAACCGCTACCCCGGCGACGCCGCCGCCACCCCGGTGCGCCTGCGCAAAGAGGCAGATATCTTCGCGGAAGAGGTGGCCGCGCTGAAAGCCGCCATCGGCGGCGCCGCCTACGCCGGTCAGCTCACCACGCCGGTGCTCTCCGTGCACGTGGTAGACAAATTCGGCACCATGGCGCGCATCGAGGCCGCCGCCTCGCCCGACGGCGAGACCTTCACTGACCTTGGCATTGCCTGGGTGCTGCAGTTCGACAGCAAAGCCGCCGGCAAATACGAGGCACAGGCCATCGACTACGCCTTCCCCGTGCCCAGCCTCGCCGACGCGCGCTTCGTGAAAGTCACCGCCAGTGGCCCCGGCCACTACGCCCTCAGCGGCATCACCCTCCACCAGGGCGCACAGACGCTCACCGTGCAGTCCGTCGCCAGCGACGGCAAAGTCGAGAATGCCGACGCCCTGAAAACCACCGGCCTCACCATCCTCGGCCACCCAGATCCGAAATCCCTCTTCGAAGAGATGCTCGCCGCCGGCGACAGCAGCCAGGTCTTCACCATAAAGCACGGGAGCGTAACCGCGGAAATGGGGTAATAGGCAAGCGTATCAACCGTAGTCACTGTCTGGAACAGGGCGGGAGCCCGGCCGAGTATAGATAAGTTGTCGAGTGTTCCGGAGGAATAAGGTGTCTGTATGCCATACCTGCCGGACAACCAGTTCGCTCCGCTGACGTTTTCATGGGGCTTTTTTGATGCACCCTTCGAAAAAGTTGTGAAAGAACTCGTGCAGTGGCGTGAGTGCCATTGTTCCAAAGTGACGACGGCGCCATTGACCGGTTCATTACCGCAACTACTGCCGAAACTTGAGCCGCTGACAATCGGTGTAACGAAGGAACTGGTGCTGGAGACATCCTCGCCATGGGTGGCGTTATTCGCAAATAATCATATCGGTGGTGAAGTCAAATCACCGATCTCGGTCGTGTCGGAACGTCTTTCCTGTCGTGGCCTGGTCGTCGATGCACGACCGAATACACTTTCTGGCGCATACGATCGACGGCGTGGCGTATATGGCGCGGTCGGCTTTGAAACATATACACCGGATAGCCAGCATCATCGCCATATCGAGCGTACTGTCATGGCCATGAATGATGGTGGACGATGGCAGTTTTATACACAAGGCGATCCATTGCCATTTGAACGTCTCGAATGTTATTCCGCTCGAAGGATCAAGGATCGCATGACGACGGAAATGCTGGAGGAGTATGGGAACGCTATGGGCCTCCGTCTTTTCGATCCTGAATTCTACGGACCGACGGCATCGCTGGTGACATTAACTTGTATCCTCCCACCGGGAGCACCAGAACGCACTTTACAGCAAATCCAATGGGAGATGGGGTTGCGTTGATCGAGACACCCGTTCGTAGTCGCGCCGCAGCGCAGCAAGGCGCGTTCGATTAGGTAATCCGGGAGTATAATCCGTAGCGAACGCCCCTCCGTGGCGTTCGTGGCAGCGCTTTGCACATCGGTGCCATTTATTGTCACAGTCTGGAACAGGGCGGGAGCCCGGCCGAGTATAGGTTAACCTTGTTATGCTCGCCGGGCTCCCGCCCTGTTCCAGACTGTGACCATCAATCAACCTGGTGCAGGTGCCGGTGAGGACACCGGCGCTCCCAGGATTACCCCCGCACCACCGCATCCGTCACCTTCGCGACCCGCGCCATCGCCTTCACGTCGTGCACGCGGACGATATCTGCGCCATTGGCGATGGAGAGGGCCACGGTGGCGGCGGTGCCTTCCAGGCGTTCCTCGGGGGGGAGGTCGCCGAGGAGTTTGCCGATGGTGGACTTGCGCGAGGTGCCCATGAGTACCGGCTGGCCATACGAGCGCAGCTCGCGCAGGCGGCGGAGCAACTCCAGGTTGTGCTCCACCGTCTTGCCGAAGCCGAAGCCGGGGTCGAGCACCACCTGGTCGCGCGGCACGCCGGCGGCGACGGCGATGGCGGTCGATTCCTCCAGGTAGGCGCACACTTCGCTCATCAAGTCGGCGTAGACGGGGTGCTGCTGCATGGTGCGCGGGGTGCCCTGGATATGCATCACCACCACCGGCGTGCACGCCGCGGCGGCGACGGCCGCCATGTCGGGGTCAAAACGCAGGCCGCTGATGTCGTTGACGATGGTCGCCCCCGCCTCCAGCGCCGCCCGCGCCACCACGCTCTTGTAGGTGTCGACGGAGATGGGCACGCCCAGCCCCGCCACCGCCCGCACCGCCGGCGCCACCCGCGCCAGCTCTTCCTCCAGCGACACCGCCTCGGCGCCGGGACGAGTGGATTCCCCGCCGATGTCCAGTATATCGGCGCCGTCGGCGATCATCGCCGCCGCCCGCCGCCGCACGTCGTCCATGCTCCCCGCCAGCCCGTCGCCGCTGAAGGAATCGGGGGTGACGTTGAGGATGCCCATGATATAGGTCTTCGCGCCCAGCGGTAGGGTGATCGACCCGCAATACAGCTCGCTCGCGGCGTCGTCGAAGCGCCACAGCGCGTCGAGCACGGCGTCGGCGGTGGCGGGCAGCCCCCAACCTGATCGGCGCAGCTTCGCGCTGGCGGTAATCAGTTGCGCCTCGGTGCCCAGCAGCACGATGTCCGTCTCCGCGACTCCGCCGTTGATCGCCTCCGCGTGCAGCGCCGCGTCGCCCCCCACCGCCAGCATCTCCTGCTTGATGGCCAGCGCCGCTCTGGCCGGCACCCCCGCTAGCCGCACCAGCCGCGCCGCCCCCTTCGGCGCCATCATCCGCGCGCCATCCGCCGTACAGCCGGTGCGCAGCAACTCGAGCTGCACCGCCTCCGCCTCGCCCACCACCAGCACGCGCGCGCCGCAGTCCGCCCGTCCGGGGGTTGGAGTCATGGGGTCGCCGTCCTCTCTGAAGCGTCTCTTCCCTCTCCCGGTTCGGGGAGGGGCAGGGGAGGGGTCCGATTACGCAATCCGGCCTAATGTATTGTCGGCGCCGGCGGCACCGGCAGGCCGGAGCCGTCCTCGTTAAAATCGAGGGCGAGGAGCATCTGCAGGCTGATGGGGCTCAGCAGGTAGCCGGCCTGGTGCAGCACGGCTTCCGGCCGCAACTGCAGGCACTCGCGGAAGACACTGTCCAGGCGCAGGCGGGTCAACAGATGCTCGAGCTGGGCGCGGTCGAGGGTGCTGATGGCTTCGGTAGCCATTGCTTTCAGGTCGTGCGGGGCGTCCATGTGCGGCACGCGCATGAACGCGGCCATCGCCCCGGGGAAATCGCCCAGCGCCTGCAAAATAATCCCCTGCTTGAAGCGGTGGTGCGGTTGCGCCGGGTCCAGCGCCGTCAGCCGGGTCACCACCGCCAGCGCCTCCGGCAACTGCCCCAGTCGGTAATAGCCCCAGCCCAGCAGGTCCAGCGCCGGCAGGTGGTCGGGGTGCACGGTCAGCAGGTGCTGAATGAGCGCGATGGCGTCCTCGCCGAATTCGTCCTGCTGCAACACGTCCAGCAACAGCTCCATGGCGTCCGGATCGTCGGGGTGGGCGTCCACGTAGGGCGCCAGCATCCGCAGCGCGCTGCCAACCTCGCCCTGCTCGCGCAGGATGCTCGCCAGCGGCAGCAGCACCTCGCGGTCGTCCGGCGCCAGCGACACCGCGTGGCGCAGCACGCGCAGCGCCTCATCCACGTTCCCCTGGCGGTATTCGATGAAGCCGATTTGCTGCAGGCAGGGCACATAGCCCGCGTCCAGGGTCAACGCGCGCTCGGCGCAGGCGCGGGCGGCGTCAAAATCGTCGTCGATAAGCGCGATATGCGCCAGCGCGCGCAGGTAATCGGGGTTGTCCGGCTCCAACTCCAGCGCGTGACGATATGCCTGGTTGGCGTGTGCCAGGTCCTTGCGTTCGCCGTGGGTGAAGCCCAGTTCGGCATAGACGCGCGGGTTGTCGGGGTCCAGTTCCAGCGCCCGCTGCAATACGGTGAATGCGTCGTCAAAGCGTCCCAGCTCGTTCAAGCAGTATGCCTTCGCCAGCAGCGCGTCGCGGAACACGGCCGGCAAGGCCAGCAGGTCGACGCCACGGGGGAAGGGCGAAACGGCGATATGGTACGCCCGCCGGCGGTTGCGCCGCGGCAGCTTGCCCAGCACCTTGTCAAAGCAGGCGATGGCATCCTCCAGCGCACCCGCGTCGGCCAACTGCCGCCCGGTCAAATACGCCTGTTGAAATGATTCCAGCTCGTCCCGCCGATACTTGGGCACTCGCGTCTATCCTCCACCACCCATGAATTTCGCCGCCGCCGGCATGCCTCCTGCCGGGCGATGACGGTGTTTTGGCAGGTTTTCGTGACGGGGTGGGGGTGAAGGTGGACAGAAAGAGCGAGAGATGACATATTGATCTGTCACTCGGCCCCCCTCCCCGGCCCTCCCCCCGTCCTCTCCGCTTCGCTATGCGGACAGGGGGAGGGAGTCTATGGCTTCTCCCTCCCCCTGTGCACGCAGGGCACGGGGGGAGGGTCGGGGAGGGGGGCCGATTCGGCAATCCGTGATCGTTCTATCGCTTTCCTTCCTTGCGCAGCGCAGCGGAGCGGGGGAGGGACAGGGGTGGGGGCCGATAACCAGTGAAGCGCATGTCCTACCGTGATGCATCTGGGAGCAGGGGGTAAGGTCCGTGTAAAGGTGCCGGCATCGAACCCCAGTTGCTCACCATCGAAACAGCACACACGCCCCCCGCGTGCCGTCAAAGATATTGATCACATACCCGTGCCCATCGGGCGAGGGGAACCACCAGTAGTTTTCGACGGAAAGATCGAGATCGGAGACCCAGTTGTCGATGTCGACCTTGAGCAAGGCGCGGAGCTTGCCGGGGCGCTCGTAGAGGCCGAGGAAGTCGGCATTGGCGGGGTTTGGGAAGTTTTCCAGGCCGGGAATCTGCTGCAGCGCCTCTACCAGGCGCGATACGGCGGCGTCCTGGCCGGGTGAAAAGTGCGCCAGCGCCCAGCGGCCGTCCATGGTGGCGTCGCCCCCCTGGCACGGCCCCGGCGTGGTCAGCGTCCACTGGTCGCCGGTAGACGGCGCATACACCCGCCCTTGCTTGCCTTGTGATTGAAACACCCACACCCCGCCGGGGGTAATCGTGTCGGTGGCCCATTTCCCATGGCCGGGGAGGGGACCGCCAATCCCGTAGATTTTCCCGTCGGAGAGAAACCTGCCGCCGCACAGCAGGTCGGGAATGGCGCCGTATGGGGGGTAGCTTTCTGTGCTGATCGGTGCGGAGAGGACCGTGCGTTTCGTGGTGAGAATGCGGTCATCGCGGATCGTGACGGCAGCGGTATGGGTTGCGGGGAAAATCATGGTCGCGGCATGGCGGCCATCCGGCGCCACCATCACCCACCCGAACGGCAGGCCGCTGGTGCGGGGTTCTAGGTTCCCTCTGGCAGCGATTTTCGTGCCGTCGATGAGCACCGCCGCGTTGTTCGGATCTTGCGACCACACCATCACCCGGTTGTCATTGAGCACGCGGATGCCGTATTCACAGTTGCGGGTCTGGGTCAACATCATGCGGTGAAATATTTGTACGCCGTCGCGCCAGATGGTTACCCGCGTCCCCTGACGATGCCATTCATTGGTCGCAAACACGTCACCGTGTTCGCCGATGCTCCAGAGATCGCCACACGCATCCGCCATGGCCGAACTGGATACCGTTGACCGCACCCGCCACTTCTCCGCCCCCGTCGTCCAGTCGCGCAGCACGAAGGCGTCGCCAGCCTCGATGGTCAGGTACCCCTGCCGGCACGGCACAAGGGTGATATGCGCGGTGGTGGAGCGGGCGACGCGGTGGTAGCTCTTCGGCAGGGTGGACCACCACCAGCCGATCAACAGCAGCAACGCCAGCGGAAACAGCAGGCGCCACCACCGGCGGCGCGGCCGTTTCGCGGGGGATATGCTGGGGTGAGTCGTCACATCCATGGTACCTCTATTGTAGCATACCGGCGCGGGCGGCGTTACCCCCCGTTGGGCAACCGCAATACCTTAGCCTCCAACTCCTCCTGCGTCAGCCCGGCCACCGCTACGCGCTTCACCCGCGCGGTGGCGCCGGCGACGATCGTTAGCCGCGATTTCGGCACGCCCAGCGCCTTGCTCAGTGTCTCGATCACCGCTGCGTTGGCCGCGCCCTCGGCCGGCGGGGCGGTCACCCGCACCAGTACGCCCTCCGGTCCGCGCGTGGCACTGGCGCGCGGCGACTTCGGCTTCACGGTGATGGTCAGCATGGCATCCGGCATACCGGTAGTATAGCGCCTCCCTGCCGGCAGGGGAACCCGCCCGGGGAGCGAATTCAGGAGGAAAGGGAGACTCGTCATGCGCTATATTCCGCTGCTGCTCTTCGCCCTCCTCGCCGGCGCCGCCTTCGGCAAGCCGCTGGCGACCTTCACCGTCACCGATAACCTGCACCACCGCTGGACGGATGAGGTGGTTAGCTTCGATTTCGACGTGAAGACCTCCGCGAAACAGCTCACGCTGGCGGACACAGACGGTCGACCGCTGCCATGCGCCGTCACGAACCTGACGCGCAAAAACGGCAGGGCGCGGGGGCGTATCACCACCGTGGTGAGCCTGGAGCCGGAGCGAACGCTAACGTTGTTGCTGCAGCCGGGCGCGCCACCGGCCACCCCCATAACAATCCGCGAATCCGCCGGCACAGTGGCGCTGGTCAACGACCGCATCGCCGTCACGCTGCCGCGCCTGCCGGGCAAGCTGGCAACCCCGATCCCGCTGGCGAAACTGCCCGCGCCAGTGCAGAGTATCGGCCGCGAGGGTCAGCACGGTGCTGGCATGTGGCAGGGAGCGGAGGCGCTGCTGGTCAAGGAGGCGACCACCCGCGTCGTGCGGCGGGATGCCATCCAGGCAACCGTCGAACAGCGCTACCTGCTGGTCGATGGCCGCGATTATAAAATGACCGTCCAACTCTCCTTGCGACAGGACGCCGCGCTCATCACCGAAGACTCGACCATTCACGCGCCCGACGCCGGTTTCCGCTTCGACTTTACGCCCAATTTGCAGCCGAAGCGCATCCTCTGGCACAACCAGTGGAAGAGCACGCCGCGCGCGAAAACCTGGGAGCAGGTCGACACCGATATGACAACCCTCGACACGCCCACCGCACTCTGCTATTTGCGTCCGTGGAGCTTCTGGTGGGACGGCGACATCACTCCCTGGGCGGGGTTCTACGCGCCCGCTGGCCATCTCGTCGGCGTCATCATGTTGCGGCCGTCGCGCTGGTCGCCGTACGGGTCGGAGAGTTTTGCCAGGACGCAGATGACCGTCACCGCCGGCGGCGGGCAGGCATATCTGACCGCGCCGTTCATCGCCGCCGTGAAGGACGCGGCCGGCCAGGAGAAGCCCGTGCCGCTGCATCGCGAATGGGCGTTGACTGTGGGGAAAGCGAACGAACGTATTGATGACAAAGGCGTCGCCGCGCTGCGACGCCAACTCCTTAAGTATGGCGAATTCCCGCTGGACGAGGTGAAAGAATACACCCGCTATTTCCCCCCGAAGCTCGGTCGTGAGCACCCCTTCCTGCTGCTGACGCCCGCCGACCTCGCCCGCACCCGCGCCCAGACGCGCGACCTGCCGGCGGCGAAGGCGGCGCTGCAGCCGAACGTCGACTACGTGCTGCGCTGCATCGGCACGCGCAACGTGCGCGAGAAATGGGAGGATACGTATGACAACGTCTTCTGGGGCATGGGCCTGACCGAGAAGATGCCAGAGGCGTATCTGGCCTCCGATAATCCCGCGCTGGGGTGGGGGATGGTCGCGGCGGCGAAGGGCTACGCGCGCGACCTGCGCAAGCTGCTGTTGGAAGTGCCCAACCGGCCGGCCATCGGCGCGCAAGGCCCGTGGATGACGGAGAGCATTACCCGGCTGCTCTTCGCCTACGACCTGCTCGTTGACACTGATTACTTAACTGAAGATGAGAAGATGGATATCCGCGCCACGCTGGTGCTGGGCGGGGTCTTTCTCAAGCACCCGGACTTCTGGAATGTTGAGCGCGGCTTGTGCAGCGGCAACCCAAACATGACCGTCGCCATATTGCTGCCACAGGGATTGCTCGGGCTGGGGCTGGAAGGCCACCCGCGCGCGGCCGACTGGCTGAACGGTGCAGAAGCAGAACTGAAAACCGAGCTGGCGGATTACATCGACGCCAATGGCGCGTGGATCGAATGCCCCGGCTACCAGTCCGCTTCGCTGGATGCCATGTTTATCCTCATGCAGGCGCTGCGCAATGGCGCCGGACGCGACTACTTCGCCGATCCGCGCTTCAAAAAGATGATGGATTATTACGGCTTCCTGCAAACGCCGCCGGACTGGCGCTTCCCACCCAAACGTGCGACGGATGCGCCAGCGAGCATGACTATCCCTACCATCGGCGACACCCCTGCCGGTTTCGTGCACTGCTTCAACGGCTGGGTGGCGAAAGTGACGGAACGGACTGACCCCGCCTTCAGCGCGCGTCAGCAGTTCTTCTGGCAGGGGCAGCTTTATAGCCGTTACCGCGCCGGGCGCGGCGCGGGCTACCTGCCGGCCATGACCGATTACGCGCTGCCCGCCGCGCCGCCGGTGAGATTCAGCGACGGCTTCCCCGGCTTCGGCAGCATCCTGCGCACCTCGTGGACCGATCCCAACGCCGCCTACGTGGCGCATCGCACCGGCCCGTATGCGCATCATTATCATAATGACTACGGCTCCATCATCTTCTTCGCCAAAGGCGCGCCGCTGGCCATGGATTTCGGCAACCAGTATAACCCCGTGCGCCGCGAGGAGTCGTATTATCACAACCGCGTCAGCTTCGACATCGCGTCGTCGCCGCAACACTACGGCGGCTCCGGCGAGTTGGTCGCGGTGCGCACGCTGCCGAAAACGCTCGACTACTCGCATGGGAAAACCACCGGCAGCGGCGGGCAGATCAGCGATCGCCACTTGCTGCTGGTGAAGTCAGCCGACCCGCTCGGGGCGAATTACCTCGTCATGCGCGACATCAATACCGGCGGTCCCGCCGGGCAGCGCTTCTACTGGAACCTTTGGTGCCTCGCCACCGGGGTCGAAGGCATCGCGGACGACGGCACCGCCTCCACGCTGCACTTCCCCGGTCAGCACGTCGCCGATCTCGACATCCATTTCGTGCAGCCGCGGACGGTGAAGGTTGCTCCCGATTTCTGGCAGTGGAAAGCGCATATGAATATCGCCATGGTCTATGTCGACCAGACGGAGGCGATGCATGGCATACATGCCTGGCAGGACGGGGCGAACGGAGACTTTTTCACTGTGCTGTATCCGCGCGCTAGGGGCGAAGGGCCGGCCAACGTGAAGCCGCTGGCCGGCGGCGCCGGGGTGCGCGTGAATCATGCCGAAGGCATCGACTGGTTGCTGTGTTCGCCCGGCGTTCCGGCGGCGCTGGACGACGGCAGCGTGCACTTGAAAGGCGAGATCGCCCTGGTGCGCAAAGACCCGGATGGCGAGCACTGGCAGGCCGTGCGGCTGGCGGTGATGCGCGGCGAGGCATCGTGCGACGGCTGGACGCTGCGCAGCGACGGCGCGGCGTCGCTGCGTGCCACCCCCCAATCCATCAGCGGCGAGAGCAGTGGCCCGGCGCATGCCGTCGTCATCCGTGTGCCCAAGGACAAGGCGGGCATGCCCGCGTTGCTCGATGGCAAGGCGCTCCCGGTGCGCTGGGAGGGGGATACGGTGACGCTGGCGCTGCCCGCCGGCGATCATCAGTTCATGCTGGTGATCGAGCGATAACTATTGCTGGAATTTTTTACAAAAACACTTGACAAGCACCGGGCAAATTGGCATACTACATCTAACCCGATAAGAATACAAAGAATTAATCGGGAAGCGGGAAATCGTTCCCGGTGTTTATCAAGGCGGACATAGCGCCATACGGTGTTTATCAACAGAAGGAGCAGACAATGACTGACCAGTACCAACTTGAAACGCTGGCCTTGCATGGCGGACAGGAGCCGGATCCGGCGACGAATTCGCGCGCCGTGCCGATTTACCAGACGACATCGTACGTCTTCGACAGCCCCGAACACGCCGCGGCGCTCTTTGGCCTGCAGCAGTTCGGCAATATCTACACGCGGCTGATGAATCCGACCACCGATGTCTTCGAGAAGCGCGTAGCGCTGCTCGAGGGTGGCGCGGCGGCGTTGGGCGTAGCCTCCGGGCAGGCGGCGGAAATGGTGGCGCTGCTCACCATTTGCAACGCCGGTGACAACATCGTCTCCTCGGCGTCGCTCTACGGCGGCAGCTACACGCTCTTCCGCTACACCTTCGCGAAGTTCGGTATCGAGGTGCGCTTCGCCGATCAGAGCGACCCGGCGAATATCGCCGTGTTGGTGGACGAAAAAACGAAAGCCATCTATACCGAGACCATCGGCAACCCGCGGCTGGATGTGGCCCCGCTGGAGGCGCTGGCGGAAATCGCTCACGCGCACAACATCCCGCTGGTCGTCGACAACACCTTCCCGTCGCCGTACCTGTGCCGTCCGCTGGAGTGGGGCGCCGACATCGTCATTCATTCGGCGACGAAATACCTGGGCGGCCACGGCACCTCCATCGGCGGCATCATCGTCGACAGCGGCAAGTTCGACTGGGGCAGCGGCAAATTCCCGATGTTCACCGAGCCGGATGCCAGCTACCACGACCTGGTATGGTGGGGCCTGCCCGAGCCGCTGAAGTCGCTGAGCTTCATCCTCAAAGCGCGGGTAAGTAGCCTGCGCGACATGGGGCCGGCGATCTCGCCGTTCAACAGCTTCCTCATCCTGCAAGGCATCGAGACGCTGCACCTGCGCATGCCGCGCCACAGCGAAAACGCGCTGGCGGTGGCGCGCTTCCTGCAGACCCACCCGCAGGTGAGCTGGGTCACCTACCCAGGCCTGGAGAATCACCCCACCTACGCGCTGACGCAGCGCTACCTGCCCAACGGCGCGGGCGGCATGATCGGCTTCGGCATCAAAGGTGGCCTGGAAGCGGGCAAAACCTTCATCCGCAACGTGAAGCTGGCCTCGCACCTGGCCAACGTGGGCGACGCGAAAACGCTCGTCATCCACCCGGCCAGCACCACGCACTCCCAGCTCACCGAGAACGAGTTGGTCGCCGCCGGCGTCAGCTCCGACTTCATCCGCCTCTCGGTGGGCATCGAAGGCGTGAATGACATCATCGCCGACCTCGACCAGGCGCTGAATGCCACGGCGTAAGGTAGGAAATAGGGATTGGGAAAACTGAAAAACGCTCCCCGCTCGTTTCGAGCGGGGAGCGTTTGCGTATGTGCCGAAAGCCGACCGCCGACCCCCACCTTACGTCGTTAGCGTCTTCTTGCTGCGCGTGAACTGCAGTTCCACGCTGGCATCGCGCTTTTCGAGCAAGGCGAGGCTCAGCTCGATGGCCTCTTCCGCCTCGTAGGTGCTCATGGTGCCGATGGTGACCATGTCGCAGTCGCGGATGGTGCTCCAGGCGAAGGCCAGGCCGGTGGGCGGCAGCAGGCGGCCGGCGGCCAGCGGTTTGATGGTCATCACCGGCTTCTTCGCGTTATGGATGACTTTCTGCACCCAGTCCGTCTCCACCTGGCACAGGAAGCCGGCGGCGTTATACGGCTGCACGTAGCTCTCCACGTCGGCGCCACAGGCGTCGGCGCAGGTAATCGCCTCGGGCATGTGCGTGCTGAGGCCGGGGATCAGTCCGCCGTCGCGCACCAGGCGCAGCAATTCGCAGAGATCCGGCGCCAGCCGCTCGTTGGCGCGGTCCACTCGCGGGTCGGTGGTGCACATGTGCGGGTAGCAGAAGGTGGCGCCCCACGCCTTCGCCTGCTCTACCGTGCGCTTCCACTCGTCAAAATCGCCCACCGGGGTCCAGTGCGGGGTGGCCACCCACAGCATGGGCACGCCCACCCGCTGCTCGACCTCGCGCAGCGCGGTCGAGACGAACTCGCTGCTGCCGCTCATGAAGGCGTTGCATCCCGCGCGGGCGAACACCTCGATCAGGTTCGCCGCCTTCTGCGGGGTATCAAACAACTCTTTAATGAAGCGGTCCTTCGCCTGGCTCGTGTGCGAAAAGCCCAGCATCCAGTTGCTGCCGCAAATCAAACGGGGCATCGAGACGCCCCCAACCATCGTGCGCGGAAAACCCGACATGCCAACCCCCCGTGAAGATGTCAATACGAGCAAAAAGCTCCTGTTGCATAGCATACCCCACGCGGGCGGGGGATGCAAGAGCGGAGAAAGTAAAGATGCACTGCGATAATGACTGATTCGCTCATGCCACCGTTCTCTCCCCCTTCCCCCGTTCGCCACGCATGGCGAACGGGGGAGGGGGGGCGGGGGGATGGGGGCCGACAACAGACCCATGAAAACATGATTACGCGGATCTGTAGTAAAGAGTTCTTCACAATTTATCACAACGCATCTGAATAAATGCGCTTTGACATCTGAATGTCGCTACAAGGAGTGACACAACCGCGGCCTCTGACGACAATGCGTCACGGTGACATCCCGTTTCCGCAAGATTTGTCCGCGCAGGCGGACAACCGGCCGACAGGCCCGCCAGGTGGGGATTTCAATCCCCGGCTAAGGAATGCAAAGCACCAAACATATGTGAAGAGCATTTATTCAGATGCATTGCGATATAGCGAAAACAGGTGACCTTGCCCCCGCCGTCGCCGGCGGGGGGATTCAACGCTTCACACCACTTCCGTATACCGGTGTACCGGCATCGGCCGTCCCGGGCTCAGGCTGTGCATGGCGGTCACCCTGGCGGTGATGCCGGCCAGCGCGCCGAGAACCGATTCCACGATGCCCTGCAGTGCCTCCGGCGTCATCTCCACGCGGGCGTTGACTGTGAGGGTGGCGGCCGTCGGTGCGCCAACGATGGCGCCGCGCGCGGCAATCGTCCCGCCCGTCGAGGTCAGGTTGGCGACCATTTGCCCGCCCGCGGTGTGCAAAGACACCTTCGCGTGGGCAATCTCGGCATGGCGCGCCGCGGCCGCCTGCTGGATGCCCGCCAGCACGCCGGTGGCGACGGCGGTCCAGTCCACCGGGCGCTGCGCGGTCAGCTCCACGGTGGCATTCAGCCAGCCCAGCACCGCCTCGCCTTCGGCATAAACGTCGTAATCCACCTCTACGATATGCTGGCCCACCGGCGCCCCCGCCAGCACCGCGTCTAGCCATTCGGACACGCCGTCGTCGTTTAACGCGGAGATGGCGCGGATGGGCGTGTCGGGGAAGGCGTCGGCGGCCGCCGCCAGCAGTTCCGCTTTGTCAGCGGCGTCCAGCGTATCAACCTTGTTCAGCACGATCAGGTCGGCCTCTTCGAGCTGCTTGCGCAGGATGTAGCGCGCTGAGGCATGCAGCGGGCTTTGCCGCCGCGGCTCCAGCACTTCCCACAGCCGCTCGGGGTCCACCAGCACGGAGAACGGCGTCAGCGCATACTGGTCGCCATGCAGCTCTTTGATCGGCTGCAGCACGGTGGCGGAGAGGTCGGTGCAACTGCCCACCGGTTCGCCGATGATAATGTCCGGATTTGACTCTGTCACCAGCGCGTCGGCGGTCTCGATCAACTGGCCGAAGCGGCAGCAGAAACACCCGCCGGCAATCTCCTCCACGGTCAGGCCCAGATCGCGCAGGAAGCCGGTGTCCACCAGGTCGGCGGCCTGGTCATTAGTGATCAGGCCGACGGTTTTCTGCCGGTGCAGCAGGTGCTTCGCCGCCTGGCCCAGCAGGGTGGTTTTGCCGGCGCCCAGAAAACCGCCGACGAGGATCATGGTGGTCGCCATACTCGTCTCCTTTGCTCGCTTATACGTGATGGGCCACGACGTCAGCCGGCATCGTTCCCGATGTGGATGCCTCCGCGCCGACGCGTGCCTCGCGATACAGCAGGTGCGCCAAGCCGGCGCCGAGGGGGCCGCCGATGAGCGGCGCCACGATATACACCCAGATCGCGCTCCACTGCGGCCCCGGGATGGCCACGCCCTCCCAGCCGGCGAAGAACGCGATAATGCGCGGGCCGAAGTCGCGGGCGGGGTTCAACCCGGCCTGGCTGATCGGCGACAGCAGGCTGATGATCGCCGCTACCGTCAACCCGATGAGCGCCGGGGTGATGCTGCTATTGGCGCGGCCGGCGTTGCGCGTGTCGGTGAGGAAAAAGACCACGAACGCCAGCATGCCGGTGCCGATGGCCTCCGCCAGCATGCCCATGGGCAGCGTCACTGCCTGCAGCGCGGGCACGGACGCCAGCATCGCCGGGTTGGGGGCGTATTCGCCGAACATCATGGCGGACAATTCGCTGCCCGGCTGCCCGCGCACAATGCCGTGCGCCGCCTCAAAGGCGTCAATGAGCGGATGCACCAGCACAAAGAGCAGGCCGGAGGCAAAGGCCGCACCGATCGTTTGCGCCAGCATGTAGGGCAGCACGCGCCGCCAGGGGAAGCCGCGGAAGAGCGCGCACGAGAGGGTGATCGCCGGGTTCAAGTGCGCGTCGGAGGCCGCGCGCGTGGCAATAATCGCCAGCGTCACGCCGATGGCCCACACCACCGCCACCTGCCACAATCCGACCTGCGCGCCGGTCAACACCGCCGCCATCACCACGCCCGTGCCAAAGAAGACGATGATGCCCGTGCCGACCCCTTCGGCCACATAAGCCCGCCAGGCACAATCACAGCGCATCATGTGTCCCCTTTCCGGCTAGAGCACTAGCGCAACTAATATACAAAGTATAGTAGACGGCAAGGGCGATGCTGTCAAGGGGGCAATTGATAAATTTGGTAAAGATTTTGAGGATCGGGTAGTCAGTGCAATGCTGCCACCAGCCGCCCCACCGCCTCCGCCGCGTCCGCCAGGTTGCCGGCTGTCTCGTCGATGGCCTCGAACAGCTCCTGCGGGTGCTGGCTGATGGACAACAGCGCGGTGAAGCCGTGCCCATACAGGCGGTGCCAGTCGTCCATCAGCGCGCCGGACAGTGCCACACACGGCACGCCCGCTGCCGCGCAGCGCGCCGCCACCGCCACGGGCAGCTTGCCATACGCCGTCTGCTCGTCGGTGCGCCCCTCGCCGGTGAGGCAGCAGGCCGCGCCCGCCAGGTGCGCGTCCAGCCGCGACAGCTCGATGGCCAGCGCCGCCCCCGGTTGAAACGTCGCGCCCAGGTACGCCAGCAGCGCGAAGCCCAATCCCCCCGCCGCCCCCGCGCCCGGCTCCGCCGACAGGTCGCGCCCCAGCGCCCGCGCGCTCATCGCCGCGAAGTGCCGCAGTCCCGCGTCCAGTATCTCGACGTCGCTCTCCGACGCCCCCTTCTGCGGCGCGAAGGTGGAGGCCGCGCCCGTGGGGCCGAAGAGCGGGTTCGTCACGTCGCACGCGGCGATGATCTCGATCTGCGGCACGGCGCCCGGCACGATGCGCGCCACCTGCCCCAGCGACCGCCCCACCGGCGGCAGTTCCGCGTCGTCGGCGTCCAGAAAACGCCACCCCAGCGCCGCCAGCATCCCCATGCCGCCGTCATTCGTGCCGCTGCCGCCCAGCCCGACCACCACCCGCCGCGCGCCCGCCGCTTCCGCCGCCCGCAGCAACTCGCCCACGCCGTATGACGTGGTGTGCAGCGGCGACCGCTGCCCCGCCGGCACCAGCCCCAACCCGCACGCCTGCGCCGACTCCACCACCGCCGTCGCCCCGCCGTCCAGCAACACCAGCTCAGCCTCGACCCCCTCGAATAACGGCCCCGTCACCGCCACCGCCCGCGCCGTGCCGCCCCCCGCCAACCGCATCGCCGCCGCGAACCCCTCGCCGCCATCCGACAACGGGCACGCGACAACCGCCATCCCCGCCACCCGCGCCAACCCCCGCGCCGCAGCCCCACACGCCTCTGCCGCGGAGAGCGCCCCCTTGAATGAATCAAATGCCAGCACAATTTTCATAGTGTTCCTGTTACCGGCCCCCATCCCCGGCCCTTCCCCCGTGCCCTTCGCTACGCTACGTGCACAGGGGAAGGGTGTCTCTATCTACTCTCCCTTCCCCCGTGCCCGCCGGCACGGGGGAAGGGCCGGGGATGGGGGCCGATCATATGAAGGGGTTTATTAATCCCGCTCCACCGTCACCACCTGCTTGAACGTCACCCGCTCCCCCGGCGCCAAATCCAGGTATGGCGACCGGATATCCAGCCCCAGTACCCCGCTGCGCCCTTCGCGTCCGAGAATCGCCCGCTCGATTGGCCCCGTCCACGCGTGGCCCAGTCGCAAGCCGTCTCCTTCTACCCACCAGGTGCCCGCGGGCAGGTGCGCGCCTTCCAATATGCGCGCCTGGCCAAGGGTGTCGGGGAGGGCGTCCCACGCCAGCCGCTGCTCCTGCTCGGTATCGGCGAAGCGCGTTGACGCGCCCGCCGCCAACAGGTGCAGACACGAACCCCAGGACACGTGCCGCGTGCCCTTCTCGCGGTTGATTAACGTGCTTGAGATGAGCAGCGAGTCTTCCGCCACCAGGTATTCCCGCGTCACCCGCAGCCCCTCCGGTAGATTCGCCGTCACCCGGAATGCCTGCTCATCCAGCCGCTCCCCGCGGTACCGTTCCGTGAACCCGTAATTCGTATACGCGTGTAAACTCACGATCTCTGCATATCCCTCCGACATCGGGTAGGGAACCCACGCGTTTTCCGGGTCCGGCGGTGCCAGCCACTGCCGGCCGCCCAGATGCAGCTCCAGCAGCCGCCCACCCAGGTTCGGCACGATGGCCGCCGCCGCGTCGTCGTCGCGAATCCACTCCACGGGATGCTGGTCAAAACGGTTACGCAAGATCGCCGCCGTGACCTCGAACGGCGCGCCTTCGCGAATCCGCCGCATCCCGGCGCCGGTGAACGTCGTCAGCATGCCGTCTAGATCGCGACGGTTCTCATCGGTAGCCGGGCCGGCGTAGACGTCGCTCGTGCGCTGGAATTCCCCGCCGATGCGCCACAGCCGCGCGTAGTCCAGTCCTGCACGCAGCAGGCGCACCCGCTTGCGCTCCGCCCCGCTGGTTGCCGCCTCGCCCTCCGCCAGCGCCGCGTCCGCCCGCGGGATAATGTCGCCGTCAAAGAGCGGGCCCGTCGGCGGGTCATACAGGCTGGGGTGCAGCGTGCGGTCTTCGCGCACCCGGTCATGAAAAAGGTCGAGATACCGTCGCACCGCCGGCGCCGCCGCGCCGTAGTACGCCCCCAGGAACTCGTCGATGAGTCCCCACGCGTCCCCGTCGGGGTTCCACAGTAGCTTGCTGATGAGCCACCCGCGCAGCGGCATCGACTCGCCGCCGCCGCCGTCCTCGCCCATGCCCTGCATGAACACGCCGCACACGCCGGTGTCGCGATAAAGCTTGATGTTCGCCGGCAGCTCGTCAAAATTCGGCATCGCCAGCGGGTAGTGCGCGAAGTCGGTGCAGTAGTGCCAGATATACATCTGGTCCGTCACCCGCCCCCACGCCTCCAGCGCGCGCAGGAAGCGCGCGCTCTCCGGGTGGTCGCAGGCGCCGTAGCCGTGCCCCTGGCAGCAGCGGATGGAGCACAATCGCACCCGCACGTTGGGGTGGGGGACGACGTGCTTCGGCGCGTCCAGCGTGTACCAGTAGGCCAATGTGTCGATGAGTTTATCGGGGAACTCCCGCGATGTCCGCTCCGCCACCGCGTTCACAAAGCGGATGAGCGGCCCGGATTCCGACTCCTCCTCTGCGACGACCTTCCGGCAGGCCGGGCACGCGCACGGCCCTTCCCAGTCGTTCTGCGACACCGAGAAAATCGTCGCCCGCGGGTTGGCGCGCATGTGCGCTAATACGCGCTCGGTCACGATGCGCAGCACGTCTGGGTGCGTCAGGCACAGCTCGCCCATCTCCGCCCGGCGCACGCCGTCGATGAGGCTGTAATACTCGGGGTGGGTCGGAAAGAACTCCGCCGGCGGCATCAGCGTATAAAAGGTATGCACGAACAGGCCGTAGTCCACATGCCCGCCCATGTAGTCCGGCACCGGCGTGTACCAGCCGTTCATGCGGTTGCGCTGCCACCACACGGGGTCGCTGCCGTCCCAGATATACATGTCGCGGAATTCAAACGCCGGCGCCTCGGTCTTGCGGATGGCCGGCAGCGCCACGTTCCGCCGCCGCGGAATGCGCGTCAACTCCGGCGTGTACCACCGGCACCCCAGCGACTCCAGCAGGTCATACACGCCGTACAATACCCCGCGCGGCCCCCCGCCCAGCAGATACAGGTTGCCGCCGCGGCTCTCCAGGTGAAACGCCTCCGCGCCCAGGGAAGGGGAGATGCCCGCCGCCGCCGCCGCTTCCCGGTCGTTCAGGTAAATCGTCGGCCCGCGCATGTCGCCGCGGCTCCGCGCGTCGATCCGCTGGTACGGCCCCGCCCCCGCCATGGCATACAGGTGCCGCCGCAGCTCCTCCGCCGCATACTCCTCCGCCGCCGGCGCATTCGTCCGCCCCCTGATCACCGCCACAGGATACCCGCTCTGAATCAACGGCAACGCCCGCTCGCTCGACAATACCATATCCCCCACCTCACAACCCGGAATACCGCCATCTTCGCCGCCACCCCCCAACCTCCTGTCCCGGTAATCGAAATTAGCCACATTCACCCCCTCTCCTCGGGGAGAGGGGGCTGTGGGGTGAGGGGACGTATCGGCATTCCGCCTGCTGATATGAGCGACCGCGCGCCTCGCGCGTGCCCCCGCCGCTTGCGTTCAACTCGAAAACCCGGTACACTTTACGCGTTGGAAAACCACGTCGTCTTCCTCTGATTTTTCTCGCTGCGTTTGGGTTTGGCGTTGTGCCGGTGGCTGAAAGCCCGTGGTAGCCCGCTGTATTCGCGGAGCGAATACAGCTTCGGCGAACAGCGCGTTCTGCATGTGTATATGAAGAACGCGGGGTAGCCGTCCAAAGTAAAGAGACGGCAAGATGACACCGCGGGAATCCAGGCCTCGCCAATCGCGAGCCGCATTCTTCTGCGTAATTTCCCGATCCGCCGGCGGCATGGTGTCGCCCGCGCATGCGCCAACCATCCGGGAATGTGTTCTCCAAATACCATCTGGCATGGTTGGTCGAAGGAAACGATGTTATTTACCGAACTCGCACTGCACGAACAATTGCAAACCGCGCTGGTCGCCGCCGGTTTTGAGACGGCGACGCCGATCCAGGCCGCCGCCATCCCGGTGGCGCTGTCCGGGCGCGACCTGGTGGGCACGGCACAGACCGGCACCGGGAAAACCGCCGCCTTCGTGCTGCCCATCCTGCAGCGCATCATTGCGACGCCGGCGGACCGCCGCGTCACCCGCGCAGTGATTCTGGCGCCCACGCGCGAACTGGTCGAGCAGATCTTCGACGTGGTGCTGGAACTGGGCGACCAGGCCAACGTGAGCGCCGCCGCCGTATATGGCGGGGTGAGCATGCGGCAGCAGGTGCGCGCCTTGCGCGGCGGCGTAGAGATCGTCATCGCCTGCCCCGGCCGCCTGATGGACCACATGCGGCGCGGCAACACCAATTTCCGCCATTTGGAAGTGCTGGTGCTGGACGAAGCCGACCGCATGCTGGACATGGGCTTCATGCCCGCCATCCAGGACATTCTCGGGCATTTGCCGCCGGAACGCCAGACGCTCCTCTTCTCCGCAACCTTCGCGAAAACGCTCAACGCGTTCGTAAAGCAAAACTTTCGCAACCCCGTGCGCGTCGAGGTGGATACCGCGGTGCCCGCGCAGACAGTGCAGCACAGCCTGTATAAAGTGAAGCAGGGTATGAAGCTGGATGTTCTCACCGCGTTGCTGCGCAAGTTGATCCCGGCGTCGGATTCCGTGCTCATCTTCACCCGCATGCGCGATACCGCCAATCAGGTGGCCGAGCACCTGCACGCGGCGGGGATGCAGGTGGATGTGCTGCATGCCGAAAAAACGCAGCGCATGCGCCAGGATACCATGGAGCAGTTCCGCCGCGGCATCGTGCCGTACCTGGTGGCGACCGACATCGCCGCGCGCGGCCTCGACGTCAGTTGCATCTCGCATGTCATCAATTATGACATGCCGGCGTCGGCCGAGGACTATCTACATCGCATCGGTCGCACCGGGCGCATGGAGCGCGCCGGGGAAGCTATCTCGCTGGTGACGCGCGGCGATCTGCGCACGCTGGATGCCATCGAGCGCATGCTGGGAAAACGCATCTCCGCGGAAAGCCTCACCGGGCTCGATCTGCCGGATGCCGAAGATGCCACTCCCGCGCCACGACCGATGCGGCCGCATGCCGACCGTCCGGCGCGAAACAATGACCGTCCGACACGCTCCTGGCACGAGCATGTCACTCGCCCGCGTCCCGCGACGGCGGATGCCGACGCCCCGCGCGCCGAGCGTCCCCGGCAGGAGCACGGCGCCCGTCCGCACCGCGCCACGGCGGATGCCCCGCGCGCCGAGCGTCCCTGGCAAAAGAATGGCGCCCGCCCGCACCACGCTCCGGCGGATGCCGATGCCCCGCGCGCCGAGCGCCCGTGGCAGAAGAAAGGCACTCGTCCGCACCACGCGCCCGCCGATGCCCCGCGCGTTGAACGCACAAAACGCGGGCATGCGGATCAGACCGCACCGGGACGTCCCGCGCAGGGTGACCGGTTCCACCGCCGGCGAGTCGTCGACGAGATCGATACCGCGCCGATGCGGAAGCCAACGATGGGCAAACCGGCACGCTTCGCCGAAGCGTCAGGCCGTCCGGAACGCGCACCCCGCCGTCGCGATACCGACGACACGGCCACGCCCCGCCGCGAACGTCCCGCGGGTCGACGCCCCGAGCGTGAAGCCTCGGACGCATCTCGCCCGGCACAGGCGCCGGAAAAACGCTTCACCGGCCGCGCTTCCGTTGCGAAACACCACAAGAAATTCGGCGCCACCAAACGGCAGAAAGGCGCCATCGGCGGCGCCTACCGGCAGGACGCCCCCGCCGCTACGCCGTCATCGCGACCCGCGCGCGGTAAACGTCCCTCCAACCGGGGATAAGAAATAATGAGCGTGAAACGATAATTGAGGCCGGGAGCAGTGAAATTGCCCCCGGTCTCAACGCCATCCCCCAACCATCCCATCCAAGCAATGAGCAGGCAACAGCAAACACTTGCTTGACAAAAACCGCCAACTCTGCTATACTTCGCCAACACTGGGAGCGCGGATTTTCAATCCGCACGAGTATAGGTCAAGTCACCACCAAAACCCGTTCGTAGTCAGCCACGCAACGAGAGTGGAGTGGCGTTCGACCAGGCACACTGCCACCGTCCTGTCATTGAAAATGCACCCTGTCAACAGCATATCCGCTCTTACAGACGCGGTCATTGATTGCGCATAGAGTTCACGGCACCTGACGCGCATCATCTCGCGTGTGGCATTGTCAATGACCCGCGTCCCGAGATGACGTCTCAATATCCGTCTCTGTAAGTCTCGTAGAGACGGCTGGAACCCGCTCCAACCACCGGCCTCTGGACTCCGGACCAACTACCCCCTTTTTTGTAAAAACCATACAATTTAGGGGGTAGTCGCGGGGGGTAGTCATCTCCTCACGCAGGAATTATCTCAAGAAACGTCCAACTACATTCTTCATACAGAAAACCCGAAGGGAGCCGATATGACCGCCTGGTATGCCCTCCGCCGCACGCTGGTGCCATGGAACTTCGACGCCGCCCTCGCCGAGTTGCTCGACTTTTGCCACGCGGCGCAGGTCGACGAGGTGATCCTCAAGTGTGATACCGAGGAGTTCTCGCACGGCATCCCGACGGTCGAGTGGCTGCGGGGATACCAACTAAAACTCATCCAGGCGCGCGACGCCTTGCGCGGCATCGGCGTGGAATATAGCCTGAACCCGTGGGTGACCCAGGGGCACATCGACCGTGGGCGCGATATCCGCGGCGTCTTTCCCGGCATGCGCATGCAGGTGGGGCATGACGGCACGGAGACGAAGGCGCAGGCCTGTCCATTGTGCGCCGTCTGGCGCGCGCATACCGCCGCGCTGTGGACGCTGTACGCCGAAACGCGCCCGCGGGTGATCTGGGTGGAAGACGATATCCGCACCTTCAACCACTTGCCGGTGCGCCAGGGCTGTTTTTGCGCTGAACACCTGGCGCGCTTCGGCGAGCGGGTGGGGGAGCCGGCCTCGCGCGAGGCGCTGGTCGCCGCCATCCTCGCCCCTGGCATGCCGCACCCCTGGCGCGCCGTCTGGCTCGATCTGCAGGCGGAGGTGATGATCGACACCGTGCGCTTCCTGCAGGAGACGGTGCACGCGGCCGCGCCGGACACCTGCCTGGGCCTGATGTCCAGCGGGCCGGACAACCACGCGATGGAGGGACGTCGGTGGAAAGAATTCGGCGCGGCGCTGGCTGGCCCTACGCCGCTCTACAGCCGTCCGCCGTTGGGCAATTATAACGAGGAGTCGCTGCGCGGCCTCTATTACACCGCGCGCTCCATCAAGCAGACGCGTCACAGCCTGCCCGGCGCGGTGGAGCAGACGGAAGTGGAGAACTGGCCCTTCACGCGCTACAGCAAGTCGACGGCATTCACCGCGCTACAGATGGCGGTGAGCCTGGCTCTCGGCTGCGATGGCGCCACGCTCAACCTTTTCGACCACATCGGCACGCCCATCGATGAGGAAGGCGCGTGGGGCGCGATGCTGCGGACGTGGAAGCCGTTCCTGAATGGCCTGGCGGAGCGCTGCCAGGGTCAGGCGCCCAATGGCGGCGTATGCCTGCTCAATTGCGAGCGCTTCAGTTACGCCGTGCACACGCCAGACGGAGCTGATTATGGGCACCTGGCGCAGGACGCCTCCGGTTGGGATGATCCGCTGCAGGCGCTGGGCTTCCCGACGACCTACGACGACGGCCCGGTGACGGCGCTAACTGGTCAGCTCGTCCGCGCCTTGCCGCCGGCCGAGCTGGAGGCGCTGCTCTCCGGCGGTCTGCTCCTCGACGGCTCCGCCGCGCGGGTGCTCTGCGAGATGGGCTACTCCGAGCTGATCGGCGTCGACGTGCCGCGCATCATCGAAAAAGACACCTGGGTGCCGCTGGCGGTGGAGGAGTGGCACAACCCGGACTTCGGCGGCGCCCCGGGCACCGTCCTCACCATGACTCTACCCGACCTGATGGGCGGCGCCCGCCTCGCCGAGGTGGCCCCGCGCCCTGGCACGGTGGAGATTTCGCGTCTGCTCGACATGGATCACCAGGTGGTGATGCCCTACCTGACCGCCTGCGAAAATCGCCTGGGCGGCCGCGTGGCCGTGCTGCCGTTCGTGCTCACCGGGCGCTATCTGTCGCTTCTCAACCCCGCCCGCAAGCGCCAGTTCTCCGCGCTTCTCCGCTGGCTCAGCCGCGGCCGCTTGACGCTGGAGATCTCCGTCGACGGCGCCTATCCGCTTCCCATCCTCCGCCACTTCGCCGACTACACCGTCGTCGGCGTCTTCAACCTCACCCTCGACCCCTGGCTGCAGATTACCCTCAATCTTGCCGGCCCGCTCCCGGCCCGCATCGACCGCCTCACCCCCACCGGCGCCTGGGAACCCATCACGGATGTCACCATTTCCGACCACCGTCTCACCCTCCCCGGCTCCATCTCCACCACCACTCCACTCTTTCTGACACTAACCCCCAAAATAATCCCCAAACTCCCTTGACATACTCCGCTGTATCTGCGATACTAACGAGTCACTGCGGGGTGGAGCAGCCTGGAAGCTCGTCGGGCTCATAACCCGAAGGTCGTGGGTTCAAATCCCACCCCCGCTACCATTATTAGAGAACGTCTACCCGATACCATGGGTAGACGTTCTTTTATATTTGGTACGGGCTAC
>CAZPYA010000013.1:0-72121 GCA_964590255.1 uncultured bacterium
GACAGGCTGTACCGTGTTCGGGAAATTCGTTACAGTCCCCATTTCCTGCGGTTCGTGCGGCTGGGACAGCCGCGCTCCCAGGCTAGAGGCCGCGCGACGCGAATTCCGCCGCGTTGTCGATGAGCCAGCTTGTGAAGTCGGCGGTGAAGTCCAGCGTCGTGCGCATGGGCTGGCCGCTCTCGTCGACGACGCCTTCGCCCAGCATGTAGCCGTCGGCGTGCTGGTGGTCGAGGATGTATTGCATCTGTCGCATCGCCGCGTCGCGGTAGCGGGCATCGCCGGTGAGGCGGAAGAGCTTCGCCGCGCCCCATGCGTTTTTGCCGGAGGTGGTGAAGCTGAAGGCGTGCGGGTGGCAGGCGGCGAGGAAGTCGAAGATGCGCACGGCGGCATCCAGGTATTTCGTCTCGCCGCACAGCTCGTAGACGCCGATCAATTCGTTCATCGGCCAGCCCCAAATCCAGTAGGCCTGCTTGGGATCGGTCGCGGAGACGCGCACGTAATGGTGGTTCTTCTCCTCGACGCCGGAGAGATCGGTGACCAGCGTGCCGTCGCCGGTGCAGCGTGACCAGAGGATGCCCGCGTCCGGCTGGTTGTCCAGCATGTGGAGGAGCAGGTCGCAGCTTCGCTTCGCCAGCGAATACTCGCCGCCGAAGATGCAGCAATACGCGCCCACGGCGATGGAGTTGGAGTCCATGAATCCGGTGGAGGAGTTCACCTGCGAGTAGTAACCGCCGAATTGCGGCTCACGCTGGGTGTTGATGAAGCGTAGCATCTCCTGCGCCAGCCCGAACCAGTACAGCGCCGCCGCGCCGCGCATCAGCCAGGCGTTCTGGTAGAGCTGGCAGAAGACCGGACCGTAGCTGCCGGAGCTGCGCACGGTGGGCGTGTTGAAATAATCACCCTCGGGCGAGCGGAAACGCTTGACGACATAAGACAGGCAGCGCGCGGCCGCAGCCGATTGCCCTGTGGCGCGCAGCGTATAGATGCTCTTATAATAACAGCCGATATCGTCGGTGTCCGGGTAGATGCCGTCGGCGGTGGGCTGTTCCTTGCCACGGTAATTGCCCATGTCGGTCAACTGTGACGCCAGCCAGGCGGTGGCGCGCTTAGCGGCCTGCTCAAGCTGGCTGCTGGTGATGAGGGTCGTCATGTAGGGTTTCCTCTCATTCACGGAACTACAGGTTCCGTTCCGGATTATTCGATCAGCACACGCGCGGCGGAGGGCGCGGACTACGAGCTTATAGCTCGGAAATGGTATAGCGGATCCATCCATCGACGCGTTGGCCTGGGGCTGCAATGAGCATGTTCGCGACGTCGCTGAAACCGGCGCTGACCAGGTTGGGCGCGTTCGGGCAGGTGGTCAGGTTTTCGACACAGACGAAAGGTTGGCCTTCCGGGGCGTAGACGATCAGGTGTGGGAAATTGTCGCTGGCTTCAAAGGTGATCGCCTTCCCGATGGCGCGCAGTGCCAGTTTTGCCGACGTGTCTGGACGTCGCGGCCAGAAGGCGTTATCGATGTAGAATCCGTCCAGGCTCTTCTCGGCGCGCAGATCGAGCGGCGTGCCGGCGACGGGCGTGGTGCCGCCTGTCGGCACCAGGTTTTCCAGGTCGAGAATCGCGTCGCATGGCACACGCACGGTGACATCCTGCCGTTCACCGTAGAGCTTCCAATACGGATGGATGCCGTAGCCGAAGGGGATATTTACTTGATCGCGGTTCTCCAGTGCGAAACGCACGGTGAGTGACGCTTCCGCCAACTCGTGCGTCACGCTGAAACGGCAGTTGTAGGGAAAGCCTTCATACACCGGCTGGTTGGGCGTGATGTCGATCCAACTGGTGATGTAGTTGCCGTCATTGCGATATTGCATCGCTTCGTCGCGCACCAGGCCATGGATAAACACATCCTCGCCATGCTTGCGTTGTATGACGCGCCGCCCCTCGAATTCGTATGAGCAGTTGTCCAGTCGGCAGGGGGTGGGGAACATGGTGAAAGCGCCGGTGAAGGAGTCGCCTGACAGGAAACCGGCTTCATCCCAGTGAATCAGCTCGGTGCCGTCCACGGTCAGCGAGATCAGATTCGCGCCCACGCCCGGCGTTACGGTCGCCTGTAAATGAAACGCGCCGCAGTGGGCAATTGTCCGCGGGGCGAGGCGGTCGGTGGTCAGTGGATTCATGGGCGTTCTCCTGGATGGGAAGCAATCTGACGTGCAGCAATATACCACAGAATACCGTGTTTGGGGATAGGCACTTGAGTCGACGGAAATGGGTATAACAACGAATCTTCTGCATTTTTAAAGCGCAATATGGGTGCATAGACAGAAAATTTGTTACAGTCCCCATTTCCTGACCCTTCACCAGCAAGGAGACTCTTACTTCAAGCAGAATATACGGCTGAGACCGACAACTGAAAGGATATCCCATGCCGACGACTACCCGCGATCGCGAGATCGTGCGCATCCTAGCCGCCGAAGTGGCGGAGATTGCCGCGCTGCCCGCGCAGGAGGGGACGCGCGCCCTGTGGCGCAAGCTGAACAGCCTGCGGCCGGTGCGTCCGATGGTCACCATCGATCAGGTGTGCTGGAACGAGATGAACGTCGACGACGAGTTGACGCTGCAGTGTGAGGACGCCGAGTGCCGTGGTTACGAGGATTTCCTCCGCCGCACGCTCTATCAGTGGCGTCACTTTCGCGTCGATATGGTCGTGGAGCCGTTTATCCGCGTGCCGAAGGCGCTTCACAGTACCGGCTTCGGTGTTCGCTCCGTCGAGCGCATCGCCGTCGGCGACCCGACGAACAGCGTGGTCGGCCATGCCTACGTGAACCAGTTCGAGACCGATGCCGACCTCGATAAGATTCAGACGCCGGTGATGACACACGATGCCACCGAAACTGCTCGCCGGCTAGAGGTGGCGCACGACCTTTTCGACGGCACGCTGGCGATCTTCGAGCAAGGTTACGATCCGTACCTTTCCGTGTGGGATCCCATTAGTTCATGGATGAGCGTGGAAGCGGCTTGTTTCGCGCTCATTGACCGTCCCGAATATATGCTAGAGATGGCACGGCGCATGGTCGATGGCTACATGCAGCAGCTCGACCAGGCAGAGGCCGACGGCCTGCTTTGCCATTCGCAGTCACTCATCCACTGCACCGGCGCGTATACTGACGAGTTGCCGGCGCCGGGCTTCGACCCGTCCAAGTCGCGCACGAAAGATATCTGGATGTTCGGGCTGGCGCAGATGTTCTCCACTGTCTCGCCGGCGATGTTCGAGGAGTTCGAGGTTGCAGTCAACATGCCGCTCTTCGAACGCTTCGGCCATGTGTATTACGGTTGCTGCGATCCGCTGGACAAGAAGATAGCGGAAGTGCGAAAGATCCCGAACCTGCGCAAAATCTCGATGAGCCCGTGGGTGAATGAAGAGCTTGGCGCGTCGGAAATTGGCCGCGACTACGTCTACTCGCGCAAGCCGAATCCCGCCTTCCTCGCCTGGGATACCTTCAACGAAGTCGCTGCTCGCGAGCACCTGCAGACGACCGTCGACATCTGTGCCCGCTTCGGTTGCCCGTGCGAGCTGATCTTCAAAGATATCAGCACCGTGCGCTACCAGCCACAGCGCCTGTGGAAATGGGCGGAGATCGCCATGGAGGTGGCAGGCGCCTAAGAAACTGTATTGGAAGTGTTCGCAGCCGTTTCACGGGTCTGGATCGCGCCTGACCGCGTTGGATTCGCTGGCATGTATGTCCCCATACACTCGCGCGAATCCGCCTTGCCAGCCACGATCCATCCTCCACGATCCGACTACGATCACGTCCAATACAGATTCTAAGGGCGTTGTCGATTGATCTCGTAGAGCATAATCGATGCCGCGCAGGCCATGTTCAGTGATGACGCGGAGCCGTGCATGGGAATGCGCGTCATAGTGTCGCATAGCGCCTGTGCGGCTTTGCTCAAGCCCCACGTCTCGTTGCCGATGAGCAGCAGGGTGGGGGCGGTGAAATCGTGTTCATTCAAGTCGACGGCGCCATGCTCGTCGGTGCCGATGACTTGCAATGTGCCGAGTTGCTCACGCACCGTTGCGATCCACGGTTCCAGAGCGCTCACCGACGGCACCCGCACCGCCGGCACGGCGAAGAAGGAGCCGGTGGTGGCGGCAATCACCTCGGGGCTGTAGAGGTCGACGGCGTGGCCGGCGACGACCACACCGGCCGCGCCCAGCGCGTCGCAAGAGCGGATGAGCGAACCGAGATTGCCGGGACTGGCCGGCCGGTCGCAGGCCACGACGGTGAACGGCGCGCGCAGCGGAATGCGGCTAAGGTCGTCCGGCGGGGTGGTGACCAATGCCAGCAGCTCGGAGGTATCTTCCTTCTGGCTCAGTTCTCGCAGCAGCGCTTGCGGCATGGCGTAATGGCGCTGGGCAGTGGAGGTAGCCAGGATGTCCTGTGCCCAGCCGGACAGTGGCGCGTCAGTGGCGTAGATATACGCGGCGATCGGCCAGCCATGCTGCCGCGCCAGGTTGATGGGCCGCACGCCTTCAACAAAGAATTCGCCGGCGCGGTGCCGCTTCTCGCGGTTGCGGCGCAGCGTTTCGATGTATTGGAACTGGTCGTTCCGGCTGGCGATGGTAATTAGTTGTTTGGGCGGCATATTGAATCTTTTCGCAGCTATGGGGCCATATTCCTGCCGATCCTATAGTCTCTGTTGCGTGCGAAAGCTGGGCGGAAGGGACAGACTACGCAAGGCGGCGCTAACCTGATGTCGTGGCGCATCTGCATAAAACCGTCGATTGCTGATTCGGCCATGCGCAGTCAGTCCCGGTGGTAAGGGGTTTTTATGACACTCACCGAACTCTGTATAATATATTCTGCGCGCATCCAGCGCCTCTTCGCCGCGCTGGATCTGGATCGACCCGCACTTGCGTCTGTGAAGGCCGCCGTCGCCGACAGCCGCTGGGCGGACGCCTGCGACGCGCTGCTCGCGTATTACCGCGCGTGCGATTCCGGCGCCTGGCTGCGGCACGATGTGCCGCAGCCGAGTGAGGCCATCGTTCCCAAGGTCGACCGCATGGCCGATGGCTATTTCCCCATACTGGGCGGCGAGGTGGCGATTCCGCGCCTGCCGTCCGGCCATCTCGATTGGGGCCATGTGCCGCCATGCGCCGGCGGCGAAGAGTGGGTCTACGGCATCAACCGCCATGACTACATGACCGAGCTGGTGGCGGCTTTTGTCGCCACCGGCAACCGCCGTTATGCGCGAGCGTTGAACGAACAGCTCGGCGACTGGGCGCGCAGCATTACCGAGCCGGAGGTGGTGAACGTCCAGGGGCCGTGCCCCTGGGGCACCATCCTGGAGGTCGGCCACCGCTGCAAGGTGTGGCCGGGCGTCTTTTATGGCCTGCAGGGGGAGGACGAGTTCACCCCGGCGACGCGCATCCTCTTGCTCTGCCAGGCGCTCGAGCATGCGGAATTTCTCGAACGACACTCGTCAGGCGGCAGCAACTGGATCATCACCGAGATGGCGGGCCTGCTCTCCATCGCTTGCGGCTGGCCGGAATTCCGCAAAGCCGGCGATTGGCGCGAGATGGCGCTGCGCCTGTGCCAGACAGAACTGGCTGAACAGGTCTACCCCGACGGCGTGCAAAAGGAGCTGAGCAGCAACTACCAGCTCGCGGTGCTCTGGCATATGGACTTCTTCGTCGCCACCATGCATGGCGCGGGCATCCCCATCCAGCCGGAATTCGCCGCGCTGCTCGAACGCATGTGGAACTACCTGGCTTACTCGCTGTGCCCTAACGGTTACACCCCGCATAACGGCGACTCAGACCGTCCGGTCTCCGGCGACCCGACCCAGGCCATCGCCCCGCTGCAGGTGGTGCGGCCGCTACTGGCCGCGGCGGAAGTATACCGCCGGCCGGACTGGGTGTATATCGCCACCAATGGCGCGCGGGGAACGAAACCCGCCGGCCTGCCGTCCGTGCGGTATCCCTGGGGCGGCCAGCTCATCAGCCGCAGCGGCTGGGACGCCGACGCCCACTGGTCCTATTTCGATAATGGCCCATGGGGCATTCTCCACCAGCAGTTCGACGCGCTGCATTTCTCCGTCACCGCCCACGGGCGCGACTTACTGGTGGACAGCGGCCGCTATACCTACCAGAATTACTTCGGCGAGGCAGGCACCTGGCGCAGCTACTTCATTGGCACCGCGGCGCACAACACCCTGCTCATCGACGGGATGGGGCAGGTGAACGGCCCACTGATGGCGGATGTCCCGTTCGACGAGACGGCCATGTGCGTGACGCCCACCTATGACTATGCCCAGGGCACCTACAATTCCGGCTACGGCGACGTCGCCACCGCCTTCGCCCGGCACAAGGCGGTGCTGTGGCGCCAACCGCTGCCCGAGGAAGGCGTCGATTATGGCGTATCTCACACCCGCGGCGTGCTTTATCTGCGCGGCATCGGCTGGCTGGTGGTTGATCGCGTCACCACCGACCGGCCCCGGCGCGTCACGCCGCTGTGGCACTTCCACCCTGATTGCACTGTCGTCCGCGAGGGTCCGTCCATTGTCACCGTCGATGACGGGGCAGGGAATTTACGCATCCAGCCCATCTACTTCCAGGACTGGGATATCGATTTCGTCGCTGGCCGAGAAGGCCCGGATTTCCAGGGGTGGTACAGCACCGAGATGGACTTGAGAGTGCCCAACACCTGTGCCATCTACAGCGCCGACTTCTCCGGCACGACGATGTTTGCCTGGCTCATCTACACGGCGAAAGGCCCGGTGCCCGAGGCGGCGACCTTCGATCTTCCAGCCACGGATGGCGCGGTGTGCACGATGATCGACATACCAGGCCATCCGCGCTTCGAGGTGGCGGTGCGGCTTGATCTCGATACGCCGCTCACACTGGTGAACGGGGAGGCGTTGAACGGGCATGTTGGCGTGCTGGTTTCATGACTACCCCCCGTGACTACCCCCACATTTTTGTGGTTTTGGCGAAAAAGGGGGTAGTCGGTTTCGGGTTCCAGGTTTCAGGTATCAAGCTGGGTTCCAGCCGTTGGAAACGGCTGGCTAGGTTCAGTCGTCCCTACCGGGACTGGCGGGGCGGGTATTCTGTTGACAGGGTGCGTTTCTAGCGATAGGGCGGTGGCGGCGTGCGTAATAGGACGCCACTCCGCCTCGCTGAATGGCATACTATGAACGGGTGCTGGTGGTGACCTGGGTTATAGACAAGGGCAGTATAGCAGATTTGGCGGTTTGTGTCAAGCGCATGTTTGCCATGGGCTACCTGGAGATATGGTAAGATAGCGACACACCATTCATCCAGGAGGTTATGATGACCGCATCCACTGTGTCCTGTGCCGCGTTGACCGATGTGCCGGAGGCCGTCCGCTTGCCCGGCGAGATTCACCAGACGGAGTATCTGATCGACGGCGAGATTCGCCAGTGGGCGGGGGAGACGCGCACGGTGTATTCGCCGGTCTGCTGTAACGGCGTACAGGTAACGCTGGGCAGCTTTCCGCTGATGGATGAAGCGGAGGCGCTGGCGGCGCTGGAGGCGGCCAGCCGAGCGTATGACCAGGGGCGGGGGCATTGGCCCACCTGCTCCGTCGCCGAACGTATCGGCTGCGTGGAGCAGTTCGCCTTCCGCATGCGCGAGTGCCGCGACGAGATCGTGCGGCTGTTGATGTGGGAGATCGGGAAGAGCGCTGGCGACGCCGCGAAGGAGTTCGACCGCACGCTGGAATACATCCGCGCCACCATCGACGCGCTGAAGGAATTGGACCGCGTGTCCTCGCGATTCGTCATCGAGCAGGGGGTTGCCGCGCAGATTCGCCGCGCGCCGTTGGGCGTGGTGCTGAGCCTGGGTCCGTACAACTACCCGCTCAACGAGACGTTCACCACGCTTATCCCCGCGCTCATTATGGGCAATACGGCGATACTGAAGCCGCCGCGGCATGGCGTACTGCTTTACCGCACGCTGCTGAACGCTTTCAAGGATTCGTTCCCGGCGGGGGTGGTGAACACCATCTACGGCGCGGGCAACCAGATTATCGGTCCGTTGATGGCCTCAGGCAAGGTAGACGTGCTGGCGTTCATTGGCTCCAGCCGCGTGGCCGACCTGCTGAAGGCGCAGCATCCGAAGCAGCACCGCCTGCGCTGCGTGCTGGGGCTGGACGCGAAGAACGCCGGCATCATCCTGCCCGACGCCGATCTCGATCAGGCAGTGGCGGAGTGTTTGCTCGGTTCGCTGTCGTATAACGGCCAGCGTTGCACCGCGCTGAAAATCCTCTTCGTACACCAGAGCCTGGCACCGGCGTTCCTGGAGAAGTTCAGCGCCGCTGTCTCCGCGTTGAAGTGCGGCCTGCCGTGGGAGAGCGGCGTGCAGATCACCCCGCTGCCCACGCTGAAGCAGATCGACTACATGCAGGAGCTGCTGGCCGACGCCGCGGCGCTGGGTGGGGCGGTGATGAACCCCGGCGGCGGGGTGGCGACCGGCACGCTGATGACGCCGGCGGTGGTCTATCCCGTGTCACCGCAGGCGCGCCTCTACACCGAAGAGCAGTTTGGCCCGATCGTGCCGGTGTGCCCCTTCACCGACCTTGAGGAGCCGATGCGCTATGTCACCGAGTCGAACTACGGCCAGCAGGTGAGCATCTTCGGCAGCGACAGCGCGCAGATCGCCGCGCTCATCGACCCGCTGGTGAACCAGGTCTGCCGGGTGAACATCAACAGCCAGTGCCAGCGCGGCCCCGACACCTTCCCCTTCACCGGGCGCAAAGACTCCGCCGAAGGCACGCTCTCCGTCTCCGACGCACTGCGCTGCTTCACCATTCGCACGCTGGTGGCCGCCAAGCAGACCGAGCAGAACACGCGGATCATCACCGAGATCGTGCGCGAGCATCAGTCGGCGTTTTTGTCGACGGATTTTATTTTCTGAATACTACTACCCCGTTACATATCGAGAACTCTGGTTCCCCGGATTGAAATCCGGGGCTGGAGAAACGAAGTCCACCTTCGTGGACTGACTATTTCGGGATATCGCTCCGCTCAAGCTTTTGGACCTAACGGAGTAGTCGCATGCAGATCGCTGAAAGGCACTAACCGTCCCTGTTCCTCGTCGTACAGGTTATTGCGCAGGGCGCTCATGCTGGTGCGAAGGGTCTGCGGGGTGACGGATTGCAACTCGGGGGTGGCGTCGTAGCATTGTTGCAGGTGGTAGTTGGGGATCATTGAGCGGGCGTGGTGCACGTGGTGGAGGCCGATGTTGCCGGTGAACCATTGCAGCACCCGCGGCAGCCGATAGTACGACGCGCCGTGCAGCACGGCGTCGGCGAAGTTCCACCGGTCGTCCCGCGCCCAGTAGACGCCGGTGAACTGGTGCTGCACATAGAAGATCCATACGCCCAGCATCCAGGCGAGGAAGAGCGTCGGTCCCTGCGCCATGAGGTAGGCCGGGAAACCGACCAGCAGGCTGAGTCCACCCACGATGCCGATGAGCGCGATGTCGGTGAACCATACGCTGAAGCGCGCTTCGGGGGGCGCGCTTTTGATGGGGAAGCGATAGATGAGCGCGAAGAGCACCGCTGAGCCGATGCCGAACATGACGAACGGGTTGCGGTAGATACGATACATGGCGCGTGTCAGCCATGGCGCCGCCCGGTATTCGTCCACCGTCATCAGCTTGATGTCGCCCACGCCGCGGTGGTCCAGGTTGCCGAACGTTTCATGATGCACGAAATGCGTCCAGCGCCACTGCTCGTATGGGGTGAACGCCAGCACCCCGATGCAATAGCCGAGGATATTGTTGACGCGCTCGGACGGCAGAAACGACTCGTGGCAGCAGTCGTGGAAGATAATGAAGGTGCGGATGAAGAACCCCGTTGCGGGCACGCTAAGCGCCAGCGTTATCCAGTAAGGGTACCCATGACTGACCAGGTACAGCATCGCGGCCAACAGCGCCAGGTAGGGTACCAGGCTGTTGAAAATTTGTCCCACGGCACGGCGCCAATCCGGCTGGGCATAGGGTTTGATCCGGTAGAACCACTCCGGTCGTTCTCGTTTATGATCCCCAGGCATGATACACGTATTGTCTCGACGCTTGCCGGGTTTGTGTGACTGAATTGCACTGAACAATGTCAGAGAAGGTGACATGGGCAACGGGCACACCAGAGAATACTGTCGTCATTCTGCCTTGTTCGCTGGCTCGTGCGCGTTGTTGAGCGCCCTTGAAATATGACCTCATATGTCTGCGGGCACTCGCCTAGCCCACGAACCAGCGCCCTGCGGCATAATGACGACATTATTCACCGGTGCGCCCAACGGCAACACAGGGTAAGAAATGCACGGTTCGCGGCAGGCATCGGCCGCGCGGGCACCGAAGTTATTATGTCATGCACGACGAATTGACGCCCACCATGCCCGCCCCCGTGCCGCAGCGCCTCGGTGAGTTCGGCCAGTTGGCCTTGCTGGCGATGCTCTCCGCCTTCATTCCGCTCTCCACCGACATCTATCTCCCCGCGCTGCCGACGATCGCGAAAACGTTCGGTGCGACCGAGGCACTGGTGAATCTCACGCTGGTGTTGTTTTTCGTGTTCTACAGCCTCGGCACGCTGATCTGGGGCCCGTTGAGCGACAAGTATGGCCGCAAGCCGGTGCTGCTTGTCGGGCTGGCCAGTTATGTCATCGCCAGCATCTGCTGCGCCTTTGCCGCCAATATCTACCAGCTTATCGCCTTTCGCGTGCTGCAGGCCATCGCCGGCAGCGCCTCGCCGGCCATCGCGGTGGCACTGGTGAAAGAGCTGTTCTATGGCCGCAAGCGCGAGCGCGGGCTGGTACTCATCCAATCGATGGTGATGATCGCTCCCATCGTCGCCCCCGCCATCGGCTCCGGGTTGTTGTATTTCACCACCTGGAACGGCATCTTCTGGATGCTCGCGGCCTTCGGCGTAATCGCCTTTGTCTGGAGCCTGGCGCTGCGCGAGACGGTGACGGAGTACTACACCGGCACGCTGATGCAAACCTGGGGGCAGCTCGGTACCGTGCTGAATAATCGCAGTTTCACGGCACTTCTCGTCATCTTTTCCTGCACGGTGATGCCGCTCTACGCCTACCTTGCCAGTTCGACGTATATCTACCAGGACGAATTCGGGCTCTCGCCGCAACTGTTCAGCGCGTTTTTTATGGCCAATGCCGGATGCGCGGTGCTCGCGCCCTTCGTGTACCTTGCCATCGCCCGGCATGTTAAGCGGCTGCCCATCGTCACCGGCTGCATGCTCTCCATCGCCGTCGCCGGCGCGCTTATCGCCACCCTTGGCCACCTGCGTCCGCTGGTGCTGGCGCTGTGCATCATGCCCGCCACGCTGGCCATGGGCATCATTCGTCCGCCCAGCGCAAACCTTATGCTCGAGCAGCAAGACGGCGCCACCGGCGCGGCTTCCTCGCTCATCAACTTCCTCATGTCGCTCATCGGCAGCGTAGGCATGTTGCTTATGTCCGCCGGCTGGCACTCCCGCATTCTCCCGCTGGGCATGGTGCATCTCATCGCCGGCGGTCTCTGCGGCTTTGCCTGGCTGTTCATCGCCCGTTCTCCGATGATCAAGCACCCGCCAGAGCAGGTGGAGGGGTGAAGAGGCGTGATGAGGTGGAATCCGGTATAATATGGGTGCGATGGCGGATTTTCACAAAATCGGGTTATTCACCCTGCGCGGCGACCGGATATTGCTGTGCCGGAAACGCGCGCTGGCCGCGCTGATCCTCCCAGGCGGGCGCATCGAGGCCGGCGAAACCGCATTGGGGTGTTTGGAACGCGAACTGCGGGAGGAACTGGGCGCGGTGGCGCTCATCCATCCGCAATTCCTGGGCACCTACACAGACCGCGCCGCCACTGACGATCCCGCCGTCGTAAAGACGGTGGAGATTCAGCTCTACACCGGCGAACTGCAGGGGGAGCCTGTCGCGTCGTCCGAGATCGCTGAACTGGTCTGGTTTGGGCCAGATGACGACCGCGCGCAGCTCTCGCCGATCCTCGTTAACCGCATTTTCCCCGATCTTATCGCCCGCGGCCTGCTTCCTTGGGGGGTGATGTAATCATGGGTGGCTTTCACGCGCCTTTGCAAAAGACGGGATTATTCAACCCCAGATGCTGTGTTGATCCTTGGTGCGCGCTCCCGCGCGCGCCCTCACCCCCCATCCCCCTCTCCCAATCCTGGGCGAGGGGGCGTCACAGGTCAAATGATCAATGGCAGTTATTTTTCGGTCGTGAAATATACAGCATTGCCATGTGGAGGGCCATGTGACCGCCATTGAGCTCCTCGCCCCGGCGAAAGACCTGGCCTGCGGCATGGCCGCCATTGACTGCGGCGCCGACGCCGTCTACCTCGGCGCCGGGCGTTTTGGCGCGCGCGAGGCGGCGGGCAACGCGCTCCCCGACATCGAGGCGCTGGTGCGCTACGCCCACGCATACTGGGCGAAGGTGTATGTCACCGTCAACACGCTGCTCACCGACGAGGAGTTGCCGGCGGCGCAGCGGCTCATCGAGCGGCTATTTTACTTTGGCGTGGATGGTATCATCATACAAGATGCCGGCCTACTCGAACTCGATCTGCCGCCGGTGCCGCTTATCGCCAGCACGCAGATGCACAACCATACGCCAGAGCGCGTCGCGTTTCTGGAAGGCGTGGGCATAAAACGTGCTATCCTCGCGCGGGAATTATCGCTGGAGGAGATTCGCTCCATTCGCGCGCGGACGAGCATTGAGCTGGAAGCGTTCGTACACGGCGCGCTTTGCGTGTGTTACAGCGGGCAATGCTACCTCAGTTACGCCCTGGGCGGCCGCAGCGGCAACCGCGGACAGTGTGCGCAGCCATGCCGGAAATCGTATACGCTGACCAACGCGCGCGGCGCGGTGCTCGCTCGAAACCAGCACCTGTTGTCACTGCGCGATCTGAACCTCTCCCATCACCTGGGCGAGTTGCTCGATGCCGGCATTACCTCTATTAAAATCGAAGGTCGGTTGAAGGATAAAAGCTACGTGGCGAACGTGGTGGCGCATTACCGGCAGGCGCTGGACGCGGAACTGGCGGCGCGCGACCTGCGGCGCGGCTCGTCGGGGCGGAGCATCTACGACTTCACGCCCGATCCGGTGAAGACGTTCAATCGCGGCTTTTCCAGCTATTTCCTACATGGGCGCGGGGAGCGAGTCGGCGGTGTCAAAACGCCGAAAATGGTCGGCGAAATCGTGGGGTCGGTGACGGCGCTGCTCTCGCATGGCGCGCGCGTGGAAACGCTGCTTGCTTTGCATCCCGGCGACGGCCTGTGTTTCTTTGACGCTCACGGCGCGTTGCGCGGCACCACGCTGAACGGCGTCGATGGCGACTTGCTGCTGCTGGAGAAGTCCGAGCAGTTGGCGGTGGGCATGACGCTGTACCGCAATCACGACCACGTCTTCCTGGCACATCTGCTGAAATCGGAGACCGCCCGCCGCATCGATGTGCGCTTCACGCTGCGCGAGACGCCGGAGGGGTTGGCGCTGCAGGTGGTAGACGAGGACGGCAATGCCGCCGTCGTGTCACTCGCCTGTGCGAAAGCGCCCGCCCACCAGCCGGAGATGGCCCTGGAGAACATGCGGAAGCAGTTCCAGAAGACCGGCGGCACGATCTTCGCCTGTGCGGACGTCGCCATCGAACTATCGCAACCGCTCTTCGTGCCGGTGGCCGCACTGAACGCCCTCCGCCGCGACGCGATTGAAGCATTAGCTGCCGAGCGCGAAGTGTCGCGCCCAAATGAGCGAGGTGGGGCGGTGCGCAATGACATCCCCTTCCCGCGGATGACGCTGGATTACACCGGCAACGTGCTGAACCGCAATGCCGAGGAGTTCTACCGCCGCCACGGCGTGACGACTATCGAACCCGCGGCAGAAACCGGCGTCCTCGACCTGCGCGGGCGCACGGTGATGACAACGCGCTACTGCATCCGCCACCAGGTCAACCTTTGTCCGAAGCAGGGCGCGCATCGCGCCGCGCCGCTTTACCTTACCGACATGGAAGGCAACCGCCTGGAGCTGCGTTTCGCCTGCGACCGCTGCGAAATGGATGTCATTCTGCCAACATAGAAGCCGGGCACTTTTATGCTTTTTAACTTTTTATTGCCACTTTGCTTTTTCTCATGCGGGGATTGAAATCCCAACCTGCCGGGCCTTGCGGCCGGGCGTCCCTCTACAGGGACGCAGCGGATCAGGATAAGTGAATTAACACTTTCTAGGAATTGGAGCCGACATGTCCCTGATCGAGATCACCCGTCGCCTCGCCGCTGACGTTGACGCGTTGCGCTTCGCGCCGCCGACGGCGTATGTTTATAATCCGTTGGTATATGCGCGCGCCGCCCACGAACAGTACCTGGAGCGCTTCGGGCAGGGCCCGCGCGAGGCGCTGCTACTCGGCATGAACCCCGGCCCATTCGGCATGGCGCAGACGGGCGTGCCATTCGGCGATCCGGTGCTGGTGCGCGAGTGGATGGGCATCGAGACGCCTGTCGGTACGCCGCCGCACGAACATCCGAAGCGCCCCATTCAGGGCTTCCAATGTCCGCGCCGCGAAGTGAGTGGCATGCGCCTATGGGGCTGGGCGCGCGACCGCTGGGGCACACCCGACGCCTTTTTTGCGCGCTGCTTTGTGGTGAACTACTGCCCGCTGGTCTTCATGGAGGACAGCGGAAAAAACCGCACGCCGGACAAGCTTCCCGCCGCCGAGTCTGCTGCCCTCTATGCCGTCTGCGATTGCGCGCTACGCGCCATCGTCGAACTCATGCAACCACGGGTCGCCATCGGTATCGGTGGATTTGCCGAAGCACGACTGGTTGCCGCGCTTGCTGGACTGGATATACAGATTGTCCGTCTGCTGCATCCCAGTCCCGCCAATCCGCAGGCTAACGCGGGGTGGGCCAAGTTCGCGGATGCCAAGTTCGCGGAGTTGGGATTGCTGTAGATTATTGGAGCGCGGATTTTCAATCCGCACGAAATTTCACATGGTCTATTGAGCAAACAGAGTGGTCATACGTGCGGATTACAAATCCGCGCTCCAGTATTTTCGGGCACACCAGAGAAAAATGATTTATTGAGTATATTTACTGATTTTTGGATCGGGACGGCGAGAAATTTCGTCCAATCGCTCATTCGGAAAAAATCGACAAGCAACAAAGTATCTATATCTTCACCATTAGCCTGAAAGATGCCTTCGTTGCGCCGGGGTGGCATCATGACGCCACTATAGCAAACAAGCGTATGTTTGCCAAGCTATTTTACGGTTTCTGTCACATCGCGCAACTGCTGCGCCGGCGTAAACAACAGCCGCGTAGCCGCAAGCACGCCCACCACGCTGGCGATGACGGCGGCCGCAGTAATCATATACATCACGACGATCTGATAGTGTACGGCCTGGGTGGGCGCCTGCCCGGCGATAATCTGACCGGTCATCATGCCGGGTAGCGAGACGATGCCGACCACGAGCATCGAGTTAACGCTGGGCATCACCGCTGTGCGCAGCGCGTCGCGGCGGATGCGCGTCACCGCTTGCGCAGGTGTCGCCCCCAGCGCCAGCGCGGCCTCCACCTCAGCACGGCGGCGGCGCAGGTCGCCGGAGAAACGGTCCACCGCCAGCGCCACCGCTGTCATGGCATTACCGACGATCATCCCCGCCAGCGGCAGCAGGTAGCGCGGATCGTACCAGGGGGAAATCCGCAGCACCAGCGCGGTCACGAAGGCCAGCACCAGCGCGCCGCCGATGAGAATCGCCGCGGTGAAGACAGCCCGACGACCCGCGAACGGCACGGCCATCCGTCCCTGCGCGGTGTGGATGGCCACAACGAACATCAGTGCCAGCGCCAGCAGCGTCAGCCAGACGTTGCGGCTGTCGAAAATGAACGCCAGCACGTAGCCGGTCAGCGTCAACTGCACGAAGGTGCGCACCGCGCCCCAGAGCATGTCGCGACCGAGCCCGAGCCGCAGGTGCCATGAGAGCAGCATGGCGACCAGCACCAGCGCGCCGGAGATGGCAACGTTCCAGAAGTTCAGCGTAATGATGTCGTGTGTCATCGATTACTCCATCGCCGCCAGCGCGCCGCGAGCGTCAGGGAAGAGTTGGGCGGCGCCGTCGTGCAGCAGCAGCACCGGACAAGCCATCTCCGCCAGCCACTCGCGGGTGTGTGTCACCATCACCTGTGTCTGTCCGCGCTCGCGGTTGCGCCGCAGCAGCGTGGTGATGATCAATCGCGCACTTTCTTCGTCGAGTGCCGAGGTCGGCTCGTCAAGCAACAATACGTCGGGGTTGAGCGCCAGTGCCCGCGCCAGCGCCACCCGCTGCGTCTGCCCGATAGAGAGCTGGTCATGTGGGCGGTCGAGCAGTTCTGCCGGCAGGCCTACTTCCGCCAGCAGCGCCGTTGCCACCGTCGTTTCCAGCGTCCGATTGAGCAGCGTCATCGGGTAAGCAAGATTGTCGAGTACCGTGCCGTCGAGCAGGAAGGGTTGCTGGAACAGCATGCCCACGCGCCGCCGCAACGCCGGCGGATCGATCTCGCGCAGGTCGACGCCGTCCAGCAGGACGCGCCCCTCGGTTGGATCGTCCAGCCGGTTCAGCAGGCGCAGCAGGCTGGTCTTCCCGGCTCCTGACGGCCCGATAATCGCCAGTCGTCCGCCGACCGGCACATCGAAGGAGCCGTCGACAAGTATGGGGCGCGATTGTGCCCCGCCTGCACCCGGGGCGCGGCGACGGATCACGACATGGTCGACGGTGATGCGTGCGGTCATATAGCTGTCATTTCGCGGGTGTTCGCCGCGTTCCTACCGGGAAAGGTACAGTTTTGCTTATGGAGAGGGGGAATTCACCACATTAATCGGCTGTCCGTCGAAGTATGCGCGGATATTCTCCACCGTCGTCGCCATGATGCGCTGTCGTGCTTCCCGGCTGTAGAAGGCCATGTGTGGGGTAATGACAACGTCGTTGCGCCGCAGCAGGATATGCTGCCGGATAAGCATCCGCAGCGATTCCGCCGCCTCTGGCGCGCGCATCAGCCGCTCCTCTTCCTCGATAAGCTCTTCGCCTTCGATGACATCCAGTCCCGCGCCGCCGAGGATGCCTTGATCGAGGGCAGTGATGAGCGCGTCGGTGTCGACCAGCCCGCCGCGGGCGGTGTTGATGAGCAGTGCGCCGCGCTTGATTATGCCAATCGTGTCGGCATTGATCAGGTAATGCGTGGACGGCAGCAGCGGCGCGTGCAGCGTAATGATATCGGCGTTCGCCAGAAGATATTCCAGCGAAACGTAGTCAAAATTCAGCACCTCGGCAATCATCGGGTTCGGCTTCACATCATACGCGATGACGTGCATGCCGAAGCCAGTGGCGATGCGGATAACGTGTAGACCGATGCTGCCCGCGCCCACGACGCCGATGGTTTTGCCTTTGAGGTCAAAGCCTTCGAGGTTCGACAGCGAGAAGTCGCCGGCGACGGTGCGCTGGTAGGCCTTGTGGATCTTCCGTGAGAGCGAGAGGATCAGCGCGAAGGTGTGCTCCGCCACGGTGTTGTCGCCGTAGCGCGGCACGTTGGCGACGAGGATACCCCGTTCGTTGCACGTCTCCAGGTCGACATGGTCATACCCGGTGGAGCGCGTGGCGATGAAACGCAGATTCGGCATGGCGTCCAATATTTCGCGGGTGACGCGCGAATGCACGAACACGGAGAGCACTGTTGCGTCGGCAAAAGCCGGGCTCATGCATTCCTGAATCGGCGATTCGCAGACCACTTCTACGCCCGGTAGCTCCTGCGTGATATATGGCCGTTCATCCGGGTTCAGCTCTACCATCACGATACGAGGCGTCTGGTCACTCATGCCGGCTTCCTCCCCCAATGTATTCGCCAACATTGTACCCGCATCCGACGGGAGTGACCACGACTTTTGGCATGGAACAGGGCTTTCATCGCCATTGGCGAAAGAAAAATTACAGAGACGGACATTGAGACGTCATTCCGGGACGCGGTCATTGACGATGCCACACGCAGGATGGTGATCGTCATGTGCCGTGATCGGTATGCGCAATCAATGACCGCGTCTGTAGCACCTTCGGAAAGGCCAAACATGACCGCGATGGATTTGATGACCGTTGGCAGTCTCTTCATTGAAACGACCCCCACGCAACCCGGGGAGACGCTGGACACTGCGACGTATTATACGCTGGTGGCGGGCGGGGCGGCGGCGAATACCGTCTTTGCCATGGCGCGGCTGGGGGTGGGAGTGCGCTTCATCACCGCTGTCGGCGACGACGAGTTCGGCACGTTGGCTACGCGCGAGTTGGCGGACTTCGGCGTCGACACCGCGCGGGTGCGCCGCGTGCCCGGTCAGTTGACGCCAGTTTCGTTCTGTTCGGTGGATAAGCAGGGTGGCAAGCAGTTTCGCTTTTATCGCTTCCCCGGGTACAGCGCGCCGATGGATGCGCTGCGTGCCGATGATTTCGCCGGGGTGGGGGAATGCCGCCTCTTCGACTTCAGCGAGGGCAGCATTCGCGAAGACGCCGTGCGCGCGCTGGTCTTCGACGCCGCCCGCCAGGCCCGCGCTGCCGGCGTGCCGGTGCTCTACGCGGTCAATTTACGCCGAGGATCGTGGGGAAAAGCGGATGATGCCATCCGCGCCATCGAGCAGGCGGCTATCGCCCTGGCCGATGTCATCGTATTGAACGCGGAAGAAGTCGAGTTCATCACCGGCCAATCCTGGGACGCGGGCCTGCACGCACTGCGCGCTCTCGGACCGCGCGTGATCGTGATGACTCGCGGCGGCGACGGCCCGGTGGTGCTGCAGGTGGACGCCGAACGCGCCCAGATGGAACCCTACCGCGTGCCGGTGGTCTATGATGTCGGCGCCGGTGACACCTTCCACGCCGGCCTGGTCGCCGCGGCACTCGAAGGCAATCCCGCAGACCTGACGCTGGCCGACTGGCGCGATGCCGTCCGCTTCGGCGCCGCTACGGCCGCCATCCGCGTGTCGACGTCGGCGAACCCGCGTGACCTGCCGACGCGCGAGGCAGTCACGCAGTGGATGGCAGCGCATCGAGTGACATAACCATGCGGGCGGATACATCAACGTATCCGCCCGCATGGGGTTGTTTAGTTCGCCGGCGCGGTAAACGCCGCGTCCTTTTCTACCTTTACCTGCTTCATCCAGCCGGTCATTGTCATGTTGCCGCTCATGTTCATCGCTTCCCCCGTCTCCGGGTTCTTCATTGACATGGCCATCGTCATGGCGCCGCTGAAGCTGCCGCTGAAAAGCGCGCCGGCCGCCTCGTCGAAGAGGGTGGTGGCTTTCGCGGTCATGTTCATGGTCATGCTCATGCCCAGGCTCGAACCGTCAGGCGCTTTCATCGCCGTTTTCGGCATCTTCATCGTCATCGCCGTGTCGACCTGCATAAGGTTTTTGCCGTCAGTCACCTTCGTGCCGACATATTTGTACAAGCCAGCGATATCGAGTTTCATGCCGGGCATCGGTTCAACCGGCGGCATGGTCATCTTCCAGGTGTCGCCGACGGACAGTTCTCTGTTCGGGAATTCAATGGCGCCGCCGAGCTGACTGATCATGTTCTGATTCATGCCCATGCCGCCCATGCCCTGCATGCCCTTCAGCATCTCCGCGCCTTCGCCGGACATTTCCATGTTGCTGACCTTCCCCTGCGGCGTGCGCTCAAACGTCATCGTCATGCCGGGGAACGCCTGCTTCATGTCCTTGCCGTCCATGGTCATGGTGATCGAGCCGTCTTTCAACTCATCCATGATCTGCGCGGAGCCGTCATTGGCTACCTGCAGCACCTTTTCCCGCACGGTGAATGTCATCACCATGTTCATCGGCATGGCGCCTTGACCGGGGATGTTGAAGGAACCCTTCATCGTGTAGGACGCCTTGTACGTGCGCGTTACTCCCGCCACGTCCTTATACTGCAGGCGTGCCGCTTGCGCGGTGAGGGTGGCTCCGATGGCCAGTATCGTGAGTAGAACGACCAGCAAACTCTTTCGCATGTGCGCCTCCTTCCAGCGTGTACTGTATATTCCATTATAACTGACATTTATCGCAGTGTGGCGGCCAACTCATTAATAAGTGATTGGCGTACCAGCGTCATCGCCGTGTCGACTTCGTCATCGGCCAGCGTGCGCTCTTCGGCGCGGAATGTGAGCCGATACGCGAGGCTGCGCAGGCCGTCCGGGATGCCGGCGCCTTTATACACGTCGAATAGCTCCAGGTTTTCCAGGTTCGTCCCTGCTGCCGCGTGGATAACCGTCTCCACCTGCCGCGCGGGCTGATCGTCGCGCACCAGGAAGGCGATGTCACGGTCCACCGCCGGGAAGCGGGACAGCGACGGCGACGGCCGGAGCTGGCCTGCCACGTCCATTAGCGCATCGGTGTTGATTTCCGCCACATAGGCGCGGCCCGGCAGGTCGAAATTGCCGGTGACGCGCGGGTGTACCTCGCCGAAGTAGGCGATGAGGCGTCCGCCGGCGCGCACCTCGGCAGTGCGGCCCGGGTGAAGCGTCGGGTGCATGCCGGGGCGATAGCTCACGTCGGCAATACCGAGATCAGCGAAGAGCTGTTCCAGAATCCCTTTCAACCAGTAGAAATCCACCGTGCTATCGCCGCCGTCCCAGCGCGCGGTCCACGGCCGGCCCATCACCGCGATGCCCGCGGCCCGCTGCTCAAGCGGCAGAATATCGGCGTCCTGCACGCGCACGTCCACATCCACCCGCCGCTCGTGCGGGGCATAGTCGAAACGCAGGCCGCCGCCGGTATTGCGGAAGATGCGGCCGATCTCGAATATCTGCACGTCGCCGATGTTGCGCCGGGCGTTATTGCGCAGCGATTCGAGCAGCGAGATCAGCAGGGTGGGGCGGAGATGCGTGAATTCTTCCGATTTCGGGTTGCGCAGCGTGACGATCTCCGTCCGCTCCGGCGCCGCCTCGGGGAGTTGCATTAGCTCAAGTGTGCGATAATCGATGAGGCTGTAGGCGATGCCCTCGTATAGCCCGGCGCCGGTGAGCAGCTCGCGCACCTTGCCTTCAAATTCCAGCTCCGGCGCCAGCCGTCCGGCGTGGGTGATGTTGCCCGGCACGCGGGTGGGAATGCGCTCGTAGCCGTAGATGCGCGCCACCTCTTCGATCAGGTCCATCTCTTCCACCAGGTCGGGGCGGAAAGTGGGGATGGTCACGCTCAATATGCCGTCGTCCTCGCGGACGCCCATCTCCAGGCCGGTCAGCGCGGCGACCATTTCGACGGTGTCGATCTCGGTGCCCAGCACGGCATTCACTCGCATGGGGCGCAGCATGATGACACGCTGGCCGGGCAGGTCGGCCTTCACGTCGATAACGCCTTGCGCCACCGTCCCGCCGGCCCATTCCACGATCAGTTGCGCCACGCGGTCGACGGCACGCGCCACGCCCGCCGGGTCGACGATGCGCTCGAAGCGATAGGACGATTCCGTGCTCAGCGTGTTGGCGCGGGCGGTTTTGCGGATGCTGGTGCGGTCGAAATGCGCGGACTCCAGCAGCAGGTTCACCGTCTCCGGCGTCACCTCGCTCTCCAGGCCGCCCATGATGCCTGCCAGCGCCACCGGGTGCGCGGCGTCGGCGATGACCAGCATGTTGGCGGTCAGCGCGCGCTCGACACCGTCCAGCGTGGTGAAGGGCTCATCGGGACGGGCGCGGCGTACTACGATGGTACAGTCGGTCAGGCGGTCCAGGTCGAAGGCATGCAGCGGTTGGCCCAGTTCCAGCATCACGTAGTTCGTGGCATCCACCACGTTGTTGATGGGGCGCACACCGGCTTCCGTCAACCGCTTCTGCACATAGGCGGGGGACGGGCCAATGGTGACGCCGCATACCACACGCGCCGCGTATCGCGGGCACAGGTCGGGTGCTTCGACGATCACCGTTGCCAGCGTCTCGACGGCGGGGCCGGCTTCCGGCATGCTGACGGGAGGGTGAGCGACATGGCCGCTGAAGAGTGCCGCCACCTCACGAGCAATCCCCGTCATACTCAATGCATCGCCGCGGTTCGACGTCACGGAGACGTCGAGCACCGCCTCGCCGTTCACCTCATGAATCTCTTCTACTTCAAACCCGGCCATGGTCAGGCGATCTGCCAGTTCGCGCGGGGTCACCGGCACCGGGACATATTCTTGCAGCCAGCCATACGGCACTCGCATGTACTAATACCTCAATTCTGCGATGACTCGGAGGATGCGGCGTCGATGGGCGCCGAGTCGGCCGCGCGCGACACGCGACGACCTTGTAGCAGGTGGACGACTACCATCAGCAGGAAGCAAACCCCGCCCAGCAGCGCCACGGCCTGCCAGGACCAGGTGAGCAGCCAGACGGTGGCCAACGCCAGCACGGTCACGAACAACCCGATCAGCCGCGTAAACCAGGGCGGGAAAACGGCAGGCAGATACGGGGCGAGACCGAACAGCGCAACACCGGCCGCCGCCGTGGCGACAGCCCATAACACTTCGGGAGTCCGGAAGGCGTCCATCGATCCTCCGCGTGTCATTATACCCGCCATGCGGAGCGCTCGCAAGGTCACGCGGGCGCGGTCAGGTGCGTTTGATCAACTCGTCGGCGATGGCGGATTTCAATCGCTGGGTGACGAGGGCGCTCAACGCCTCTAGCGTCGTGCCGGCGGCGTCGGCGTCGGCCTGGGTGAGAGTGAAAACGGGCATCCAGCGCATGCGCACCGTGGCCACGCCGGCGGTTACGTCGCGGGCGATGTCGAACTGCTGGATATAATCCTTCGACAGGCGGCGGTTGATGGAGGCGGCGGCGTCTTCCGCGCGGGCTTTCACGCTCTCCGCCTCACCGGCCCTGGTGACGGTGAACAGGTTCGTCCCACCCAGCCGCAGCGCGTAGCCTTCCTTGCCGTCATTCACCGGCTGCGCGTCGGCGCGGAACTTCACCACGTTCCAAATATTCAGCTTCACGCCGAGTTCTTTCAGCTTTTCTTCGATCAACCGCTTACGATCTTCTGAGTAGGGATGAGTTTTAAACATCCCCATCTCGACGAAGGGGTGGCGGTGTTCGATCTGCCGAAAACCGAGAATGACGGAGTAGAGGCCGTTGGGATCGTATTTCTTCGTGGCGGCCAGGTAAGTGAGAGCTTTGTCGTCCGCTTCGATCTCCAGGTCCACGGTATAGCCGTTCAGTAGCGCCTGCTTCACCATCTGGCTAGCGGCAATCACCTGCCCGGGTCCCAACTCGCCCCCCTTGTTCGCGTAGATCGCGAGCAGAATGGTGAGAAACTGCGCCGAACTGATGATACCGTCCTTCGCCGTCAGCTTCTTCGCGTGGCGCATGGCATTGTGGGCGATTTCGTGCGCGAGCACTCCGGCCAGTTCGTGGTCGCTCTCCACTGCGTTCAGCAGGCCTTTTGTCACGTAAACCGTGCCGCCGGGGATGGCCATGGCGTTTAGCGCGCCGGTGTCGAGAATTTTCAGTGTGTAGATGACGCCCGGGCGGTCGGTATGGGGGATAATGTCGTTGACGATGGTGGTGAGGCGCGTGATGGCCACCTCATCCTTCACCAGCTTGAATTCCGCCTCGATCTGCTCGGCGGTTTTCTTGCCGAGTTCGGCCTCGGCGGCCGTGGTGTCATTGACAGGCGGTTTCGGCGCCACCGCCGGCTCGCTAGCCCGCGTCAGCGGCATCGAGCCGAGCAGGAGGATTATCAGCATCACGAATGACGGCGCGCGCATACCCACCTCTTCCTGTGAGAATCGATTGTATTGTACCACGTCCATGGCACGGGTAATCGTCCGCGACGGACGACGGTATTCAGCCTTGCTTCCGCGCGGACGGCGCATCGGAGGCGCGGTCGCCGGTCACAATTTCGCGTACCGCCGCGGCAATCCCGTCGGCATCGAGACCGAGCTGGTGCAGCAGCAGTCCGCGCGCGCCATGCTCAATGAAGCGGTCGGGGATGCCCAGGTTCCGGCATGGGACGGTGAACCCGTGCTCGGCCAGTGCCTGGGCGACGGCGGCGCCGAAACCGCCGGTGACGACGTTTTCTTCCACCGTTACGATGTAGCGAACCCGACCGGCGCAGTCCAGCAGCGTCTCCGTATCCAGCGGTTTCACGAAGCGTGCGTTGATCACCGTCGCGTCGATGCCATGCTCTGCCAGTCGCTCCGCGGCTTCCAGCGCCGGGCCCACCATGGTGCCGATGGCGAAGAGCGCGACATCGGCGCCGTCGCGCAGCACGGCCGCCCGTCCGGCGGCGATGCCGTCCAGCGCGCCGGCCTCCGCCAGGTTCGCCGAGCCGCGCGGGTAGCGTATCGCGCAGGGTGTTTCCATGCGCAGCGCGGCGTCGAGCATGGCAGGCAGCTCGTCAAGCGACGCCGGGGCCATCAGGGTGAGGTGCGGCATGGTGCGCAGGTAGGAAAGATCGAATACGCCGTGATGGGTGGCGCCGTCCTCGCCCACTAGTCCGGCGCGGTCGAGGGCGAAGATCACCGGGAAGCGCTGCAGGCAGACGTCGTGGATGATCTGATCGTAGCTGCGCTGCAGGAAGGTGGAGTAGATCGCCACGATGGGGCGCAGGCCTTCGCGCGCCATGCCCGCCGCCATCGTCACCGCGTGCTCTTCCGCCATGCCTACGTCATAAAATCGTTCGGGAAAACACGCGCGGAAGTCGGCGAGGCCGGTGCCGTCGCACATCGCGGCGCTGATCGCCGTCACGCGGGAGTCGACTTCCGCCAGCCGGCAGACGGCATCGCCGAATACCTCGGTGAAGGTATCGCCGGTGCTGGGCCGCACCGGGGCGCCGGTCTCCAGGTCGAATTCCGGCACCGCGTGCAGGCGGCAGTGGTGATTCTCCGCGGGAGAATAGCCCTTCCCCTTGGCGGTGAGCACGTGCAGCAGCACCGGGCCAGACATCTCGCGCACCTGCTGGAGGATATCCAGCAATTTATTGATATCGTGGCCGTCCACCGGGCCGATATAGGTGAAGCCCAGGTCTTCGAAAAACATGCCACGTATGACCATCTGCTTCACGGCGGCTTTGATGCGCTCGATGAGGTCGATGAGATGCCGCCCGCCCGGCACGCGCTGCAGGAAGGCTTTGAAGCGCGTTTTCACCCGGCGATATTCCGGCCGGCTGCGCAGCTTGTTGAGATAACTGGCCAGCGCGCCGACGTTCGGCGAGATGGCCATGGCGTTGTCATTGAGGATCACCAGCAGGTTTTCGCTGGAGTGGCCAGCGTCATTCAATGCTTCCAGCGCCATGCCCGAGTTGAGCGCGCCATCGCCGATCACCGCCAGGACCTTGCCCGGCGTGCCCATGCGAACCCGGCCGCGAGCGATGCCCAGCGCGGCGGAGAGGGACGTGCCGCCGTGGCCGGCGTCGAAGGCGTCGTGCGGGCTTTCCGCACGCTTGACGAATCCGGCAAGGCCGCCGAATTGGCGCAAGGTGGAGAACTGGTCGCGCCGCCCGGTGAGCAGCTTATGCGTGTAGGCCTGGTGGCTCACGTCCCAGACAAAGGCGTCGGTGGGGCTGTCGTAGATGTAATGCAGCGCCAGCGTCAGTTCGACGACGCCCAGGTTGGCGCCCAGGTGGCCGCCTGTCTGAGCAACCGCCTGCAGCAGGAACTGCCGTATCTCGTCCGCCAGTTGTGGGAGCTGAGCGCGAGGTATCTGTTTAACGTCAGCAGGTGATTCTATTTGCTCCAGCAGGGATGTCACGCGTGCAAGGCCTTTCGCCCCAAAGATACCAGAGAATCGCTTTTCGCGCCATAGGGCGAAGCGCATCCACCTGTCGCGTCTCGCGTCAATCGCACGGCAAATCGCGCATCTCATCCGGATGGCGGTCATTTTTCGGGGACGGCGGCGGCGGCACGTTCCCGGCGGCGTCCAGATCAGCCATCCGCTGCTTGCGCAGGCGCAGCGTAACGAGGATCACCAGGATGATGGCCGCCGGTGCATAGACGATGGGGGAGTTGAGCAGGAGAATCCAAAAGAGATAATCGGGGACGCTATTGATCCAGCGGCGCAGCCACTGCTCTTCCGTCAATCCGGTAACGGCATACAGGGCAGCGGGGAACGACTCGCCGTCATCCGCTATGCGCGCGAGGATCGTCCGCATGGCCCGGGGGTACTGCGCCTCCAGCCAGGAGACCATGGCGCGCGTCTGCACGTAAGCGACATCGTTGTGCGCGTGGGTGGCGAATGCGCGGTCCAGGGCATCCAGCGAGAAGACGCCGTCGCGGTGGGTCATCAGCGCCACCTTGCGCATGTCATCGCGGCTGAGCGGATCGGAGAGCAAGCCGGCAATCCCCTCGTTCACCCAGACCGGCAGATCGTTGAGCGCGATGCCAAGCCGCTGGGAGAGCAGGCTGTGCGTGAGCTCGTGCGCCAGTGTGCGGCGCAGGCTGTAGGCTTCGCGTGAGGCATCGAGGCGGATGATGCCACTCGGCGAATAGGAGACGCCGACGGTATACGGGGAGTTCTGCGTCTCGGCGTGGAATTCATCGGCCCGGCGATACGCATATATATCGATGGTTGCTGGCCGCGCCACCCCCAGCGCGGTGGTAATGCGCGGCAGGTCGCCGCGCGCCATCGTGCCGATCTCCCCCGCCAGCGCTTCCTCACCCGGATGCACGAATACCCGCACGCTGCCATGCATCCGCGCAACCCAGGTTGCCGCGCTGGCCGGCGCCGGAACGAGACCCAGCAGGCTTATCAATAACAGCAGCATTATGCCCATGCGTGTGCCCAATTGTGCGACGGCGTCGCTATGTATGCGTCCTCCAGGTTAGGCGCCAGGTATTTCTTCAGCCATTTCGGCCAAAACCCACGCAAACTACACCACTCCGGCTCCTCGCTGATACTATCACATAATACCCGATACGCAACAGGAGACACCTTCGACGCCATGAACAGCCGTGTGTGATTCGCTTGGTGCGGACGGCGCATTGCGGGTACAATACCAGCGGACGCATCAGCCATCGAAGGAGGAAGCGCGATGATGACGGTACATTTTACCGTGAAGGGGATGAGCTGTTCCGGTTGCTCGCAAAGCATCATGCGAAAATTGACCAATACCGCCGGCGTGCAGCACGCCACGGCCGACCACGTGGCCGGCACAGCCGACGTCACCTTCGACGAACAATTGGTGTCACCGACGGCGTTGTGCGAAGTCATCGAAAACCTGGGCTTCGACTCGACGATGCACAGCGTGCCGGCAGAGGGGTAGGGAGACGGGTGTGAAACGCATCGATCTCCCGATCGAAGGGATGCACTGCGCCAGTTGCGCGGCGAATATCGAACGGCGCCTGCGCCGGGAAACCGGCGTCGAGACGGCCGGCGTGAACTACGCCACCGAGACGGCCAGCATATCTTATGATGAGACGCAAACCACGCCGGCGCAACTGGTGGCGGCAGTAGAGGATGTTGGCTTCGCCGTGACCGCGCTCGCCACAACGTTTCCCGTCGAGGGCATCTCCTGCGCCGCGTGCGTGGCGCGCATCGAAAAAGTGCTGGGGCGGAAGCCGGGCATACTTTCCGCCGTGGTGAATTTCGCCACGCGCATCGCCACCGTCACCTACCTGCCAACGATGATCACCCCTGCCGACCTGTATGCCGCCGTACGCGACGCCGGCTTCCAGGTGCCGGTGGAGCCGGAGACGGTACACGAAACCGCCGACCTCGTCGACGTGCAGCGGCAGCGCGCCGACCGCGAACTGCGGGCGCTCTCCCGGTCACTGTGGACGGCGGGCGCACTTAGCCTTATCGTCTTTCTTGTCAGCCACCTGGAGATGTTCCGCATCACCAATCTCCCTGCGATGCCCACGGCGTGGACGCTGTTCATCCTCGCCACGATCGTACAGTTTGGGCCGGGCTGGCGCTTTTACGTCGGCGCTTGGGCGGGTCTGAAGCATCTCACCGCCGACATGAACACGCTCATCGCGCTGGGCACCACCGCGGCATGGGGGTACAGCACGGCGGTGCTGCTCTTCCCGCACGCCTTCATGGGGCACGGCGGCAACCCGCTGCATCTGCTCTATTTCGATACCTCGGTGGTGATCATCACCCTCATCCTGCTCGGACGCTATTTTGAAGCGCGGGCGCGCTCGCGCACCTCCGACGCCATCCGCAAACTGATGGGCCTGCAGGCGAAAACTGCGCGGGTGCTGCGCGACGGCGAAGTAGTGGATGTGCCGGTGGAAACGGTGCAACCCGGCGATTTGGTGCTGGTGCGCCCCGGCGAAAAGGTGCCGGTGGACGGCGACATCGTCGAGGGGCACTCGGCGGTGGACGAATCGATGCTCACCGGCGAGTCGATCCCCGTGGAAAAGGGCCCGGGTGATGCCGTAATCGGCGCCACCTTGAACCGCACCGGCGCGTTCACCTTTCGCGCGCGCCGCGTGGGCCGCGACACCATGCTGGCGCAGATTATCCGTCTGGTGGAGCAGGCGCAGGGGACGAAAGCCCCGGTGCAGCGACTGGCGGACCGCGTGGCGGGCATCTTCGTGCCCATCGTACTGCTCATCGCCGTGCTCACGCTGGTCGTCTGGCTGCTGGTGCCCGGTGGCACGCTGTCGCAGGCGATGCTGCACTTCGTCGCCGTGCTCATTATCGCCTGCCCCTGCGCGTTGGGCTTGGCCACGCCCACCGCCATCATGGTCGGCGCCGGCCGCGCGGCGGAGTTGGGCATCCTCATCAAGGGCGGCGATGTGCTGGAGCGCGCACAGGCGCTGACCACCGTGGTGCTGGACAAAACCGGCACTATTACCCGCGGCGAACCGACGGTGATGGCGATTTTCGCGATGGACAGCGACGAGAACGCGCTGCTTACCCTCGCCGCCGCCGCGGAATTCGGCTCCGAGCACCCGCTTGGTGAAGCGGTGGTCCGCGAGGCGCAGGCGCGCAACTTGTCGCTGCCACCGGTGGCCGATTTCCACGCCGAACCGGGACGCGGCATTGCCGCCACGGTAGACGGACGCCGCCTGTTGCTCGGCAACGAAGCGTTCCTGCGCGAAAACAATATCACCATCGATCCGCTCGCGGAACGCGCCGCCGCCATGGCTGATGCCGGACAGACGCCGCTCTTCATCGCCGGCGACGGCGCTCCCGCCGGGCTCATCGCCGTGGCGGATCCCATCCGTCCCGGCGCCGCGCAGGCGATTCGTCGCTTCCAGGCGATCGGGTTGCGGACTATACTGCTCACCGGCGACCACAAGCGGGTGGGGGAGGCCGTCGGGCGCGCGGTGGGCATCGATCACGTCATCGCCGAGGTGCTGCCCCATCACAAAGCGCAAGAGATTATCCGCCTGCAGCAGACCGGCGCCGTGGTGGCGATAGTTGGCGACGGCATCAATGACGCTCCCGCGCTGGCGCAGGCAGACATCGGCGTGGCGGTGGGCAGCGGCGCCGACGTTGCGTTGGAAGCCTCCGACATTACCCTCATCGGCGACGATCTCTACGGCGTCGTCACCGGCATCGATCTTAGCCGGCGCACCCTCCGCGTCATCCGCCAGAATCTCTTCTGGGCTTTCGTGTATAATGTGCTCGGTATTCCGGTGGCGGCAGGCGTGCTCACCGGCGCCGGCATCGAACTCTCGCCCATCCTTGCCGCCGCGGCCATGGCGTTCAGCTCCGTCTTCGTCGTCAGCAACTCGCTGCGCCTGAAGGGGTACCAGCCGCCGGAAGCCGAGTAATGCAGAAAACTGTTACGATTTTTCGATGATGCACGCCATGAACGAGTCTGCACCAGGCACGGAATTCGTTGCTGTACCCATTTCCCGATGAAAGAACCACCCATGAACCTGCAAACCAATATTATCCCCGTCCGCTGGGAAGACGGAAGCCTGTTCATCCTCGACCAGCGCCGGCTGCCCGGGGAGGAGTGCTCTCTTGATTGCCGCCGCGTCGATGACGTGGATGTCGCCATCCGCACGTTGGCCGTCCGCGGCGCCCCGCTTATCGGCGTCACCGCGGCTTATGGCATGGCGCTGGCGGTGCGCGAGTCTACGGATCGCGCGCAACTGCTCGCTTTCGCCGATCAACTGGCCGCCACCCGGCCCACCGCGGTGAACCTTTTCTGGGCGTTGGACCGTTGTCGCGCCGTCATCGCCGCGCATCCGGGGGCGACTATGGCGGAGTTGGCGGACATCCTGCTGGCCGAAGCCCTCGCCATCCATGCCGCCGATGCGGACGCCTGTGCGGCCATGGCCGTCGCCGGCGCCACGCTCTTCCCGCCCAATGCGCGCATCCTCACCCATTGCAACACCGGCGCGCTGGCCACCGGGGGCATCGGCACCGCGCTGGGCGTCATCCGCGCCGCGTATGCCGCCGGCCGCGTCAGCCAGGTGTGGGTCGACGAAACGCGTCCGTTGTTGCAAGGCGCCCGCCTCACGGCCTGGGAGCTGGCGCGGGACGGCATCCCGCACCGGCTGCAGTGCGACAACATGGCTGCCTCGCTGATGGCCGCGGGGCAGGTAGACGCCGTCATCCTTGGCGCCGACCGCATTACCCGCGCCGGCGACTTCGCCAACAAGATCGGCACCTATGGCCTGGCGGTGCTGGCGCAGGCGCACGGCATCCCCTTCTACGTCGCCGCGCCCTGGTCGACCATTGATACCACGCTGGCCGATGGCGGCGCCATCCCGGTGGAACTCCGCGCGGATGACGAGGTGACGCACTGCGGCGGTACGCGGCAGGCGCCGATCGAGACGCCCGCATGGAACCCCGCCTTCGACGTGACGCCCGGCCGATTCGTCACCGCCTTCATCACCGAGCGCGGGGTGCAGCACCCGCCGTTCGACACGGAATAATGCGGTTGGCCGCACACTGTCATTTGAGCGTATGATAACTTCGCTCAACCGTGCCTTCGCTGCCTTGACGTAGCGTAGTCAGCATGATAAAGTGACGGATAACGGGTGCGGCAGACGCACCGAAAGTGGAAGGGGAGGTGTGCGATGCGAGGACGTGATTTTTTGGGTGGCGTCGTGATCGGCGCGATCGTCGGGGCGACCCTGGGCCTGCTGCTGGCGCCGAAAACCGGCGAAGAAACGCGCGAGACGATTCGGTCGACCGCCGATGACGTGAGTGAGAAGATGAAAACCGAGTTGTCGCGCTTGACTGAAGGCGTCGGACAACTCGCTGATCAAGTGAAGAATCAGGTGGGCGACGCGGTGAAGCGCGTGCGCGGAAACAACGGCGAAGGCGCTGACGAAAACGCCTGATCATTCGCCAGCGACATGCTGCACAAAGGGTGGCCGCCCGCGCGGTCACCCTTTTGTGTTGTCCAGAGCTTTTTTCGACAATGTCCGGCATTGTTGAGCCATTCGTACATTGCAACCAGACAGAGTAGTGAATAATGATAGCGGTAGCACGTGGCAAAATATTTGCCGCGCGGCGCATGCCGTAATAGTGACAGTTCCAAATGCATCGCAACGACCCGTGAAGCGCCGTTCATGACACACCAGACACGAAAGACCGAGCACCAAGCGCCGCGGCAGCGGATTGCCGACCTATTGGCCACACATCGTGATGCGATCTGTGAGGCGTGGTTGTCCACGTTCGCGTCATCCGATGATATCATCGCCGATCAGGCACGACGATTCCTCGACTTGCTCACCGCCGCCTTGCGCCATCCCGTTCCCGCCGGCGCCAACCTGACCCTCCACGAAGGCGCGCTGCACGCGTCGTTTCCGCACGTCTATACTCCGCACGCCCAGATGCACCTGCTGTCGGTGCTGGTGGACCGGCTGCCGGGGGACGACGCCGCGGTCGCATCGACTGACCTGCTGCCGCTCTTCACGCAGGCGCTGGCCGCGCTGCCGGCCAGCGCCGAATTGACGCCGCTCTTCACCGAGCGCGTCAGCCGCCTGAGCCAGCTTTCCTGGGAGTTGAACAGCCTGCGCGACCAGGATGAGATCCTTCGGCACGCCCTGGATGCCACGCCGCCGCTGGTCGGCGCCGCGTCCTGCGCCGTCTGGTTGTGGGATGCTGACCAGCAGGCGCCGTTGATGCGCATCGACCGCGACGGCGCGGCGGCAGCCACCCGCGTGCCATCCTCATTGCTCGACTTGCTGCGCGCCACCTGCGCGAACGCCTGCGCGTTCGCCATCGACGCCGGGGAAAGCGACGGACACTGGCCGGCGCTCATGCGCGGCCGTCCGGTCGCCTTCATCCCGCTGACGGCGCCCGAAGGCTGTCTGGGTATCATGAGCGTGCATCACCAGGCCGGGGGCGGGTTTTCGCATGACGACATCTTCCTGCTATCGGCGCTGGGCAGTCATGTCGCCACGGCCATCACTAATATTCGCCTGCACGTCAACGAGCGCCACCTGATCAGCCTGTTGCAATCGTCTATCCGTCAGGTGGTGCAGGCCATCACCCACCGGCAGAGCGGGGAAGCGGAGTTCGTGGAATCGCTGGTGGACGTCACCGCCGGCCTCACCCGCGCCGATTTCGTGCTCGCCTACCTGGAGGTCGGCGACCTGCCCCGCGTCATTGAAGCCTATGCCGGCATGCATTGCGGGGATGATGACGCGGCGCGGCGCATACTCGGCCAGGCGCTGCTGGCGCAGTGCCGCCAGGGCGTGCTCCCCGCCACGGGCCAGCTTTCGCAGATGATGCCATCACTGTCCCCCGCGCAATGGCCCGAGCATGTGACGATGGCGGAGATCCGCTCCGGCGACACGTGCATCGGCGTGCTGGTCGCGGCCGGCCTGCATCCCCTACCGGATGAGCTGCAGGCGTTTCTGCCCACCATGGCCGCGCAAATCGGCGCCGGGGTGGAGAGCATCGAGAAATCCGTCGATATTGAGCGCATGCTCTTCCAACTGTCGAATATTAACTATGTCAGCGAGGCGATCACCAGTACCTTCGACCCGCGGCGTATCATGTCGCTGATTAGCCTGGCCACCAGCCAGGCGCTCAATACGCCGATTGTCATCTGTGGTTGGCATGGCGAGGACGGTGCCATCCGCGTCTTCCCTGACACCACACACGGGATTACGGATGACGCGGCGCTGGGGCTGACCGACCATAACGCCGTCATTCGCAAAGTGCTGGATACCGGCGCCGCGGTGACCAGCCGCCAGTTCGGCAACCGGTCCGGCAAGGCTTTTCCTACGCTCGCGCATACAGGCATGATAGACTGGCTGTGTGTGCCGATGCTGGTGAAGGGGCATGCGCGCGGCATCGTGATGCTGGCGGACACCGCGCCGCGCCATTTTTCCTCCCGCGATATCGCGCTGGTTTCCACCTACGCCAACCAGGCCGCGCTGGCCATGGAGAACTCGCTTCTCTACGAGCAGATTGAGCGCCAGTTGCGCCAGATGGAGTTGCTGTATCGTATCAGCCGCGCCTTCACCGCTACGCTGGATGAGCCGACCATCGAGAGTGAACTGCTGCACGTCGCGCGCGAGGCGCTGCAAGTGCCGGTGGCGCTTGTGTGCAAGGCGGATCCCCGCACCGGCGTGCAGCGCCTGGCACAGGCCGACGGCGTCATGGTGCCGGACCCGTCCGCCATGGCCTGGGAATCCGAGCGCGGCATCCCCGGGCTGGTTTACAAGTACCGCACGCCCGTCATCCGCGGCAACCTGGCCGCCGACGGCACTGATGCGCTGCTGCATCGGTTGGCGCAGGCACAGGGCCTGGCCTCCGTGCTGGCCGTGCCCATGCAATTGCCGGACGAGACGCTGGGCACGCTGCTGGTAATCACCCATGAACTGCGCGACTTCTCGACCGGAGACCAGCAGCTATTGCAGGCGATCGCCACGGAAGCCGCCGTCGCCTTCCGCAACGCGCGCATTCACCAGGCGGCCATGCAAGACAGCGGCCATCTGCGCGAAATCATACAGGTCATCCTGCAAAATTCTCACCGCCTGCTGGCGTTGCTGACCGGGGTGTGCGAGCAGGCCCGCGTAGCCGATACCCCCGAATACGCTCCCGAGCGCGCGGTTTACCGGCACGCGGCCATCACGGCGATCCAGGAACGGTTGAGCGAAGAGACGCCGGATCACATTGACGTTCGCGAGGTGATGAACGATTTACTGGAGAAACACAATGTCCTCCAACTCGACAAACCGGGGGCGGCGGTGCGCGCCACCGGCACGCACTTCGTGCTGCCGGTCTATCCCGCGGCGCTGTTGACCATCTTCCTGCTCGAATACCTGTCCGCGCTGCTGGTCGAGCCGCAACAACAAGCAACATCGCGCGTGACGATGGCTTTTAATCAACTCGGTCACGACACGATGATGGTGGAGATCGAGGACAGCCGCCCCGCGTCCGATCCATACCCCATTCAGCTAAATCCTGTTATAATCCAGGCAGTCCGCCAGGGGTTGCAGGTTGACATCGCCGACAGCTTCGACGGCGGCACTCATCGCATGCGTTTCCGTTTCCCGCGTCCGGCAGTGCGATAAGCACCGCGACGCGGCGGCGACAGGGAAGCGAGGATCACCGCATATGCCGCTGCGTCGAGACGCGCGCGAACGCTGGCACGAATGCACCGCCTTCGCCCGGGAAGTGCTCGCCCGCTTCGGCGAGTACCGCGTGCCGCTGGCCGCCGGGGCCATCACCTACTTCGTCATCCTCTCGCTCATCCCGGTGCTACTGCTCATCGTCTCAGTGGCGGCCTATTTTTTCCCCAATCCCACCGAAGCGCGCAACATCATCTACGATCTCGCCGTCACCTGGGGGCCGGAGATTGCCGGTGCGCTGGGCTCGCAAGTGTCCGCGCTGGTGGCGAACCGCGGGTTGAGCCTGAGCATTGCGCTGCTCCTCGGCCTGCTGTCCGGCAGTCAGATATTCCTCATCCTCGAATCCGCCATGAACCTCACCTGGCGCGCGCCGCGCAAGCGGCGGTACTGGGTTCGGCGCGGGCTGGCGCTGCTGATGGTGCTCCTGGTCGGAGTGTTGCTCGGGCTGGCGGTAGTGCTCACCAATGCCGTGCGCCTGCTGTCGCGCATGGCGCTGCCGCCGTTGTTCACCTACGCTCGCGAAATCGCCCTGCTGAAAAATGCCTTCGCCACCGTCATTGTCAGCTTCCTCATCCCCACACTGCTGGTGGCGGTCATCTTCGCCGCCATTTACATGATCATGCCAACCCGGCGCATCACGCTCCGCTCCGTCCTCCCCGGCGCGCTCTTCGCCGCGGTGCTCTGGGAAATCACCCTGCACCTCTTCGGCTGGTACATGTCCTACGCCGTTTCGCGCTTTTCCGTCATCTATGGCTCGCTTAGCGGCCTGGTGCTCTTCATGCTCTGGCTGTATTACAGCGCCCAGGTCTTCCTGCTCGGCGCCGAGATCTCCGCCACCTACCACGCCCACCTGGTGACCGAAGGTGACGACGACGAGCGCAGCGCCGACACCGAGACGTGAAACAGCGCGGCCAGTCGCGTGTCTAACCCGATACGGCAAGACAATCTCTGTTATTGTCTGAGCGAGCACCGACTTCGATGCCGGGCAAGCGGGTATACTACACGCGGTTTCTATGAAGCCAACGCCATTTTCACGATTACGGAGCCGATATGATTCGTACCTGGGCCGGCAGATTCTCTATCTGCTGGCGCGGATAGTGCCGCATCTCACGCGGGAACGGGCGCTGTCGCTCGGACGCGCCCTTGGCTGGCTCACCCCGCGGGTGACGCCACACCGGCTGCTGCGCGTCTACCGCGACATTCGCCTGGCCTTCGGCGAGACGCTCACCGGGCGGCAATCCCTGGAGATGGCCTTTGCGGCATACCACCATCTGGGCGTCAGTCTTATCGAATTCTTGCGCCTGCCGGACATGACGCACGAGGAGATCAATAGCCTGGTGCGCGTTGCTGGTGCGGAGCATCTGGACGCCGCGCTGTCCGCCGGGCGCGGCGCGGTGCTGCTCACCGGCCACATCGGCAACTGGGAGATGGGGGGCACGGCGTTGGCCGTGCAAGGCTACCCGATGACCGCCATCGCCCGCCCGCAGGACAATCCCACGCTGAACGCGCTCTTATTGCGCATCCGCGAGGCGCATGGCATGGATATCGTGCCGCTCACCGACGTGCGCGCCTGCATCACGACGCTGCGACAAAATCGCTTCCTCGCCATCCTCGGCGACGTCAACGCGAAACAGCCCGGCGCCTTCGTGCAGTTTTTCGGACGGCCCGCCGCCACCTATACCGGCGCCGCCTACCTGGCAATGACCACCGGCGCATCGCTCATCCCGATCTTTGACGAACGCCTGCCCGATTACTCGCACTGCATCACCGTGCAACCGCCCATTATCGTCTCCAACACCGGCGACCGTCGGCACGATCTGCTGGTGACCACCATGCGCGCGCAATTCGTCATCCAGGAGGAAGTACGCCGTCGGCCGCACGAGTGGTTCTGGCAACTCCAGCGCTGGAAAACCCGTCCGGAAAACACTCCCAATCCGGAGCGCATCCCCATGGAACACCGCGACTTGACCCCCGAAGAAGTCGAGGCCGTGCTGCGCCGTGCGAGTTGACAACTTCCTCGTATGCACGCCAGGAAATGGGGACTGTAACGAATTTCTCGATTTTTCACTCGGAATCGTTGTATTGCACGCAAGAAAATCGTTGCTGTACCCATGTCCCGCCAACAGTCACTGAACCAAACAACCCGCGACTACTCCCGATAATCGGCCAGAAACCCCTCAGACCATGCCTCGAATGTCCCCGCCTCGATCTCCGCGCGCATGCGCGCCGTGAGTTGCTGGTAGAAGCTGAGGTTGTGGAAGGTCAGCGCGCGGATGGCGAGGATTTCCCCCGCCTTCAACAGGTGGCGCAGGTAAGCGCGCGAGAACGTCTGGCACACCATGCAGGTGCATGCCGAATCGAGCGGGCCGCCGTCGCGTTCGTACTGGGCATTCCGCAGGTTCATGCGGCCCGCCCAGGTGAAAGCGGTGCCATTGCGTCCCATGCGCGTGGGCAGCACGCAGTCGAACATATCCACCCCCAGCCGCACTCCGCGCACCAGGTCGGTCGGCATGCCCACGCCCATCAGATAGCGCGGGCGGTCGTCGGGCAGCGCGGCGGTGGTGACGTTGAGCATCGCCCACATCATCTCCTTCGGCTCACCCACCGACAGGCCGCCGATGGAATATCCGGGGTAATCCATCCCCACCAGCGTCTGCGCGCTCTCCCGACGCAGGTCTTCCTCGAATCCACCTTGTACGATGCCGAATAAGGCCTGCTCGGTCTCCGGATGCCAGGCGCGCTTGCCACGCTCCGCCCAGCGGTGCGTGCGTGCCGTCGCTGTGATCGTCTGCTCGCGGGTGGCTCCCCACGGCACCGGCTGGTCGAAGGACATGATGATGTCCGCCCCCAGTCGCTGCTCGACGTCGATGGCCTTTTCCGGACTCATGAAATGCTCCGAGCCGTCGATGTGCGAGCGGAAGGTCAATCCTTCCTCCGCCACCTTGTGCAGCGAGGCGAGGCTAAATATCTGATAGCCTCCGCTGTCGGTGAGGATGCCGCCGTCCCATGCCTGGAATGCATGCAGCCCGCCCAGCGATTCGACCAACTCGACGCCGGGACGCAGGTATAGGTGGTACGCGTTATTGAGGATAATCTGTGCGCCGGTGGCGCGCACCTCAGCCGGCGTCAGGCTCTTCACCGTCGCCTGTGTGCCCACCGGCATGAATGCTGGAGTATCGACGTGGCCGGCCCGCGTCCGCAGCACGCCGCGCCGCGCGCGGCCATCCACCGCCGAGATCGTCAACGAAAACAAAGGAGTCACCTCATTCGGGGGTTAATATAACATGATATGTCGGTTACGCTCATCCTGGGTTTCATCTTCGGCATCCTCAGCGCGCTCTTTTTCGCCTTCTATATGGTGCCGCAAAAAATCGTTCGCCAGGACACGCCCACCTTTCTGTGGTGGATGAGCCTGGGCGTGCTTGTCACCGCGGCCATTCCCTACGTCGCGTTGGGCTGTCCCATGCACGCCGACTGGGCGGCGCGGGGCACGGGCCTCTTCTGCGGCGTCGTCTGGGCGCTGGGCACCCTCTCATTTGCCGCCGGCATCATGCGTATCGGCCTGGCGCAGGCAACGCCTATTAAGAATACGACGGGCGTGCTCGGAACCCTTGTCGGACTCATCGCATTTGCCGAATGGCGCACCACCGATCCCATACTCTGCCTCCTCGGCAGCGTCGCCATCGTTCTCTCCGCCATCCTCATCGGCGCCACCACGCCCACCGAGCCGCGCCCGCCCTCCGCCGCCGGAGTCCTGTTCGCCCTCGGTGCCGCCGTGTGCTACGCCACCTACCTCTACCCGATGAAGCTGGTGTTGGAGCTGGAGCAGGTCAGCGATGTAGAGTTTACCATCTGGATGGCCGCCGGCATCTTTGGCCTGACGACCACGACGGTGCTGGCGACGCGCCGCGCGCCCACCGTGCTGGCGCAGCCCCCGCGTGCCGCGTTGATGGCGATGTTGGGCGGCGTCTCCTGGGCACTGGCGCTCTTCTGTCTCGCCGCGAGCATCAACTATGCGGGGTTAGCCATCGCCTGGTCGCTGGCGCAGCTCAACACCATTCCCGCCGTCTTCATCGGCATGTTCACCTTCCACGAGGTGCGCTGGACTACCCAATGGCGCAAAATCACCCTGGGGATGATTGCCGCCGTCATCGGCACCATATTGCTGGCGCTGTCAAAGTAGTCCCGGGAGCGCGGATATGAACATTCCGCATCAGCACTGGTGAACTCACGCGATAACCCGGTATAATACAACTAGACGATTCATCCCGTGAGGTGTGTCATGCGATTCCCCATGATCTCGCTGTTGCTGCTCCTGCTGGCGATACCCGGCCTAACACAAGAAGTCCCGATCGAGCCCTCGTCCAGCATTGCGATCTACAACATTGGCAGCGATCTCTACGCCCCGCTGGACCAATTCGCGACAGGCCTGGGCATTGCCACCTCCTGGAAAGCCGACCGCTCCGCCGTGAAGCTCACTATTGGCGCGAAAGCGCTCACGCTTATCCCCGGAGCCATTGTCGCCCTCAACGCCCAGGGACGCCGCTTCTGCCTGCCGGCCCCGCCGGTGATGCGCGACAACGGGCTTCAGGTGCCGTTGTGGCCGGTGGTCGCCGCGTTGGGGGGCAAGCGAAATGACACGACCGACGGCAGCTTCGCGACGCTGGGCGCGAAATCCGCGCTCCTCATCGCCTTGACGCCCCCCGTGCCTGCCGTCACCCCCGAGGGAATCACGGCCGACGCACTGCATGAGCCACGCCTGCCCCTGGATGCCCTTGCTGCCGGAAACGGCTTCACCGTGAAAGCGCGACCCTACCTGGAAGGCTTCGCGAAGCTCGCAAAACCGGTGCGCCCGGCGCTGAACGGCATCGCGACGTCCCAGCCGATCAAGCTGCTCGGTCACGTGCCGGTGGTCGGTTCGTTTGTCACGCTGTGCCAGGATGCCGTCGGTTCCATCAACAGCACCATCGGACTGGCCCAGCGCCTCGTGGATCTGGATACCGAATTGCTGGTGCCGATCCGCGACGGTTGCACCGCCGCGCGCGCCGTGCAGGCGACGCCCGATGCCGCCGCCATCCTGGCCGCGCGGCCAAAATGGGTCGCCGCCGCCGCCGCCGCCGAGAAGCAGCTCGCGCTGTATACCACTGCCGGCAAGCATGTCAACGGCGTCCTCTGGCGCATCAATCTCATCGACGCGAAGCTGGCCGCCATCCGCAAATCATATCCCCAGGTCACCGGAAAGCTCTCGCTGGCGCCGTTGCGGAACACCTCAAGCGATTTGCTGGTGACCATCGACGCCCAGCGCTGGCAATTGCGCACCTTGCAGGCCTACTTCACCCGCGTGCTGGATGCCAGCGCGCCGCTGCAGCCGGGAACCTGACCACGGCGACACTTCAAAGCCGAACTGCAAAAAATTCATCATCAATCCCGCCAAGCCTACGCACGACAAGTAGCTACGGATTCGTCGCGCGGGACCTGCGAATCAGTTGCATGACGACGGCAATCACGGCCAGCACCAGCAGCAGGTGAATGAGCGCGCCGCCGATTTTCAGCAGCGCGCCCAGCAACCAGAACGCCAGGAGGATACTGGCAATACTCCACAACATATCCTGCTCCTTGTTCATTCGCGAGTTCTATTGAAGATATCTCCGCCCGATACAGTTTTTAGCTGCCGCGCATGGTCATGGATGGGCACAACGTCGTGACAACGGCGCGAGGTCCCCGAAGCTATTCTCGAGGACCTCGCGCCGTTGTACATATTCCAGGTAATTCATAAACTCACGGAACGATCATCATTTAGCGGTGAAACATACCGCATCAAGCCCCCTTCCAGGGGGCGTCGCTCCCTAGCCCGGCTATTAATGGCCGGGCGGGCCGGCGATGGATGTGACGGCATCGGAATTCTGCGAGTACCTCCATATTCCTGTCCTTATTTTCCGGTCAGCGTCAGCGCCACCGTCTCCGTGATGTTGCCGCCGGCATCCAGTAGCTCAGCCTTCACGACATACTGGTCGACCCTGCCGACCAGCACTTCAGTGTCGAAATTCGGCGTGGTCCACTTGCCGTCGGCGCCGGTCACCACCGTCCCTTTGTAGACATCGCCTTTCAATTGCACCAGCAGCGCGATTTTGCTGTAGGTGACGGTAACGCGCACGCTGGCGCCGGCCGGCGCATCGCCGCTGACCGCCATTTGCGCCAGCGCCTTGCTCTTATCGGCCGGGCTGGAAATGGCGAACGCCTTCACCGCGCCGGCGATCACCACCGGAGTGGGCGCATAGACGAGTTGGCTGTGCGTCGCGTCGGAGAAGACGCGGACGCTGGCGGAATTCTCGCCCAGCGCGTCCGCGGCCGTGATGGGATAGGCCAGACGGAAGGTGAAGGTGCCGGCGTCTCGCGTGGGCGCCTGCGTCAGCAGCTTCGTCCCCAAATACCATTCCAGCTTCATCGGTTCGCCGTTCAGTTTCGCGATGAAGGTCACCGTCTTGCCGGCGCTCACCGCTACCACGGCGTCATGGGTCAGTGTCGCGGTTGGCGCCGTCGTGGGCACGGCGAGGATGGTCACCTTCCACTCCGCCATCGCCGCGTTGTTCGCCTGGTCGGCCATCTGCAGGCGGATAGTGTGCGCCCCAAGCGCCAGGTTCTGCCCTTTGAAGCTCAGGCCTTTGTCGGTGATCGTCGCTGTTTTCGTCACGTCGACGCCGTCCAGTTTCAGCACCACTGCCTGCGGGTCCACTCCACTGCCGCCCGGATCGCTGAAGGCGGCGTCGATGGCCAGGTTGCGCTCATACACTTGGGTATCCTGCGCGGGCAGCAGGCGATTGAACACCGGCGCGGTGGTGTCGATGGTGATGAGTTGCGTGCTTTTCACCTCGGCCGTCGTTTCCGCGCCCAGCTTCATCACCGCGCTGATCGGCACCAGCGTGGCATTGGTGTTCGCGCCGATGGTCACCTTCTTCTGGTATTTGCCCGGCTCGACTTCCGTCAATCGTACGTTGGGGATCACGTCGCCGATCTTGGCGATGACGCTGTCCGCCGCCGGCGTGCCGGACACCTGGATGGTAATCGCGTCTCCGGCTTTTACCGGCCCGGTGTAGCCCAGCGCGCCTACGGTGAGGATCGTCGCCTTCGTCGTTACCGGCGGGGTGGGGGTGGTGGCCGTCTCCACCGGCACGGTAATCGCCCACACAGTGGTAGTGCCCGGGGTGATGCGCAGCGTCACTTCGCGGCCGTTGCCGATGGCGGTCAGCGCCAGCGCTTTGCCGGCGGCGTCGGCAGCTTTCACCTCCGGATGGAGTTGATACAGCGCGCCATCTTGCAGCATCAGCTTGTTATTGGCAATCGCCGCTATCTTGCCAACCACCTGGGTGAAGGTCGCCGCGGCGCCGGTGAGTTTTCCGTTCGCGTCGGTAGAAAACTTCACCGCGTCGCCAAGCTGCAATTCCGCGAAAGTCGCCGGCTTCACCGCGCCGTCCGCCGGACCGCGGGTAATCAGCGCGCCGGCTGCCAACGGGCGCACCAGCGTGTCGCCCTTCGCATCCAGCACCAGCAGAATCTGCCCGACTTCCGCCGTCTTCCCGACAATCACGCCGCCATCGACGGTTTTCGCGGGCGTCACCGGGGGCGTCGGCATGGTTGGCGTCGTCGCGGCGCCTAGCGGCGGAATAGTGATGATCGCCGTCTGCAACGGACCGTTCCACTTCACTTCGCCACCGAACGCCTCCGCCGGGAAGCGCAGCGGCACGAAGGTGGTGCCGTCCATCAACGTCGGCGGCGTCGCCAACGGTATTTCTTTCTCGTCTATGATCGCCACCTTGCGATTAATCCACAACTGCACGACGGTCGTACCGCGCGTGGCGGTGATCTGCTGCGCCGCCGGGAACCATTTCACCTCCGCCTGCAGCGCCTCGAACACCGGGCGCATCGGCAGCAGCAGCGCGCCGTTCACCATCTTTACCGGCGCTTTCAATATTTTGCCGTTCACCACCACATGGGGGCCGGGCGTCGTAAAGACTTCTTCCGGCAGTTGAATGGTACCCTGGCCATAGGCCTGCACCGCCAGCACCAGGATCATACTCATGATGAGCAGGGGGGTTCGCATCATCGTCTCCTTTCATGGCGACCGCGACGCGGCGCCATATCCGTCCAATAAGATATCGCTATTGTTGCCACACAAACAATCGATAAACATTATTACTACAGAAACACCGTTTTTCCCTCTCGCGGTGTCGGCATTACTGAAAATAAGACGAAATATTTGTCCCAGCTTGTTCCATAGGCTTGATTGCTTTAAGATGTATTCTATGAATGTAGCCCAACGAGTTACTCGGATAGAAGGATGCCTGTTGGGCATGGCCGTTGGTGACGCGCTCGGTTTGCCCCGCGAGGGATTGTCGCGCTCGCGTGCCTCCCGCCTTTTCGGCGGGTCACCGTTGCGGATGCAGTTCCTCGGCAAGTGCGGCATGATCAGCGACGACGCTGAGCATGCCGTTTTTACCGCCCAGGCGCTGCAGGCGTCGGCCGGCGATCCGCAGGCCTTTGCGCGCAACCTGGCCTGGCGCCTGCGCGGGTGGCTGCTCGGCCTGCCCGCGGGCATTGGCCTCGCTACGCTACGGGCGGTTCTCCGCCTCTGCATCGGCGTGCCGCCGTCACGCAGCGGCGTCCACTCGGCGGGGAATGGTGCTGCCATGCGCGCCCCAATACTCGGCGCCGTAATACTCGATCTCGATACCCTCCGGGCACATGTGCAGGCATCCACCCGGCTCACGCACACCGATCCCCGCGCCGAAGCTGGCGCCTGGCTCATCGCACGTGCCGCGCATGCCGGTAATGTCTCTGATCCACGCCCAATGCTGGATGAGTTGGGCACTGACATCGTCGATGATGAATTGCACCGGAATATCATGCTGATCGCACCGCATCTCGCACGCGGGGCAACGCCTGCCGACTACGCCGACGCGCTGGGTCTGGCGCACGGCGTCAGCGGCTATGTTAACCACACTGTGCCTGTTGCGCTCTATTGCTGGCTGCGTTATCCAGACGATTTCCGCACGGCGGTAGAATCCGCCATCCTGCTCGGCGGCGATACGGACACTGTGGGCGCCATCGTTGGCGGCCTGGCCGGCGCGACCCTCGGCGCCGATGCGATACCGAATGAATGGCTATTATCCTAATGGGAATGGCCACGCACCGTAGGCTGGATGCGGCGGCTGGCACATCAATTCACCGAGGAGCACCCATTGCCACTACCGCTGGACTGGCCGGTCATCCCCGCCCGTAACCTGATATTCACCATGACCGTGCTCTGGCACGGCTTCCGCCGGCTACTGCCACCCTATTGAGAAAGGCACCCATGGATCAGACACCCGAACTCCTTTGTGAAGGCCGCTTCCTCCGCTTCATGCGCCGCGGACGCTGGGAATACGTCGAGCGTCGGCAGTTGACCGGCATCGTTGGCATCGTCGCGGTAACGCCCGCCGGGGAGTTGCTGCTGGTAGAGCAGTTTCGCGAAGCCGTGCGCAACAACGTCATCGAGCTGCCCGCCGGACTGGCCGGCGACGTGCCCGGTGAGGAAGGCGAGGCGCTCGAAAACGCCGCGCAGCGCGAACTGCTGGAGGAGACCGGCTATGCCGCCGAGACGATGACTTTCCTCTGCGAAGGTCCGCCCACCGCCGGCGTCACAAACGAGGTCATCACGCTGTTTCTCGCCGATGGCCTGCGCCAGGTGGGCGAGGGTGGGGGCGACGCCAGCGAGGCGATCACCGTGCATGCCGTGCCGCTATCGAGCGTAACATCCTGGCTGGAGGAACGCCGCGCCGCCGGCATCATGGTCGACCTGCGCATCTACACCGGCCTCTATTTCCTCAACCGACTCACTCGCGGCGACGAGTCAGGATGAGTGGTCAGCCAATGGCGGCACTATTTCGTGATATAATAAAAAAACTTCGTTCCGCCGGGAACAATCCGCACACCACCGCGGTCAAATAGGCAAACAACGCCCATCTCGCATGAAAGGGATGCTCGACGATGAAATACCTTCGCGTGTTACTGCTGCTGGCCCTCTGCGCCGTGCCGCTGCTGTTCCTGGGTCCGCTGCGCCCGGTCAGTGGCCAGGCCCCCGACCCGAAAATCCGGGAAAACGCCACCCAGGCCATGGGTAAAGGTAACTGGAAAGACGCCTATGCCGACCTGTCCCGGCTGGCGCTGGATCCGCAAAACGATCCCGGCAAAGTCGGACAGGACCTGCAGAACGCCATCCAGTGCCTGCGGCAGTTGGGTCGCGTGGACGAGATCGACGACCTGCGCGAAAAGGCCATCGCCCTGCACGCGAAGAATTGGCGCCTGCTGTTCGCCGCGGCGCAGTCGCTGCAGAACGATCAGCATAACGGCTTCATGATCGCCGGCAAGTTCGCCCGCGGCGGCCATCGCGGCGGCGGCAAATGGGTAAACTGCTACGAGCGCGACCGCGTGCGCGCCCTGCAACTCATGGAGCAGGCGCTGGCGCACATCGAGCCGACCGACAACCGCGTCGAAGTGAGCAACTTCTACGCGACCTTCGCCGGCATGATGATGGGCAATCGCGGCTGGTCGGAATCCTGGCGGTTGCAATACCTCACCGATATCGCCTCGCTGCCCGACTACGACGAAGGCTATTATTACGGGTATGGCTCCGGCCGTGGCGCCCCGGTCGACGAAAACGGCGACCCCATTTTCTTCGGCGTGCCCGATGGCTGGAAAACCGCGCAGAATGACGGCGAGCGCTGGCGCTACCTCATCGCGATGAGCGTGCTGGCGCAGCCCGAGCGCGAAGCGGAAATGCAAATGCAATTCGCCGGATTCCTTCACGCGCAGTTCGGCGTGGAGACGCTGGCCCGCTACAGTTGGTTCGCCCGCTCGTTCGAGGCCGACGGCGGCAAGCCCGGCCGCTACGCCGTGCAGACGCTCACCGACGCCGAGACGATGGCGCGCCTCGCCACCGGTCCGAAGCGTTTCGCGCTGCCCGACGAGCATAACCCCATCCTCATCTATCAGCAGGTGGCGCAGGGGAACTCCTCATATCGCAAGCAGGCCATCGCCACGCTGGCGCAAATCTTCGAGAATCGCCGGCAATATGATCGCGCCGTCGCCTGCTGGCGGCTGCTCATCGACGATAAGAACTACAACGCCCAGCACCGCATCAATCAGATTCTCGGCAACTGGGGCATGTTCGAGCCGGTGGTCACCCAGCCAGCCGGCCAAGGCGCCACCATCGAGTTCCGCTTCCGCAATGCCAACTCCGTCAATCTGACTGCGAAGGCTATCGACATCAAGGCGCTGCTGAACGACGTGCGGACCCACATAAAATCCAATCCCAACCGCCTGGAATGGAACCAGATCGAGATCGGCAACCTCGGCTATCGCCTGGTGCAGGAGAAACAGACGAAATACATCGGCGAGCAGGTGGCGGAGTGGGATGCTCCGCTCACTCCGCGCCCGAATCACTTCGACCGCCGCGTGACGCTGCGGACGCCGCTGAAAACCGCCGGCGCTTACGAGCTCACCGCGCGCATGCCCAACGGCAACATCAGCAAGATCATTATCTGGGTCGCCGACCTGGCCATCGTGAAGAAGCCGCTCAACAACGCCGTCTTCTACTATGTGGCCGACGCCGTCACGGGCAAGCCCATCGCCAATGCCGCGTTGGACTTCTTCGGATATCGCCAGCGCTGGGTCAACACCACGAACGGGCAGGGGAAACACGAGATCACCACCGCCGGCTTCCAGAAATCCACCGACGCGGACGGCCAGCTCATCCTCGCCGGCACTGACCAGCCGAACGATTTCCAGTGGCTCATCACCGCCACCGCCGGCAACCGCTTCACCTATCACGGCTTCACCGGTGCCTGGTATCAGCCGCTGCAGAACCCGGTCTTCGAGAACGCGAAGGCGTTCGTCATCACCGACCGCCCGGTGTATCGCCCCGAGCAGACGGTGAAATTCAAGTTCTGGGTGAACCAGGCGAAATACGACCTCGACGGCAAGTGCCCCTACGCCGGCATGCAGTTCACCGTGCGCGTCAATAACCCGATGGGCGAAAAAGCGCAGGAAAAAACCTATACCGCCGATGCCTACGGCGGCTTTGATGGCGAGTTCAAACCCGACGGCGCCGCCAAGCTGGGCGTCTACAGCATCCAGCTCATCAACGGCAAGGTGTATGGCGGCGGCAGCTTCCGCCTGGAAGAGTATAAAAAGCCGGAGTTCGAGGTGAAGGTGCAGGCGCCCACCGAGCCGGTGGCCCTCGGCGAAACCATCACCGCCCGCATCGAGGCGAAATACCTCTTCGGCGCCCCCGTCACCAATGCGAAAGTCAAATACAAAGTGCTGCGCAGTGGCCACACCGCTGACTGGTACCCGGTGGACCGCTGGGATTGGCTCTACCGGCCCGGCTACTGGTGGTACGGCTACGACTACGCCTGGTACCCCGGCTGGCGCGACTGGGGCTGCGTGCGGCCCATGCCCATCTGGTGGGGCTACCGCGGACAGCCGCAGCCCGAGCTGATCGCCGAAGCGGAAGTGCCCGTCGGCGCCGACGGCACCGTGCCGGTCACCATCGACACCGCGCTGGCGAAGGAGTTGCTGGGCGATACCGATCACCGCTATGAGATTACCGCGGAAGTCACCGATTCATCGCGCCGCACCATCGTCGGTACCGGCTCGGTGCTGGTGTCGCGCAAGCCATTCAAAATCTATGCCTGGCTCGATTCCGGTCATTATCGCGTCGGCGACGCCATCCAGGCGAATTTCAACGCCCACACCCTCAACGGCAACCCGGTGAAGGGCCGCGGCATCGTGCGCCTGCTGAAAGTCGCCTATAAGACCGACCCCATGGGCAACGACGTGCCGGTCGAGACGGAAGTGCAGCGCTGGCCGCTGGACACCCGCGACGACGGCACCGCCCGGCTACAGATGAAAGCCGCTGCCGCCGGCCAGTATCGCGTCAGCTATAAGATCACCGACGAACAGAAGCACGAAGTGGAGGGCGGCTATGTCTTCTACGTGCGCGGCGAAGGCGACGACGGCAGCAAATTCCGCTTCAGCGACCTGGAGCTGGTCACCGACAAGCGCGAATACCAGCCCGGCGAGACGGTGAACCTGCTCGTCAATACGAACAAGGACGATGCCACCGTGCTGCTCTTTGTCCGCCCGGTTAACGGCGTCTGCAACGCGCCAAAGGTACTGCGCCTCAACGGCAAGAGCGCGCTGGAGAAGCTCCTCGTGGGGAAAGGCGACATGCCGAACTTCTTCGTGGAAGCCCTCACCGTCGCCGACGGCAAGGTCTACTCCGAAATGCGCGAGGTGATGGTGCCGCCCGAACAGCGCGCGCTGAACGTGCAGGTGCAGCCTGCGTCGTCGCTGCTGCAGCCCGGCAAGGACAACAACCTGAAGGTGAAGGTGACCGGCGCCGACGGCAAGCCCTACACCGGCTCGCTGGTGGTCAGCGTCTATGACAAGGCCGTGGAGTATATCTCCGGCGGCAGCAACATCCCGGAAATCAAAGCCTTCTTCTGGAAGTGGCAGCGCCACCACAACCCCAGTGTCGAGCATAGCCTCAACCGCGGCGGTTATAACATCGTCATGTTCGAACAGCATATGGCGATGCTCGGTGTCTTCGGCCACGCCACCGCGGACGACGAGTTGTCCGAGCACGAAGAAATGGACAGTATAAGAGTAGTTACTGACGGGAACGTAAGGATGCTGGGCCGCGCGATGAATGACACGCTAGCCGCCTCTGATTCCGCGATGGCCCCGGCGCCCATGATGAGCGCGGCGAAATCCGCGGGATTTGCCGGTGATAAAGCCGACCGTGCCGCCGAGGGTGGCGGTGGCGGCGGCAGTGCCCCGATGGCCGCGGCCACCGTGCGCACAAACTTCGCCGATACCGCGTTGTGGGTCGCGGCCATCACCACCGACGCCAACGGCGCCGCCACCATTCCGGTGAAGATGCCCGATAGCCTCACCACCTGGAAGGCGCGGGTATGGGCGATGGGCGACGGCTCCCGCGTGGGCGAAGGCACCGCCGAGATCATCACCAAAAAGAACATCATGGTGCGGCTGGAAGCCCCGCGCTTCTTCATCACCAAGGATGAAGTCGTCGTGTCCGCCATCGTGCACAACTACCTGGCGACGACGAAGTCGGTGCAGGTGTCGCTGAAAGTGGAAAATGACGTGCTGGAGTCGGTGAACGCCACGGCCGAACCGCTCACCCGCACGGTGAAGGTGGCACCGAACACCGACGTGCGCGTCGACTGGCGAGTGCGGGTGGTGCGCTCTGACTTCGCGCACGTCACCGTGCAGGCGCTCACCGATCAAGAATCGGATGCCATGAAGATGGTCTTCCCGGCCTACATTCACGGCATGCTGAAGACCGATAGCTACAGCGGCGCCATCCGGCCGGACGGCAATGAGTCCTCGGTGACGTTGAAAGTGCCGGCGGATCGCCTGCCGAAGCACAGCCGCCTGGAAGTGCGCTATTCGCCGTCGCTGGCCGGCGCCATGGTGGACGCGCTGCCCTACCTGGTCAGCTACCCCTACGAGAACACCGAGGCGGTGCTGAACCGCTTCCTGCCCACCGTCATCACCCAGAAGGTGCTGCTGAACATGGGCCTCAACCTGAAGGACATCCAGGCGAAGCGCACCAATCTCAACGCCCAGGAAATCGGCGACGACAAGCAGCGCGCCCAGGACTGGAAGCGCATATACGAGCCGTGGGAGGGGGAGCGCAACCCCGTCTTCGATGACGCCGAAGTCGCGAAGATGGCCGCCCACAACCTGGGACGCTTGCAGAGCATGCAGGTCTCCGATGGCGGCTGGGGATGGTTCAGCGGATATGGCGAGCAGTCATGGCCGCATACCACCGCACTGGTGGTGCACGGCCTGCAGATCGCCCGCGCCAACGGCAGCAACGTGCCGCCCGAGATGATTGCCCGCGGCATCCAGTGGTTGAAGGGCTACCAGACGCAGCAAATCGAGTGGTTGAAGCGCGGCGACCAGGTGCGCGCAAACGGCGACCTGGCCCGTGAGATGCGTTACTACAAGATGGCTGCCGATGCGCTGGATGCCTTCGTCTACATGGTCCTCGTCGACGAGAAGGCTGACAACCTGGAGATGCGCAACTACTTGTGGCGCGACAAAGTCGGTCTGCCTGTCTACGCTAAGAGCATGTTCGCCATGGCACTGCACGATCTCAACGACATCGAGAAGCGCGATGCAGTGATTCACAACATCGAGCAGTTCCTCGTGCAGGACAATGAGAACCAGACCGCCTACCTGAAACTGCCGGAAGGCAACTGGTGGTACTGGTACGGCAGCGAATACGAAGCACAAGCCTACTACCTGAAGCTGCTGGCGCGCACCGCGCCGAAGAGCGACACGGCGTCGCGGTTGGCGAAGTATCTCATCAACAACCGCAAGCACGCCACCTACTGGAACAGCACCCGCGACACCGCCATCGTCATCGAGGCGCTGGCCGACTACATGAAGGCCAGCGGCGAGGATCAACCGAACATGACGGTGGACGTTAAGCTGGACGGCAGGACGATGAAGACCGTGCGTATCGACGGCGGCAACCTCTTCAGCTTCGACAACAAGCTGGTGCTGGAAGGCCCGGCCATCACCACCGGCGAGCACACCCTCACCCTGGTGAAGCGGGGCACCGGCGCGCTGTATTTCAACGCCTACCTGACGAACTTCACCACCGAGGACATGATCACCAAGGCCGGCCTCGAAGTGAAGGTGAACCGCAAGTTCTACAAGCTGGTGCGCGTGGAGAAGACGACGAAGGTCGCCGGCACCCGCGGACAGCCGCTCGATCAGCGCGTGGAGAAATACACCCGCTTCGAGTTGGCGAACCTGGCCACGCTGAAGAGCGGCGACCTGGTTGAAGTGGAGTTGGAAATCGACTCGAAGAACGACTACGAATACCTGATGTTCTCCGACATGAAGGCGTCGGGCTTCGAGCCGGTCGAGGTACGCAGCGGCTATGGCAACAACGAGATGGGGGCCTACATGGAGATGCGCGACAACCGCGTCTGCTTCTTCGTCCGCCAACTCGCCCGTGGCAAGCATAGCCTAAGCTACCGCCTCCGCGCGGAAATCCCGGGCAAGTTCAGCGCCATGCCCGCCACCGCCGCCGGCATCTACGCCCCCGAACTGAAAGGCAACTCCGACGAAATCAAACTCAACATCATGGACTGACGGGCACGATCAAGAAGATCAGACACCAAACGGGGGCGGCCACGATGGCCGCCCCCGCGCTTTGTCGCTCTATCGGGCTCGTAGTAAGCCACGCAGCGAAGCGGAGTGGCGTACGATTAAACACACCGTCATCGCCCTATCGCTGTAGATGCATCCTGACAACGGAATACCCACCTCGCCAGCCCCAGCAAGACGACTGAAATTAGACAGCCGTTTCAACGACTGGTAACAATACTTGGGATGCTGGACTTGGCACTCACGCCGCCCGCACCACCTTCACCCGCTTCATCTTCCCGCTCTGCTTCAACACGGCGTCTTTCCCATACACGGTCATCGTCTTGCCGTCATAGATCAACGCCGCGGCGGTGAGGGAGGTGAGCGTTACGCCGTTTGATGAGATAGATCCCTGCTGCACCATCATCCGTAGTGGCGCGGAACCACCGGTGCGCACGAATCCGGCATGGCCGGAGAAAGTGACGTTTGCATCCTTGTATGTGCTGGCGGCATCGGCGCCAATGAAGAGACGGTCTTCTCGATTCTTCCAGGTGATCGCTACCCCCGCATCGCCGAGGTTGCGATATGTCGGCGCTTCCGAGCCGGGCCAGCGAGGCACGAAGAGCGTCAGGTAATGCGTCTGCCCCGCCGACTGCTCGATACGCACCAGTTGCTGATACTCATACATCTTCGGATTGGCGTTATACGATTGGTTCGGCCCGGTGCCGACGGCGTCGGTAACGATCTTCGGCGCACGTGGCGCGGCGATGAACATATCCAGATCGACGCCGCACTGTCCTTCGAAATGGTGCGATTGCCCGATCAGTGTCGGCGCGGCTTTCCAGTTTTTGCCCATATTGGCCAGCCAGGCGGTATCGGTGCCCTTGGTCGGGATCACGCCCGGCTTTTCCAGTCCGTCTGGTTGTACCGCTTTGGACAGCACCCACCAGTGCAGCGCGGAGGGGGCGTCGGCGCGCAATACATCGTCGCGCACCAGCAGGTATTCCGGGTCGTCGCGGTCCAGGTCTTTTGCGAAGAGCACGCTTCGCCGCCAGGAATTATTCAGCGTCACGCCGTCAGCATAATCGGCCAGGTTGCCCAGGCTGGCAAAGGCAGTCATCGTGCCCAGCCCGTTCATCCAGTCCTGCTCGTGCATGCCGTCGGCGAAGAGCAGCCGGTTGCCGAACGGCACGCTCATCAGGTGCGGCTGTCCTTGCTGTCCCATCCAGTACCCGCCAAAGCGCGGCAGCAGCGGCGCGCCCTTGCCATAAAAATACACCGCGCCGTTATTCGCCTCATACAGGTTCCAGGCGAACGGGTCATGCCGGAAGATGACATTGGACTCGAAGCCGCTGCCCACCTGGCTGCGGAAGATGGCGCCGAAGCCTTCCCAGCGCCGGCTGTGTAGCGGAGGGGTGGCAGCAGCCTGCGCCGGCAGCTTGCTGATGGCCAGCAGCGTCAGCGACAGGTCGCGGCCGCCGGTGGTGCCCATGTTGTCCGGCGACGGCTTGCCCTGCTGTTCCCAATACCAGCGCATCAGCTTGCCATGTTCCGGATCGCCCGCACCGAACGGATCGGCGCCGATGAGGAAGGTCGGGTCGATGACTCCAGAGGAGCTGCGACCCAGCGGGTGATAGACCCGCCGTCCGCCCATGCGCGGCTCCGGCGGCGTCAACATGTCGCCCAGATACTGGTAGGTCATCTTCTCGCGCTGTATCCACGCTCGCGACTGCGGCGTGTCGATGCCCGCGCGGGTGAGCGCCGTCCAGAACGGCCCGAAGCGCATGGTGTCGCGCGCGGAATAGAACGGTGATTCCAGGTGTACCCCGCCGGGCGACACTGAGGCGGGCATCACCCGTTCGTTCTCCTCCAGTGCGAACTGCAGCCACGCCGGCAGGTGCGGATGGTTCGCCAGCAGGCACGCGGTCATCGCCACCCCGGCGAAATAGCAGTGCTTCTGGTTCGGCGTACCCTGCACATAACCGGGGTAGGGATCCGGCTTGTTCGGCTCATACGCGTAGTTCGGCGGGCACCAGAAGGAATCGTGCATCAGGTATGACGTGAACGCCAGCTTGCTTAGAAACGTCTTACGCTGTTCCGGCGTCATGCGCTCGCCTGCCATGAACTCCATGCCGATGTAGCGCTGCAGCAGTTCATCGGTCGCCTGCATCATATTGTAGACCGAATTCGTGTAATAGCCGCTCTCGTTCAGGTTGATGTCGATGAATTTATCCAGATAGGCGGTCGGGTTGTTCGTCGTCGCCAGTTGATCCAGGTATTTCGCGTCACCGGTGTAGAGGTAAGCCGCCGCCACCTCGGTATCGATGCGCGGTTTCAGCTTGTTCATCAACGTGCTGATCGCCGGTTCGGCCTGCATGCGGGCACGGATGGCCGGCATATCCGCTTTACTGAAGAAGGCATGGGGAAATTCGATGCGATCCATGCCGTCCCAGGTGAGCTGCCAGTTGCTCACCTTGTCCAACGGCAATACGACGCGCGTGAACCACCAGCGGTAGAACTCCTTTACCGGATTTGCCGCGAAGTCGCCCTGTTTGCCGACATACAGTGCCCAGTGCCGCTGTCCCTTGCCCAGCGAGCCGCGGAGGTTGAACTGCTCCGGCGCTGATTCCAGATACAGCGCCTGGTTATACGGGAACGGCAACCAGTCAGCATCGGTGCTCACCAGGCCGATGGTATTGCCATGCGGATCGCCGGCCAGCAGATAGGCATTGGCCACGCCGGTGAAGAAGAAGCTCCACCCGGTGAACATCGCCACCTGCGCCGGCGCGGCGTAGGTGATGGGCAGCGACTTCCCTTTCTCGGAAGTGGCGTTCGCCTCGTAATAGGCCGTGGTTGGACGCACGGCGGCGCCAAAGGGGAAGGTGACGCTGCCGGCATTGACATATGATTCATCGATGCGCGCCAGCGGTTCCCCGCTGCGCAGCGTGACGGTGACAACATACCGTCCACCACCCACGAAGGTGAAGGTTGTGCGGGCACGAAGAAACAGTGGTCCCTGCGCCAGCACTTCAGTCGTATACGCGGTGAAATTGCCGGCGGGTTCTTTGGGATCAACTGCCTGTGGCAGACCGGGGATGCGCTCGAAAACGAAGGTGTCCTTCGTCTTGAGCAGTGACGGGCCACTCCATGTCCCGTTCGCCAGCTTCACCCCCAGAATAGGGCCTGGCAACGCGCCGCCGACGGTGACGTTCAGGTATGTCGCCAGTGCCGCGGGTTGCGCGTTGGGCGGTAGAGCCCACTCGCCTGCCGGCAGCCGCACCGCTGTGACGCCGTTGCGCAGTTCAAGAATATTGCCGACGCGCTCGATCGCCAGGTCGGTCTGCGCCGCTGGGGCAGCATCAGCGCGTGAGCGGAGCGTGAATGATCGCGTCGCGTTTGCGGGCAGGTCGCTGCGGAACCAAACATCGGCCGATTTGATGCTGCCGTCTGGGTGCAGCGTCACCGCGTCGAGTTGGCAGATCACAACCGTGCCATCGCGCAGCAGTTCCAACTTGCCGGAGAAGAGCTGGCCGGCGGGGAATTCGAGGCGGCGATGTACCAGGTCTTCCGCCCAGGGATGTCCGAGCGATTCAATCAGGGTGATCGGACGCTCATAGGCGTGCGCGGTGGAGCCCAGCACCACCGCGAGCAGCGCTCCAACGATGAGCAGGGTGGGAGAGAAAGTCATCGACATTGAGCAGTCTCCAATTGTTACGGGTAAATGCCACGCAGTTTCGTCGCTTCGGCCACGCGGTTGATGGCCAGCGTGTGCGCGGCCATGCGCGGCGCGATGTGCAGGCGATCAGCCTCGCGCATCACCAGGTGGAAGGAGTCGATCATAATGCGTTCGAGTTGCCGGTTGATCTCTTCTTCGCTCCAGAAATGCGCTTGCAGCCCCTGCACCCACTCAAAGTATGACACCGTCACGCCGCCGGCGTTGCAGAGGATGTCCGGGATGATCAGGCAATCTTTCGCAGCGAGAACGGCATCCGCTTCCGGGGTGGTCGGCCCGTTGGCGCCTTCCGCGATGATGCGCGCCCGCACCGTGTGGGCGTTGTCCGCGCGCAGTTGGTTTTCGATGGCTGCCAACACCAGCACGTCGGCGTCGAGAGCCAGCAACTCGTCATTCGTCAGGGCATCGCCACCGGGGAAGCCGGATATCCGCTGTCCATTCGCCGTCGCGTAGGCATGCAGCGCCGGGATATCCAGGCCACGAGCATTCGACACGCCACCGCTGGCATCGGCCACCGCGATGACGCGCGCTCCCTGCTCTGCCAGCAGGGACGCCGCCACGCCGCCCACGTTGCCGAAGCCTTGCACGGCGACGGTGGTGCCGGCCAGCGTGCGCCCCTGCGCCAGCAAAGCCTCGCGGATGCAGAACGTGACGCCGCGTCCGGTGGCTTCCAGGCGTCCCAGGCTGCCGCCCACCTGCAGCGGCTTGCCGGTGACCACCGCCGGCACGCTATAACCTTTCTGCATGGAGTAGGTATCCATGATCCAGGCCATCACTTTGGGATTCGTATTCACGTCCGGCGCGGGAATGTCGCTCTCTGGACCGAAGAGGAGCATCATCTCGGTGGTATAGCGCCGGGTGAGCGCGCACAGCTCATGCTCGCTCAATAGCGACGGGTCAACCACGACGCCGCCTTTCGCGCCGCCGTAGGGAATATTCACCACCGCGCACTTCCACGTCATCCACATTGCCAGCGCGCGCACGTCGTTCAGGTCCACATGTGGGTGAAAGCGGATGCCGCCTTTGCTGGGCCCGCGGATGGTGTTATGGTGCACGCGGATGCCGGTGAACATCTTCAGCGCGCCGCTATCCATCATCACGGGAAAATTCACCGTAAGCTCGCGCCGGGGGTGGCGGAGAAAGTTGCGAATGCCGTCGTCAAGTTCAAGCAGGGCAGCCGCCTGATCGAACTGCTGCAGCGCCGAATGGTAGGTGCTGCCATGCGGCGGCACGGTGCCGTCGGCCAACGGGCAGATCTGTGGAAGGGTGGTCATCTCACTTCTCCTCCATGCAGGCTTTCAACAACTATACGGCGAATCCTGCATCATCGTGGCCGATCTGTCGTCAACTTGACGATGGAAAAATCGCATGTTAGCATGACGATGACGAAGGAGGATGACATGCGTATCACCATGGCTGGTTTTCTGCTGATCCTGTCCTGCCTGCTGCTCGGTTGCCAGACCGGCAAGGTGCAGTCCGTCGCGCGTGGCAATGGCTCCTCGACGACCGACTCCCCCGCCACGCGAAGCGCGCTGGCGCTATCGGTCACCGATGGCGCGGGCAAGTCCGCACTGGCGATCAATGGCACCGAGACGAAATATTCAGTCTCCGCGAATGGCACGGCAGTCGGCGCCATTAAGCTGAAGGAAGGCAAGCTGAAGCTGTATGATACCGCCGGCAAGCAAACCGGCGCGGTAAAATACAAAGATGGCGATTATTCGCTCCGCGATGCATCCGATGCAAAGATTGCCAAGTTCGCACCGAAAGAAGGCGGCTTTCGCCTGAAAGATACCGCCGGCAATTTTCTGCTGAAAATCAAGCCGAAAGACGACGGACTGAAAGTCTCGGACGGCAGCGATGCTGTGCTCGGGAAGGGAACGATCAACGGCACTACCGTGACGTTAAAAAGCGAGGCCGGCGCCGTGCTCTATACCGTCAGCGGTGCCGCTGACCCCATCGCTTCAGGAATAATGCTGGCCAAATCGCTATCACCATTGCAGAAAGCCGCGCTGATGCTCGCACCCGCTTTGTTGAAATAATCGAGGTTCCGTCATGCGTTGTGAGGTTCAATCCGGTTTCCTGATGATCCGCAAGTGCAACAGCGTCGCCGCCGATCGCTGCTGTTTTTGCGGCATCGGCGTCTGCGCCGAGCACGGTTACCCGCTCACTCGTGAGCAGATCAGCATGTATGGCGTCACGGCGACAACCACCCAGCCGGTATCCTGCCAGAAGTGCATTCAGCAAAAGATGCACGACGGCGCGCCCGGCCAACAGCAAGCCCAGCCGGGCCAAGCACAGCAACCCGGCATGCAGCAGCAGGGACAGCCCGGTGGCATGTATTACGATCCCTACCCGTATTACCCGTACGGCGGCTACCACCCGTACTACTGGGGTGACGACTTCAACTCCCGCGATCGTCACGCCTTCGAAAATCGCGGTTCGTCCGGCGGTACCGAGGCCGGCGCCGATGCCGCGGATCCCCTTGAAAGCTGACCTTGACATCCTCTACTACGCCTGCGGTGGCGGCATGGGGCATATCACCCGCGCCACCGCTATTTTGCGCCAGTTACGCCGGAACGGCATCACTGAACTGCTGGCCGTCGTCAACGCGACGAATACGTCACCACTGGAGCAAGAAGGCTTGCCGTATCTGCATCTCACCGAGCGTGATCCGAAACGCTTCCGCGAACAGGTTGCGGTGACGATAGAGGCATATCAACCGCATGTGCTGGTGGTCGATGCCTTCCCTAATGGGATAGTCGGCGAACTGCCCGCGCTGTTGCCCTCATTGCCGTGCCGCACGATGCTCGTATATCGTCACTTGCGCGAGCCGTACCGCCGGGAGTTGCCAGCCGCCGCCTTCGACCTGTTCCTCTGCGCGGAAGGCCCGATAATTGAAATGGACCGTCGGCAATACGATTGCGAGCCGGTGCTCATCCGCGACGCCGACGAACTGTTGCCCCGCGCTGAAGCACGACGCAAACTGGGCGTCACCGATGACGCGCCCGTGGTACTGGGCGTCGGCTGCGGTGAACCGGAGTGGGACGCGTCGGTGTTCGGCCTGCTGGAGAAGATCTGGCGCCGCCGGCAGCCCTTAGCACATCTGCGACTGGCATCGCTGACGCCGGCGGCGGGCACCGTTAATCATTTCCCGCTGCTGGAGTTGTTCAACGGCGTCGACCTACTCGTCGGCGCCGGCGGATACAACCTGGCGCATGAAGCGCGGGCCTGTGGCGTGCCGGCGCTCTTCCTGCCCCGCGCCCGGCGCTATGACGACCAGCAGTGGCGCGCTGGAAGCGACGGGGTCGACAGTCCGGAGGCGCTGGAAGCCCGCATCATGGCATCGCTGACGGCACTTACGCCGCGACCGGCGTCAGCGTATAACAATGGTGCTTCGCGTGCCGCCGGGGCTATCGCTGAGTTGCTGGCTCGGTAAGGGCTGCGTTCAACACGCGGTTTTCCGCCAGAAAATCGTCACACGCGCCGCAAGCCGGAAGGCGCCGCGCGCGGAACTGCTGCCGAAAGGACTCTGCCATCTCACCCAGGAATATCTCGCGAAACGACGCGAAGAGGATATTGCCCAGTGGTGGTATGCGCCCGCGCAGCATGCAGCAGGGGAGTATGTCGCCGTTCCACAGCACTAGCGCGTGCAGCCACGGCGCGAAGCAGAGATGATCGGCATAATAGCCGCGCGCATACGCCGAATTGGCCGCATGCCGCAGCTCCGGCTTCCCATCGCCGAAGGGGTAGACCAGGTGGCGGGCCGTGCTGTAGCCATATTCCGCGCGTAGCGCTGCCACCGCCGGAGCGATGACATCGTTGTATTCCTGCAACTGCCACGGCAACAGGCGGTTCTCGGTCGTCGATTTCTCGTCGACCGGAAAGACCGCCACCTCGTCGACACCGCTGCCGTGGGCCAGCGCCAGCAGTTCGGGGTATGCCTGGTAGTTCGCGCGGGCAAGCACCATATTCAACCGGATGTTCACCTTCGCCTTCAGTGCCTTGCGCGCGCGGTGCAGGTGACGGATGCCAGCGATGGTGCGTTTGAAGGCACCCTTTACGCCGCGAAGCGGATCGTGCAGTGCCGGTTCGGGGCCATCCAGCGACACCGTCACCGTGCGCAAGCCCGCCGACAGCAGCGCCGTTGCCAGTTCGGCGGTGACCCGCGTACCATTGGTGGTTAGTGATGTTTTCATGCCCAGGCCCGCGGCATGGGTGATCAGGGGTACGAGGTCGTCGCGCAGCGTGCATTCCCCGCCGGAAAAATGCACCTTGCGGCAGTCCATTTGCGCCAAGTCGTCAAGGAGGCGTATCACATCGTCGGTGGTCAGCGCGTCCGGTTCGTGTAATTGCCAGATGCGGCAGAAGACGCAGCGCAGATTGCAACGAGCGGTGAGCTTAATTTTCGCCTCGCGGATGTGCTGCGCCGGCGCCCCCGCGGTCACGCAGTCGCGAAGTTCAGCACACAGCGCCGGATCTTCGATCAGTGCGGCGGGGTCATACATGTGGTTACGCCGCCGGCGTGGCGCCCGGGGCGCGACAGGTCTGTAGTTGTGAATAGACGTAAATGAACATCCCCAGCAGCGCATCGCCGCTGGCCAGATTGGTCTCGCCGGTCACATTACTGCCATACCGGCCGGTATGTTTTTCCTGCATGCCGGTGACGCCGATAATGCGCACGATGCCGTCGCGCACCTGCACCCGGCGCACCTGCACGCCGTTCAGCGCGCAGGGCAGCAGCGTTTGCTGTAATTGCGGCCAGTTCGGGTAGGATTCAGGCGCGATACGCAGCACCAGCGTAATCTCCTCATCAATCCGTTCGCGCACCTTCGTGTATTTCCGCTTCTGCTTTTCCTTGCAATTGATCGTCTGCTCGATTTTTACCTTGAAATTAGTGGCGTCGCACAGGCTGCCTTTGGCATTGAACCAGGTGTCGACATATTTCTTCTGCCGGAAGCTGGAGAATGTGCCACCGCTCTGGTTCACCAGTTGCCCGTGCTTCTGATACGGATCGAAGCTGATGTGCACGGCGCATTTTGCCTTGCGCGATATATCCTGACCGATGACGGAGAAGAAGCGCAGGGCCAGTTCGACGCGCCGGTTTTCCATGTCCTCTTTCGCCCACTTCGCGCGTTTCACCCCCCAGATAATCAGCATCACCAGGCAGGGGAGGGTGATGAAACATGCCAGCAATATCGCCAACGTGGGTTGCTCAATAATGAAGAGGACGATCATCAGTGCGACGCTGACACCAAATCCCGCGCCCCAGCGTCCCATGAACGTGTTGCAGGTGGCCAACTCGCTTTCAACATACTTATCGTAAGACTGCAGGCGCCGCAGTTCCAGGATTACGCTGTCCAGTGGTCCGAAGAGATTGGCTGGTTGTGCCATATCGACTCCCCCTCGCAAAGCTAAAGTAAGTGTAATCGCTCCCGTCGCTTTCTGCAAGGGAATGCCGGGAATCGCCGGGTATGATACAATGACGGCATGCCCAGCCGGCCATCCGTGCTCTATTGCTGCTACGATCCCATCCCTTCGCCGAAGGGCGCTGGCACGCACATACGTTATTTCGTCGAGGCGCTGGCGGAGCGTTTTGCTGTCACGCTGCTGAGCATTGACCGCGAAGCGCGCGACGACACGGTGTTCGGTGCGCGTCACCGGGTGATCGGCCTGCCGCAAGAACACTTCCTCGACCGCGCGCTGGCGTACCGAGACGCCGTGTGGGATCTACTGGAAGTGGAAGCGTTCGACATCGTGCATTTCCGCACCATGTGGGCGGCCGTGCCCGTCGCCAAAGAAAAATCCCGCCGGTGTTTCCGCGCGGTCTGCGAAGTCAATGCCGTTGACAGCATCGAGCTGAAATACCATTATCCCGCGTTGCGCGCCGCGCCGGAGGCGCTAGCGAAGCTGCGCACACAGGAAGACACGGGATTCGCCACGGCGGACCTGCTGGTGACGCCGTCACAGGTGACGCGGCGCTACCTGCTGCGCCGTGGGGTGGGGGACGAGCGGATCGTCGTCATCCCCAACGGCGTGGATACCACGCGCTTCACGCCGGCACGTACCGAGCCGCATGACGGCGTCACGCTGCTCTACCTCGGCACCCAGGCGCCCTGGCAGGGACTGGATATCTTGCTGCAGGCGGTGCAAAAGCTGGGGTCGGCCTATCCCCTCCGGCTGCGACTGCTGTGCCCGGCGACTCGTAAATGGAGCCAGCCGCTACGCAGGTTGATACGGAAATTCAAGCTGGCGGAAGTGGTCGAGGAACTGCCAGCCGTGCCACATGAGGAGGTGGCGGCATTCATCCGGCGGGCAGATATCTGCATCGCCCCGCTGGCACCCACCGAGCGCAATCTTGTGCAGGGATGTCATCCCATCAAGCTGCTGGAATATATGGCCTGTGGCACCGCGATCGTCGCCGCGGATCTGCCGGTGGTGCGCGAAATCATCGATGACGAAGACACGGGCTTGCTCTTCAAGGTCAGCAAGCCATCGCGGCTGGCTGACTGCTTGGCGCGGTTGATTGACGACAGCGACCTGCGCGTGCGGTTAGGCGCGCGCGCTGCGCAGGTGGCGCGGGAACGCTTCACCTGGGGCATGGCGCAACACTCCCTGCTTACCGCTTACGCGCGCCTGCTGGCCAGCACCTCTTCATACAGCGACAGCAGTTGTGTCAACTCCTGCTCGGGCGCGTGATGCGCTTCCACGTGCGCGCGGGCACGTTGTCCTATCTCTTCACGATACCGAGCGCCCGCATCGAGCAATTCCACGCAGGCTTCACCCAGCCGCGGCAGATCGTGGATGTCGACGAGGAAGCCGGTCTCACCGTGGGTCACCAGATCGCGGATGCCGCCGGCGTTGCTGGCCAGCACCGGCCGCGCGCAGGCCATCGCCTCCAGTATGCTGTTTGGCATGCCGTCCCATAACGACGGTGATAGCACGATATCCATCAGGTTGTAGTAGCGTACCAGCTCCTCGCGGTCGCGGATGTAGTCCACCACGTGCAAGTCGTCGCGCAGGGTGGGATACTGGCGCAGGTAGCGCTTCAAAAAATTGGCGTCTTCCCCGCGCATGCCGCCCACCAGCAGCAGCTTGACCGGCACCTGCTCGTGTACCTGCCGGAAGGCGTCCAGCACGTAGGCGGTGCCTTTCTTGACGCGCAACTCGCCCACGAAGCCGAGGATCGCCTGGCCGTCGCGATGCTGCAGCGCCTTCAGAATCCGCACATCCTTTGGCTGTGGCTGGAAACAGGCCGCATCAACCGCGTTTGGTGTATACTGCACATCGGTACGCGCGGACAGCGCCGTGCATTTTGCTGCCAGCTCGCGGCTGACACAGCCGATGCCGCCCGTCCGGCGCAGCGTCCAGTGCAGTAAGGCGAACTGGTCGCCGCGGAAGGCCCCGCGGTCCACATCGTTGCCGCGAATGCTCACATAGGACGCGGTGTTAACGCGCGTGGCGAAGTAAGTGGCGAGGTAGCCGGCGGGCACGGCGAAATGCCCGTGGATAAGGTCGAACTGCACGCGGTCGTGCAGGTATTGCAGCACGTTCTCCGCCAGTTGCAGCGTCAGGTCGATGGAGTCCATCGGCCCCAGGCGATACACCATCACCTCGCCTTCGCGTGTGCTGTCCACCGCGCCGGGATCGGCGTCGGCGGCGATATTCACCACGTGTATCAGGTGCCCGCGTCCGGCGATGCCGTTGGCCAGCCGGTATGCGGATGCGCCCAGGCCACCGGCCTGGGGCGGGTAGCGATCGGTGATGAGCAGGAAACGACGCGCAGTTGTCATAACGAGGTAATCATTTCGACATCTCACTCCGGTATCCTTGCGATACTCGGGTTGCTGGTGTCCTCTCCGGCAACCGCGGTGACCAAATAAAATACCGGACCATGCGAAGCACGGTCCGGCGAAGATGGTACCCCCGACAGGATTCGAACCTGTGATGCAGGCTCCGGAGGCCTGTGCCTTATCCACTTGGCCACGGGGGCGCGAGTCATATCTTATGGAATGTTGAATGTATCTGTCAAGGTGTGGCAGGCTGGAACGTTACAATAACGGCGGTTATTTACCCGATGAGGTATCGTCATGACGAAAACACCCTGTATCTTCGTCTTTCATAATCATCAGCCGGTCGGCAATTTTCCCTGGGTCACCGAGGAGTGCTACCAGACGGCGTACGAGCCATTTTTGACCGTGCTGGAGCGCCATCCGCGCGTGCGGGTGGGCCTGCATTTCACCGGGCCACTCCTCGCCTGGCTACGGGCGGAGCGGCCAGAGTATCTGGCGCGTGTGCGCGCGTTGGTCGACGCAGGGCAGGTAGAAATACTTGGCGGCGGCATATTTGAGCCAATCCTCCCGGTGATCCCGGAACGCGACCGCCGGGGACAGTTGATATTGCTCAGCCAGTGGGTGGAGGAGACCTTCGGGCACACGCCCTCAGGCGCCTGGCTCGCGGAACGCGTGTGGGAGCCGTCGCTGCCGCCATCGCTGCAGGCTGCCGGCATCGACTACGTGCTCCTGGATGACGAAGTCTTTCATCGCCAGGGCTTCACGCCGTTGCAGACGTGCCGTACCTTCATCACCGAGGAGGATGGCGCCACCGTGCGCGTGCTGCCCATCAGCCGCCGACTGCGCTATACCATCCCTGAAAAACCGGTGGCTGACGTGCTGCGCATCCTGCGTGCGATGGCCGCCGAAGGCGCCGAGGTCATCATCTACGCGGAGGATGGCGAGCGCTTCGGCAACTGGCCGGGCACGCAGGCATACCTGTATGGCAAAGAGCACTATCTGGAACAGTTGATGACGGCTATCGAAACGGCGGACGAGTTGGAGTGCGTGCTGCCCGGCGACTACGTGCGCGCCCACGCCCCGCGCGAACGCGTATACCTGCCACCAACGAGCTACCAGGAGATGCTGGAATGGTCCGGCGGTTTCTGGCGCAATTTCCTCACCCGCTACCGCGAAAGCAACCTGATGCATAAGAAAATGTGCCAGGTCAGCCGCTGGGTGGCACAAGCAGAGGACGATGGCCATGACGTGACGGCGGCTCGACATGACCTGTATGCCGCCCAATGCAACTGTGCGTATTGGTACGGCGCGTTCGGTGGGCTATATCTGCCGCATCTGCGCCGTGCCGTCTACCAGCATCTGCTGCGCGCGGAAGCGGCCGTCGCGCCGGTACTGCCACCCGAAACCCGCCCGCCGCTACAGGTGACGGATCACGATGCCGATGGCCGCGCGGAGCTGTTCTTGCGTGCCGAATCGCTCTCCGTGGGCATTGCGCCGGCGCAAGGCGGAGGCATTTTCGCCCTGGAGCATCTGGAACTGGCGCACAACTTTCTAAATACCATGGCGCGCTACCCACTGCACAAAGACACCATCCCGGACGGCGTGATATTACCTGTCGACTGGCACCCCCGCTTCAGTTGCCTCGATCATCTGTTGTCGCCGGCGACGACGGTGGAGGACATGCCGCGAAATAGCTTCGGCGAACTGGGCGATTTCGTGCTGGGCGCGTATGAGTGCATCCATGCCGAAGACGACATGGTGACGCTGCGGCGCGACGGCCATTTCTGGGATGGCCCCGCGTTCGTACCGCTGCGCATCGACAAGCGCTTTCGCATCGAAGATGGACGGTTGTGCGTGGAGTATACGCTCACGAACACGACGGATCAGACGCGGTCGCTGCGGTTCGCGGTCGAGATGCAGGTGCAGTTGACCGCGGGTGACGTCTCCGGGCGTCAGCTCACGGTGCCGAAAGGGCGGCGGAGCAAGCGCGTGCGGCTGGAAGCGGTCACCGCGCTGCCTGCCATCGCGGAAGCCACATTTCGCGATGAGTGGCTGGGCGGAGCACTCACCTGCCGCGTGACGCCGGCAACCGCTATGTGGATCTACCCCATTCAGACGCCGTTGTGTGCATTGGACGGCCTCGAATGGGTATACCAGAGCACAGTGTCGCTGCCGGTCTGGCAGTTAACCCTTGGCTCCGGCGAGAGCTGGTCAGCGCACATTACGCTTGATGTCGCAAAAATTACACCGGCACCGGCATCAGCGGTACCGTTGGCTGGCATAACACGGTAAGGTTCCTCACATCGGCGTTCGTTATACCGCGGGGAATCTGGTATAGTCAAGGAGTCCTGTCCGAAGCGCGGATTCACGGGAGCCAGGAGTAAAAGATGCCTGAATTACGAAAAGACCCCATTACCCAGGAGTGGGTGATTATTGCGACCGAGCGGGCACGCCGCCCGTCGGACTTTACCCAATTATCGGCGCAGGAGCCAGATAAACCGGATTATTCGCCCACCTGCCCATTCTGTCCGGGCAAGGAAGGCCTCACCCCGCCGGAGGTGCTGGCATTTCGCCACGGTACCGATAACAACATCGCTGACTGGTGGGTGCGCTGTGTGCCGAATAAATTCCCCGCGCTGGCCATTGAAGGCGGGCTGGATAAGCGCGGCCTCGGCATGTATGACATGATGCATGGCGTGGGCGCGCATGAGGTGATCGTGGAAACACCCCACCATAATGAAGACCCGTCGACCATGAGCGTTTTCCAGATGGCCGAAGTGATCTGGGCCTTTCGCGAGCGCTACCTCGACCTGCGGAAAGACTCACGCTTCAAATATATCCTTATCTTCCGCAACCACGGCAAAGTGGCCGGCGCATCGCTGGAGCACCCGCATTCGCAACTTATCGCCACCCCGATGATCCCCATCGACGTGGTGAACGAAATTCACGGCGCCGAGCGATACTACCATTATCACGAACGCTGCATCTGGTGCGATATGGTGCATCATGAGCAGGAGCAGTCGGTGCGCGTGGTCAGCGAGACGGAGCATTTTCTGGCGTTTGAACCATTCGCCTCAAAATTTCCCTTTGAAACGTGGCTGATGCCGAAAAGCCATCAGGCTTGTTTCGCGTCGATGACTCGTGAGCGAGTGGAGGAGTTCGCCGGACTCGCGCGCGATATCTTCGGCCGCATCGCTCGCTGTCTCAACAATCCACCGTATAACTTCGCCATCCATACCGCGCCCTTCGACCGAGAGGACTCGGAGGTGTTTCACTGGCATATGGTGATCATGCCGCGGTTGACCATCGCCGCCGGATTCGAAATGGGTACCGGCATCTATATTAACGTGACAACCCCGGAAGACGCTGCCCGCTACCTGGTGGAAGCCCGGGATACAGTAGTTGTCGCCCCCGCGAAGTTGGAAATCTCCGTATGACCCAGGACTCGACACCTGTCTCCGGACATGATGACGCACCCGTTCTGCCGCCACTGCGCAGGCGGCCGTTACGGCGCAAAGTCGTCTATGCACCGTCGCATACGCGCCTCTGGGTCGTCTTCGTCTTCCTGGTCGTGTTCGCCGGCTGCGGGTGGCTCGTCTACCGCCACCTGACGCTGGCGCCCTACGCCATTACCCTTAACGGCACGCCGCTGTGCCTACTGGACACGCAGGAGAATGCCCGACAGGTGCTGCGCGCATTCAAGTCGCGCGTGGCCCCCGAGGCGCCCGAAGCGGTGGCGTTTCAGGAAGGCACGGTGGCGATCGTCCGTACCGGGCACAGCGGCAGCAAGCTCTACAGCGTCGAAAAGGCGACGGAAGTGCTGGCCAACTCCCTGACTCCGCAAATCGTTGGGGCGGTGATCGTCGTGAATGGCCGACCGCTGGTGCTGCTCGGCTCGAAGAAGGCGGCCTGGGAGGCAATATCGCTGATGCAGGAGGCCGCCGCGCGCGGCAAGCATGGCGTGCCCACTATCCGCGAGACGGTGCAGATTCGCGCCTACACCCAGGTGATTGGCGCTGAAGCGCCGTTGCCGGTGATGTCGCCGGCCCACGCGGCGCAGGAGTTGTCGCATCCTCCGCGACCGCAATACCATACCGTGAAGCGCGGCGAAAGTTTCTACGTCATCGCCATGCAGCACAACATTACCGTCGCGCAGGTGAAAGCGCTGAACCCGAAGGTGAACCCCGCCGCGCTGCAGCCCGGCGATAGCATCCGCCTGCCGGATAATCCGGCCCCTGTCACCATCGTCATGCGCATGCCCGAGGAGTAACCCGGGAGCGCGACTGAATGATCCGCATGCTATTCCAACGGTGGAAGCATTGGATACTGTCGCGCGTAGTATTCGCGGAACGTTGTCGACGTCCGGATCGCCTGCCACCAGTGGCAATGCGCGCGATACCAGGCCACGGTATCTATCAGGCCATCTTCGACCGCCACCGCCGGTTCCCAACCTATTCCGTGCAGCTTGTTCGCGTTCATCGCGTACCGGCGGTCGTGACCGGGGCGGTCCGCCACTGGCAGCACCGCCGTTTCCGATGCGCCGAGGAGCTCCAGTAGCCAGGCGAGAATGGCCCGGTTTTCGCGCTCCTGGCCGGCGGCGATGTGATATACTTCACCCGCGGCACCGTGCGCCAGCACGGCGAGGATGCCGGCGCAGTGATCCGTCACATACAGCCAGTCGCGGCGCTGGCGGCCGTCGCCGTACAACGGCACCGGCTGTCCGGTCAGCAGATTCGTGATGGCCAGCGGAATAAACTTTTCCGGGTACTGGTTCGGCCCATAGGTGTTCGCTCCGCGGCAGACACTGGCAGACAGGCCGTAGGTGTTGACATAACTCAAGCAGAGCAGGTCGCCCCCGGCCTTGCTGGCCGAGTAGGGATTGCCCGGGCGCAGCGGGCTCTCTTCCATCATTGCGCCTTCAGCGATACTGCCGTATACCTCGTCCGTACTTACCTGCACGTAGCGCGACACGCCAAGTGCGCGGGCACATTCCAACAGGTTCTGCGTGCCCAGCACGTCGGTGCGCGCGAAGGCCTGTGGATCGGCAATGGCGCGGTCTACGTGCGTCTCCGCGGCGACATTGATGATGGCATCAGGCGGGTACTCCGCCAGCAACGCGCGCAAGCGCGGATCGGCGATATCGATCTGCATAAAGTGATAGCGGGGATCGTCGGCGACGTCCAGCAGGTTCGCGGGATTACCGGCATAGGTCAGCTTGTCGACGTTCGTCACCCGTGCAATCGGATACTGTGTCAACAGCATGCGCACCAGGTGGCTGCCAATAAATCCCGCGCCGCCGGTCACGAGAATATGGCGATAGGGGAACGCCATCGTAAACTCCTTACCCGTGCTTCAGTGCCCAATCATAGGGGATCTCCGGGTCGTCCCATGGTCGCCGCATTTCATCCGGCGCGGCGTAGTTATACGGCTCCGTGGGACAGTTGACGATAAACGCCTCCTCGGTGCCCACGCCTTTCCAGCCGTGCCACACCCCACGCGGAATGCGTACCAGCACCGGCTGCGCCTCGCCCGGGAATAGCTCCTGCACTTCACCGCGGGTGGGGGAGTCTGTCCGATCATCGTACAGCACCAGCTTGATACAGCCGCGTATGCAGACCACGTGGTCGTCCTGCGCCGCGTGGCAGTGCCAGGCCTTCACCACGCCGGGGAAGGTGGTGGTCAGGTAAACCTGCCCGAATGCGGAGAAACAGGGGTCGTCCCGGCGCAGGATTTCCATCAGCCGACCGCGCTCGTCTGGGATCACCCGCAGCGATTTGATTACAACTCCATCAATCATGGCGTCACCGAAAGGTTGGCAAGCGGGTCAGGGGAAATCCAGCCGCGCTCGCGGGCAATGAGCGAATTGGCGTAATACAGCGATTGCACGGTGCCGGCGTCCGTCCAGTATCCGTCCAGTTCCGACCAGGTCAGTTCGCTCCATGCCAGGTAGCGATTGTTCACGTCGGTGATCTCCAACTCCTTGCGCGCCGAAGGCGTTAGCGTGCGGATAATGTCGAAGACCCGCGCATCATACAAATACAGTCCCGTTACCGCGTAGTCGCTGGCGGGCACCGCCGGCTTCTCCACGATGCGCAGTAGTGTGCCGTCCTCGGCGAACGCCGGCACCCCGAAGCGCTGTGGATCGGCCACGCGCTTGAAGAAGAGGTGCGCGCCGCCGCGATACGTGGCGATGGCCGGCGCCAGATCGGCGTTCGTCACGTTGTCGCCCAGCACCACCGCTACCGGCTCGCTGTCGGCAAAATCCTCGCACAGGCGCAACGCGTCGGCGATGCCGCCTTCAGTCTCCTGGTAGGTATACTCCAGGTGGGTGATGCCCAGCTTGCGGCCGTTGCCCAGCACGCGCAAAAAGTCGCCGGCATGCGGCCCGCCGGTGACGACCATCAACCGATCGATGCCCGCGCGCAGCAGTGTGGCGATGGGGAACTCTATCATACACCGGTCATACACCGGCAGCAGGTGCTTGTTCGTTGCCAGCGTCAGCGGGGCCAACCGCGTCCCGAGGCCACCCGCGAGGATGATCCCTTTCATGGTGTCTATCCTTTTGCCATCATGGTGAAATATCCTGCCTCAACTCTTCCCCGTTGTGGCGCTATCTTACACATTCATCCGCTGTCGTGCCGGAGTGCGTGACGGAAACGGGAAATGTAGAGTAGAATGTGGGCCAACCTGATCCAAGAGAGCGAGGGGTGGCGTTGGGAGAGACTGTTGAAGCGATTCACCGGACGGTGCTGCCGAATGGCATAACCATCCTCACCGAAGAGATGGCGAATGTTGAATCGGTAGCCATCGGCGTCTGGGCGGATGCTGGATCATCGGATGAGTGCCCGGCGGAGCACGGTATCGCGCATTTCCTCGAGCACATGCTCTTCAAAGGCACCGCACACCGCACCGCCTACGACCTCGCCGCTGCCATCGAGGATATCGGCGGCTATGTTGATGCCTACACCGAACGCGAGTTGACCCATGTGGGCGCGCGGGTGCTCTCAGAGCAGTTGCCGATGGCCATCGACATCCTCTCCGAGCTGATCTGCCGCAGCACCTTTCCCGCCGACGAGATGGAGCGTGAGCGCCAGGTCATCATTGAGGAGATCCACAAGTATGAAGCCGTGCCCGAGGAACGCATCCATGACCTGATTATGGAGGCGCTGTGGCATGGCGGCGCGCTGGGCCACGCCATTCTCGGCACTGAAGAGAGCGTGTCGTCCTTCACCCGCGATCAACTGGTGTCCTGCTGGAGCCGGCACTTCGCGCCGCGTCGCGTCATTATCTCCGCCGCGGGCAAGTTCAATGAGGCGGAATTTATCGAGCGCGTCGCCGAGTCATTCACTGATCTGCCCCATGACGGCGCCGGCTTCAATACCGCGGAACCCGGTGAACGCCGGCCGCTACTGGTGGTCAACGAAGAGAGCGAACAGGTGAATTTTACCTGGGGCGCGCGTTCATACCACGCGGCGGATGACCGTGTCTTCCCGCTCGCGCTGGCCGATCTCGTACTCGGCGCCAGTTCAACCTCGCGACTCTTTCAGGAAATCCGCGAGAAGCGCGGCCTGGCCTACGACATCGGCTCCTATCTCATGGGCTTTCGCGACACCGGGCTGGTCACGGCAAACGGCGCCACCAGTCCGTCGCAATTCGCTCAGGTCATCGAACTGGTGCGCGACGTCATCACCGATCTGCGCGCCAACGGCATCACTGCCCACGAATGGACCCGCGGCAAAACACAGATGAAAGCCGGCCTCGCGCTGGGCCTGGAAGGCACCGGTGACCGCATGCGCCGCATGGCCCAACACCAGCTTACCTGGGGCGAGGTCTATCCACTCGGGTACCTGCTGGACCGTATCGAACAGGTGACCATCGATGACGTGCATGCCGTGATGGACGAGATATTCAACCTCGAGCACTGGACCTTCACCGCCATCGGTCCCATCGATGAAGATGACGTGAAGCCGCTCCTTGGATAAGCATTGATGCCCACCATCCGCGACATCCTGGCAGACGCCATCCCGCGCCTGACGCATGCCGGCGTCGACACGCCGAAGCTGGACGCCGAATTGCTGCTCGGCCATGTCCTCGGTCGCCCGCGCACCTGGCTGTGGACGCATCATGATACGGGCATCTCGGACGAAGATGTCGCACCATTTGTCGCGCTGCTGCGGCGTCGCGAACACCGCGAGCCTATCGCCTATCTCCTTGGCGAGTGGGAGTTCTATGCGCGGCCCTTCACCGTCACCCCCGCCGTGCTGGTACCGCGCCCGGAAACCGAGCTGCTGGTGGAAGCGGTGCTGCGCTGGGCGGACACCCACCCGGTGCGCCGCATCGCCGACATCGGCACTGGCAGCGGCATCATCGCCGTGACGCTGGCACTGGAGCTGCCCAACGCCGAGATATATGCCGTCGATCTCTCTGCCGATGCGCTGGCAACCGCCCGCGGCAACGCCGCCCGCCACGGGGTGGGGGAACGCATTACCTTTTTCCAGGGGGATTTGCTGGCTCCGCTGCCGACAGATCTATCGCTGGATATCATCGTCGCCAACCTGCCGTATATCACCGACGAAGACATGGCCGGCCTGATGCCCGAAGTGCGCGACTACGAGCCGGAGATGGCCTTGCGTGGCGGCGCTGACGGCCTCGCGCTGGTACTTCGCCTCATCACCGACAGTCCCGTCTGCCTGCGGCCCGGCGGCCTGCTCGCATTGGAGGTCGGCGATGGACAAGCGCCAGCAGTGGCCGATCACCTGCGCACGACCGGTTGGAGCGCGGTGCATACGCTGGACGATTACGGCGGTATCCAGCGCGATGTCCTCGCTGAATACCGTTAATACCTTCAACGTCGACTGCATCCGACAACCAACCAATCGCTGTGAATGGATAGTATGTCGAAGGTGGCATATTCGCAAATGAAGTCGGGTATAATCTAGCTAGACTCAAATCGAGGTTGTGCATCCATGTCAAGTTCGCGCGTCTGCTGGCCCCTGTTACTGCTTCCTGTTGTCATGCTGCTGCTTGCCGGTTGCGGCGGGGGAGGCGATACCGTAGGCGTGGGCACCGTACAGGGATACATCCACGCGTCGGCCGGGGTGATTCAGGCGCAGACCCGCGCGGGAGGCACACCGATCGCCAACGCGGATGTTCGCGTGCAGGGCACCAACCTCAGTACGAAGACGAACGCGCAAGGTTACTTTCAACTCACCGGTGTGCCCGCGGGCCCGCGCACGCTCATCATCGCCGCGCCTGGCTACCAGACGATGGCGGCGGCGGTGACGGTGGCGGCCAATGCCGTCGTCGATATCGCCAACAGCACCCTCACCACCGTCGCGCGCAAATGGACCGTCCTCGTCTTCCTCAATGGCGATAACGACCTGGAAGGCTACGGCGTGCAGGACGTGAACGAAATGGAATCCGTGGCGAACAGCGACGCGGTGACCACCGTGGTGCAGATGGATCGCTCCGGTGGATACGATGGCTCCAATGACAACTGGACGGACACCCGGCGCTTTGTCGTCCGTCATGACGAGGACACCTCGATCATGACTTCCGCCAAACCGGAGAACTGCCTGGAACTCATGGGCGAAGTCGACATGGGCGATCCGGCGCAATTGGCGAGTTTCATCTCCTGGGGCAAGGCGAGCTTCCCAGCCGAGCATTACCTCGTCATCGTGTGGAACCACGGTTCGGGCTGGCGGTCGCGCTCGGTGGACGTTGCGACCCGCGGCGTCTCCTACGACGACACCTCCGGCACGCACATCCGCACCGTAGATCTGCCCGCCGCGCTGGCGACCACCCCGCAGCTCGATATGGTGGCCTTCGATTCCTCGCTGATGCAGATGCTGGAAATCGCATACGAGATACGCGGTTCG
>CAZPYA010000014.1:0-62926 GCA_964590255.1 uncultured bacterium
GGGCGTCCCGATTGATGCTTTTTGACAACCTGGTACGGCTTTGATGCTCAATGCGGGGATTGAAATCCCCACCTGCCGGGCCCTACGGCCGGGCGTCCCTCTACAGGGACGCAACGGATCAGGCCAAGGAGCCGGATGCCGGGCATCGGACAAATACATGTAACAACATCAATCGGGACGCGCTCCCAGTTATTTGACTTCGAGGATGCCCTCGACCATTTGCGTTGCCGGCACGTAGCCCGGTTGGCCGCCGCCGACGCTAATGCGGAACGTTCCGGGATCGAGGATGCTCACGCCGGCCGGGTCGGCGTAGCGGAAGGCCTCATCGGTGAGAGTGAAGGTGACCGTCTGCGCCGTGCCGGGCTGCAGGTGGATGCGTTGGAAGCCCTGCAGGTTGCGGATGGGCGCGGGCACGGAGGGGTGCTCGGCGCTGATGTAGAGCTGCACCACCTCGTCGCCGGCGACGGCGCCGGTGTTGCGCACCTCGGCGCTGACGGTGATCGTCTCGCCAGCGGCGATGGTTGGCGCGCTGACCGCCAGCTTGCCATACTCGAACGTCGTATAGCTGAGGCCGAAACCGAACGGATAGAGTGGCGTTTCGGTGAAGTAGCGATAGGTGCGGCCGGTCATGTCGTAGTTCTCGAAGTCCGGCACCTGCTCGATGGACGTGTAGAAGGTGACGGGCAGGCGGCCGCCAGGATTATAGGCCCCGAAGAGCGCCTCGCCGATGGCGGCGCCGCCGGCCTCGCCGGGATACCACGCCTCCAGGATGGCGGCGGCGTGTTCCTGCGCCCAGTTCACCGCCAGCGCGCTGCCGTTCAGCAGCACCACCACCATGGGCTTGCCGGATTTCGCCAGCAGGTCGAGCAGCGATTGCTGCGCCGCCGGCAGGTCCAGCGACGGGCGATCGGCCTGCGCCAGTCCTTCCTCGCCTTCCAGCATTGGCGACAGCCCCAGCACCACGATGAGCACGTCCGCCACCTCGGCGATCTCGTGCGCCTCCCAGAAGATGGCGCCTTCCGGCCCGTTAATCTCGCAACCGGCGGAATACATCACGTTCGCCGCCGGGAAGGCCTGCTCGATAATCCCCTGCAGCGGCGTCACGCTGTAGCTGGGATTACCGTTGTAATTGCCCATCATCACGTCCGGCTCGTTGGCGTTGGGGCCGATGACACCGATGATTTTCCCCTGGGGTTTCAACGGCAGGATGCCGTCGTTCTTCAGCAGCACCAGCGACTCGCGAGCCGACTGCAGCGCCAGCGCGCGATGCTCGGGACAGCTCACCACCGACAGGGGAATCTGCGCGTAGGGCACCTGCGCCGGCGGGTCGAACATGCCCAGCCGGAAGCGCGCGGAGAAGAGGCGGGTCAGCGCCAGGTCGATATCCGCTTCGGTCAGGTAGCCTTGCTGCACCGCGCTGACCAGCGCGTCATAGGCGCTGCCGCAGCACAGGTCGCAGCCGGCTTTCACCGCTTCGGCGATGGCCTGCTCCTTGATGCGGAAGACCTTATGGCGCTCGTAGATATCCTCGATGGCGCCGCAGTCGGACACCACGTGCCCGGTGAACCCCCACGTATCGCGCAGGTAGTGCTGCAGCAGTGTCGGACTGGCGCAGCACGCCTCGCCGTTCACGCGGTTATACGCGCCCATAATCGACTCGACCTTGCCTTCCTGCACCGTCACCTTGAAGGCGGGCAGGTAGGTATCGGTGAGGTCGCGCGGCGTGGGGTGGACGTCAAAGGTGTGGCGCGCGCTTTCCGGCCCGCTGTGCACCGCGTAGTGCTTCGAGCAGGCGGATAATTTCAGGTATTTCGGGTCGTCGCCCTGTAGACCGGTAATGAAGGCGATGCCCATCTGGCCGGTAAGGAAGGGGTCTTCGCCGTAGGTCTCGTGCCCCCGTCCCCAGCGCGGGTCGCGGAAGATATTGATGTTCGGGCTCCAGTAGGTCAGGCCAAAATAGCGGGCGTGCATGTCTCGCGCTAATGCGTTATGGTGCTTCGCGCGCGCTTCGTCCGAGATGGCGGTGGCCGCCCGGTGCAGCAGCGGCGCGTTAAAGGTGGCCGCCAGGCCGATGGCCTGCGGAAAGACGGTGGCCATCCCCGCCCGGCCCACGCCGTGCAGGCACTCGTTCCACCAGTCATACGCCGGGATGCCCAGCCGCTCGATGGCCGGCGCCTGGTTCAGCATCTGCGACGCCTTCTCCTCCAGCGTCATGCGCCCGAGCAGGTCGGCGATGCGCTCGCTGGTGGGCAGCGAGGGATTCTGATAGGGAAAGGTTGTAGTCATCGTTCATCTCCATTTATATACATGCCGGCCCGGTTACCGGACCCCTCCCCCTCCCCGAACCGGGCGAGGGGGCGTGACGAGAGAAATAAATACAAAAGAGCCGTTCAGTCCCCTTACCGGGTTCAGGGATAGGGTTGGCGACAGTCACAGCCCATACACCCGCTCCGCATTCTCATAACAGATCATCCGTGCCAACGTTTGCGCGTCGTCCATGCCAAAATACCCTTCGTCCACCTTCTGCGCCAGCGCGATGGCCAGCACGTGCTTCAGCGCGAGGGCGGCGCCGACGCTCTCCTCGCCGCTGAAGGCGTCACCGCCCCAGCAGATGCCCTGTGCGGTTTGCGCCACCTCCATCCACTCGTGGATGGCCTGCACGGCGGCGGTGGGTGAGATGAGCGGCAGCCAGGTAAGGTCGGGATAGACGTTGGGGTAATTGTGCGCCAGCCCGGCGATTTCGTGTACCCACGGGTAGCCGCCATGGAAGAGCACAAAGGTCGTCCGGGGGTGGGCGGCGATGGCCGGTTCCAGGCGCATCGGGTTGGAGCCGCCGATCTTCGCCAGGCCGGTGTGATTCTGGAAAGGTAGGCCCAACTGCGCCGCAATATCGCAGCAGTAGTGATACATGTAATTCTGGTAGGCGCGCCGCGTGTCGTCGTCGATCTCCTCGGGGCGCTTGCCGAAGGCGCGGGCGGCAGCGTCATAGGACGCCGGCTCAAAGCTGATGTCGCGGTCATAGGCCAGCGCCGACTTCATCGCCACCGTGCCGTTCGCCTTCGCGCGGGCGATGAGCGCCGTGAATGCCTGCAGGTAACCGGCGAAATCGTCGAAGGGTAGATCGAACTTGCGCAGGTTGGTGCCGTTATGGTCGGCCATCTCAGGGTGGTGGCACATCACGAAGGCGTTGATGCGGAAGGTGGGGGAGAAGAACTCCGGGTGCCCGACCGCCGAGGCGGTATCCCAGAAGGCGTCCTGAATCGCCCGCCGGATATGCCCGTAGCGCGGCATGATGTCCAGGTGCCAGGTGCGCGAGGCGGCGTGCGCGGCGGTGATGCAACCGGAGATGTCGTCCCAGTTGTCGGTGGTGATCGGCTCGCAGCCGTAGATCGTCCGCAAGCCCCTTTCCAGCCACACGAAGTAGGCGTTGAAACGGACGTGGTCAAGGAAGGCCTGCCGGTCATGGATGCCCTGGTGACCGGGATAGATCCAGCCGACGTATGAGCGCATGAACAGCGACTCCAGCGTGAGGCCGGAATAGACGTCATCCTCCCGGTGATGCTCGTGCACGCTGATCACCGGCAGGTCGGCCAGGTATTCACGCAGGTAGGCCAGGGTGTCGGTCATCTCAATACTCCGCCAGCGCCACCGCCGTCTCGACGAAGACGTGGTAGTTCTCGGTGATGTGCGGCGCGATGTCCGGCCAGTGGCTGTGGCTGGAACTGGGGCAAAGGATGAAGCGGCCGCCGGGCTTGCCCTGCGCCATCGTTTCGCGGGTGATGGCCTCGATCTCGGCGGCGGTGCACAGCTCGAAATCGCCCACCTCGATGCCGCCTTCCAGCGTCATCTGCCCGGCGACGCGGCGTTTGGCGTCGGCCAGCGTCAGGTGACCGATGGGCGGGGGCTCGATGGGATTGAGGCAATCGACGCCCATGGCGACGAACTGCTCCAGCACCGGGTGCATGTCGCCGTGGCAGTGTACCCACACCAGCCCGCCGGCGTTGTGAATCTCGTCGATGATCGGTTGGTCGTAACGCGTACACAGGTCGTCGAAATCGCGCGGCGACGCCAGCGGCGGGATGCACAGCTCCGGCCCCACCCAGCCAAACAGTGGCCCCACGCCGTGCGCCAGCAGGTGCTTGACGGTCTTCAGGTTGTAGGCGTACGCCTTCGCCACCATCTCGTGCACCAGCTCGCGCTCGTCATACAGCCAGTAACCCCACAGCTCGCTGCCGGTGGCGTCGTTGACGGTATACATCGCCTCGCTCATGCCACACAGCACCAGCCCGCGGTCGCCGGTCTGGTCGACGAACGGCTGGAAGCCCGCGGGGTTTGGCAGGTCAGGCTCGGGGATCGACAGCCAGCGCCGGGCGTCTTCCGTCGTCTCGAGGAGGTGTTTTTTCACGTACCCCGGCTTGTCCAGCCTGCTATGCACGTAAATGCTCAGCAGGTCGCCGGCCGGCGCCTTGATGGTCGTGTAAAGCTCGTACCACTCCGGATCGTCGGTGTCGCGCTCTTCGTAGCCGATCTCCACGTTCTGTTTCACGTGCGGATCACCCCAGCCCGGCATCATGTCCAATCCGTGGCGCTCTACCAGGTCATGCAGCGGCTGCCATTCCGGACGCGACGCCGCCTCCGGGCGGTCGATGCCCCACAACCGGATCGGCACGCGATCCAACTCTCCCCCGCGGAACACGCGCAGCAACCGTTCTCGACTGGTCAGGGATGCAGACATGACGGATACCCCCTTCAGGTTCACCAGTGTATTTCACCACCGGTTGCCGTTTTCCTGTTGCGGTTTTTACAGCTTTACCGGAACTGACGCCGGACAACCAAAACGAGGCACATAACGCATCGACCCGGAGTAGGAAACTCCCCCACCCCGTCGAAACAGAATTATGGTAAGGAGAATGCACCCATGCCCACCATCGCCCTGCTCGCGCCGTACCACCTCGCGGAGATGGTTTTTGCCCCGCGCCACTTCGACCGCATCCGCGAGATGGGGACGCTAGTCGACGCCCGCTTCGAGGACGGCGCCGCGATGGTGATGGACCGGCTGGGCGAAACGGACTACATTGTCTCAACCTGGGGCATGCCCGTCGTCGATGAGGCGTTCCTGGCGGCGGCGCCGGCGCTGCGCGGCATCTGCTACGCCGCGGGCACGGTGAAGGGCTTCTGCACGCCGGCGTTGTGGGCGCGCGGCATTGCCGTTTCTTCCGCCGCGCCGGCCAACGCCGTGCCGGTGGCGGAATACACCGTCGGCGTCATCCTGCTGGGACAGAAGCAGTTCTGGCGGTTCATGGGGCAGGGATTCGAGGCGCCGCGCCAGGTGCCGGGCAACTACCGCCGCACCATCGGCCTCATTGGCGCCAGCCTGGTGGGGCGCGAGACGATTCGCCTGCTGCAGGGGTACGATTTCGATCTGCTGCTCGCTGACCCATTTGTATCGACGGAAGAAGCGGCGGCGCTGGGCGCGACGAAGACCGAGCTGCCCGAGTTGATGGCCGCGTCTGATGTTGTCTCGCTGCACGCGCCCAACCTGCCACACCTGCGGCACATGATCAACGCCGACCTGCTCGGTCGTATGCGCGACGGCGCGCTCTTCATCAACACCGCCCGCGGCGCCCTCGTCGATGAAGCCGCGCTCATCGCCGCACTGCGGACTGGCCGCATCTCCGCCGTCCTCGACGTCACTGACCCCGAGCCCCCCGCGGAGGACAGTCCGCTGCGCACGCTGCCCAACGTCATCTACACCCCGCATATCGCCGGCTCCATGTGCGAGGAGTGCCACCGCATGGCCGATTTCGCCCTCGACGAACTCGCCCGCCTCCTCACCGGCAAACCCCTCCGCTACGGCGTCACCGAGGCGATGCTGGCGCGGATGGCGTAATCTCGTACTCGTGCGCATACTCGGCAACTCTACGAATTACGAGCACAGTGAACGATGACTCCAACGGGCGAGACTTTGTCAAGCCGCGAACGTGGGGACAACGATAAGCACCACCGGCTCTCTCACACGAACCCCTGCCCCCTCCCCGAACCGAGCGAGGGGTTCGTGCGCAGGCACCGGGTGCTAACCCCCTGTCTACATCCCACCCTTGCCGAACCGCCCCCGAACCCGTAGAATGGAGCGAACCGAACTCGGCGAGTAGAGGGGGACGGGATCATGCGCTTCGTGCTGTTGTTGGCGATGCTGGGCGTGTTGAGTGGAGTTGGCCTGGGGCGGCCGCTGGTGTTGAACGGTGTGACGATACCGGCATGGGCGCTGCCGGCGGAAAACTGGCAGTTCTACCCCATTGCATGGCAGACTCAGCCATTGGGGCGGGGCGAAGTGGCGGATGCCGAGGTGGCGGCCACCGTGACGGTGGGGCCGTACCTGACGGTCGATCCCCTCTTCGAGACCGCGCACCACGCCCGCCACATGGCGACGGAGCAGTTGGCGTTTCAGGGCGGCCTGGTGCTGCGGGCGCAGGGGACGCAGCAGTATCGGCTACAGCTTTCCGCGCGCGACGGCACCATCGCGCTGTGGAAGACGCCGGCGAATTTCCTGGCCGCCGCCGATGCCCCACTGGTTGAAGGTCGTCCGGTGCGGCTGGTGGTGCGGATGGCTGGCCCGCGCATCACCGTCTCCGCCGATGGCACGCCGATCATCGACGTGATTGACCGCGTGGAGCCGATCTTGCGCGGGCGGGTGCTGGCGGGGGCGAATCACGCCCGCATGACCTTCGACACGGTGAAGATAACGCGCCTCCCCGCCGCGATGGTTACCCCGGAGCTTCCGGCGCATCGTCCGGCATTCCGGGTGCGCACCTGGTGTCGTGCTCGATGGATTTTCGACGGCGCCGAGCCGGTGGCCCGCATCGGCGAGGGGAAAGACGGCAAGCCGTGGGCGGGATATCCCACCTCGCTCTATTCAGCCAAACTGCGGCCGGGCACGCGCGAGGCGGATTGTATCCCTCTCTGCTACCGGGTGCTGGGCGATTGGCCGGAAGCGCCGGTGGCGGTGATCACCGACACCCCCGACCGGGTGGTGCTGGAAGCGCGCACCTCCGACCGCGCGCCAGGCCGCGCCCCCACCGGCATGACCGTCCTTCGCATGAGGCTCACCTACGACGCGGGGCGGGACACCTATGTCTACGATGTGGACAGCACGGTGACCTACCTGACGGCGCGCAAGCCGATTGTGGAGGTGCTGGACCCGTGGGCGTATGGCTCGGTAGGGCCGGCGTATCCGCAGGCGCCACAATGGGACCAGCGCTACACCTATCTGCTGTGGCGCGGCGAAGACGGCCGCTTCTACCGCCAGCCGCTAAACCATTACGCTATTTTCGGCGGTCTGCTCTCCGCGACGCAGCCGGAAATCGTCTACACCGGCGAACCGGACGTCAACCCGCGATATGAGCTGTATGGCGACTCGTTGAAAACCCGCTACTCCACCGGGCTGTGCACTGTCATGTTCGACCAGCACGTGCAGCCCATGCGCAAAGAGACCGTGCCGGCGGGCACGACGGAGCGTTTCCAGTGGCGGGAGAGCAGCATCGGCGGCGCGGAAGCTGCGCGGCTGCTGGCGGAGTCCGCCTGGTCGGTGAGCGACGCGGTGCGGGGGCGAATCTGCGCCCGCTATTTCCCCACCGGCACCACCTTCGACACGGCGCAAACGATCCGGCTCGACATGCCGACCAGCATGCAGCTCTTCGCGCCCCCGGATTACTACACCATCGATCCGACCGTCGGCTATGCCGCCCCCGGCTCGCTGCGCATGGTCGCCGCCGGGGCTGATCAGGTGGTGGCCGTCCGCGACGGCGCCAGCCCGTTCGGACGCCCCTTCGACGGGCGCGAGATGGAACTGACCGCCTATGTGCGTACCGAAGATTTGGACGGCGCCTTCACCGTAAGCCTGGAAACCTACCCCAAACCGGAGAAAGTGGTCTCGCCCACCTTCACCGGCACCACCGGCTGGCAGCGCGTCACCCTGCGCGTGCGCCCGCAACCTCATCACTATTTCGTCACCATCGCCCTTTCGATGTCCGCCAAGCGCGGCGCCAAAGGCACGGTGTGGGTTGATGATATCAGCCTGCGGCCGGTGGGCGGAAAGTAGCGGTAGGGCCGGAGCGGATGGCGCGCGCGTGTGCCTTATCGGCCCCCCTCCTTGGCCCTCATTCGCGCTGCATTTATGCCTAATCGGCCCCCATCCCCCAGCCCCTTCCCCCGCTCCACTGCGCTGCGCAAGGGAAGGGGAGAACGGTGCCATGACGCGGCACACTCGACCACAATGTAGACGCTCAATATGCACTAATGTAGCGCGTATGTCCTTGGCCCTCCCCCGTGCCTTCCGCTGCACTGCACGCCCCGGGGGAGGGAGGTGCTAACCGGTGGGGCCGAATTGCCTGATCTTCCCCTCTCCCCGAGGAGAGGGGAAGAGGCACAGGAAGGGGTGCCGATGACAAGCCTGACTCGAACATGCCCCGTTACGCCGCCGCGCCTGACTCGCTCTCCTCTTTCACCTTGCCTTTTCCACGCATTTTCATGCGTCCGGCGACGTCTTTTGCCGTGCGGGCGGTGTTCAGCACCCAGGCGTCACGACGGGTAATCATCAGGTAGGGGGTGAGCGTGCCGCCGAAGGAGCGGAAGAAGGCTTCGATGGGTTCGAGGGTGGAGCCTTCGAAGTCGTAGGCCGGCACCAATTCAGCGGCCACCTGCATCTCGTGCACCAGCGAGTAGGGGGCGGCGCCGGACTGACGGAAGCGCGGGTCGCTACCGCCGAAAATGGCGTAGGCACAGCGCGTATCCCATACCATGGCACGGGCGGTGTGCATATTGCCGTCGGCATCGGCTACCGCGGTGGTGAAGAGTTGATCGCGATCGGCCGCCGCCGCCGCCAACTTCGGCCAGATGTCCAGGATATCCGTTTCGCCTTTCAGCCCCTGCCGCGCCATGGTGCGCTCGAACATGTCGGTGACCACCGCCGTATCCACATGGTCGCGCACGATGAGGCCGTTCTGCCGCGCCATCTTCAGCTTCTGGCGGACGGATTTTTGGAAGGCATCCTCGCGCAGCGGAAATTCCGCCAGCCCCTCGATGCGATAGGTATAGCGCGTCATTTGCCCATACCCCTGCCAGAAGAACGGCAGCCAGTTCGTCATCGTCGGGTGGCACTGCAGTGTCACGTCCGGCCACGGTTTCAGCGCTTCGGCGAAGGCGCGCAGAATGCTCATCTCGGTATTCAGCCGCGTGGTGTAGGCGCCGTCGATGTTTCCGAAAATCGGGCCCCAGTACGGAGTGAGCGGCGGCTGGCGCAGGCGGCGCACGCCCAGCGTGGTCGACGGCCAGATCGGCAGCCCCGCCAGCAGGCGCGTTCCGGTGAAGCACCCCAGCCGGCAGCCCTGCCCCCGGGTGACGATTTCGATCCACCAGCGCTGCGAAAAGATCGTCCCCTGCTCTGACTTCTCGACGAGCGCATCCCACAACGCATCCTCGTCCGGCGCCAACACCCGTACTTCAAGCTGCACGCTACACCTCCTGCTCCATCCGCTTGCCGGCGACTTGTGCGCCCGGCAAGCCGTCTGTCCGTCCTGCCTAAGCGGACATCGAAACGTCATCTCGGGATGCGGTCATTGACCATACCATACGCGAGCGCACACACATGAAGTGCCGTGATCTCTATGCGTTAGCAATGTCCGCATCTGTGATTGTCGCGCAATCCCGGCGTGTTTGGTGTCGCGCCACGCACCATCCGCTGATGATGGGGGGGAAATGAACACACGAGGAGCCGGCAATGCCGCTACGCTATACGTGCCGTGCGCCAATCGCCCGGTTGGTAGAGGATGAAACGATAACGCGGTGGCCGACCACGACACCGTGATGCGATAAACCAGAAGGGAGATCGAGTGCGATACGCAGACGCGTCGCCCATGCTCATACGCAATACGCCGGCGAAACTCGCCGTCAGCGAACGCTGGCGCGAAATCGCCGCGGGCGCGCTCATCGTCATGGGGCTCATCTGGCCATTTCTCTTTTCCAGCATTATCGCCATCCCCTGGTGGGGATTCCTGCCGTGCGCGCTGCTCGCCGGGTTAATGCGCTACCACAAATACCCGCGCGAAAACATGCCCCAGGCGCCGGTGCTCGTCTTCATGCTGCTGGTCATCGTCTACACTCTTTTCGCCTTCGCGCTGGCGCCGGTGCCGGAATACGGACGCGAAAAATCATGGCATTTCCTGCTGCTGGCCGGCGCGGCTTACCTCTTCACCTTCCGCCAGGCTCCGCTCAGCGCTGACCTGGCGCGCGGGATGCGCGGGATGCTCGTCGTCACCACGGTGCTGGCGCTGGGCGTGGCCTACATAAACCGCGACATGTTCCTGCAGACGCAGAAATATGGCATGGCGGAGATGCGGCAGTTGTTATCGGTCACCGGCTTCCCGCTGTCGGTGGCGCTGGCGGTGCTGTGGGTCATTCCGCGCACGCTGCGCCCGGTATCGCTCTTTCTCGGCAGCGGGCTGCTGCTGCTGGGCGCCGCGCTGGAGATCTTCATCCGCGGGCGCTTCGCCGCCGTCACGCTGGCGGGGATGGCGGTGCTGCTGGTGCTCGGCCCGCCGTGGAAGCATCTGTTTTCGCGGGTAGTCGTCTCACTGCTGCTGTTCGGGGTCTTCCTCGGCACTTATTATCTCATCCTGCCGAACTTCGGCGATTCCTACCAGTACCTGGAAGGGATGCTGAAAAACCCGTTTGAGAACCGCGACATCCTCTTCACCGTGGCGTGGCGCGGCTTCATGGCGCACCCCATGGGCATGGGCATCGGTTCCTTCGCCGAAACCGGCATGCTGGACTATTATCCGCATAACATCTTTCTGGAAGTCGGCTACGAACTGGGCCTGCCCGGACTGCTGGGCATCGTCACCATTTACGCGGTGGCCATCCGGCGTGCCTGGCAGTTGTGGCTGTCGCCACCGCACCGCATCCTCGCCGCGATGATCGTGGTGGTGTTGCTATATATGCTGAAGGCCGGCGATCTTGCCACCTGGGCCTTCCAGTGGGTCTACCTTTACATGCTCGTAGTGGCAACCCCCGTCGCGCCGACCTGGCCGCTGCTGCGGGGAGAGGCGGTGTCATGAGTGGAGCGTATCTGCTGGAATCCTTCAATATCGCGGCCCGACGGGCCTATGTGGCAGAACAGGTGTCGACCATCGTCGGCCATCCGGTGATGCCTCCGGATACGCTGACCGAGCTGGCGTGGGCGCTGCTCACCCGCCGGGAAGAGTATGACGCGCCGCGCGACCGCCACGGCAACGTGCCCACGGAACAGTCCGTGCTGGCGAAGCTCGGACTGTTGGAGCACCCGCCGCTGGACGCCGACGTGCAGGCGCTGGCCGGCGCGGCGCCCATCGCCTGCTGGCCGAAGCCCTTCCGCTTCGCCGCGTGTCTCACCCACGACATCGATGATGTGGTGGCGCACCCCTGGCGTGAACGGCTGCGTCGCCTGCGCGAGCCCGGCCTGCGGGCGGCGCCCATCGAGCGGCTACGCTGGGCGCTGGGCGCGTTGCGCTACCGCCTCGCGGGCGACCGCGGCGAACGATCACCTTTTGACGCATGGATGGCCGAGGAAGCACGGCACGGATTTCACTCCACCTTCTTCGTGATGCCGGAGACGTATGTCGAGCCGACGCCATTCGACCACTACCATCGGTATGACGATCCGGTGTGGTCGTTCGGAGCGCGCATGACCTACGCGGAGGCGATCCGCCAGACGGACGCCGCGGGGTGGGAGATCGGCCTGCATGGCGGCTATGCCAGCGCGTTGGACGGCGCGATGCTGAGCGCAGAGCGGGCGCGGCTGGAGACGGTGCTGGGCGCGCCGGTGCGCGCCGGACGCCAGCATTACCTGCGCTTCGATATCGACGCCACCCCCGCGGCGTGGGCGCAAGCCGCGCTGTTGGCCGATTCGACGATGGGTTCCACCACGCACATCGGCTACCGTGCCGGGCTGTCCTTCCCTTACTTCTGGCCGGGCGAGGCCGACATTCTCGAAGTGCCACTCGCCCTGCACGATATCTGCCTGCCGCGCGCGCCGGGCGACCCGGTGGCGCGGGCACGGGCGCTGCTCGCGCGCGCGGCGGAGATCGGCGGCGTGGTCACGCTGTCCTGGCACACGCACTCGGCTGCCCCGGAAGCGTTGACAACCTATCGCGCGCTGCTCGCGGCCATCGTCGAGCTGGGTGGTTGGGGCTGCACGATCGGGGAGTTGAATACCTGGTGGCGCGCGCGCCGGACGGCGATGCGCGCACGGATGAACGACACACGAGAGGAGCTCGATAATGCCGCATAATGGGAGTTATGAGGTCGTTTTGGTATCGTCCGGACATACCGCGCTTGATCAGCGCGTGTTCGATAAAGAAGCCGTGTCGCTGGCGCGGGTCTTCCCGCGGGTGCGCGTGGTGGCGCCGCACGCCGCCGACGAGGTGCGCAGCGGCGTGCGCATCACCGCGCTGGCGCCGTATAGCTCGCGCTGGGCCCGCTTCCTGCTGCGCCCCCTGCAGGGCTACTGGGGCGCGCGCGGCCGAGGTCCACGGATTTTAATCCTGCAGGACGCCGAGTTGCTTTTCTGGGCGCCGCTAGTGAAGCTGATCACCGGCTGGCGCATCATCTACGACGCCCACGAGGATTTTCCGCAATTGCTGCGCAGCCGCACATGGATTCCCGGGCCGCTGCGCCGTGGCGCCGGCACGCTGGCCGGTGTTTGGGAAAAGTTCTGCACGCGCTTTTGCGACGGCATCACTGGCGCCACCGGATCGCTCATTGAGTATTTTGCCCATTCGCGGCGGCTGGCGCTCTACAACCTGCCCAGCCGCGGCTTCATCGACGAAGTGGGCCGCCATGCGCGCCCGGTTGAGGAACGCCGTTTCGACGTGGTACACCTGGGCACGCTGGCCGAGGCAGGCCGGCTGGAATTCCTTGTCGCCGTGCTGGACGGCCTGTTCGCGAAGAAACCGGAAGCGAAGGGACTGGTGATCGGCGTGCGTCCCGACCAGGAGAAGCTGCTGCGCGAGCATTTCCCCGATGAACGGGTGACGGTATTCGGAAAAATCCCCTACGGGCAGGTGGCGGGCTACCTGGGCGACTGCCGCGTGGGACTGAACGTCTTCCCCACGCTGCACCCGCACCTGCGCTGCGCGGTACCGGTGAAGATATTCGAATATATGGCCGCCGGCTGCGCGGTGGTCACCAGCCACATGCCCGAGCTGCAGCGGCTGGTGGGCGAAGACGGCGCGGCGCACATGACAGTCATCTACACCGCCGAGGTGGAGCGCTTCGTGGAGGAGACGGCGCGGCTGCTGGACGAGCCGGAGACGATTTTACGCCACCAGGCGGCGCTGACCCACCTGGTGCGCGAGCGATGGAACTGGGACGCCCAGGCGGAAGAGCTGGCGCGGTTCGTCGCCGACATCATGCTGGAGAAAGCCCCGCCGTTGCCCGAACCCCCGCCGTCCGCGCGGGACGAGCTGGCGCCGTGACGCGGGCGCCATTCATCAGCGTGATCGTGCCGGTGCGCAACGAGGCGCGTTACATCGAGGGCTGCCTGCGCTCGTTGCTGCAAAGCGGCTACCCCCCGTCGCGCTGGGAGCTGATCCTGGTGGACGGCATGAGCGACGACGGCACCCGCGAAGTCATTACGCGGGTGGCTGCCGCGTCAGCGGTGCCCATTCGCGTGCTGGACAACCCGCGCACCACCATTCCCCACGCGCTGAATATCGGCATCCGCCACGCTCGTGGCGAGGTTATCATCCGCGCCGACGCGCATGCCGCCTATCCGCCTGGCTATATCGCCCGGTGCGCGCGTGTGCTGCGCGAACACGCGGCGGACAACGTCGGCGGGCCGGTGACCACCGCGCCCGGCGCCGACACCCCCATGGCGCGGGCCATCGCGCGGCTGCTCTCGCATCCGCTGGGGGTGGGCAATTCCGCCTTTCGCACCGCCAAACACGCGCAGGACGCGGATACCGTGCCCTTCGGCTGTTACCCGGCGGACGTCTTCCGGCGCATCGGATTGTACGATGAGCGGCTGCAGCGCAACGAAGACTACGAGTTCAATGCGCGCCTGCGCCGCGCCGGCGGGCGCATCGTGCTCGATCCACGGCTGGAAAGCACCTACTACAGCCGCGCCACCCTCGGCGGCCTGCTGCGCCAGGCATGGGTAAACGGCTTCTGGAACGCCATCTCCCACGCGCTGCATCCCGCCTGCGCCAGCCCGCGCCATGTGCTGCCGCTCCTCTTCACGCTGGGCGCCGTCGCGCTGCCGTGCGTGCCGCTGCCGTGGAGCTGGCCGCTGCGCCTGGGATACGCGCTCTACGCGCTGCTCGTCCTTCTCGTCGCCGCCCGCGCCGCCCGCCTCTTCCTGCCCCTGCTCATCGCCTTCCCGCTCTTCCACCTTACCTATGGCGCCGGCATTGCCTGGGGGTGGTTGCGCCTGCTCGTGGGCCGGCGCCCCTGGCGCGCCGAAGATACGCTCCCACATCTCGATCTCGCCGATGCCCCGGCGGAAGACCGCGCGGTGGCATAGGGTCTCCTATGCGGACGATAGTCGTAACGGAGGATGCTTCGATTACGACGACGATTTTCCGCCCCGCAGGCGCTCTCCCAGGCATGCCAGCCCGAGCTTGACGGCCAGTGGGAGGTTGCCTTTACGGAGGACGATGCGGCGGAAGGTGTCGCGGCCGGAGACGCAATCGAAGAGGATTTCGCGCAGCGCCGGGTCGTCGGCGGCGTGGCGGAGGACGGGCGTGAGGGAGAGGTGGTGGGCGGTGAGCCAGGCGAGGCCGCGGACCAGCTTGCCATAGGGGATGTCGCCGGTGATCTCGCGACAGCCGTCGCGGAAGGCCTGCAGCGCCTGCGCGGAGACGCCTGCTTCGAGCAGCGTACGCGCGGCGAGGATGCCGGTGAGGATGGCGGAGTTGATGCCCTTGCCTTTGAAGGGCCGCACCAAGCCGGCGGCGTCGCCGATGGTGACGTAGCGATCGCCGGTGATGCCCCGCGCCAGCCCCACCGGGAACGCCCCCTTGTAATACCCCTCGACCGGCACGCTGTCCGGCAACAGGCGGCGGATTTCGGGCAGCGCGAGCAAGGCGTCCATGTCCCGCGTGCCGACATCGCGGCCGGCAGCGATGACGGTGATGTGGTTGCCTTTCGGGATGAGCGCGCCGAACTCCACCCGCGGCAGCGGTGGCAGGGTGATGTGGATATAGTCTTCCAGCAGGCGCGGAATGGCGTCCTGCTCCGGGTGGGGCGGGTGAATTTTGGTAATGACCGTCTGCAGCAGCGGCGGCGGACGGTAGGCCGTCTGCCGGGCGAGCGCGCCCGCAATGGCGTGGCCGGCGCCGAAGGCGCCCACCACCGCGGCGGCCTGATAGGTGCCCGCCCAAGTAAAGACCAGCACACCGTCTGAGTGGAATTCCAGGTCGGTGGCACTGGTGGAGAGGATGCGCACGCCGCGTTCGCGCGCGCACTGCGCCAGGTAGGCGTCGAACTCGCACCGCCGCACCGCCAGCGACGCGCCGCCATATTCGTGGCCGTCCAATACCAAGCTCTCCACGCCGGCGTGCAGCACGTACCCCTGGATCTCGCGCTGGATGAGCGACGGCGGCAACTCGATCTCCAACTCCTCGCGCAGGATCGCCTGCAGCGGCGGCGAGAGCACCCCCGCGCACTGGTTGTGGTCCACGTCGAAGCGCTTGGCTTCGAAGACCAGCACCTCGATACGGCGCCCCAGCCGCTCGGCATGGCGCCGCAGCGCCAGCGCGCAGGCGATGCCGCCCGGCCCACCGCCGAGAATGGCTACGGTCTGTCCATCGAGTAATGGTCCCATATGGGGGTGAGATTCGCCCACAGTGGGGGTGTCTCCTTTACCGGTTTGCCTAATCGGACCCCTCCCCCCTGCCCCCTCCCCGAACCGGGCGAGGGGGAGTGGTCGTTGGTGCATGCGCACGCGTGAACAACATTCGCCACACCGCCCGCAGGGATTTCCAGCTCAGGGCTTCCAGGGCGATTTGCCGGTAGGGGGCGTCGCCGGTGAAGATGTGCCAGAGGGTGTGAACGTGCAGGCGGTCATAGGGTTCCAGTACCTGGGCCTCGCGGCGGAGCAGCCAGAGGGCGGCACGGGTGAGCGGGCGCAGGTGGGAGATGACATCGTTGAGCGCAAAGAGCAGGCGGCCCCAGGCATTATCGGCGCCATATTTCGCGTGGCAGGGGCGCACGTAGCCCATGACCAGTTCGCGGCGGGTGAGCGTGCCGTTGAGGATCATCTCCGCAGCCAGCGAGGCGGTGAAGAAGGCGGACTCGATGCCGCCCTTCAGGTAGCGCGAGATGTGGGCATCGCCAATCATGATCAGCCGGTCGGCTACCGGGTTGCGCGCGGCGGTGACGGGCAGCTTGGGGTGGCAGTGGCAGAAATGCCGGGGCACTTGCCAGCCGGGCGGAAAGTAGGCCTGCACGGCGGAATGCTCCAGAAAGCGCTCGAGGTCGACGCGCTCGACGTGCTTACCGATGACGGTGGCCGTCACGTGGTGGCGCTTGGGCGTGAGCGCGCCGAAGCGAATGCCCGGCAGCGCCAGCGAGAAAATTTTGATCTCATCCTGATAGGTGGCGTCGATGAACTCCGGCCGCAGGGGCAGCTCCGCCTGTGCCACATGGTAGGTTTCCGGACGACGATATCCGAAGCCCAGGCCCTCAAATTGCGCCATCAGCGCGCTGTTCACCCCGCAGGCGCCCACCAGCACGTCCACTTCGTGCGTGAGCCCATCGGTGGTGGTCAGGCGGAAGGGGGCGTCCGGCGCGGCGGGTCGGGTGATGCCCTTCACGTGGTGGCGCACCAGGTGGGCGCCCAGCCCGGTGGCAGCCTGCAGCAGCAGGTTGTCGAAGCTTTGCGCGTCGTCGGGGGCGTCGCCGCGCGGGCCGGCGCTGCGGAAGACGGTACACAGCGTCACCTCCGCTTCCTTCGGCACGCGCATGCCGCCTACTGGAGTCTCGAAGTAATGACCGGATACATAACGCTGGATGATGGCATCGATGGTGGCGGTATCCAGCCCGCCGAGGGCGTCAAAAAGTGCGGTGGGGATGACGCCGGCGCACATGTTGCACCCCTGCGGGCCGATGTTACTGAAGGACTTGCCGTCGAACAGCGAGACTTCCAGGGCGCGTCCGCGATCGCGCGCACCACGCAGCAGCGATAGCGCACAGATCGTTCCCGCCGGACCAGCCCCGATAATACCGACGCGCATGGGCGACCACCCCACCGCACATCCTGAGGACGGATGTCCGTAGGCTATTATACCACGCCAGCGACGTATTGCCTTGTATGCTGATAAAGAATTGTGATTATTGGCGTAGCGCCGGCTCTGCCAGCACCGCCTCGCGGCCGAGCACCTCGCGGTGCAGGCGTCGCCAGAGGGGCAGGTCATCTTCCATGACGTTCAGTTCCAGCGGCTGGTCGGGCGGGACGACGGTGAGGACGTGGCGCAGGTAGGTTTCCGTATCCGGCCACAGGTACTCCTCGTGCACGTCGCAACTGCCGTAGATGGAGAGCAGCTTCCGCCCCCCGGCCAGCCGGCAGAGCGTGGGCACGTCGTTTTCCTTCGTCGGGCCATTCATGGCGCGCAGCCAGGGGTTGTCCAGGTCGATGGGGATGGTGCGCTCCCAACTACCGCAGGAATGGATGCAGAAGTCGCCCAGCGCCTCGCCGATGCGGAGCAGATATGGCGCCTCGAATTCGGCGTAAATCTCCGCGGAAACGAGAGAACGCACCTCGGAGCAGATACCGAGGCCGCCGCGGGCGCAGTCGAGGTGGATATTATATAACATGCCGCCCGCCGCCTCAGCTATTGCCCGCTGCATGGCGATGATGGCGTCGGTCAGTTTCCCCAGCAGGCGGTGCACCGTCTCCGGCTCGGTATAGACCCACTCCAGCAGCGTGGTGGAGCCGAGGAGGTAATTGGCGGTGTCCAGCGGGCTGGTCATCACCGGCCCACGGAAAGGCAGCGCGCCGCCGGTGGCTGCGCGGGCGTAGCGCAGCCACTCCACAGCTCGCCAGTACAGGCTCGTCTCCAGCGGACGGCATTGCACGTCATCGATGATGGCGGGATCGGCGGGCAGCGGGAAGGGGAAGAAGTTGCCGTCATGCTGCTCCTCCACCCGCGCGCCGAAGAGATCGGCGAAGCCCTGGCTCTGCCCATGCACCCAGCGCGGCACGTCCAGCGCCGGCGCGTAGTCGCCGGGCATCAACCGCCGCGCGGCGACGTAGTAGAGGGTATTCAACAGCTCCTCGCGCCAGCGCTCGGTATATCCTGCCGGTTTCGCGGCATCCTCGTCCAGCGCGAAGGTGAACGCCTCACGCGCCCGCGCACATGTCGCAGCGTTCGGCCGCACGTCCACCGCGATGCGCCCGATGGACTCGGCGCGCCAGAGGGCGTCCCAGAGGGATTGCTGGGCGGGGGTGGCGATGATGAGATCGGTGAAGGTGAGGGTGCGCATATGAAGGAACTCCTTGATATGTGCTATCCCCCCACCGAGTGGGTTGTCGATGGGGGGATTTGCGTTTATCGCAGCGTACCACGGGTTCCGCTACGCTTCACCCGCGGCTATTATCACGAGCCCCTACGGGGCTAACGGCACGGTGAGCGGCATCACGCACTCGACTTCCACCACGGCGTCGGTTGGCGCGTAGGGGATGATGTCGCCGGCAATGGCCTGGCCGTTGACGGTGAGCTGCGGGGCGGCGACGGCGGCCTGGGTGACGTGGATGCGGTAGGTGGCGCCACGGCAGACGCGGGTGATGGTCAACTCGGGCAGGTCGGCGGGGAGGCAAGGGCGGACGCGGAGGCCGGTCCACTCCGGCTTGACGCCGAGGAGGTGCTGGGTGACGGCGACGAAGTTCCACGACGCCGTGCCGGTGAGCCAGGAGTTCTTCGCCTCGCCGAAGCGCACGGCGTCTTTGCCGGCGACCATCTGCGCGTAGACGTAGGGCTCCAGCCGGTGGATTTCGCTGATGTCTTCCACGTAGGCGGGGCAGATCTGCCGGTAATATTCCCAGGCGTATTCGCCGCGGCCGATGACCGTCTCGGCGATGATGATCCACGGGTTGTTGTGGCAGAAGATGCCGGCGTTCTCCTTGTATCCCGGCGGATAAGAGGAGATTTCGCCCAGCTCCAGGTGATAATCGGAGTAGGCTGGGTTCTGCAGCACGATGCCGTATTTGGTGTTCAGCCGCTCGCGGACGGAGTCCAGCGCCTGCCGTGCCTGCCCCGTCTTGGCGCCGATGCCGGCCATCACGCAGTAGCCTTGCGGCTCGATGTAGATTTTGCCTTCCTCGTTCAGATCGCTGCCCACCGGGTTGCCGAAGAAGTCGTAGGCGCGGCGGAACCACTGGCCGTCCCAGCCGTGCTCCAGCACCACGTCGGTCATCGTCGCGACGTGCGCTTCGGCGGCTTGCGCTTCGTCCTCCCGCCCCTGGTGGCGGCAGAGCGCGGCGAAGTCCGGTCCGCAGGCGACGAAGAGACCGGCGATGAAGACGGACTCGGCGGTGCGGCCCTCGCGGTTGGCGCAGCACTGGAACGATTCGCCCGGCTGGTCAGAGAAACAGTTCAGGTTGAGGCAGTCGTTCCAGTCGGCGCGGCCGATGAGCGGCAAGCCGTGGGGCCCGAGGTTGTTCACCACATGGTAGAAGGACGCCTTGCAGTGCTCGAAGAGGCTGGCGACCTTGTCGGAGGAGTCGAAGGTGACCGGCTCGTCGAGGATGCTCCAGTCGCCCGTTTCCTTGATATACGCGGCCACGCCGACGATGAGCCACAGCGGGTCGTCGTTGAAGCCGCTGCCCATCATGGCGTTGCCTTTGCGGGTGAGCGTCTGGTACTGGTGCCAGTTGCCGCCGTCCTCGAACTGCGTACTGGCGATGTCGAGGATGCGCTGGCGGGCGCGGGCGGGAATCTGGTGCACGAAACCGAGCAGGTCCTGGTTGGAGTCGCGGAAGCCCATGCCGCGGCCGATGCCCGACTCGAAGTACGAAGCGCTGCGCGACATATTGAAGGTGACCATGCACTGATACGGATTCCAGATATTCACCATGCGGTTGAGCTTCGCGTCGCCGCTCTCGACGGCGTAGAGGCCGAGCAGGCCGTCCCACATCGCGCGCAGCGCGGCAAAGGCGGCGTCTACCTGCTCCACGGTGGCGAAGCGGTTCATCAGCGCATGGGCGCGGGTTTTATTGATGACGCCCGGCGACTCGAATTTTTGCTCGACCGGGTTCTCGACATAGCCGAGCACGAAGACCAGCTCGCGGCTCTCGCCGGGGGCGAGGCTGATGTCCAACTGCTGCGCGGCGATGGGCGACCAGCCGCTGGCCACGGAGTTGCGGCAGGCGCCCGCCTGCACCGCCTGCGGCTCACCAGCGCCGTTATAGAGGCCGAGGAAGGTCTCGCGGTCGGTGTCGAAGCCGGCCACCGGGGCGTTCACGGTGTAGAAGGCGTAGTGGTCGCGGCGCTCGCGGTATTCCGTCTTGTGGTAAATCGTGCTCCCCTCGATCTCCACCTCGCCGATGGAGAAGTTGCGCTGGAAGTTGGCGCTGTCGTCCACGGCGTCCCACAGGCAGAACTCGAGGAAGGAAAAGAGACTGAAGGACTTCGCGGCGTCGCTCGTGTTGGTGAGCGTCACCCGATGAATCTCACACTGCTCGCTCAGTGGCACGAAGAAGAGGACGCTGGCCCGCAGGCCGTCCTTCTCGCCGGTGATGCGCGTGTAGCCCAGGCCGTGGCGGCACTCGTAGGCGTCCAATTCGGTTTTCGTGGGCATCCATCCGGGATTCCAAATCGTCTCGCCGTCGCGGATGTAAAAGTAGCGCCCGCCGGCGTCAGTGGGCACATTGTTGTAGCGATAACGGGTGAGGCGCCGCAGCCGGGCGTCACGATAAAACGTGTAGCCGCCGGCGGTGTTGGAGATAAGCCCGAACAGCGCCTCGCAGCCCAGGTAGTTGATCCACGGATAGGGGGTGCGCGGGGTGGTGATCACATACTCGCGCGCTTGATCGTCGAAATGACCGAATTGCATGGATGGCCTCCAGATGGGGATGAGGGATTATTCGCCGAAGGAATGGGATTTCCTGCCAGCCCCCGTTCTCTTACTCGTACTCGTGCTCGTGCTCGTACTATTCGACCTGAGAAGTTATACGAGGATCGTTGCGCGCTCCCGCGCGCGCCCTCATCCCCAACCCTTCTCCCAATCCTGGGAGAAGGGGGTACCGGAGAGGATTAATACACCGCATTACTACTTTAGTGATGTAGTACTCGTACTCGAACAGATCGATTATTTTATACCAGCGGTGCTGGGGGCGGAAAAATGGTGACAGTCACGAATTACGGACGAGTGCCGACATACTTACCTGGGCTGGATACGCGTAATTCGTCACAGTCACCATTTTTCTAGTATGTGGATAGCCTGGAGGACGAGACGCTGTCGAGGCGCAACAGTGTGCCTACTCGGCCCCCACCCCTGGCCCCTCCCCCGCTCCGCTGCGCTGCGCAAGGGAGGGGAATGCGGAAATGACGTCACGCTTGTGAATACTCCCTTCCCTTGCGCAGCGACAGCGGAGCGGGGGGAGGGTCGGGGAGGGGGGCCGACAACGCAATCCGGCATCACACACATTTCCGCCCAGCGTTTGTCTAATGAGACAAGGCTTTTTCGCGCGCGTACAGAATGAAGATTGGCATGGAGACCGAGGTGGCAGCGATCACAATTCGGGAGGCGGTGGCGGTGGATGCGGAGCGGCTGCTGGCGTATATGCGCCGGCTGCTGTCGGAGCCGGAGATCGACTTCATCATCTCCGTGGGCGAATTCACCGTGTCGGTGGAGCAGGAACGGCAGCTCATCGAGCGCTATGCCATGATGGAGAACAGCGTCTTCCTGCTGGCGGAACAGGCTGGGAGCATCGTCGGGGTGCTGCATTGCCAGGGTGGCGGGCTGGCGGCGACGCGCCATACCACGCGCATGGCGATTTCGGTGCGGCCGGACATGCGCGACCGGGGCATCGGCTCGAAGCTGATGGCCGCCTGCGTCGCATGGGCGCGCTCGGTAGACATCATGCGGCTGGAGTTGGAAGTCTTCGCCCGCAACGCCCGCGCGGTCCACCTCTACGAGAAATTCGGCTTCCAGCACGAGGGCAATAGGCGGAAGGCCGTGCACCGGTACGGGCAGTACCACGATCTGCTGATGATGGCGATCATCCTGGGGGAATAAGATGCGGCGAGTGGTGGTCACGGGCATGGGCATCGTCTCCTGCCTCGGCAACGATATCGAGACGGTGTGGCAAGCGTTGATCGCTGGCAACAGCGGCATCGCGCCGATGGAGCGCTGGAACCCCGACGGCCTGCGCAACCCGCGCATGGGCGAAGTGAAATCCTTCCCATGGGACGACATGCATGACGAAGCGACGCAATTCGCGTTGCATGCAGCGGGGCAGGCGTTGACCGCGGCCGGTTTGCCTACGCGGACCCCTCCCCCCACCCCCCTCCCCGAACCGGGCGAGGGGGAGAATACCTCTCCCTACCCTCCCCTGCATGGGGAGGCACTTGCGGCACAGACTGCCGTCGTTTCTTCTACTAATTTCGGGGGGGCGTCGGCGTGGGATCAGTATCTGGCGTGTTTGCGGGCGGGGGCGGTGGACGCGGAAACGGCGGAGCTGTTCAGCGAGTTCATCTTCAGCCGCACGGCGGAGTTAATCCGCGCGCGGCACGGGCTGGCGGGGCCGATGCGCGTGCTGTCGCTGTCCTGCTCGTCGGGCACCGTAGCCATCGGGCAGGGGCTCGACCTCATCCGGCTGGGGAAGGCCGACGCGGCGCTGTGCGAGGGGCATGACAGCCTGGCGCTGCCCAGCCTTGCGGGCCTGTCCATATTGCGCACCATCACCGCCGACGAGCTGCGCCCCTTCGACCTTCGGCGCAGCGGCACCATCTTCGGCGAGGGCAGCGGCGCGCTGCTGCTGGAGAGCCTCGACTCGGCGCAGGCGCGGGGCGCGACGATCTACGGCGAAGTGCTGGGCTACGCGGTGAACAACAACGCCTTCCACATGACCGCCCCCGACAAAGAAGGCGCCGGCATCGTGGCTGTGCTGCGCGCGGCGCTGCGCGACGCGGGAGTGACGGGTGACGACATCGATTATGTGAACGCCCACGGCACCGGCACCGCCTACTTCGACGTCACCGAGACGAAGGCGGTGAAGACGGTGCTGGGCGACCGCGCCTACCAGATTCCCATGAGCAGCCTCAAGCCGGCCATCGGCCACATGATGGCCGCCGCCGGCAGCGCCGAAGCCATCGTCACGCTGCTGGCCATGCGCCACGGCCTCATCCCCCCCACCCTCAACCTCGAACAACCCGACCCGGAATGCGACCTCGACTACGTGCCCGGCGAGGCGCGGCAGGCAAACATCCGCACGGCGATCTCCATCAGCAGCGGCATCGGGGGGAATAATTCGGCGGTGGTGCTGCGCAGGTGGGAGGGGTAACCCCGGTAGTCCACGTTCTTCGCGGCGCGTGTCGACGCATGGTAGATCCGGTGTGCGGTTGATGCCGTTTCCGACGATGGTGTTGTCGGGCACGGTTTCGCATTTCGGTAACACGCGCCGCAGAGGGCGCGGACCACAAGAGAGCTATAGTCCCTCGATAAACGCCCCTTCAATATGCCGCACGTCCGTCACCCGGCCGAAGGGGGTGGCGATCACTTCCACCACGTCGTAGCGGATGGGGCAGTCGGGGATGTGGCGGAGGCGACGGTATTGGCGGCCGGTGCGGGCGATGCGGGTCTGCTTTTCAGCGTTGACGGATTCCAGCGGGGTCATCGTCGTCTCCGAGGTGCGGGTGCGCACCTCGACGAAGACAAGGGTGTCGCGATCGCGGGCGATGATGTCCAACTCGCCCAGCTTCGTGCGGAAGTTGCCCTCCAGGATGCGCAAGCCCCGCGCGCGCAGGTAGCGGGCGGCGTGCCGCTCGCCAAGCTGGCCGATTTGCTGGCGGGTGAGTGGGCGACGGGGCAGGAAGATCACGTCATCATCCTCTTACACGTGCTCGAATTAGCTAACCCGCATTATTCATGAACACATGAATAAAGCGGGCTAATGGTTTGGTTCCGGCGCAATGGGCGGCTACCGGCGCTTTCGCCCGGACCCCTCCCCCAGCCCCTCCCCGAACCGGGCGAGGGGAGCAGGTTTACCTGAAATATCCAACCAGAGTGCGATTACAGCATCAGCCACCCCCCTCGCCCGGTTCGGGGAGGGGCTGGAGGTGAGGGCGCGCGCGGGAGCGCGCAACACACAACAGCAGTCGGACGTCGTTGCGCGCTCCCGCGCGCGCCCTCATCCCCGGCCCTTCTCCCAATCGTGGGAGAAGGGTGAATTCTCGTATACACCCCTGGGTATTATTTCAACCCTAGCACCTTCTTCTGCTCCTCGAGCAGATGCGTGATGCCGGATTCGGCGAGGTCGATGAGGTCGTTCATCTGCTCGCGGGAGAAGGGGAGGCCTTCGGCGGTGCCCTGCACTTCGACGAGTTTGAGGCTGCCGGTCATCACCACGTTCATGTCGACGGCGGCGCGGGAGTCTTCCTCGTAGGCGAGGTCGAGCATGGGGCGGCCGTCGACGATGCCGACGCTGACGGCGGCGATGGCGTCGAAGGTGGGCATGCCGCCGCGCAGCATGTTTTTGCCCTGCATCCAGCGCAGCGCGTCGTAGAGTGCGACGAAGGCGCCGGTGATCGACGCGGTGCGCGTGCCGCCGTCGGCCTGGATGACGTCGCAGTCGATGGTGATAGTGCGCTCGCCCAGGTTGCGCGTCTCCACCACCGAGCGCAGCGCCCGGCCGATGAGCCGCTGAATCTCCATGGTGCGGCCCGATGGGCCCTTGCTCACCTCGCGCTGCTGGCGGGTGTTGGTGGCGCGGGGCAGCATGCTGTATTCCGCCGTCACCCAGCCGCTGCCGCTATTCTTCAAGAACGGCGGCACCCGGTCCTCGACACTCGCCGTGCACAGCACCTGGGTATCTCCCAGCCAGATCATGCACGAGCCCTCGGCATGCCGCATCACCTCGCGGTCAAGCTGCACCGGGCGCAAATCCTGTTCCTGTCGTCCGTCTATTCGTACCATAATTTCTATACTTCGCTGACTTGGGGGGCTTACCTGCCGCAAAACGAAGCGAATTACGCCGACTTCTTCACCCCCAGCACATCCTTCAACGCCGACTGCAGCAACTGCGAGAAGTTGACGTGCTGTTCGTCGGCCAGTTGCTTCAGCCAGCGAGGCATCGTGACAGTGGTCTTCACCGCCTGGCTTTCGCGATCCTGACGGGCAAGGAGCATGTTGGCGCGGATGAGCACCACCGCCTGGTTCTCGGCGGGGTGCAGATCATGCACTGGTGTTGGAGCCGGGATGGCATCCTCGTCCTCCTCCATGATCGCCAGATACCCTTGCAACGCATCCTGCGCCATGAGGAAAGCGTCGTCTTCGGTATCACCGCAGGTGAGACACCCCGGCAAATCGGGAAACTCCACCGAGATGCCGTCGTCGTCGTATGTAAAAATCGCCGGATAGATATATTTATCTGACATGATGCCCCCGTGCGCTACTTTAGTTGCGCCTGCTTGAGAATCGCGTTCACCGTGCCTTTCGGCAGTGACTTTTTCGGATGAGGGATGGTAACGATTCCCGGCTTGATCGGGTGCTTGAAATGGTGATGACTCCCAACAATTCGTCGTAGATACCAACCGTCAGCCGTGACCATTTTGATGAGATCATCTGAGCTTGTATCCATTGCCTCCCCCACTCAACACATATAATAACACATACTTACTCTATTGTCGATAATGCAGCCATGGCTGGGCCCTCTCAGCAGGGAAATAACAATCTGAACGCGAATTCACCCTGTGACGAGTCATAGCCATATCCCCGAGGAAGAGGTTCCCATGCGTCTACTCGCGTTGGTCCTGCTGGCAGCGGTGTTCTTGCCCGCCTTCGCCCAGAAAACCTTTACCATTACCGACTACACCGGCCGCGGCTTCGCGCCGGACCTGGTGACGTATACGGTGAAGCTGAAGCCCGCCGAGGTGAAGAAGGCGCGGGTGTTCCGCAACGGGGAGCAGCCGGTGGCGGTGCAGGTGAGCGCCCCGGCGAAGGACGGCACGGCGACGCTGAGCTTTGTGGCCGACGTGCCGCCGGGCGGCACGAGCCGCTACACGCTGACCGCCGACGCGAAGCCGGCGCCGGCCACCGCGCTAACAGTGGTAAAACAAGGCAACGCCCTTGATATCGCCAACGCGCTGCTGGCGGTGCGCGTGCCGCAGGGGAAGAAAACCTTCAACACGCCGGTGGCGGCGAATACGCTGCCCGCGCCGATGCTCGCCTTTCGCAGTGGTGGGGCAGCGGCGGCGTGGCTGGGCAGCGCCAAAGTGCTCACTGACCGCCCGGTGAAGGCGTGGCGCGCGGCGCTAGTCGAGCAAGGCCCGGTCTTTGCCACGGTACAGTATGAGATACAATACGCCGCAGGCGGCTATTATCGCTCGACGATCACCGTCATCGACGGCGTGCCGGTGGTGAAGGTGCTGGACGAATACGACCTGGGCAGCATCTCGCCGAAGGACGACCTGTGGGAGTTGTGCCTCACCGACGGCTGGACGCCGGACATGGGTGAGACGGCGCAGACCTGGGGGAATGGCGGCGTGCGCGGCAGCCGCATCGACGCGTTGAAGTCCGTGGTGATAGGCGACAAAATCCAGCCGTATGGCGCGCTGGGCAGCGAGATGTCGCAGATCGGCCTGTGGAACGCGCAGGAGGCGAAGGACAACCCGGAAGATCACCGCATGGCCGGCGTGGTGCCGCTGCACCACGGCAACTGGCGGCGCATCCAGCAGTTGCCGGTCGCGTATCCCGCCGACCGCGGGCGCATCGCCGTGCAGTTTCCCATGACGCGCAGCAATCCGCGTTCGGACACCAACCCCTTCTTCGTGGGCACGCATGAGGACCGCCTGCCCGTCTCCTACGCCCGCCGCGAGTGGGCGCTGGCGCTCGGACGCCCAGCGCTGGAGGTGAAGGCGAACTGGGGCACCGACGCCGTCGGCCCATTCTATCAGCTTCGCCTGCTCTACGGCGTCATCGGGTTGGACCGCTACAAGGATTACATTACAGACTGGCCGGATACCAACGCCGACTACCCGCGCGTCTTCCTGCGCAAGAGCGAGTTGCCGAAAATCAAAGACGCGCTGGCGAAAGACCCGGCGCTCTTCGACCAGTTCAAAGGTCATTACTACTTCCGCGATCTCTCGCAGTTCTACAGTCTCACCGGTAACCCGGATGCGTTGAAGACACAGCATCCCTGGCCGCAGCAACTGCAGGCATATATCCGCTACCTGATGAGCTGCCCCACGCCCAGCCACCACATGACGTTCGAGATGTTCGCCATGTTGCCGAAGATCGAGGACACGCTGGCGTGCCCGGATTTCAAAGCGGAAGATCGTAAACAGCTGCGCGCGCAACTGGCGGTGCTGGCCTACGAGATGCTGGAGCCGGACGCCATGGGCCACGGCAACGGCGCGCACACCGGCAACCCGAACATGAGCATCGCCCGGCAGATGCCCGCGCTGGACCTGGTGGCGCTGCTGCCCGACCACCCGATGTATCCGCAATGGCGCGACTTCCTCGCCGAATACATGGTCTACAAGTTCGGCACCATGATGACCCCGGGCGGCGCGTGGTTCGAGCCGGGCGGCTACCAGATGTGGGCCTACGGGCGCATGATCAACGCCATGAGCGGCGTGGAGACGATGCAGCCGAAGGCGACCGACCGGCTATACGCCTATCACACGGCGGGCATGGACTACCTGATGAACCAGATCGCCCCGGTGGACGTGCGCTACGGTGCACGCATGCACCCGGGCTTCGGCAACAGCAGCCCAAACTATTTTGAAAACTACTTCGACGCGGCGATGAATTTCGCCAACCGGAACCCGGAACTCGCCGGCAACCTGCTGTGGACGTATCACGCCAACGGCGCATTCCCCTACGAGATGAGCACGACGTTCAAGCCATGGGTGCAGCCGAAGGAGCCGAAGCTGGTCAGCCGCAATTTCCCCGGCTTCGGCGTCATCTTCCGCGCCCACCAGGGGCCAGACGAGACGTATATGATGCTGCGCAGCGGCTACAGTTGGAGCCACTGGTACATCGACCAGGGCAACGTGGCGCTCTTCAGTAAAGGCGCCATCCTGCTGCCATACCAGCCGTTTGCCTATTACGATAACAGCCCGAACCCTGATTACCCGCAATTCAACCTGGCGCGCTTCGGCGACACGAAGGCGCAGTTCCCCTACGGCTGGCCGGACAGCAACGTGCTGGACTACTACTTCGGCCAGCGCGTGCAATACGCCTGGGCCTCCACCGGCTACCCGGCGGGTGACCCGAAGGACGAATACGGCTGGGACCGCCAGATCGCCTTCATGGTTGGCAAAACAGCGAAGAGCCCGAACTACTTCGTCGTCCACGACACCTTCAATGGCAAGCCGATGCCCAACTGGCTGTATTTCAACCTGCTAGGGCGGAAGGGCGACATCGCGGTGAACGGGCAGACGATCAACGTGCGCACCGAGTTCCCCACCCAGCTTGACCTGCTCTTCGCCGGGGGCAAAGCGCTGGCGCCGGAGATGGCGGAAGACAACACGCCCACCAACTTCCAGGCCGGCCGCAGCGGGAAATTGTGGGCGGCACTGACAAAAGGCCAGCCGGTTTCGCCCAACTGGAAGCGCAAGGACGGCACCCAGGCGACAAACGCCACTTCGCCCGACGGTTACCCCACCGAGATGCCCGCCTACGAGCAGCACGTGTTGCTGCGCCTGGCCGGCGAACAGGCGGACGACCGCTTCTGGGTGGCCTACCCCCGCGGCATTGGGGAAACCGCGCCGAAGGTGGAGCGGCTGGCCCCGAACGTGGTGAAGATCACCCACGCCGAGGGCACGGATTACCTACTGATGGCTCCCAGCTATGACAAGTGGGAAGGCGAAGGCGTGGTGCTGGAAGGCTCTGCCGCCGCGGTGCGGGTGAGTCCGGGTGGCACGACCTGCGCGCTGATGAGCGGCGCCGGCCGCGTGGGGTATCAGGGGATGATGAATGTCGGCGTCGCGCCGTTCGAGAAGACGATGACCGCGCCGCGCGGCAACGTGAGCACCGCCTTCAACCCCATCATGCTGCCCGACCCGGTACTGACCGGCCACGCCGACGTCGCCCCGGGCGTGAAGAAGGCGGATGACGGCAAGGGCACAGTGGAATATCTCGTCAACAGCGCCGTACCGGTGCGCTTCACCTCCGGCGACGTGACCTTCGACGCCCGCATGGGCAGCGTCATCCTCACCCCCGGCAAGGCGCGCTTCATCGTGCCCGGCGCGACATATGCCAAGCTCGTCGCCGGCACGAAAGGCATTCGCGGCTTCGGGCCGTTCGACATCACCATCACCGACACCGAACTGACCGGCACGGTGGAGGGCACGGCGCGCACACTGGTGGCCAGCCGTCCGCGTGGCATCCGCCGGCCCAGCTACTACCTGGACGGCGTGCGCTGGCACGCGGCGTTCGAGGAAGAGTGGAACCGTCCGGTGGCGCAGATGAACCTGGCCTTCGGCTTCACCGACGGCAAACACGCCGTGAAAGTGGTCGAGTGGGCCTCGCCGTCGCTGCCGCCGGCGCCGACGCGAGCGGAGATCAAATGACGACGAAACAACAGCTCGAAATTGCGCTGGAAGGGGGCACGCCGGACATCACCCCCTTCATCACCTACCTGTGCTTTGTGGACGACCTGCAGTCGGCGCGCTGGCAGCGGCTCATCGAGCGCGGGCTGGGCGTGTGCGAAAGCGCGGTCACCTTCCGCACCGTCGAACACGGCGTCACCGACGAAATGGCGGAGCGCGTGGAAGGCGGCACCACCTACCGCATACACACGCGCCATACACCGGTGGGCAGTATCCAGCAGGTGCACGCCAACGGCTGGCACGTCGAGGGCTTTGTCAAAACCCTCGCCGACTATACCGTGCTGCGCTGGATCGTTGAACACACCGAGGTGCTGCCCACCCGCGACGGCTACGACGAACTGGCCGAGACGTTGGGTGACCACGGGGTCATCACCGTGTATGCGGGCAAAACACCGGCGATGCAGATCAATGTCAACATGGCGGGCACCGAGCGCTTCTGCGAAGACCTGGCGCTGGAAGTGCCGGAGCTATACGAACTGTACCATGCGATGTGTGCGCATTTCCGTGAGCGCATGCGGGTGATCGCCGCCGGGCCGGGGCGCTACGTGCGCTGGTTGGAAAACCTCTATGCCGAGATGCTCGGTCCCCGGCATTATGCCGAACTGCTGGCGCCCGTTTATGCCGAGCACATCCAGCTGCTGGAGGCGGCGGGCAAGCGCGCGCTGGTGCACTACGACGGCAACCTGCGCGCGGTCGCGGAGGAAATCGCACGCACACCGCTGCCCATCATCGAGTCGCTCACCGAGCCGCCAGAAGGCGACCTGTGGTACGACGAGTGCCGGTCGCTGTGGCCGGACAAAGTATTCTGGGGCAACCTGAACCTGCATCTCTACGCTTTGCCGCCCGACCAGCTTCGCGCGGAGATCATCGCCAAGCGCGAACGCGCCGGCAAGCGCGGCTTGGCCTTCGAAATCGCCGAAGACCTGCCCGCGAACTGGGAAGCGGCCATCCCGGTGATCCTCGACACGCTGCGGGAGTTGGGATGAATGACAACATTCACGCCGGTTCCGAGGTGACGCTCAGAGCCGAGGGTGGTATAATACCCACGCCTGAAAGGAACCTGCCATGCGCTTATCCCGCGATGAGATTGACCATGTGGCCTTGCTGGGCCGGTTGAAGCTGACAGAGGAGGAGACGGAGCGTTTTACCGGGCAGCTCAACTCCATCCTCGAGCATTTCGAGGCGCTGAAAGAGGCGGATACCAGCGGCATCGACGCCACCCAGGCGGTGCCGATGACAAACGTGTTGCGGCCAGATATCGAGCGCCCGGCTTTCACTCCCGACGAGGCGCTGGCAAACGCGCCGGAGCGGGTGGACGATATGTTCAAGGTGCCGCGGGTGGTGGAGTAACACGACACCCTCATCCTCCCCGGCCCTCCTGCTCCCCAAGGAGAAGGAGGGAGCGATCCAATAGATTATCCCTTCATCTATTCCCCCTCTCCTCGGAGAGAGGGACCAGGGGTGAGGGGGCGTATGACGAAAGGCCTCGGCATGTCTACCTCGACCTATTCTCTCGATGACCTGATCGCCATGCTCCAGCCGGATGTGCAGGCGCTGGAGGACGGACGGCGGCGAATGATCGACGTGTGGCACGGCCGGCCGACGGACAGCCTGCCGATCCTCTTCGGCGTGGGCGCGCCGGAGGGCGTGACGGGCGGCGGGGACATGGTCCGGCATTTTACCGACGATGAGCAGATGCTCTACGATACCGTGGTGGGGTTGCTGGGCGCGGCGCGGGCGGGATCGGACATTCAGCTCACTATCCGCGCCAACACCGGCACCGGCACCTTCGCCACCGCCGCCGGCTGCGAGTTGCTGCCTTCTGAGTTTGCCTTGCCGTGGACTACGCACGTGAGTCGCGCGGCGCTGGAAGCCTTTCATCCCGAGGAGATGAACCTGGCGGAAGCGGGCATCTTCCCGCGCGTGAAGCGGCTGTATGCCTACTTCCGGTCGAAATTGCCGGCGTGCGTGCATCTCTTCTGCGCCGACTCGCAGAGCCCGTTCGACCTGGCGCACCTGCTCTACGGCGACCCGATTTTCTACGATATGTATGATGACCCCGACTTCGTGCATGCGCTGCTGCGCAAGGCGACCTACCTCTATATCGAGGGGACGAAGCTCATCAAAGGATGGATGGGCGAACCGCTGGACGGCGGGTATCACTGGGGCATGGCGGTGGCAAACGGCGGCACGCGCAGTTGCGAGGATACCCCCACGTTGTTAAACGAGGAGGCTATCGCCGAGTTCGTGCATCCCTACCGCGCGCAGGGGTTGGCGCCCTTCGGCGGCGGATTCGTCCACTATTGCGGCGACAACGCCCACCTCTACCGCGACGTGCTCAGCGAACCCATGGTGAACGGCCTGAACTTCGGCAACCCGGAGCGCCACGACATGGGCCAGGTGATCGCCGACCTGATTGCCGCCGGCAAGTGCTACTGGGGCAGCATACCCCGCGACGACGACGAGACGCTGGAGGCCTACTTCGCCCGCGTCATCGGCTACACCCAGGGCACCCGCACCGGCCTCATCTTCACGCCCAGCCTGCGCGGCGACGAGTGGAACGAGCCCGAGCGCGTGGTGGGGGTATGGCGGGAGTTGCAGTAGGGGTCTCGCTCCCATATCCTCGTGCTCGTACGCGACTGCGTCTCGACCTTACGCAAGCGCACCGTGCTATCTGGCAGGTGAGACGCTGCCAGGCCTAACATTCACTCGTTACCAGTGTGCCTACTCGGCCCCCCTCCCCGGCCCTCCCCCCGTGCCCTCACGTGCACAGGGGGAGGGAGTGTCTGGAGCTTCTCCCTCCCCCTGTTCGCGGGCGAAGTCGGAGCACAGCAGAGATCCCGATGGAATCGGGGCAGAGAGAACGGGGGGAGGGCCGGGGAGGGGGACCGATTAGCCGCTCCGAGTGGATGATTCCGGCAGGAATCCCCACCCCCGCACCGAATTACCATCCTTATCCTCTTCAAAGGAGCATCCGCATGAAAGCATTCCTGATGGCGTGTCTTCTCCTCCTGGCGCTGGGCGTGGTGGCGGCCGAACGGCAGATCGTGCTGCGCGAGTATTTGAACCAGGGGTGGACGAATGAGCTGGTCACCTATCCCTTCACCGCGAAAAATGGGAAGTGTCACACAGACTCGGTGGCGCTGGCCGGACCGAAGGGGCCGCAGGCGGTGCAACTCTCCGATGTTGAACTGTATCCGAAGTCGCGTTTCATCAAATCGGCGAAGCTCTCCTTCATCGCCGACCTGGCACCGCTGGGCACGAGCATTTATACGGTGTCCTATAACAAAAAAACCGTCAAAGCGGCAAAGCCATCATCTGATCTCGCGGTGGTGAAGCTGCCGGACGCGGTGGAGATGCGCACGTCGAAATTCGGGCTGCGGATGCCGTTGGGCACGAAGACCTTCCAACCGCCCATCGACCCCGCGCAGGCGCCGGCGCCGGTGCAGGCCATGTTCCTGGGCGCCAGCGAGTTCAGCGGCAGCCAGCTCATCGGCGCGTCGAAGATCAGTGCCTTCGCCGGCACGCTTACCGCCACCGGACCCGTCTACGCCGAGTTGGCGCTGCGCTACACGTATGAGGATGCCTCAACGCTGACTATCACCGCGCGGCTGGCCGCCGGCGACAGCCAGGCGTTGTGGGCCACGGACGCCAGCGGCGACCAGCCGGACGACGGATGGCAGTTGACGCTGTTCAAGGCCGGCGAGGCGGTGCGCCTGCCGTGGGTGGGCGAATTCGGCAACCTGAACAAGTGGGGCAAGCTAAACGAAAAAGCGGAAGCGGCCCTGGAGAAGGAGCCCGCCGGCGACATCACCCGCCTCACCCCGTGGGGCGACTGGTGGGACGGCACCACGCAGTTGGAGTGGACCTTCAAAACGCCGGAGGGACGCGAGTGGCTGAAAGCGAGCAGCCGTGACGCCGGCGCGTGGGTGGAGCCATTGGCCCCCGGCACGTTGCGCGACTGGGGCGGCTGGGCGAAGAAGCTGTTACCGCTGCGCAAGCTGGAGGATGGCCGCATCGTGCTGCACGTGAATAACGCCCACGGCGCGCGCAAGTGGGCGCTGGGCGGCGCGCAGCCGGGCGTGGGCCACCGGCTGGACACCGTGAAAGACTATGTGCTGAGCTGGCCACAGGACGCCGGCACCCACCCGCACATGTTTATGACGAAACAGGAGATTGAGGAGGCGCGGCAGCGCCACCAGCCGCTGGACCAGGCGCAGTTGGGCTACTTGAAGCAATACTGGTCGGGCGGCATGTATAAATCCGGCGACGGCTATATCCCCGCCTATCATGACACCATGGCGCTGGGCGCCTACCTGCTCACCGGCGACCCGGAAATCGCGAAGCAGGCGAAGGTCTACGAGCGTCTGAAAAACCATATGATGATCCAGGGCAAGTTCGACACCATGCGCTACATGTGCCTGGTGACGGAATATTACGACACGCTCATCGACGACCCGATCACCCCGGAGACGGAGCGGGAAAGCCTGCGCGCGTTGTTCGCCTACCTCGGTTATAAGATGTCCGATCCGCTCACCTGGTCGTGCGAGCGCGGCTACCGCAGCTACAACCTGAATATGAGCGTGGCCAACGTGCTGAACCTGGGCATGATCGCCGCGGCCATCCCCACCCACCCGAAGGCGAAAGAGTGGGCGAAGCCGGCCTTCGCGATGCTGAATGACATCCTCAACGAAGTCGGCCCCGCCGGCGAGTTCCCGGAGAGCGTGACGAACTATGCCGGCGTCACCACCAGCTCGCTACTGGCTTTTGCCATCGCGGCGAAGAACGCCGGCCTGGGGGATTACGTCAATGACCCGCGCATGAAGCGGCTGCTGCTGTGGCACACGAAGCAATACACGCCTATCGACCTGCGCAGCGGCGGCGACCGCAAGGCGGGTTTCCGCGGGCTGCCGCCGCACGGCCGCGCCGGCGCCGGCCAGCGCGAGAGCATGGCGGGCGTAATGGCGCGCGCCACGAAAGACAGCGACCCGCAATACGCGAAAGAGCTGCAGTGGGCCTGGTTGCAGTCCGGCGCCCCCACCCTCTTCCACGACTCGCGCATGGGCGGACTGGAATACCTGTATCTGGACAAAAGCCTGCCGGCGGCGCAGCCGGCATGGGGCAGCGAGGTCTACCCGCTGTCCAGTGTGATGCTGCGGCACGGGCTGGGCACGCCCGACGAGCATCAGGTGAACCTGGTCTGCGGCGATTTCTCCCATGCCATCTTCCCCGGCGAGGGTGGCGCTTTTGCCGGCATCTGGAGCTACGGGGTGCCCGTTTCCACCACCTTCGCCGGCGGTTACTCGGAGCGCGACGAGGTGCTGATGAGCCGAGTGTGCATCGCCCGCGGCGCAGGTACCGAGGCCGAGCGCAAGGCGCTGTCCGGCTATTGCGGCTTCCCCTACAACCTGGAGGAGTCGTCCACCGGCAAGCGCGTGGTGAAAGACACCATCGAGTTGGGCGGCCGGGACGGCATCATCAACGTCAGCGCCTTCTCCACGCTGCCGCGGCAGGACTACGCGGCGGTGGATATCGGCATGCGCTACCCCCGCGGCACCGGCTGGGCGCCGGTGACGAACCTGCCCGACTGGCCGGCGATGGCGAAGGGCAAGGCGCCGGTGGACTGGCGGCGGCAGACGCTGTTCCTGAAGGACGACGACCCCGCCGGTCCGGCCTACCTGCTGCTGCGCGACACGGTGATGGGCCAGCAGCCGACAATGTGGCAAATGTGGACGATCTCGGAGACTATCGATACCCCCGATAAGGTGAAGGACGTGGCGGCGGTACTGGCGAGCAAGCCGGGGAACAAAATCCTGCCCGCGCGCGCGTTGACGGGCGACCGCTTTACCGCCATCGGGCAGTTCGGCGTGGATGTCGAATACTTCATCGCCAGCCCGACGGACACCCCGCGCCACACCCTGCGCTGGGGCAATAAATACACCTACTCACCGGTAAACGGCTTCGAGGAATATCACGACCTGCTGCACTTGCAGTTGCCGGGCGACGGCGCCTATTTCGTCGCCTTCTTCCCGCGCAAGCGCGCGACGGCCGCGCCGGCGTTCCAGACCCTCGGCGATGGGAAGATCATCAAGGTCAGCGGCGACTGGGGCACCGACTACGGCTTCCTCTCCATGCAGCTGGCGAAAACTATCGGCGGTGACGCGCAGTTCGATGGCGTGGCCGGCTCGGTGCAGGATCGGAAGAGCGGCCTGGTGCTCTGTCTGGGCGCGAACGGCGCCATTCGTTACAAAGAATACGGCCTGACCGCCGACGGTGCCGCCGGCCTGCGGGTGACGGACGCGAAAACACTGGTCGTCACCCTACCCGTCAGCGAAGCGGCGCGCAACCTGACCATCACCGCCCCCGGCACGTGGGACATGGACCTGCCGGTCAAAGGCGTGGGATTCAACCAGCAGACGTTGACGGTGGCGCCGGGCGTCAAGAGCGTTACGTTAATACGGGTGAAGTAAACGGAGTACCACATGACTAAATTATCCATCGGTGTTTTCACTTCCCTCGGCGAGAAGCCGGAGGAAACCTTTGCCGCGGTGCGCGAGATGGGGCTGGCGAGTTGCCAGCTCGGATGCTGGCGGCCGCTGAACGTCAGCCGCGAGCTGGTTGAGGCGAACCGGGCGGCGGCGGAGGCGGCGGGGGTGACGATTACCGCCTTCTGGTGCGGCTATCGCGGGCCGGCGGCGTGGAACTACATCGACGGGCCGTCGACCATCGGGCTGGTGCCGGCGGAGTACCGGGCGATGCGCGTGGAGGACCTGACGCGCGGCGCGGAGATCACCGCGTGGCTGGGCATCCAGGACATGGCCACCCACGTCGGCTTCCTGCCGATGAACCCGAAGGACCCCGACTACCTGGGCGCGGTGGATGCCATCCGCGACATCGCCGCCTATGCCGGCGAGCGCGGCGTCTACTTCAACTTCGAGACCGGGCAGGAAACTCCCACCGTACTGCTGCGCTGCATCCAGGACGTGGGCCTGCCCAACCTGGGTGTGAACCTGGACCCGGCGAACCTGCTGCTGTACGGCAACGCCAACCCGGTGGACGCGCTGGATATCTTCGGGCAATACGTGCGCGGCGTGCACGCGAAGGACGGCGACTACCCCACCGACGGCCACCACCTGGGCGAGGAAAAAGCGCTGGGCGACGGCCGCGTCAACTTCCCGCTGCTGGTGGCGAAGCTGAAAGCCTGCGGCTACGCCGGCGCGCTTACCATCGAGCGTGAAATCAGCGGCCCGCAGCAGATCGAAGACATCAAGCGGGCGATTGCGGTGTTGACGCCGTTGCTGTAGACGGGTTGCGTCATCGGCCCCCTTCACCGGCCCTTATACGTGCTGCGTTTGTGCAAAGTCGGCCCCCATCCCCCGGCCCCTTCCCCCGTGCCATTGGGCACAGGGGAAGGGGAGCGTCTATCATTCTCTTCCTCCCCCTGTGCATGGAGCGCAGCGGAAGGCACGGGGGGAGGGTCGGGGACATACGCGCTGCGTTTTCCCAAAGTCGACCCCCATCCCCCGGCCCCTTCCCCCGCTCCGCTGCGCTGCGCAAGGGAAGGGGAGAACGCTTGAATATCGCGAATCGATGGTTCGTAACAAGCGCTTCCATATCCGTAACTTAGCGCGTATGAGGGCCGGGGTGGGGGCCGACCACAGAACCGGCTTGAACGAAAGACAAGGCCGGGGAGGGGGCCGAGTGGCACACTGCCCCCGATCACTTCTCCGCCTTCTCCTCTTCCTTCAACACTTCATCCACGTATGCCCAGGGGACACCGGGCTGGCGCAATCAGTCATCGTTTACCCGCGAGATGCCCAGGGCTTCGCTGATGAGAATATCAACCCCAAGGTATGTGGTGCTGGCCTGAAACCCACAAGGGTCAATTCGCTCAGGCAATACATTATTATACTCGTCGACATACTCGTCACGAATGGTCTTAAAGCAATGGGTTAGCATCACATCATCCGGTGAGAGAGGATGTTGCTCGACGGTCTCGAAGTAGCCCTTCGACCAGGCATGACGCGTCGTGATGATCGGCGGCACCAGCAGTTGGTCGTACCGCAACGACGGAACCTGCTGCTTATCCGCCGAGAATGCCCGGTAAATATAGATCAACACCTGTTTCTCAATCACACCGACGCGGGCATCCAGCCGGATCACCCGGCCGAAGATATACTCGTCATCTCGCATCTGGAGGACGAAGATATCGCCGACTTTCAAGGGTTTTCGGCTGGGTTGCAGGATGCGCATGTTCATCATGTTTTCCTCCTGTCGTTACGAGTCACTAATCCGGAGCTAGCGGAATATCTAGGGCGCGGCTGACCAGGTCATCGATGACACGGTAGTTACCTAATCCATATTGGCCACACGGCTCATGTTTCTCTGGCAACTGGTGGTTGTATTCGTCAAAGTATTTACCGCTGAAATAACTCTGAAAACAATGAACCGGCAGCACATCCTCCGGTGTGAGGGGATGGTGGGCCACCATCTCAAAGTAGCCACGCGACCAGCCTAGTCGATTAATCAAATCCGGCGCAATCAACAACTGATCGCGATTCAGCACTGGAATCGCTGTTTTGTCAAACGAGAATGCACGGTAGACATAGATTAAGATAACGTTTTGCATTTCATCTATCATGGCATCTGTTCTAATCACTCGGCCGAAGATATACTCATCGTCACGCAACTGCATCACGAAGATATCGCCGGGTTTCACGGCTTTTCGGCTCGGGGTTAATACACGCATGTTAGGCATGCTCTCGTTCCTCCCGTTGCCGACGCACATTCGCGTCGGCGTTTCTTACGCCCACCGCTCACTTCTCCGCCTTCTTCTCCTCTTTCAACGCCTCATCCACGTATGCCCAGGGGCCGACGGGCGGCACCTGGAAGCGGGTGAGGCGGATGTCGTTTTTGCCTTCGAAGAGCGGGAGGGCGAGGCCGCGGTCGTAGTAGCCGACTTGCCACTGGCGGCCGTTGAGGTAGAGGGTGGGCGCGATGCCGGTGAGCACCGGGCCGTCGTTCTGTGCGGGGATCATGTCGCGGGACATCGCCAACTGCCGGCAGTTGTCCGGCGCCAGGTTTTGCGGCAGCGGCATCTCCAGCACGCGGGCGCGGCCGTCGGAAAGGCCGGTCACCTCGCCGGGCTCATCGCCTTTCGGGTAGGTGAAGACGAGGTCATACGGCCCCTCGCCGCGGATGACGAAGTCTTTGTAGCCGATGTAGCCCAGCGCGCCGACGGAGAAGTCGCGCCCCATCACCAGCCGCATATAGTCTTTGGTGACGAACACCGCTCCCATCTCTCCTTTGAACACGATGTCGTCCTGATTGAATTCCAGCGGGTCCTTGCTGGCGAAGACGTAGGCATACCCGTCGTCCAGCGTGAATTTCGTCACGCCGGGCTTCACCTCGGTTTTGTCCGCATAGCGGATATCCAGCTTGCGTACCACCGGCTCATACTTGTAGTACTGATTTCCACCGCCGCCGGCCTCAAGCTCCTGGCGCGTTTTGATGCGCTCCATGGGCATGAAGGTGTGATAGGTATAATTGCGGCAGCGCGCCTTGCCGCCGCCCGAGCAGATGGCGATGCTGACGCTCCAGTCCATGTTGCGGTGGATGGCGCCGCTGCGGCCCTTGAACGCCACCATTTCTTCGGTGTAGTCGATGTCCTGGTCGGGGTTCAGGAAGGCCCAGTCGATGCTGTCCTGCGCCGTCACCTGCACCACGCCGGGGGCCGGGCAGGCCACCTGCGGGCGCTTCATGTCCGCCGTGCGCGGATAGATGACTACCAGGTAATCTTTCCCGGCAAGCTGGTCGACGCGCATGAGGGTGGCGCCGCCGGGCGGGAAGCCACAGCCGGAGCCGCCGGCGGTGGCCTTGTAGGTGAAGGTGGGTTTCACCGTCGTCAGGTTGGCGAAGACGATGTCCAGATAGTTGCCTTGCGGCGTCTTCACCGTCACGCGGTTGCCCTCCACGGTGATGTCCTGCGGCTTGCCGAGCAGCCAGCAGAACCAGTGGGTGGCGGGCAACTGCGGCCCTCGGAAGCTGTCGCGCAGCACATAGTAGGTGGGGTTGAGCGGGTTCTGGCTCTTCATCGTCAGGAACTGGCGGTACCAGTCGAAGGGCTGCTTGACGAAGCCGTTCGACGAGCCGCCGGATTTATGATCGAAGCGCTGCCGCCCGCACAGGTAGTCGGCGGTCTGCAGGTAGACGTGCTCGATAATCATGCTGTCCACGCGGCCGTGGTTGTTTTGCCACTCGGTGAAGCCGCCGAAGGTGACGATGCCGTGGCGAATCTCCGCCGGCTCCGGGCTGTTGTAGCCCAGGCTGCTGTTCGGCACCACCTGCTCGCCGTTGGCGTAGATTTTGAAGGAGCCCTGGTCCATGTCGAAGTGGCTCTGGTTGTAGCCCTGGCGGAAGAGCAGGAAGGACTCGCTGGGCTGGCCGAAATTCGTGCGCGAGGTGGCGCCGAAGCCGGGCAAAAAGGCGCCGGAGATCTCATTCGGCTGCTTCGCCTCAATGCTCGGGTCATAGCCCAGCCATTGCGCGTTCGTCATGTTGCCGTGGTTGCCGGGCGACTTGCCCATTGCCTCCCATGCCCACATGAGCGTAGCGGCCATGATGGGATCCTTGTCGCGCATCAGCCGCGCCATGTTCGGCAGCGAGTCGCCGCGCGAGATGACGCCGTTGCCGGTGCCCTCGCAGGCGCGCAGCCCCTTCATGTTGGCATCGGGGGGTGACAGCACCGCCAGCATGTATTTGTGGATCGCCACCGCGTATTCCAGCATGTTGTCGGTCATCGCCCCGGCGTGGTTCAGCGACAGCAGCGCGTCGGTGATGAACGGCACCGACGCCTGCTGATACCCCTGCTCCTCGCGCCAGGCGCCGTATGGCGAGGTGTTGTCCGCCAGCTTCCACTCGGTGTAGGCCACGGCGTCCTTCATCCACAGCTTGTACAGCGGATGGGCCTTGACGAGCTGGATATACTGCGGGAAGCCCATGTAGCGGTTGATGGGCATGTTCGGGTTGCCCAGGTGGTCGCCCAACCCACGCGGGTTGAAGTCGGGTTCGGTGTAGAGATAGCAGATGGCGGCGATCTTCGCCCGCAGCGCCGCCCGCTGCTCGGTGGGCAGGTTCGGCCACGCCAGCGCGTCATCGCAGAAGGGGACGATGCCGTTGTCATACTGCGCCTGGCGGAAGGAGGAGCCGGTGTTCGACACTCCCTCTTTCAGCCGCTTGTCCAGCCAGCCCAGCGCCGCCTTCGTCGAGTTGGCGCCGTTGGCGTCCGTCGGGTTCATGATGTAGAGCTTGCTCAGCGTGTCTTTATACGGGTTGCCGGGCAGCGTGGCCTTCAGCAGGCCGGCTTCCTTGAAGTTGACATAGGTGTGGGGCGGCGCCGCGCCCTCGCCGGCAGGATCGCGCCAGGTGAGGATCCAGTCCTTGTAGGTATCCAGTCCGATGAAGCCGTATTGCAGGCGCTGGGCCTTGCGGTCACCGTCCGCCAGCGTCAAGCCCCAGTAGCGGGATCCGTAGGTGTCCGGGTCGCCGGGGTCGTCTTCGGCGCTGTCGAAGGGATTATACGGGCGCAGCACGCCGTAGCAACTGAAGGGCAGTTCCAGCACCGTCGGCTGGTCGGCGCGGGCGCGCAGGCGCGCCACGGCGTTGTGCGGGTGGCGCCAACTGCCCGAGTGCAGCACCAGCAGGCCAATCTTCGTCGCGGCGTCCATCTCGTAATACATGCGGCTGCCGAACATGTCCCATGGGGCGACGGCGGTGAAGGTGCTGTTCACCAGCGGCGTGATTTTGCCGAAGTCGCCGCTCTTCCACGGATACGCGTATTGGTCGGGGTCATCGAGGGTGGGGAAATTCTTCCCCAGGCTCACCGCCAGGTAGTCGGTGCCGTCGGTGAGGGCGGGGGAGATGAACTCTTCGGTCACGAAGGCCATCGGCGCGCCCTGGTCCAGCCGGACGACTACCCGGTAAAAGGCGTCGCCTTCGAGCTTATACTCGAACTGCACCTCGGCGTAGACCGGTCCCTCGGCGAGGATTTCCGCGGAGTAGCCGTTGGCCTTGCGCTTCGTCACCAGCTTCGAGCCGCCCGCCCAGGCGCCGTCCGCCTGCCGGAAGCCGGCGAAGGGGCCGGGCAGCTCGCTGGCCGGCACCGGCTTTTCCGCCTTCAGCGAGCCTTTCGGGCCCAGGCGGATGGCGACGGCCTCGTTCTTCAGTTCCAGAAAGCCTTTCCCCTTCACCAGTGACACCGGCGCGGGGAGGTTCGGCGCGTCGTCTTCCGTCAACTTATATGTGACGCTGGCGTTGGCGGGCACCGCGGCGAGGAAGGAGACGGTGGCCGACTTCATGCTGCCTCCCTTCCCCTCCACTTCGGTGTATTGCACCGGAATGGCCTTACCGTCTGGCCCGAGCAGCGTCAACTCCGCCGCCTTCATCGGGGCGGGGAACTCCACGTCGTAGGAGACCACCTCCGGCCCCCAGGCACGCCCGGTGATATCGGTGATGACAAAGGGCTCTTCATAAGCCAGTGCCGCGACGGTGAATAGCATCGCGCATAAAGCGAGGACGCGCATGGGGGAAACCTCCTGTAGTGTGATAACGGTTCTGTCGTCGGACCCCTCCCCCAGCCCCTCCCCGAACCGGGCGAGGGGGGAACCGCTTTCTGATTATGTATGAGTGTCACATGTAACGCAATAGCCTGCTCCCCTCGCCCGGTTCGGGGAGGGGCTGGGGGAGGGGTCCGCTAACAGGGACGCTTTCGTACTATGCGTTCTCCGGAAAATGCACCACGCAATGCACCATCTGGTCCTGCTGGTGCTCCATGATGAGCGTGCCGGGAATCTGAGCACGGAGGGTGCCGAAGGTGTCGGCGATGAGGCAGTGGCCCATGTGGTGCATCTTCTTGCCGTCGAAGCCGAGGGCGTTGGCGGCGGCGAAGGCCAGCGGGCGGCGGCCTTCTTTCACGAAGGCGTCGTGCAGGCACACGTAATTCCGGTATTCCGCCGCCAGCGCTTCCCCTTCCGCGGTGAACAGCTCTTCGTGATGGAGGTAGGGAATGGGCTTGTCGTGGATGTGGTCGCCACCGGCGCAGGGGTGGCAGCGGAAGTCGATCCGCAGCTCCTCCAGCATATCGTACAGCCCGTCCATGCCGCTGTCGGCGCAGATGATGAGCGCCGTGCGCACGCCGTTGAACTCGAACACCGTGCGCTCGCGCGGGCCGGCGGAGAGGCCGCCTTTCAGCTCGATGGGGGTCATATTATGCTTGCGCTGCGACCCGAGGCTGCCGTCCGGCCGCGCCACCACGTGGGTGTTGTAGTAGGCGCCGTCCTCCATTTCGATGAAGCCGGCCAGCACGGTGATGCCATACTGTTGCGCCCACTGCGAGATCTGCGACGTCAGCGGTCCGCCCACCGGCTCGGCAAAGGCCTTGTTCTCGTCAGAGAACTCATACGAGTGTACTACCGTCTCCGCGAAAAGGATCACCTCGACCCCCACCGCCGCGGCGGACTGGATCTGCGGGCGCATGCGCGCCAGGTTGGCCCAGGGATCGCCGGAGACGGAATGAATCTGCGAGACCGCAACGTGAAGAGAACGCATGAAAGGCTCCTTATGACTATCGCCAGACCCCTCCCCCCAACCCCCTCCCCGAAACGGGCGAGGGGGAGTGATCCCTGTATACAACCGAATATCTGTCCAACGTCACACCATCACGCTCCTCCCCCTCGCTCGGCTCGGGGAGGGGGTTGGGGGAGGGGTCTGGCGTTAGCACCCGTCACATCTCCGGCAACTGCACCGGTTCTTCATCAATACGACGTTCCGCCGCCGCTTCCTCTTCCTCCGCCAGGTCGTCGAGCCAGAATTGCTGCTCATATCATGTGCGTGTAACGGCTGTTGGCCTTTACCAGCTCGCGGTGCGGACCCTGCTCGACGATATGGCCGTTTTCCAACACAAGGATGACGTCGGCGCTGCGGATGGTGCTGAGGCGATGGGCGATGATGAAGGTGGTGCGGCCTTCCATGAGCCGCTCCAGCGCCTGCTATGCACCCGCATTATTTCGAGCTATACTACCCACGATGTTTTCGCGAAATCCGCTACATTACATACCGAAACGGCAACCGTATCGCACGATCTTCTTCGTGTGGGTTATCAATTTCTTTCTATACGTGCTGATTGCGATTGCCATCGGAGGCAGTCCGGACACACAGCTCACACACGCTGGCAAATATTTCCTAAGCCAACATGGCAAAGCGACGGAAGTGCCGTATGCGGTATATCTGTATAGCCAAATACACTCATTCATCACCATCAGTTTGTTCCCCATTTCTCTCATCGCAATGATGCTCGATTGGGGTATAGTCGAGAAACGCCCTCGCTCGAAGCGACACCGGAGCGAATGATTCACATCTCCGGTATCTGCACCGGTTCTTCTTCAGTACGACGTTCCGCCGCCGCTTCCTCTTCCTCCGCCAGGTCGTCCAGCCAGAATTGCTGTTCATACATGTGCGTGTAAAGGCTGTTGGCCTTCACCAACTGGCGGTGCGGGCCTTGCTCGACGATGTGGCCGTTTTCCAGCACGAGGATGACGTCGGCGCTGCGGATGGTGCTGAGGCGATGGGCGATGATGAAGGTGGTGCGGCCTTCCATGAGCCGCTCCAGCGCCTGGTGAATGAGAATTTCCGACTCGGAATCTACCGAGGAAGTGGCCTCGTCAAGGATGAGGATGCGCGGGTTGGCGAGGACGGCGCGGGCGATGGCCACGCGCTGGCGCTGCCCGCCGGAGAGCTTCACTCCGCGCTCGCCGATCTCGGTGTCGTAGCCGTTGGGCAGCTTCTCGATGAACTCGTGGGCGTTGGCAATGCGCGCCGCCGCCTCCAGCTCTTCGGTCGTGGCGTCCACCTTGCCGTAACGCAGGTTTTCCGCCACGCTGCCGTTGAAGAGGAAGGTTTCCTGCAGCACCAGCGCGATCTGCCGGCGCAAATCCGCCTGGCGCAGCGCGCGCACATCGATGCCTTCAATGAGGACTTCGCCCTCGACTGCCTCGTAAAAGCGCGGAATGAGGTTGATAAAACTGGTCTTCCCCGCGCCGCTGCGCCCCACCAGCGCGATGCGCTGGCCCGGTTCGGCAACGAGCGAGATGTCGTGCAGCACCGGCTCCCCGGTGGCGTAGCTGAAGGAGACGTTGCGGAACTCCACCCGCCCCTGCACCGTTTCGAGTGTCGCCGGTTGTGTCGGGTCCTGAATAGCCGGCACGGTGTCCAGCACCTCGAGGATGCGCTCGCCCGCCGCCAACGACCGCTGGATGCTGTCGAAGAACTGGAAGAGTTGGCCGATGGGCTGGTAGAAGCTGCCCGTATACATGAAGAGCGCAACCACCATGCCGGCCTCCAGGCGCTGCTGGAAGACCAGGCTGATGCTGAAGAGCAGCACGCCGAGCGTGGCGAGGTTGCCGACCATCCCCATCAACGGCCCGAAGGTGGACCACATGCGAATGCCGCGCACGTTCATGTCGCGCACTTCCACGCTGGTGTCGGTGACATGATGCAGTTCGTCCGCCTCGCGCGAGAAGGCCTTGATGACGCGGATGCCGGCGATATTGTCCTGCAGCTTCGCGTTGAGATCGCCGACGCGGTCGCGGATAGCCCGGTAGACGCGCCGCATGATCCCGCTGAACATATAAATGCCGAGAAAGAGCACGGGGACGGGGATGAGTACCAGCCAGGCGATAAGCGGCGAATATCCGTGCATATAATACCAGGCCAACCCCATGCCGAGAATGCCCATCACCAGCACGTCCAGCCCGTGTACCATCAGGTGCTCGATCTGCTCGACGTCACCGGTCATGCGCGACATCAAGTCGCCGGTCTGCCGGTTGTCATAATAGGTGAGCGGCAGGCGTTGAAAATGGCCGTAGAGCCGCACGCGCAGATTATGGATGACCTTCTGCCCCGCCACGTGCAGCCAATACGTGCGCAGCATGCCGAAGAGCATGCTGCCCAGGTAAACGCCACCGAGCAGCAGCACCGCCCGCACGCCCTGCGCATACGTGCCGTCTGTCTTCAACACGTCGTCAATGATGTGTTGCATGATGCGCGGCGGCTGCGCGCCCAGAAAAGTGGTCGCCAGCATGCAGGCGAGGCCAAACAGCATCACCGGCCAGAATGGCATAATCCACGGCAGCACCCGCTTCATGGAGTGAAAGGGGTGTTTCGCGCTCGTTGGCACCGCCCCGCCCCGCACATATCGTCCGACACCCATTCGCATAACTTGGTTCTACTTTCCGTCTCTCATGTCTTTGAATACACAGAGTTGGCCCGAATCGATAGTCACTGTCTGGAGCAGGGCGGGAGCCTGGCCGCCTATAGTCACCGGTTGGATACATGATTGAGCCGGGCTCCCGCCCAATGCCGTTAAATAAGGATTTTCATCCCGCCGTTATTACCTCTCCCCCAGACCCCTCCCCTACATGGGGAGGGGAGATGAATAAGGCAACATGACGACGCGATAAACCTGTTGATCAGCAGACTCAGCTTATTTGAATGGCATTGGGGCTCCCGCCCTGTTCTAAACAGTGACCATCGACATACCGCACCTATCCCTGCAACCCCTTTAACTCCTCCACCACCGCGCGGAGTGCGGCCACCTCTTCGCGGAGGGCGGAAACCTCTTCTTCCAGCGCGCGCAGGCGGTCGGCGCGGGGGAGGACGGGTTCGGCGTCGGATGCGCTGATGGTCGGTTCGCCGGCGAGGAGGTGGGCGTAGCGCGATTCGCGGCGGCCGGCCTGGCGGGGCAGCAGCACCACCAACTCGCGCGAGGCCAGCGTCTCCAGCAGCGCCTCCGTCTCCTCGGCGGTGAGGGTGAGGCCGAAGCGTTCGGCGCGTCCGCGCAGCTCGCTCGCCGTCTGCGGGCCGCGCAGCATCAGCTCACATAGTAGCGCGGTCTCCGCCGGCGTGGTCTCATAGGCGTCGGCGAAATACTGGCGGTATTTCGCCGTCCGTCCCTCGCGCATGATGTGAATGAGCGACTTCGCCCGCAGCCCTTCCAGCGCCTCCAGCACGATCTCCTCGTCATACTCCGTCACCGGGTCGCGGTTCGACTTCTGGTTGCAGGCGTTCACCAGCGCGTTCAGCGTCAGCGGGTAGTATTCCGGCGTGGTCACCGATTTTTCCACCAGCGCGCCCAGCACGCGAATTTCCGTATCCGTCAATATCGCTATCATATCACCCTCGTCCGTTCATCCCGGCAGGAAATGGGGACTATACCGAATTTCCCCGGTATTGTGAAGATGCACGCTTCCAACACCATACGCCATTCGTTGCTGTACCCATTTCCCGATAGCGCATCCTACTTGTTCGCTTTGATCATCATCCCGATGCCCGCTACGGCGCCAAGGCCATTGGGCAGCCACGCTGCCAGGTAGGGGTTCAACACTCCGCGTTCGCCGAGCATGGAGAGGAAGTGGGTGACGAAGTAGTAGATGATGATGAGCAGCAGGCTGACCCCCAGCCCGACCGCCGAGCTGGTGCGGTGATGGCGCAAGCCCAGCGGCGCGCCGATAAGCGCGAACACCAGGCAGGAGAAGGGCACCGCGTACCGACGGATGAACTCCATATTGAGCTTGTTGATGCGCCGCTCCTCGCCGCCGATGGTCCGCAGGCGCGTCATCAGCGCGCGCAACTGGGTAGTGGAGAGGTTTTCCGGGCGCTGCGTCAGCTTGTGCAGATCGCCGGCCGATTCCTTCACCTTCAACAGGAAGGAGTTTACCGATAATTCGGATGACGCAGAGTTCGGGTTCAAGGCATACGCCGGCAGATCGGGATCGAGAAAACGAATTGATGTCTGTTTGGCCCGCCAACGGCCGGCATCGCGATCCCAATGCGCCACAGGGGCATACACATGGAGCATGGGCTTGCCATGGCTGAAAAAGGTAAATACCGGATTTTGCAACGATTGGCCACCGAGGTCGAGTCGGGTGGTGAGGATGCTGTATTTGAGTTCCCCCTTCTCGACATGCAGGAAGGACACGGGACGGGCGCTGTTCACCTGCTGCGTGGCGATTTTCTTCAGCTCTTCCGAGCGTTCCATCGCCACCGGCATGAATTTGTCGGTGAGCCAGTAGGTGAGCGCGGTGATGACGAGGGCAAACAGCAGCGCCGGCACCACGATGCGCATGAAGCTCATGCCCCCGGCGCGCATCGCCACCATTTCGCTGTCGGCGGACATGCGGTTGAAAGCCAGCAGGATACAGAGGAGGATGCTCATGGGGAAGGCATACACCAGTAACCCCGGCAGTTGGTAGCCGAGAATCGCCAGCGCCACGCCCGGGGCCACCCCCTGCTCGGAAATGAGCTTGATGAGGTCGGGCAGCAACTGCATCGCCATCAGCAGCGCCATAAACATCGCCACGCCGAACAAAAACGCGGCCGCGATGGAGCCGAGAATATACCGATCAAGAATTTTCACCCATGCCTCCCCGGCACAGCATACCCGCAATTGTATAGTTCCGCACCCAGCGGGAGGATTCCTACCGGAAAATTGCGCTTTCACCATGTGTTATCCCCGCTGGACAGGAAGGGATTGCCCCACATGGCTAGAAATAAATGAACAGGATACGTTGACATGATGACATCACGCGAACGCTGGCTGGCCGCGTTGCACCTCAAGCCCGTGGATCGATTTCCTTTTTGGCCAAAAATCGACAAGGCTTATCTGCGCGCGCAAGGCGAACCGTTCAACAACATGACCGTCGGGCAATTCCACGAGTGGCTGGGCAGCGACCCCCAGTTGTGGACGCCGTCGCTGGTCCATGAGATGCGCGGGAACACCCGGGTGGAGACGGAGCGGAAGGAGGTTTATCAAAAGACCACCTACACCACGCCGCTGGGCCATGTCGCCGGAATACAGCAGTTCAATCCGGAGACGCGGACCTGGCGCACCGTCGCTTACCCCATCCACTCGCACGACGGGCTGGCGATCATGCGCGATTTCTACCTGGACGCCCGCCCGAAACTCGACCGCGCAGCCTTCGAGCGCACCAAGGAATTCGTCGCCACCGTGGGCCAGACTGCCGCCACCGCCACCTACGTGGGCACCTCGGCGTTCCTGGAATTCGTGCAGGGACTGGTGGATCCACAGAAGGCCGTTGAGCTGCTGACGAACTACCCGCAGGAGATTGACGCGCTGCTGGACGCCATGCACCAGATTATGCTGAAGCGCATGGAATACTGCTGCGGTCAGGCGCCCTCCGACGTGCTGTACCTCATCGAAAACACCCAGGCGACGCCGCTGCCGCCGGCGGTGTACCAGAAATACTGCCTGCCGCATATCCGCGCCTACGCCGAGATGGCGCGGCAGGCCGGACGCCTGCTGGTGCTGCTGATGAACGGCCGGGTGAAAGCACTGCTGCCCGATCTCGCGTCGCTGCCGCTCACCGGCCTGGAGGCGTTCGTCACCCCGCCGGTAGGCGACGCCACGCTCACCGACGGCCGCAAATCCTGCCCCACCACCTGCCTCATCGGCGGCGACAACGCCCCGCACTGGGCGCGCCCGATGCTGGAAGTCATCGTCGGGCTCGATGAGCAATTCGAGTCGCTCCCCCACCTGCGCGGGCTGGTCATCACCTCCGGCGGCATCCTCCCCCCGGAAGCCGACCCCAATAAACTCCGCGAAATCGCCGCCTGGGTGAAGGCGTATCCGATGAAGTGAACGGTATAACCACAGAGACACAGGGGACACAGAGGAAAATTGATACATGCAAATTGACAATTGGAAATTGTCAATTTGCATTTTGCATAAACTTCTCTGCGCTCTCTGCATCCTCTGCGGTGAATTTCGTCTCACCAACAAAAGGGGTATCGTCATGAAAGCCATCATGGTCATGTTCGACTCGCTGAACCGGCGCATGCTGGAGCCGTATGGCTGCGACTGGGTGCAGACGCCGAATTTCCAGCGGCTGGCACAGCGCACGGCGTGTTTTGATACCAGCTACGTGGGCAGCATGCCGTGCATGCCGGCGCGGCGCGAGTTGCATACCGGACGGTACAACTTTCTGCACCGCAGTTGGGGGCCGCTGGAGCCGTTCGATGATTCGACGCCGGAGATTCTGCAGCGGCACGGCATCCATACGCACCTGGTGACCGACCACTACCATTACTGGGAAGAGGGCGGCGGGACGTACCATACGCGCTACGGCTCCTTCGAAACGTCGCGCGGGCAGGAAGGCGACCTGTGGAAGGCCGATCTTCGCCCCTTCGACCTGCCCGAATCGCTGAACAACCGCGGCAACAACCGTCAGGACTGGGTGAACCGCCGCTACCAGCGTGACGAAGCGCGCATGTGCCAGCCCGTCACCTTCAGTCTGGGCGAGGAGTTCCTGCGCACCAATAGCGGCGCGGACAACTGGTTCCTGCACCTCGAAACCTTCGACCCGCACGAGCCCTACTTCGCCTCCGAGCGCTTCCGCGACCTCTACCCGGCGACACAGGAGGGTATGCACTTCGACTGGCCGAGTTACCGCCGCGTGACGGAGACGCCGGAGCAGGTGGCGCGCTGCCGCGCCGAGTGCGCCGCACTGCACAGCATGTGCGATCACTACCTGGGCCGCGTCCTCGACCTGATGGACGAGTTGGACCTGTGGCAAGACACCATGCTCATCGTCAACACCGACCACGGCTTCCTGCTGGGCGAGCACGACTGGTGGGCGAAGTGCTGCCAGCCCTTCTACGACGAAGTGGCGCACACCCCCCTCTTCATCTGGGACCCGCGCAGCGGCGTCGCCGGCGCGCGGCGCCAGAGCCTGGTGCAGAGCATCGACCTGCCCGCCACGCTACTGGACTACTTCAACGTGGAGCGCCCGGCGGACATGCAGGGGCAGCCGCTGGCGCAAACCGTGGCGGACGACACCCCTGTGCGCGAAGCCGGCCTGTTCGGCCTGCACGGCGCCCATGTCAACGTCACTGACGGCCGCTACGTCTACATGCGCAGCCCGGCCGCGGCGGAGAACCAGCCGCTGCACGAATACACCCTTATGCCCACGCACATGCGCCACACCTTTGACGTGCAGGAGTTGCAGGATATCCGCCTGGCGGAACCCTTCCCCTTCACCAAGGGCTGCCGCACCATGCAAATCGCCGGCCGCGCGTGGACCAATGCCCACGAATTCGGCACCATGCTCTTCGACCTGGAGAACGACCCACGCCAGGAACACCCTCTCGACGACCCGGCGGTGGAAGCGCGCATGATCGACCACCTGACCCGGCTGATGGCGGACAATGACGCGCCGGCGGAGCAATATGCGCGGTTGGGGGTGGCGGCGCCGGTATCCGCACCAGCCGAGAGGGTGGAGGCTTAGCCGCCCCATGTTTCTGACTGGAGCAACTATGGACCATCTGGCCCTTATTTATCGCGGCACGCCGCCCAATTTGCTCTGCTGTGATACGACGCTGCGGCGCATGCCGAATGGCGACTGGGTAACATTCCTGCTCAGTGGCGGGCCGGTCGAACCGCATCCGGACAACGGCGTCTTCGCCTGCCGCTCGCGCGATCGCGGGCACAGTTGGGATGCCCCGGTGCGCCTCTTTCCGGAGATAAGCAGTGCGACGACACCCTCCGAAGTCTTTGTGCTCGGTGACCGGGTGACGATGGTGGTGAGTACGCATAACGGTCGCTTTGCCGACTGGCGGACATGGCTGACGGTGAGCGAAGATTTCGGCATCACCTGGGGGCCATGGTCGCCCTTCCCCCATCGGCCACGGCGCTCCTTCGCGCGCACGCTGCTGCGCCTGCGCTCCGGCCGGCTGTTGCTGCCCTACCAGTATTTCCGCATGGCCGAAGGCGAGGAGGAACGGCTCATCGCCGAGGAGCGGTACATCTGGGAGACGCCCACCGTGCAGGCGGAGAACGGCGTCCTCATCAGCGACGACAGCGGCGCGACGTGGGCTTGCTCGGAGAGCGTACTCGGCGAGGTCGGCCAGTGGCACTGGCCGGAAAACAACGTGGCGGAGCTCACCGACGGCACGCTGGCCATGCTCATCCGCGTGGACGGCGCCGGGGTGCTGATGCGCACCGACTCGCACGACGGCGGATACACCTGGACGCCACGTCGCGCCACCGATATCCCCAATCCCGGCGCGAAATTCCGCCTGTTCACCCTGGCGGATGGGCGCATCGCCCTGCTGCACAACCCCGCCCCCGCCGGCACGAATTGCATGACCAATCGCAACCCGCTGTCGTTATGGATATCCGGTGACAATCTGCGCACCTGGGGCTATCGGCGCGATCTCGTCACCTTCCCCGGCTGGCTTTCCTACCCCGACGGTTTTCTGGACGAAGCGGAGGGATACATTCACTTTGCGTTTGACTATAATCGACATGACGCCATCTACGTCGGCGCGCAATTGCCCGAATAAGGAGCCAACATGCGCATCCTCTTCCTCGATCTCGACACCCTGCGGCCTGATCACCTGGGTTGCTACGGGTATCACCGCAATACCTCGCCAAACCTGGATACCATCGCGCGCCAGGGGGTGCGCTTTGACCAGTATTATTGCTCGGACGCCCCCTGCCTGCCCTCGCGGGCGGCGCTGATGAGCGGGCGGTTCGGCATCCACACCGGCGTGGTGGGGCATGGCGGCACGGCGGCGGACATGCGGTTGGAAGGCGCGTCGCGCGGCTTCCGTGATCGCATGGACCGCGAGAGCCTGCCGATGGTGCTGCGCCGTGCCGGGCTGCACACGGCGTCCATCTCCCCCTTCGCCGAGCGCCACAGCGCATGGTGGTTCAACGCCGGCTTCAACGAGACGCACAATACCGGCCACGGCGGCATGGAAAGCGCCGAGGAGGTGACGCCGACGGTGCTGCAGTGGATACAGCACAACGCCGCACGCGACGACTGGTTCCTGCACGTGAACTACTGGGACCCGCACACGCCGTACCGCGCGCCCGCCGAGTTCGGCAATCCCTTCGCCGATGACCCGCTGCCCGCATGGCTCACCGCCGACGTGCTGGCAGAGCACCGGCAAATGGTTGGCCCGCACGGCGCGCGCGAAGTAAGCATGTATAATAACGTCCGCGACCCGCGTTACCCGCGGCACCTGGGCGAGGTCGCTGATATGGCCGACATGCGCCAGTTCATCGACGGGTACGACTGCGGCATTCGCTACATGGACGACCACATCGGCATGCTCTTCGAGGGGCTGGAGGATCAGGGCGCGCTGGATGACCTGTGCATCATCATCAGCGCCGACCACGGCGAGAACATGGGGGAATTGGGCATCTACGGCGAGCACGCCACCGCCGACGCCGTCACCTGCCGCATCCCGATGATCATTCGCTGGTCGGGAGCAAAGGCCGGACACGTCGACGGCGGGCTGCACTACAACCTGGACCTGGCCCCCACCCTCGCTGACCTGCTGGGCCAGCAACCGAAACCCGCCTGGGACGGCCGCAGCTACGCCGCCGCGCTGCAAGGCGCGGATTGCGGACGCGAGGAACTGATCCTCAGCCAGTGCGCTCACGTCTGCCAGCGCTCGGTGCGCTTCGGCCCGTGGCTCTACATGCGCACCTATCACGACGGCTACCACCTCTTCCCCAAGGAGATGCTCTACAACGTCATCGACGACCCGCACGAGCAGCACGACCTGGCCGACAGCCGCCCCGACCTCTGCCGCGAAGGCGCCCACCGCCTCCTCGGCTGGCACGACGACATGATGGTGGCACAGCAGGACGCCGTCGACCCGCTGTGGACTGTCATGCGTGAAGGCGGCCCCTTCCACACCCGCGGCGCGCTGAAGCAGTACTGCCAATACCTGGAGGAAACCGATCGCGGCTGGGCCGTGCCCGTGCTGAAAGAGAAGTATCCCGACGAATTTGAATAGGAAGCGATAACAGGACAGCCTACCACCAGAACCCGTTCGTTGTGAGCCACGCAGCCGCAGCGGAGTGGCGTTCGATTACAAGATAACGAAATGCACTATCGGGCTCGTAGTGAGCCACGCAGCGACAGCGGAGTGGCATTCGATCAGACAATCGACCACCCACCCTATACGAAGACGCCACTCCGCTGACGCTACGTGGCTGACTACAAACGAGTTCTGGCGATCACTTGATCCGTATGACGACCATGTATCTCGCGGAGACGACTCATGCACATCCACCGCCTCCCGAACAATCCGATCATCACCCCGCACATGGACGACCGCATGGGCGCGAATATCAACGGCCCGTCGCTTATCCGCGTGCCGGCGTGGCTGCCGAACCCGCTGGGACGCTACTACCTGTACTTCGCGCACCACCACGGGGAGTATATCCGCCTGGCCGTCGCCGACCGGCTAGAGGGGCCGTGGCGCACCTATGCGCCGGGGGTGCTGCCGGTGGAGGGCACGGGTTGGGCGCATCATATCGCCTCGCCCGACGTGCATATTGACGAGGAACAGCGGGAAATCCGCATATACGTGCACCGGCCGGTGGCAGACATCGAGCCGGACCCCTTCAACGGCACCCAGCGCTCGTTCGTCGCGCGCTCGGCCGATGGGTTGAACTTTACGCTCTCGCCCGAGGTGCTCGGCGCGCCCTACTTCCGCCTCTTTCAGTGGCAGGGGTACTGGTATGCGCTGGGCATGCCGGGGATTGTCTACCGCTCGCACGACGGCCTGACGGGCTTTGACACTGGCCCCACCCTCTTCACGCAGGATATGCGCCACAGCGCGCTGCAGGTGGACGGCGACCGGCTCACCGTCTATTTCACCAATGCCCACGACTGCCCCGAGCGTATCCTCCGTGCCACCATCGACCTCACCCCGGACTGGATGGCCTGGCGCGCAACCGACCCCGAGGTGGTGCTGGAACCGAAAACCGACTGGGAAGGCGCCGACCTGCCGCTGGAACCATCCCGGCGCGGCTGGGCGCCGGAGCCCGTCCGCCAACTGCGCGACCCCGCCATCTACCGCGAAGACGGCCGCACCTACCTGCTGTATTCCGTCGCCGGCGAATCCGGCATCGCCATCGCTGAGGTGAGGGAGTGAACGCGTAAGCAGTAATCAGTGAGGGATGATTCGAGAGCAGCGTAGAAAAATGGTGACAGTTACAGGATAGCCTGCCATGAGAACTCGTTTGTAGTCAGGGACGTAGCACAGCGGAGTGGCGTTCAACGCAGGAGATGTTACCGATTGCTTAATCGAACGGCACTCCGTTTCACTGCGTGCCTGACTACAAACGGGTTCTGGTGGTCACCTGATCGGTAACCGGACGCCACTCCGCTGTGCTGCGTGGCTCACTACGAGCCCGACAGATCGCTCCCCTTGCGCATGTATACCCGCCATTCCTCAATGCTGGAGAAACGGCGCATGTCCGGGGTATCACCGGACACGCCCCAGCGAAGGCGCACCGCCGCCAACGGATACGTCGGATCATTTACCGCGACAAGGACATCGTCAGGATCGTTGCGGAAGGCCAGCGCCATGATGCGCCGGCCGTGCAGCAGATGCCCGGGGCCGATTTCCTTGCGCAACTCCTTTTCCAATGCCTGGGCGTGCTTGCCGGCGGGGTGCCAGGGAGGCAGCAGGTTCTCCGCGGCAAACGGATCTGTGACCATATGACTACCCACGTGGAACTACTTCCATATCGGCACAATCTCCACGTCGTCCACCCATACCGTGCCTTTGCCCTTCGGGTCGATGCGCAGGTAGAAATAGTGCGCGTGGCGTGGCAAAGATGTCTCGAAACTGACGTATGTCCAGTCGGTCGCGCCGGCGAGGTTGATGGCGCCCATCGTCTCCTTGATCTCGCGCGGCTTCTGGTAAACGGGAAAATCGGTGCTGATACTGATGGTGCCGGCGAAGTCCTGGCTCTTCACCCACGCGCCGATGCGATACTTCGGCGCCAGATACGGCCCGGTGCGATAGGACGGCCCCAGGCGGGCATTGGGCACGTCGCCATACATGCCGCGGTTGCGCATCTCCTCGCCGCGGATGCGCATGCTGGTGCTGTCACCCCGGCCGACCGTGCGGTCGATGGCATACGTGCCGAACCAGCGCACCAGCGAATCGCCGCTGGCCGCCGGCACGATGGTGTCAAAGCGGTTCACCGGCTCCGCGTGGGCGAAGTTGCGCGTCTCCAGCGGGTTGTACTGAGCCTCCACCAGGATGCCGCGCTGGATGGCCTTCTCCATCTCGGCGGGCGTCCAGGCATACCACTTCGCGTGCCCGGTGAAGACGTCGCCCGCCTTCACCCGCGGTACCGTGGCATTCGGGTAGGCCACAGTCGGGGTGAAGTGCAGGTCCAGCCCCCAGTGACAGTAATCGCCGTAGAAATCGTGCGCGTTATCTTCCGGGAACTCGATGGCCACCGCCCAGCGGTCGATGCGGTGCGCCCACACGCCACCCTTTTTCACCACCAACTTGTCCCAGGTGCTGCCGAGGTTCTTGTGCTCATGGTTCGCCGGGAAGGCACCCAGCTTGCCGTCGGGACGGGTGAAGACGGCATAGTTCTCGGTGGCGCGGCACATCGGCATCTTCCCGGTGGCCGGCGCCACGGACTGGTAGAACAGCGGATCGACCAGATTCGCGCTCCATTTGGCGAGCACGTCGTCGGTGTTGATCGTCAGCGTCACCCGCTGGTCCCAGATATAGCCGCGTGCCGGGTCGTAGGTCAGCGTCCAGTCGGCGACGTCGGTAAAGCCATTCTTCCCGCTGCGGTCCTCCAGCGTCACGGTGAAGGCCAGCGTGTCGCCGTCCGCCTTCACCACCAGCGGCCCGCCCTTCTGCTTGCCGGCGATGTCGTTCCAGCAGGCGGCCACGTGGGTGAGGCACATCGGCATGAGGCCCGGCACGAATTTCATCTCCGCGAGGTCGCCGCCCTCGCCGCCGTCGGTGGCGTTATACCAGGCGATGGGCTCGTCGCCGTCGAAGATATACTGCCGCCCCACCCACGGGCGCACGTGGAAATTGGGTTTATGCGCCGGCACGGGGGTGTTGTTCGACGCGGCGGCGGTCACCTGCAGGCCGCTGAAGGCTACCTGGCTCTCGCGCACGCCCAGGCCCACGCGCCCGCTGGTCAGCGGCTCGATGGGATCGGCGTAGCGTAGCACCTCTGTGCCGTCCACGCTGACGGTAATCCACGCCCCACTGGCCGTCACTTCGAGCGAATAATCGGTGTCCTGCTTGAACTCGAACGGCTTCACGCACACTACGCCGCCATGCGTCTTCCACAGCTCCACATGGCCATACCCGGTGGACAGGCGCACCATGTAGTAGTCATCCGGCCCCTGGTAGCGCACGATGATGCCGGCGTCGCTGCCCACCGCCTCGCGACCCCACTGGTAGTTGAAAAACACCTCGCCGGGGCGCGGACCGGCCAGTGGCGCCGGAGAGAGCACGCGCACGGTAGTCGACACGGTGTAATCAGTCCACTGCGGGCTGCCGCCCACCACCAGCCGCCACAACGGCACGTAGCGCACATTGAAATATGTCCAGGAATCGTCCACATGGTCGTCCGGCCTGGCCTCGGGCAGCGCCGCTTTGCGCGGGCTGGCGCCGGTAAACAGCGCCTTCGACGCCTTCCAGTCGACGCCCGCCAGCTTATTCACCGAAAACGCGACCTTCTCCGAGGCGCTGCCCATCTCCCGTCCGGTGCCCGGCTCCAGCGGCACAAAATGGCGGACGAAATCGTATCCGTTGCGGCAGCGGATGAGGGGTTCGGCGCCGGCCAGCGACGCCAGCAGCAGCAGACAGAGCACAGACAACAATGCGCGCATGGGATGCTCCTATTGCAAAAGGGTGTTACATTGGTAAGACACCGGTAGCAGGGGAATGTTTTCAGAGATACGGGCGAGCGAGCGTCCCCGCGAGTTGACTCCAGGTGGAAGTCTTATCCGTCGTGACCACTTTATAGTCGAACACGACACACCAAACATCCACCCGGAGTCAACTCGCGGGGACACTCGCCCGCCCGTATCTCTCTTCATTGGCTTACTTTACTTCAACCGCCACCTCCGGCACCACCGCCCCGTGCGCCCGCAGCAGCGCATGCAGGTCGGCCATCGGCACGGCTTCCACGTCCACGCCCATTTGCGCGGCGAGGGCGGCGAGGGCGCCGGCGGCCTGGCCCATCGCCATGCACGGCGCTTCCACGCGCAGCGCGGAGTGGGCTTCGCGGTCGCTGGCCAGGCAGCGGCCGGCGACGACGAGCCCTTCACTGTCCGCCGGCAGCAGCGCCCGGCGCGGGATGGTCGGCACGATATCTTTCTGCAGCGGGCGGTAGTTGGTGCCCGCGCCGTCGTTCAGGTGCTCGTCGATGGGGTAGAAGGCGTAGCAGACGGCGTCGTCATATACGACACCGGCCTCGTATTCGTCGACGGTGATCGTGTGCTTGCCCTTGATGGTGACCGTCTCGCGGATGCCTGTCTCCGTGCATACCGACTCGATGACAAAGCCGTCCAGGCCCGGCTGCTTGCGGAAGAAGCGGTAGGCGCGCAGCGCCGCCCGGCGCCCTTCCACCTCGACCACCGACCGGCCTTCGCTTGTTTCAGCCCGTGGCGCGCGCAGGTGGTTGCTGTTGCGCCCATGCCCCCCGAGGAAACCTTTCGGGCCGGTATTCCACCAGGAGATGTCCGTGGTGACCAAATCGCCGGCGGCGATGGCCTGCTCGGCGGCGGCGGCCAGCGCTTCGTAATCCAGCGCCGCGGGATCATACCCCGCGCACTGCATCGACAACGTGGCCGGCTGCACGATCTCCGGTCGCACGACGTCGAACCCCGCCAGCGTCACCACGTTCGCGTCGCCGGTGGCGTCGATGAGCACCGCCGCGGATGTCTGCTGCAGCCCGGTCTTCGTGCAGATAGTCACCTGCCAGCGGCCGTCAACGCGGGTCACGGCAGCGGGCATGGCGTGGAAGAGCAACTCGCATCCCGCGTCGAGCACTGCCTCATCGCACAGCGCGGCAAAGATCAGCTTATCGACGACCAGATGCCGCGGCGTGGGGGTGTCGATGGTGAATTCCGGCGTTGGCACCGGCTGCCCGGCTTCCTCGAAGCACCGGCGAACCAGCTCCCAGCCGATGCCGCCGATGACCTGCCGCCCCCAGGCGAAGAAATGCGCCGGCGCATTGATGCCGCCGATGGTCACCGTGCCGCCCAGCATGCCGGCCTTCTCCACGAGCAGCGTGCGCGCCCCCGCCCGCCCCGCCTGCACCGCGGCGATCACCCCCGCCGTGCCGCCGCCTACTACGATGACATCATACGATTCCCGCATCTTCCCCACGCTTTCTGCCATAACGATATTTTCTCAGTTTCGCGCCGATACAGTTGTCTCCTGCCATGTCGACCGTTATTCATCTCGCCAACCTGTGTTATGATAGCCCAACTACTATTAATGGAGGCAACCATGCAATCCGTCGCCGTCCGCGAGATCGGCATACCCGTGCGTTCCGCCACTAATGTGATCCTCATGGCTGGAGAGGACGCCGGCGGCGCGCCGTGCCTTTATGCCACCATGGGGCAGATGGCCGCGCCGTTTTTCGTGCTGCGCATCGACCCGCATACCGGGGCGTGCGAAAGATTCCTGGGTGAGCACGAGGGCGACGACGAGGCGGTGTGGGCCTGTTGGAGCGAGCGCTGGCACTGCCTCTTCGCCGGCGTGTGGAAGCACGGGCATCTCTATCGCTTTGACCCCCGCGTCGGCCGGCTGGAGTGCCTGGGGCGCATCAACGCCAGCGACGACGAGGCCGCCTGCTTCCCCTGCCGCATCGCCGAGCACCCGGACGGCACCCTCTTCATCGGCAGCTTCGGCAAGTGCGACTTGACCCGCTACGACCCCGCCACCGGCGTCTTCACCAACTACGGCCGCATGGACGATACGGACATGTATTTCTACCCGCAGTGCGGCGCCGACGGCACCGTGGCGGGCGTGGTGCGCATGACTCGCCCGCATGTGGTGGCGCTGGACCCGGCCACCGGCGAGTATCGCACGGTCGGACCAGTGGCCGACGTGCAGAGCGGCGAGGGTAAAGTGGAGTTGATTACCGGGGTGGACGGACTGCTCTACATCACCAGCCACGCCGGCGATTTCCGCGTGCAGGGGCTGGAGGCGATCCCGGTGGAGACGGCGCCGGCGCCGATGCCCAAACCTACGCTGCCCGGCGGGGCGACCTTCCGCTTCGCCGACGCGGACCGCTTCGCCTACCACGAGTTGGAAATCACCGAGGCGGACGGTTCGGTGCGCGTGCTGCCCGTCGACTGGCAGGGTGAGGGCACCGCGCTCTTCCTCGCCCACGCCGGCCCCGATGGCCTGGTCTACGGCTCCAGCATCCTGCCGGAGCACCTCTTCGTGCATGACCCGGCCACCGGCCGACTGGAAGACCTGGGCGCCTGCAGCCTTTCCGGCGGCGAGGCGTATTCGATGGGTAACCTGGACGGCAAGCTATACATCGCCAGCTATCCACAAGCGCGGCTGTCGGTTTACGACCCTTCGCGCCCCTACCGCTTCGGCACCGACGCGGACGCCAACCCGCGCGACCTGGGCCGCATGGACGACGTCGCTTATCGCCCGCGGGCCATGGTCTGCGGCCCCGCCGGCAAGGTGTGGGTGGCCTCCATCCCCGACTACGGCATGTGGGGCGGCACGCTGGCGTGGTACGACCCGAAAACGGAGACCTTCGGCAGCCACCGCCACGTCTTCACGGACAGCAGCGGATACTCCCTCGCCTGGCTGGAGGAGGACGATCTGCTGCTCGCGGGCTTCTCCGTCGCCGCCGGCAGCGGCGCTCAGCCCCGTGCCACCAGGGCGGGCTTTGCGCTGTGGGACCCCCACCGCGACGCCGCCGTCTGGACCGGCGATATGGGCCTGCCCATCACCAGCGTGGAAGACCTGTGCGCCGTGGGCGACGGCCGCGCCTACGCCGTGCTCCTCCTCGCCGAGGACGACCCCAAGCCCACCCTCGCCTACCTTGACTACCGCGCGAAGACCGTCCTCGCCACCGGTCGCATCGAAGGCCCCGACTTCGGCACCCTCTTCTGGGGCTGCCGCACGCTTTTCCGCCATCGGAACCACGTCTACGGCGCCACCTGGCGCGGTCTCTACCGCGCCCGCGTCGGCGCCGCCGACGTGGAAGCCGTCTGGATCGCGGAACAGGCTGAAGCCCCCTGCGGCGGCGGCGCCGTCATCGGCGACACCTGGTACGTGCCGTGTAAACACCGGCTGTGTGCGCTGGAATTACCGACGGATTAGTTAGCGACTATAGCACTGTATGGAAGCCGACCTCAGTCGCGCCCCGAGAGTAATAGATAGAATCAGGCCGTATGTCTGGCAGCGAGTCTGGAAGCCGGCGAGAGCCGCGCCCCTGGTGTATCAATTGCACCGGGACGCGGCTCTCGCCGGCTTCCAAACTCGCTGCTATCGCTATTCACTTTGTGGTGACGCGATACCCCTTCCCCGTCTCCGTCGCGAACGTCACCCACCCATGCGCGCCCACCGCCGTCGCCACCGGTTGGCCATCGCAGCTCACCGCATAATTGCCCGCCAGCGTGCAGGGCGCGCCGAGGTCGCTGGTGATCATCGCTTCTGCCAGCGTGCCATCTCGCCAGGTGATATCCACGCCGAAGCCGCCGCGGGCGCGCAGACCGGTCACCGCGCCCTCCGGCCATTGCGGGGGCAGCGCCGGCAGCAGGCGGAGGGCGCCGCCGTGGCTTTGCAGCAGCAGTTCGGCGATGCCGGCGGTACCGCCCAGGTTGCCGTCGATCTGGAAGATCTCCGGCGGGTGCAGATCGAGCAGCGTGATGGTGGCGAAGTCGACGATGAGGTGAATGAGGTGCTCGTAGGCCAGTTCTCCCTCGCCGAAGCGCGCCCACAGGCATGCCACCCACGAGCGGCTCCACCCGGTATGGCCGCCGCCGCAGGAGAGACGGCGCTCCAACGACGCCCGCCCGGCCTTGAAAAATTCCGGCCGCGTCTCCGGCGTCATCATCTCGCCGGGGAAGATGCCGAGTAGGTGCGAGAGGTGCCGGTGTCCCGGCTCTCCTTCTTCGAAATCCTGCAGCCACTCCTGCAGTTGCCCGAAGCGGCCGACCTGGAACGGCGGCAGGTCGCGCAGGATGGCCTCCCATGTCGGCCGCAGCTCCGCGTCAACGCCCAGCGCGGTGCTGGCCTGCAGGCAGCGCCCCAGCACTTCGCGGATGAGGATAAGGTCCATCGTCGACGCCACGCACAGGCTCACCGGCTGCGCGCCGCCCACGAACGTGTTTTCCGGCGACTGCGATGGGGCCGTTACCAGCCAGCCATGCTCGTCGCGGATGAGAAAGTCCTCGTAGAAGGCCGCGCAGAGCTTGAGGAACGGGTAGACGCGCTCGCGCAGGAAGACGTCATCCCGCGTATATTCCCAGCGCCACCAGAAATGCTCGGCCAGCCACGCCGCGCCGACGGTCCACACGTCCCAGCCCGGCGATTCCGGCGTTGGGCGTCCCCACACGTCCGTCTGAATGCCGATGAATACCCCGCGGCAGCCGAAGAGCCGCCGGGCGATCTCCCGGCCGTTCGGCACCAACCGCTCGACGAAGCTCAGCAGCGGGTGGATGCACTCGGCCAGGTTCACCGTCTCCGCCGGCCAGTAATTCATCTGAATATTCACGTCAGCGTGGAAGTCGCTGTCCCAGGGCGGCCGCAGCTCTTCGTTCCATAAGCCTTGCAGGTTCGCCGGCTGGTCGCAATTACGCGAGGACGCCATCAGCAGGTAGCGGCCGTATTGGAAATACAGCGGCGCCAACCCCGGATCATCGCAGCCCGCGCGCACCCGCGCCAGCCGCTGGTCCATCGGCAGCGCCTCCGCCTCCGCGTTGCCCGGCACTGCCAACGCCACGCGGTTGAACATCCCTGTATGCTCCGCGACGTGCGCCGCCTTTAGCGTGGCGAAATCCAGCGGCATTTCGTTCAACCGCGCCGCGCAAGCTGCTGCCGGGTCAGCATCGCAGAGATTCGTAGCGATGGTAAGCACGATCAGCGCCGCGTCCGCGCCATGCACCCGCAACGTGCCGTCGGCGTCCGTCGTCACACTGCCGCCGGTCACCGCCAGCCGCCCCTCCATGGCGTAGCGCACCCCTTCGACAAAAACGCCGTGCAGGCCAAAGCGC
>CAZPYA010000014.1:62936-69043 GCA_964590255.1 uncultured bacterium
TCCCATCCGCCCAGGTCGTCACCGTGCAGTCCGGGTCGGGAATCCTGGTGAAATTCGCCGCAAAAGTCAGTTGGCCCGACTCATCGGTGCACAGATGCGCCACCACGACGCCATGCACGGCGGAGGCAAAATACTCACGGCGCACCGTGCCGAAGCGAAAAGCGGTGTAATCGACGCTCAGCACGCCGGTGGCCAGATCCAGGCCACGGCGATAGTCGTTCGCCCAGATGGAATGGGGGAAGGAAAGGTTCAGGTCGCCCGCCGGCTGGTAGGGTTCCACCCGGCGCTCGTGCCCGCTCAGGTATTGTGTCGCGAGTTCCGCGCCTTCCAGCCACTTGCCTGCCAGCAGCACCTGCTGAATCTCCGGCAGGTGCGCGGCGGCTTCCGGCACGGTGCGGTCACGGGTAGTACCCCGCCACAGGTTCTCGTGGTTCAGCGCCAGCCGCTCCACCGCCATGCCGCCGAAGACCATCGCGCCGAGGCGGCCGTTGCCGATGGGCAGCGCCTCGAGCCAGCGCGACGCCGGCTTCGTATACCACAAGACATTCGCGGAATCCGCCATTTTTATCCCTCATAACAAAAAGTTATCGATTTCTTCCCGAAAACTCTGGAAAAACCTGCCGTTTGTGTGTCAATATAGAAGGGGAAAATTGTTGTGAAGATGAGGCAACGTCGCCGACCGCGAATCACGAGAATATTTTTCACCGTCGTGCTGGGCATGGCGGCGCTATTTGTGTGCCTGTGGCTGGGCGGCGCTCTCTATGCAAACCACTACAAGCGGCTGCCACCAGCCGAGTTCGCGGCGGCCGTCTACCGCAACGCCGCGGGCGAACGCCTGCAATATCGCCTGCTGTCGCCAATGAACCCCGAGCCGGGCCGGCTGTATCCGCTGGTGCTGGCCCTGCATGGCGCCGGCAGCCAGGGGACAGACAACCAGGCGCAACTGCTCTCCGTCGCGCCGGCCTTCACCACCGACGACGCCCGCACACGCTTCCCGTGCTATGTGCTGGCGCCGCAATGCCCGCCTGACACTTTCTGGGTACCTGAGGGGATGGTGCAACCCGACGGATTCCAGGTGCAACCGCGGCCCACCACGCCACTGCGCCTCACCCTCTCGCTCACCGCCGAACTGGCGCGAACGCTGCCCGTCGATCCTGACCGCATCTACCTGGTGGGGTATTCGCGCGGCGCCACCGGCGGGTGGGACGCCCTCGCCCGCGCGCCGCATTTCTTCACTGCCGCCGCCCTCGTCTGCGGCACCAGCAACCCGTCGCAGGCGCCCGACATCGCGCATATCCCGATATGGATCGCCCACGGCACCCGCGACGCCACTATTCCCGTCGGCACCGCCCGCGCCATGACCAAGGCGCTCACCCACGCCGGCGGCCACCCCAGCTACCACGAATACCTCAGCGGCGATCACGAAGTCGGCTGGATCGCCCTCAACGATCATGGGCTGCTGCCGTGGCTGTTTTTTCAGCGGCGGGACGTATTGGCTGGTTCTCGCTGATCCTAAACGGCTTCGATACAGCCATACACTTCGGCAGTTGTTCATGTAGCCAGGTTATCGAGCGTAATGATGCGAATGTCAGTCACGCAGGTCAAAGCGTGATCATTCGTCAGAAACGCATCGCATCCACTGAACATCGCTACAGCAATCTGTAGTGCATCGGGTGTGCGAAGGCGGGAATACTGTGCACGAAGCGAAGCCGCGAGTTCGGTAATCATCGCATCGATGGGGAAGCAAGTAAAATGATAACTCCCCAGTAAGAAGTCACGGTAACGGGTCGCAAGGGAGGTGTTGTTGGCGCGAAGCGGCTGCACCAGCACTTCGGATAACGTGATGACTGACGTTACGCCAGTAATAGTTCCACGCTTGATTGCCGAGAAGATTCCGCTCACCTGGGCGTCATATGTTGGATGCTTCTCGATGTAATAAATAATCGGCGCTGTATCGATACCAAGTTCATGGTCGGTGATCCCATTCGGCACGAAGCTTATTCACATACTCCTGTGCATCTACACCTTGCCAGATTTCCTTCCCGAGTCCGTGCAATCCTGTAATATCGAGCTTCTCGTCACGGATATCCTCCCGAGCGCCATGCGCAGCGCCTTGTGTCAAAAGCGATACAAGACGCAACTGCTCTGATGGTGAGAGCGGTTTGAGATACCGTTCATATATTTCTTCAATACGCATCGCTGCCATGACGTGTTCTCCACATTCATTGTACCACAATTGCCAGCGTCCCTATTGCTGCAAATCATCAACGGTGCACATCCGCCGTCGCCTGCGTCACCTGCGTCCGTACGGTGAATACCCCGTCGCCACTCAAAATACCCCCACGGGCGAAAAGACGGCCATTTTCCCAGTTGGACAGGCCCAACTCGGGGCGGTTCAGCGCGTATTGGCCGTCTACCCAGCGGGTGAAGCCGTTGCCGAGGAACGGTGCGTTGACGGCGTTGCTGAACCACGCCGCGTTATCCGACGACGTCGAGATGAGGCTGGCGATGAACCGCGGGCTATAGGCGTTGAATAGCGCCACCGCCTCGCGCAGGTTATCCACCATCTTCAGCGTTACTTCCGGCGTCTCTTCCCATTCCCACTCGCGCCCCATGGCGTCTAGCGGTAACGGCTCGGCCAGCGGCTCCATCACGTCGCCCTCCGCCCGGCGCACGGGCACGATGGTGGACAGCCATTCCGCGGGAATGGCCGCGTCGTCGCCGCTGACGATATGCAGTTTGAACCCGTGCCCGCGCCGCTCGCCCGCGCGCCGCAGGCCGCTGAGGAACGCCGGCACCAGATCGCCCGCGCGCCCCCACGGCAGGCAGCAGACGTTGAGGGTGTTGCAGACCTTGCGGTCCAGCGAGTGGTAGACGGCCGCCTCCAGCCAGCCGGCGTCCGCGGTTTCGTCAGCGATGGTCCACGCGCCGCCGGTGCCATGCAGGCTCACCGCCACGCCCGCCTGGCGCGCCACCGCGCCGAGCTGCGCTACCGCCTTGCCCGAGCCGCGCGCCACTGCCAGCGCCAGCCGACGGTCGCTGAACATCGCCCAGCCCGCCGCATGTCCGGCGCTTTCCACCAGCGTCGCCGCGCCGTCGGGCAGACGCGTCTCGGCCAGCGCGGGGTCCAGCGCGAATTTCACGATCGCCCGCGCCGTGCCCAACGCGTCACGACCGATGCGGAAGACCACGGTGTTGCCGCCACGCAGCACGCCGGTGGCGTCGGCGAAGACGTTGGGCCGTCCTTCGAAGACAAAACCGACCACGCCCAGCGGCGCGACAATTTGCTCAACGGCCCAGCCGTCGTGCTCGACGCGCTCCAGCACCTGTCCGGCGCGCGCGGGGGCGTCGCGCCACTCGCGCAGCCCGGCAATCATGTTGCGGCGCATCTTCTCGTCGGCCACCAGACGGGTGGTACCGCGGCCACGCGCCTGCGCCGCCGCCACATCCTCGGCGTTCGCCGCGGCAATGGGCGCCCAGGTCGCATCGTCCTCCAACCGGCGCGCGAAGGCCTCATAAAACGCGGTGATCGCCGCTTCCGGCACGTTGCCCATCGCGTCGAACGCCTGGTGCGCGCGCTCCACCGCCGCCGCGGCGATGGCATGCTCCGCCGCCGGCAGATGCAGCACGTCGCCAGTGGTTTCTACCACGATCAACCGGTCGCCCGGCTGAAACGCCGCCGCCAGCTCCGCCGACACGTGCGTCACCTGATCGCCACCATAGAGAATGGGCATGCCCACCGGAAGTTCCTGCAACATAGACGCCTCCATTGGCTCGAATTATAACGCATCTCCCCGGTGAATTATAGTGCCATGGGGCCGCGATGCCATCCGCAACCGTTGTTATGGCACGATCACGTTCCCCCGGCCATTCGCCAGGCGCACCACCGCCCGTGCTGTCAGCGGCTCGCCCGCGAAGGTGATGCCCGGCAGCCGTTCGGGATTGAGGAGGATGAGATCGCGCCCGCGCGGCGTGGTGACGGCGAAGGCGCCGGCGCGGAAGAGCGGGGCGCCGTCAAGGTCAAGCGTCTCGATGGTGATGTCGGGCACTTCGCCGAGGATGGGCGCCAACAGCACGGTGACGCCCGTCGCGCCGCGGTATTCCACCGGCATCCAGCGGCGGGCGCGGAGATAGTGGCGTTCGGGATACAGGGATTCGGCGGAGGTTTCGTCCCCGGCGAAGTCGGCGCCCACCTCCAACCGGCGCAGGTGCGGCTGTGGGGCGAAGGCCAGCAGGCAGGCGGCCTCGCCCGCGGTGCGCGCCCGGCCCGGCCCTAGCACCGTGAACGGCGCGGGACTGTGCCAGTTTTGCGTTACGCTGAAGTTTGGGCCTTCGTTATTCGAGTTCGTTTCCCGCGCGACGTCGCACACCAGCAGGTAGCCGGGTTCTTTCACGAACACCACTGTGCGACGGATGGCGATATCCACCGATTGCGGCTCGCGCCAGTTGGCGCGGTAGGCGCCGTGCCAGGCGGTGAAGACGTCGGCGGCAGGCGCCGCATGCCACACCGGATCGCGGCCAGCACGGGCGGCGAAGTCCGGGTGGCCGTTCCAGGTGCTGCCGGAGAGGCGGGTGTCGCTGTCAGGCCCGGTGCGGTCGACGTTGTCGTAGTGCATGCCGTCGATGGTGAGCTGGTTGTGGCTCTCCGGTGCGCGGAAAAGGAGCGCCAGGCCCTCGCCATACCCGCCAAAACGCCCCACCTCTTCCAACAGCGGCGTGCCATGTGCCCACAGGTTCAGGTTGAGGGTATCCATGTGTGAGTGCCAGCCGGCAAACGGACCGCCATTAAGATTGGCATAGACGGCGTCCCGTCCGCCGCCGTTGCGGAAGATGGCATAGCCCGATGGTTTCATGTAAACGGAGGCCGCGCGGTCCACCCCCAGGTCGCGTCCGGCGACGGCGGGGAAATATGCCTGTGCCGCATCGAGGATGTGGCCGCCGTCCTCGATCGAGCCGTCCCCGTAGGCGGGCATGTGCTCGGTGGGCCCCAGCGTCTGCGCGAACCAGCGGAAGGCTTTGCGGATGGTACGCAGGAACAGCGCTTCATCCGCGCCCAGCCCGCCGTAACGCTTGCTCGTTTGATACATCTCGGTGAGACCACGCAGGCTCATGTAGCCGTAGCTCCAGCAGCGCTCCTTGTGCCCGCCGTCGGCGAAAAAGTCGTCGGTGAGATGCTGGCGCAGATACTGCCGCGCGCGCTCCTCCCAGGCCGGCGCTTCGGTAAACATGGGGAATACTCGCGCCAGCGATAGCAACCCACTGCAACCGACGATCTGCCAGTTGCCGCCATGATAACCGGTCTGGATGTCATATAGCGAGCGCGCGAAGCCGAGGAACAGCTTCATGAACGCCATCTGCGTCTCAGTGGGCAAGTCGCCGTCGCGCAGCAGCGTTAAATACAGCGGCAGCAGCACCACGGTCTTTGCCCACGCGCCCAGCTCGTAGTAGACCAGGTGCAGGCCGGGATACGGGTGATCGAGACCGTTGCGCGCGCGATAATAACTGGTGACGATATCGATGCAGCACCGGCGCATGGCATCGTCCGGCCCTTCCAGCAACCGCGCGGTGCCGGCGTTCAGCCAGCCCAGGTAGTGGAAGCCATACTGGTCGGTGTTGGCGTAGTTCCAATCGATCTCCGGTCCGAACTCCGCCACCGTGGTGTGCCAGGTGACGATGCGGTGGCGCAGCAAGTCCTCGGCCGTCTGCCCGAAGCGCGTGTCCAGCGCCGCCAAATGCTCCCGCGCCGCGGCCAGTTCTTCGGTCAATACCCGACGGTGATACGCGCCCAGCGCCCGGTAGGCGGCGTCCGTGTCGCCCAACCGTCCCAGCCGGATGGCAGCCGCCAGCTCCGCGTTGTCACTCGACGCGCGCATCGATCCCCAGAACTCGCGCTCGCTGATATCGCAAATCCGCTTCGGGCATTTAATGGCCGGCATGACACACCTCGCAGGAAGGAATGGGAGAAGAATACGCCATAGGCAAGCGGTTCCCTCCCTGTTTCGTGCTCCTACTCATACTCGAATTGCGAACGAGTACGAATACGAATACGACAGGGTGCGCGCAAAATCTGTTACCAGAGTGAGGAGGAATAGAACGGTGGGGCAAGA
>CAZPYA010000015.1:0-68534 GCA_964590255.1 uncultured bacterium
CACCGGCACCGGCAAAACCCACCTCGCCAGCGCGCTCGCCCGCCAGGTCATCATCACCGGGGCGCGCGGACGCTACTTCAACGTGGTGGATCTGGTGAATGCCTTGGAACAGGAGAAACTGGGGGGACGCGGGGGCAAACTCGCGGACAGCCTGGCGCGCCTCGATCTGGTGGTGCTGGATGAGCTGGGCTACCTGCCCTTCTCGAAAAACGGGGGCCAGCTCCTCTTCCACCTGCTCGCCAAGCTCTATGAGCGCACGTCACTCGTCATCACCACCAACCTGACCTTCGGCGAATGGCCGCAGGTCTTCGGGGACAGCAAGATGACCACCGCCCTGCTCGACCGGGTGACGCATCACTGCGACATCCTCGAAACTGGCAACGAGAGCTGGCGCATCAAAACCCGCAATGCGCCCCGAAACTAACCGCCGGAGGTGGGTCAAAATTGGACGCCGATGGTGGGTCAATATTCAATGCCGGTTGACAGCTTGAGCGCGGTGATACGGACGGATTGGCAGTGCGGACAGCGCATGGAAGTATGATCCCGTCAGGTGAATGCTGCGGCCAGCATACCGGGATGTGGCAAGTTTGGCAACCCGAGAAAGGGTTGACGACTCAGTTCTGACAGAACCCCCCTCGTCACCTCACGGTCCCGCCAGCGCCCGCACCGCCGCCACTTTCGCGCCTTTTAGCGTGGTAACAACCTCGGCGGGGAGGGCGCCGGCGGCGCGGAAGCCGTTAAGGGCGTCGGTGTTGGAGATGTCGGTGACGCGCTCGAGGTTGGAGCGCAGCGTATCCACCTGCTCGGAGAGTTTTTCCATTTTGCGCATATCGATGGCGCGCTTTTCGGCGATGGTGGTGCGGATGGCTTCCACTTCGTTGCGCAGGTCTTCGCGCACGCGGCGCAGGTCGTTGAGGTAGATCACCTTTTCCACGCGGCCGTTGTGGTCGGTGACGCGGCGGGAGAAGGCCTGGCTGTCATCGAAGGCGGCAGTGAGACCCTGGCGCAGCACGCCGATGATCGACTTGAACTCGCGCTCGCGCTCGTCCAGGTAGGCGTTTTCTCGCTGCACGTAGCCGAGGATGCGCTCGGGCTTGCCGTCGAAGGCGCGGCGCAACTCCGCCGCCGACTCGGCGGCGATCAGTTGTTTTTGCAGCCCCTCGATCTCCTGCGAGAACTCCTTCGCTCCAATCTCAGGCATCTCATGGGCAAACTCTCGCACGCAGGCCAGCAGCGCCAGCATGCCTGACAGCAGGCATTCGCCGCGCGCCTGGGCTTCCCCCAGCTCGGTGGTCAGTTGCTCGACTGATCGCTCTTCCGGCTTTTTTCCGAAACCCAGCCGCATGTGACTCCCCTTGATACGTTGGCGTATTGCGCCGCCCGGCAGACATGGCGGCGTGACCGGTTTTGTATCTTCGCCGACCGAAAAATAAAATCCTACCGAATAACCATTATTTATTTTCCGGAAAACCGGTCATGTCAATTTGTCTGGATTATCACACATCGCACGCATTGTCCCGCGAATGACCGCATGGTATACTTGACAATCAGCATATTCGTCGTCGCAGTGAGTGGGGACGCCGGATGATTCACGCGGATGCCGCGCCTCATCACGATGCACGAAAGGCAGGATGCACATGACAGATGGCATCACCTCCTCTGCCGTTGATGTCGTCGACCCGTCACCGGATGCGCGCCTGCACGCCTTCGACTGGTCGCGTACCCCACTGGGTCCCATGGAGGGCTGGTCGCCGGCGTTGCTGGCGGCCGTCCGCGCGCAGGTGGGCGCCTCTCCCCGCCCGAAGGCCGACGGATGCGTCATCGGGGCCAATGTCTCCATCGAAGACATCACCGAGCGCACGGCAGCCGAAGCGGCGCTGCGCGCGAACGAAGCCCGTTTCCGCGCGCTCTTTGAACACAGCATGGACGGCGTCATGCTCACCGACCCGAACGGCCCCATCCTCGCCGCGAATCCCGCCGCCTGCCGCATGCTCGGCTATTCAGAGGACGAGATTATCCGCATGGGACGCGACGGCCTGATCGATGTCACCGACCCGCGGCTGGCGGTCTTCATCGCCGAGCGGGCCGCGACGGGCCGTGCGCGTGGCGAGGTTGCGATGATCCGCGCGGACGGCACGCGCATGCCGGTAGACGTTTCATCGGCGTTGTTCACCAGTGCCGACGGCCGCGTATTGAGTAGCATGTTTCTCCGCGACATGACCACGCAGCGGGCCGCCGAAGCCACCCTGCGCGAAAGCGAGGCGCGCTTCCGGGTGCTCATCGACTCCATGGAGAACATCGCCGTGCAAGGCTACCACGCCGACGGCACGGTGTGCTACTGGAACCGCGCCAACGAAGCCGTGTATGGTTACACCGCAGAGGAGGCGATCGGTCGGAACTTGCTGGAGCTGATCATCCCGCTGGAGATGCGCGACCTGGTGGGGGCGGCGATTCGCGACGGCGCGGAGACCGGCGAAATGCCGCCGGCCGCCGAAATGGAACTGATGCGCAAAGACGGATCGCGGGTGCCGGTTTTCTCCAGCCATGCCGTGGTGCGCATCCCCGGGCGCGAACCGGAGATATTTTGCCTGGACGTCGACATCACCGAGCGCAAGGCAGCGGAAGCGGCGCTGCGCGAAAGCGAGGCGCGCTACCGGCAGGTGGTGGAAGAGACGACGGCCATCGTGCTGCGCATCAATCTCGCCGGCAAGATCGTCTTCGCCAACGAGCGCGCGCTGCGCTTTTTCGGCTACGCCGCCGAGGAGTTGCTCGGCCGGCCGGCCACCGGCACCATCGTGCCGCCGCGAGACTCCAGCGGGCGCGACCTGGCAGCCATGATGGCCGGCATCAGCGAAGACCCCGACCAGTACCACGACAACACCAATGAAAACATGCGCAAGAACGGCGAACGCGTGTGGATGGAATGGACGAACTCGGGCATTTATGACTGCGAGGGGCATCTGACGGAATTCCTGTCCGTCGGCATTGACGCTACCGCGCGCCGGCAGGCGGAGATCGAGCGCGAGGCGATGCTGGCGGTGCTGCACCTGCTGAATACCCCGGACGACTTGCCACGATTAATCGCCAATCTCTGCGACTTCTTCCAGCAGTGGTCCGGCTGCGAGGCGGCCGGCATCCGCCTGCGCGACGGCGACGATTACCCGTATTTCGAGACCCGCGGCTTTCCGCGCGCCTTCGTGCATGCCGAGAAATCGCTATGCGGGCGCCTGCCGGACGGCAGCCTGGCGCGCGACGCGCACGGCCAGGTGCTGCTGGAGTGCATGTGCGGCAATATCCTCAGCGGGCGCACCGACCCGGCGCTGCCCTTCTTCACCGACTTCGGCAGCTTCTGGACGAACTCGACCACTACGCTGCTGGCCGGCACCACCGAAGCCGAGCGACAGACGGGAACGCGCAACCGCTGCCATGCCGCCGGGTACGAATCGGTGGCGCTCATCCCGCTGCGGCTGGGGATGGAAACCTTTGGTCTGCTGCAGTTGAATGACACCCGGCGAGATCACTTCACCCCGGAGCGCATCGCGCTGGCCGAATGGCTGTGCCAGCATATCGCCATCGCGCTGGCCCAGCGCCAGGCCCAGCAGCAGTTGGAGCGGGAACGCGCCTTCCTGGAGGCGGCCATCGATACGCTGCCGTTGCCGGTGGCCTTTCTCGATATCGACTGTGCTGCAACCCGTGTCAATGCCGCCGCCCGCGATTGGTTCCGCGAGGTGGGTCTTTCCTCAATGCGCGACGGTGAGCTACTGCTTCCGCGCAGCTATCAGCCGATTGATCTGCTCCGCTGGCCGGCCCCACGCGCCCTGGGCGGTGAGGTCATTCGCGCGGAGGAATACCTGCTGCGCGTCCCCGCCACCGGCTGTGAGATACCCTGCCTTTTGTACGCGGCGCCGATCTATCTGGATGACGACGTGGTCGCCGCGGTCTCGATTATCGAGGACATCACCGTATTGAAGGAAGCCGACCAGGCGAAGGATGAGTTCCTCGCGGTGCTGTCGCACGAACTGCAGACACCGCTGACGAACATGCTGGGCTGGTCGGTGGAAGGCCTGCGTTCCGATGATCCCGCCTTCCCGCGGCACGCCCTGGAGGTGGTGCACCGCAACGCCGTGCGCCAGCGACGGCTGGTGGACGAGATGCTGGACATGTCCCGGCTGATCCACCGGAAGATTCAGTTGGAAGTCGAGCGGTTGGACGTGCGCGCGCAGGCCGAGTTGGCGGTAGAGAACGCCTTGCCCACCGCGACGGACCGCGGCCTGACGTTGCACATGGATATCGGCGACGACCCACTGCCGGTGCTCGGCGACCCGCATCGGCTGCAGCAGTGCATCGGCAACCTGGTGCATAACGCGCTGAAGTTCACCCCGGCCGGCGGCACGGTAACCGTCGCGTGCCGCCGCGCGGCGAACCAGGCGGTGCTGACCGTCACCGATACCGGGCGCGGCATCGCGCCGGACGCGCTGCCCACCCTCTTCCAGGTGTTCCACCAGGTGAACCGCGACGAGCGCGCCGGTGGACTGGGGCTGGGCCTGGCCGTCACGCGCGGCATCATCGAACTGCATGGCGGCGCCATCACCGCCGACAGCGCGGGCGAGAACCGCGGCTGTACCTTCACGATCATCCTGCCGCTGGCGCCCATCGGCGCCGGCGACGCCACGCCAGAAAGGAGTCCGGCATGACACAGACCATCGCGCTGATCGAAGATGACGCTGATATCCGCGAACTGACCGACATGATGCTGGGGGCGGCCGGTTACACCGTGCTGACGGCCGCCAGCGGCGAGGAGGGGATGGCGCTGCTCGCGGAGCAGCCCGCCGACCTGCTCATCCTCGACATTATGCTGCCCGGCATCAACGGCTGGGAGGTGTGCCGCCGCCTGCGCGAGGACCCGCGCACCGCCGCGCTGCCCATCCTCATCTTCACCGTGCGCAGCGAGCGCCTGGACGCGCACCGGACCGAGTGGACGCTGGCCAACGCGGTGCTCAGCAAGCCGTTCCTGCGCGAGGAACTGCTGCACCGCGTCGCCGTGCTGCTCGATGCCGGAAAGGTGCCAGCGACGACATAGCGAATAGTACCGCCATCTACTGATATGGGAGAATGTCATGCGGGGATGGCTGGTGCTGGGCGTGCTGCTGTGTGGGATGTTGGCGTGGGCACAGGGCGTGCTGCCGGTGCGTAATGGCCTGGTCGAGATCATTGTGCCCGACTGGGAGGGCCGAAGCGACCGCCCGGCGCAGACGCTGCGCCTGCACCTGTACTACCCGAAAGGCGCGCTGGCGCAGGTGACGGCGGAGACCGGCCTGATGCTGGACCTGCACAACTGGGGCGGCGTTACCTTCGACGGCGCGCCGAACCCCGACGTGCTGGCCAATGCCTACAACGTCATCGCCATTGGCGTGGAGTATTTCCAAAGCGGCGATAAAGACCAGCCGACTGATCCCCCCTACGACTTCGGCTGCCGGCAGGCCATCGACGCGCTGCGCGGGCTGCAGTTCATCGCCCAGGCGCTGCGCGCCGAAAGGCGTCCCTTTGACGCCACGCGCATCTACGGTTGCGGCGGCTCGGGCGGCGGCAACGTCATCCAGATGGCCAACAAGCTGGCGCCGCGCGCCTTCGCCTGCATCGTCGACCTGTCCGGCATGGCCAGCCTCACCGACGACATGGCCTATCGCGAGCCGGGCGGCAGCGCGCTGAAGGCCCGCTACAGCCGCGACCCCGCCAGCCCCGCCTACCTGTCAAAGGGCATGCAGGAGATCCGCGATCTCGGCCATCCGGCGCACCTGGCGCTGCAGGTCGCGGCGAAGGCCGCCTGCGCCATCGTGGTGATTCACGGACTGGAGGACGGCTACTGCCTGGCCGCCGACAAGCGCCGAGTGACCGACGCCATGACCGCCGCCGGCCTGGCCGTCGATGCCCACTTCCTCGGCAAGACGGAAGTGGACGGCAAGATCGTGCTCAACCCCGGTCACTCGCTGGGCAACCGCACCACGCTGCTGCAGCACTTCGCCGGCAGCTATCTCGCCCCCGGCAGCCCGACCATGCGCCGGTTGGCCCAGCCCCTCGCCTTCACGGATGCCCGCGCCATGCGCTTCCCGGTCAGCGACGGCGTCTATGCGGTGACCTATCCCGGCGGGTTGCCGTGCCTGGGCTTCACGCCGGCAGTAGCGCGGTAATATCGCACGCATTTTTTCACCTCCCGGAAGGAACGGCACGCCTCCTTCGCGAAATAACGTTTAAACGGCGCCGCGTCCTCTATATTTTGCGGCGCACGGGAGGCAGCATGGGTAGTTCGACATCGGCATCGGGGGTTGACTGGAGCGCGGCGGCGCGAGAGCGGTTGAATGGGCGGGGGCTCTGCGTGGGCGGTTTCGCCATGGCGCACACCACGCGTTTCGACGCTGACGCATTCGAGCGCTACGTCGCCACCGCGGTGGAGTTTGGCGCCACGCACATCAACGTCGGCTGGGTGCCGTTCCACTACGGCAGTTGGTACCTGCCCGATAACAGTGATCCGTATGCGTCGTGGAGCGTGCACAGCATGGGCATCCTCCGCTTCTGCCCGCCGAAGGCGCTGCAGCAGTGGGTCACCCCGGAATCCGCCCGCCCGCTGCAGGACTGGCTGGACGCGCAGATGGCCATATTGCGCAAGTTCGGGCTGAAAGGCCAGGTGGCCGGCTGCGAGCCGCAGTGGCTGCCGGAAGAGGTGTATCGCGCGCACCCGCACTGGCGCGGCGCGCAGTGCGAGCTGGGCCGCATCGCCCGCAAGCCCTATTTCGCCCCGTCCATCGACGAGCCGGAAGTGCTCGATCTCTACCGCGAATCGATGGCGGAGATCGCCCGGCGCTACCCCGAGTTGGACAGCTTCTCCTTCCTCGGCAACGACTCCGGCGCGGGCATTGCCTGGTCGCCGTGCCTGTACCCCGGCATGAACGGCCCCACCCAGTGGCGCATGCGCGACCCCGGCGCGCGCATCGCCGGCTGGCTGTCCGTGCTGCAGGAAGGCGCCGCCTCGGAAGGGGTGGAGATCGCCGTCAACACCATGTCCAGCGGCCTGCCCGCCGGCACGGTGGCCGCGGCCCGCGCGCTGTGCACGAAAGGCCAGTATGTCAACAGCGGCAACAACCTGAATGAAGGCCGCTGGGGCCCCGGCGCCCACCTGGGCGGCGGGCTGTGGACGCCCTATTACCCGGTGGTGGGCCTGGGCCAGCCGGTCGAGTTCGTGGCCGGGCTGCAGTCGGTGTATCACAACCCCGACGGTGACACCGCCGTCTCGTCGCTCGGCTTCGACGAGTACCACCTGCCGTTGGCGCGGTTGCTCATCGAATCGTACCTGGAGAACCCCGGCCAGGGCTTGCTGAACCGCGACGCCGTGCTGCTGGCAGCGGCGGAGAAGCTCACCGGCTCGGCGAACGGCGCCGAAAAGCTCGTTGGCGTGTGGAACGACCTCAGCCACGCCCACCAGGCGATGTGTACCGTGCCGCAGAAAGGCATGAGCATCACCATGCCGTGGCTGACCGTCAGCGCGCGCTGGATCATGCGTCCGCTGGTGCCCGAGCCGACGAAGCTCACCGCGGAGGAAGAGGCGCACTACAAGCCGCACCTTTTCAGCGTGAACACCGACGAGGAGAACGCCAACTACGGCATGCTGCTGGGCAAACCGCTCTTCAGCGGCTCCTGCGCGGTGTGGATGGCCCGCTGGAACCTGGTGGACGCCATCAACCGCATCACCAGTTGCCGAGGGCGCGTGCAATCCCTTGCCGACGCCTGCCCCGACGCCGCGCACGCCGATGACCTGCGCCTCTTCGCCGCGCGCCTGGGCGCTTACGCCTGCCTCGCCGAGACGATGCGCAACACCATCATGTTCCAGTACGCCGTCGACACCGCCGACCAGCCGCAATACGGCCCGAATATGATGGACTACGACGACAACATGATCTGCGACATGCGCGTGCTGGCCTTCCGCAAGATCGCCCGCGAGGAAGTGGACAACGTCGCCGACCTGCTGAGTATCCTCCGGTCGCATCCTGGCCCCATCCTCCACCAGGCGCAAACCGCTGCGGAAGAGTCCGTCTTCACCCTCGGTCCCGACCTGCTGGCCCAGGTGCAGCGCAAGCTGGACATCATGATGGACCACTGGCACGACTACGAGGCGCTCTACCCCACCACGAAGGTGTGGGACTTCGAGCCGCCCGCGCGGGGGAATATCACCGACGTGTTCTGACGTCGCTGGAGGGCGAGACTCTGTCGAGCCGCGCGCACGTGCAGACGCTGGTGCGCAAACGGTCCCGGCGCCTTCGCTCGGCCCTCACCCCCGGCCCCTCTCCCAAGCTTGGGCGAGGGGAGCTATCTGTTAAATAAGGGCGTTATCGTCAACAGTCTCACTCCCCTCTCCCAGAATTGGGAGAGGGGTCGGGGGTGAGGGCTGCGCGAAGGCGCTGGGACCGACAATCTACAATACCGCTGAACGTGTCCCCTCCAGGCAGGAACCCCCACCCCCGCCGTCGAATACTACACCATTATGACCCCACAGACTTTACAGCGCGACGCGGTTGTCGACTTCGCGCGCGAGACGTTGCGGCAGGAAGCGCAGGCGCTGGTCGCCATGGCGGAGCGGTTGGGCGAGGAGTTCGGCCAGGCGGTGGACCTCATTCTCGGCTGCACCGGCCGGGTGGTGACCACCGGCATGGGCAAGTCCGGCGCGGTGGCGCGCAAGATCGCCGGCACGCTGGCCAGCACCGGCACACCGTCGCTGTTCCTCCACCCCGCCGAGAGCGTGCACGGCGACCTGGGCATGGTGGCGATGGGCGATATCCTGCTGGCGCTCTCCAACAGCGGCGACACCGAGGAACTGAACGCCATCCTCCCCGCCATCGCCCGCATCGAGGTGCCCATCATCGCCCTCACCGGCCGCGCCGATTCCGCGCTGGGCCGCGCCGCCACGGTGGTGCTGGACACCGCCGTGGAGCGCGAAATCTGCCCCTTCAACCTGGCCCCCACCAGCAGCACGACCGCGCAGATCGCCATGGGCGACGCGCTGGCCATCGCCGTCATGCGCTGCCGGCGCTTCACCTCGGTCGACTACGCCCGCCTGCATCCGCGCGGCGCGCTGGGCCGCCGCCTGCTGCTTACCGTGGGCGACGTGATGCGCACCGGCGAGAACCTGGCCGCCGTCACGCCTGCCACGCTGCTGAAAGACGTCCTCTTCGCCATCACCCGCGCCCACGCCGGCGCCGCCGCGGTGGTGGATGACGCCGGCGTCATGCTCGGCCTCATCTGCGACGGCGACATCCGCCGCACGCTGCTGGAGGACGAGGACGCCCTGCACAAACCCTGCGGCGCGCATATGAATACGGCACCGCGCACCATCGCCGCCGACCACCTGGCCGCCGAAACGCTGCAAACGATGCAGGCCCGCCAGATCAGCGAAATGCCCGTCCTCGACGCCACCGGCCGCATCATCGGCATGCTCAACCTGAAAGACCTGCTCGCCGCGGGGATCGTGTAATGACCTACGACGACGTGATGGCCACCCTCGGCATTGCCGCGCCGCCCGCCGCCTGGCGCGAAGCGTGGGACGACGCCCAGGCCACCTTCCCCGCCGAGGGCCTGGCGTACCTGACCGACGACTTCCTCACAGAGCTGGCGGCCACCTGCGACTTCCCCGCGGACATCCTGCCGCCGCTGCGCGAGACGCTGGCGCAAGTGCGCGGCAGCGAACCCCTGCAGCGGCTGGCGTGGCTGTGGCGCGAGCTGGTCGTCACCCGCGGAGTGACAGACGGCGCCCGCGGTTGGCCCGATCCCGCCGGCTTTCCGCTCTTTTCCGCCGTTGTAGTGCTGATGTGCATTCCGCCGCTGCTGCGGGCGTATGCCGAATGCGACATCCCCCTGGCCATCGCCCGCGACACGCTGCGCGATCTGCCCATCTGGATGCGCAACTGGCGCCGGCGCTTCGGCGCGTGGGGCTTCGACCGGCTGGGGTGGATGGCCTGGCACCTCACCGGGCGGCTGTACCGGGTGGGGCGCATGCAGTATATCTACAAATCGTTCACCTGGCCGGTGCGCGCCTACCGCCACCGCGCCACCGGCGAGGTGGTGGCGCTCTTCGAGAGCGGTCAGCGCTGCCGCCGCGACGGGTATATCGATGGCACGAACGGCGTGGCCGATCCCGATGCCTGGGTGACGCAGTTGGAGGAGGGCGCGCAGACCGTGTGCGGCACGCCCGTCACCCGCGACGGCCGCGCCCTACCCGAGCCCGTGATGCTGCCGCTGGCAGAGTGGCACTGCGTGCTGAAACCCGGCGACCCGGTGCTGGACATGCACATCCCCGCCGACGGGAAGATGGATTACCACGCCTGCGGCGCCTCGGTGCAGGCGTCGGCCGCGTTCTTTACGCGGTACTTTCCGGAAAACCCCACCCCCGTCGCCTTCATCTGCTACTCCTGGCTGCTCGACTATCGCTACAGCGACCTGCTCCCCGCCGAGTCGAACATCGTGCGCTGGCAACGCGAGTTCCACGCCTTCCCGGTGCTGTCCGACGATCTCGACCCCTTCTTCCGCGTCTTCGACGGCAAGCCCGACGACCTGACCACCGCCCCGCGCGACACCGCCCTCCGCCGCGCCATGCTGGACACCACCCTCGCCGGCCGTCCGGTGAAAATGGCCGGCGGCTTTATCCTCATCGATGCGATGACGTGGGGGGTATGACCAATAGATTGTAACGCGTGCTCGCCGTAGCACACGGGATTGCCGACGCTGCGACTACAGCACCGCAATGAATATGACATTCCCCTCTCCCAGCATTGGGAGAGGGGTCAGGGGGTGAGGGCGCGCGCGGGAGCGCGCAACGACCGCCGGCATACTGATCGACAACTATTAGAACTGCGGATGCGCATTCACCCCTATCTCCTCACCCCTGTCCCCTTACCTACTTGGCACAAATCCCCCGCACGCGGTACAATTCACCCATCTTCACGGCCTGCCTTTAGGCGGGCCGTTGTGTGTGACGAAGGAGCAGGCGATGGCGTATGAATACGATGTGGCGATTCTGGGCGGTGGTCCCGGCGGGTATGTGGCGGCGATCAAGGCGGCGCAGCATGGGCTGAAGACGGCGCTGGTGGAGAAGGGCTTCCTCGGTGGCACCTGTCTCAATGTAGGCTGCATCCCCACCAAGGCGCTGCTTGCCTCCGCCGAGGTATACCGCGGCGCGAAGGGCGCGCGCGAATTCGGCATCGGCGTGGAGAACGTCTCCTTCGACTTCAGCAAGATCATGAGCCGCAAGGAGCGCATCGTGAAGCAGCTCCGCAGCGGCGTGGAATACCTGATGAAGAAGAACGCGATCACCGTCTTCATCGGCGCGGGGTCGCTCACCGGCACGAACAGCCTGGGTATTGCCGGCGACGAGGCACGCGAGATCACTGCCAGTAACATCGTCCTCGCCAGCGGCTCCACGCCGTCGCGCCCGCCCATACCGGGCATGGACGGCGCCAACGTGGTCACCAGCGACGAGATCCTCTTCTGGCCGGAGGTGCCGGCCACGCTGGCGGTTATCGGCGGCGGGGCTATCGGGCTGGAATTCGCCTACTTCTTCAACGTGCTGGGCAGCAAGGTGACGGTGGTGGAAGCGCTGCCGCATATCCTGCCCGCCGAGGATGACCAGGTGGCGGCCGAGTTGACCACTGCGCTGAAGCGCCAGGGTATCGCCGTGCAAGCCGGTGCGAAAGTGTTGGAGATCGGCGACGCCGACGGGAAGAAATACGTCAGCTATCAGCCTGCCGGCGCCGACGAGTCGCAACGTGTCGCCGCCGACGTGGTGCTGGTGGCCACCGGCCGCTGGCCCTTCACTCAGGGATGCGGGTATGAAGCGCAGGGCATTACCATCGAGCGCCGCGCGGTGGTGGTGGACGAATACCTGCACACCGGCATCGGCAACATCTACGCCATCGGCGACGTCATCGGCGGCATGCTGCTGGCGCACAAGTCCTCCGCGGAAGCGGGCGTGGCGGTGGACAACATCACCGGCCATCGCCGCGCCATGCGCTACCACGCCATCCCCACCGCGCTCTACACTACCCCGGAAGTGGCCAGCGTGGGCATGACCGAGGCGGCGGCGCAGGCACAAGGTCTTGATGTCAGAACCGGCAGCTTCCCCTTCCGCCCGCTGGGCAAGGCGCTGGCTATCGGCGAGCGCGAGGGCTTCGTCAAGGCCATCTACCGGACGGACACCGGCGCCATGGTCGGCGTGCAGGCCATCGGCCCCCACGTCACCGACCTCATCGCCGGCGCCGCCATGGCTGTCCAACATGGCCTCACCGCCGAGCAATACGCCCACACCATCCACCCGCACCCGACGCTGTCCGAATGCTTCCACGAAGCCATCGAAGTGGCGCTGGGGCATCCCGTGCATATGTAAGGGATAGAGGACAGGGAACTGGGAACCGGGATGAGGGCCGAAGGCCCGGCAGATGCTAGCCACGGGTGCCAACCCGTGGAAATCGGAATTGCATATTACAAAGCCCCGAAGGGGCGATAGAATGGTCTGTCGCCCCTTCGGGGCTTTAATTACCTTGACTCGGTTCTCCACGGGTTGGCACCCATGGCTAGCATCACATGCCCCTCTGGGGCATTCACTGCGCCGTCGTCACCAGGTAAAAATTGTCATCCTTTCCAATGAAGGCCGTCGCTTTCGTGCCACTGAAAGACGTGCCGACGGTGGTGGCCTGCTGGCTCTGCAGCGTGCCGTCGGTTTTGTAGAGCGCGTATTTCACCACGGCGGTGCTGTTTACCGACATGGGCCCTACCTGCCAGGCGAAGAGGACATCGCCCGCGCGGTTCATCCAGGCTGATGGGTAGATCTCGTTCATTTCGTTGCCGGGGGTGGCGACGTGCAGGTCGAATTTCGCCCGCTTCTCATCGGAGATGGCCCAGTAGACCTTGTTGCGCGCCATGACGGCAACCAACGCGCGGCCGGTGGGCGAGAAGGTCAGCTCCGGTCCGCACATCGGGCAGCTCGGTAGCACCCAGTTGTCGGTGTTCACGCGGATGGCGGTGAAGTTGTTTTCCGTCTTCCGGCTCTTCAGCATCCAGAAGTCGCGCACATCCTTCTCGGCGTTGCGCACCGCCAGATAGACATAGCCGTCGGCGCCGATGCGCGCGCGCATCATGCACATGCTGCAAGCGAGGCCGGCCATATTGTCTATCTTCAGCCGCTCGGGCGCCTGGAAGGTCGCGCCGTGGTCGGTGGAACGCGCCATGAACAGCCAGGTGGCTGCCTTTTCCACCGGCTTCGGGTCGGCCATCACATGCCAGAACACCAGCACGTTGCCGTCCTTGTCCGCCGACATCGTCAGGCCGTCCGTCGCGGCCACGTCGGCCACCAGCTTCGGCTCGGAGAAGGTTTTCCCGCCATCGGTGCTGTTCACATAACGGGGGTACGTCTTCACCCCCGGGCTCCACTTGTCGGCCCAGATTACGTGGATGACGCCGTCGCTCGCTACGCTGATCTTCGGCCCGCGCTCACCCATGGTGGTGGTTACCTGCAGTGTGGTATTCATCTTCACGGCTTGGGATAACGTCTTGCCATTGTCCATCGACTGCGCGTAAAAGGCGTCGTTCCCCTTCCCGTAGACCATATGCATGGTGCCGTTGCGGTCCACCGCCACGTCCGGCGCCAGCGCCCCCGAAGGCCCCGGCACCACCGTCACCGTCGCCGCGAACGCAGCGAGCCCACCGAGTAAAAGGCAAAGCAGGAAAAAGGCACGAGTGAACGCCATGAGTTTGAACCTCTACTGAGTCATACGCCTGTGAGTATACCCCGTTTGCGCCGGTAAAGACAAAAACGAGGGGATAGGGGACAGGGAACAGGGGCGAGGGGGTGAAGGGATCAGGGCCGAAGGCCCGGCAGATAAAGCCACGGGTGCCAACCCGTGGTACCTGGAACCGATTGATATGAAAGAGCCCCGGAGGGGCGACAGACCGTTCTGTCGCCCCTCCGGGGCTAAAGTTACTTTCGGCACGTTTGCCACGGGTTCCGCTGCGCTTCACCCGTGGCTATTCGCACATGCCCCTTCGGGGCAAATGTGGTTATTTGTCAATCCATGAACCCCTCCGTCCGCGCGATGATCTCATCCTGCAGCGGTTTGCCGAGGGTGACGAAGGCGGAGCTGTATCCCGCTACGCGCACCAGCAGGTCGGGGTAGCGCTCGGGGTGGGCCTGGGCGGCGCGGAGGGTGTCGGCGTCGGCGACGTTGAGCTGAAGCTGGCTGCCGCCGTTGGCGACAAAGGCCCGCACCAGCGCGGCGACGGTGCGCCGGCCGTCCGGGGTGGCGAGGTCGGTGGGGCTGACGCGCAGTGTGGAGACGTTGCCGGCGATGAGGCGGGAGTGATCGAGCCGGCAGAGGGAGTTGATGAGCGCGGTTGGACCGGTGGCGGCGACGCCCTGCGCGGCGGCTAGCGAATCGGCCAGCGGCTGGCCGGCGGCGCGGCCGTCCAACGTGGCGCCCATGAAGTGGCCATACGCGATGTGCATGTTTTCGCCGCCGGCCAGGTGCCCCAGCACCAGCGCCTTTCGCAGCGGGGTGCTCCGCCGCTCCAGCGCGTCCGCCATTAGCGTCACCAGTCGGGCAGCGAGGTCATCCACCGCGGGCATGTCGTTGCCGAATTTCGGCAACGCGCGGATGGCCGCCCGCAAGCCGGGATCGCCGGCATCGAGTTGGGCATACAAGCCGCTCATCGGCACCCCGCGGCGCAGCCCCAGCTCCAGCGCGGCGTGCAGCATGTCGGCGGCGTTGGGCAGGCCGATGCCCTCCCAGTGACCGTAATGCGACTCCGCGCCACCGTGCAGCAGGTCGGCGCCGTGTTCCAGGCAGCAGGGCATCAGCAGCGTCGCGGAAAAGCGCGCGTCGGTGACGCGCTCGTCCACGGCGATATTGCACCGGCGGCACTGCTCCGCCAGGTCATCCAGTTTCCGCGCTAACGCCACCCACAGCGCGTCTTCGTCGGGCGGGTCGGTGCGCAGCACGTCATCCACCGCCAGCGCGAAATTCACCCAGCCGTTCGGCGCGCCCCAGTTGCCGCGACCCGGCGACACCACCTCGGTACAGCCGCTGAGGGCGTAGTCGCGGGCGATCTCCGCCGGAACGCCGATGCGCGCCAGCCCGGCGAGGATCGGCGCGTCGCCGTAAAACGACGGCTCCGCCAGCCCGTCGCCAAGCATCGCCAGCGCCTCCTCCAGCACATCGGCGGGGGTGTCGGGCGTGCAGCGTATATAGATGGTCGGGCGCAGCAGGCGCACGGCGTGGGCGGCGCGCAGCGTCAGTCGTGTCAGCGCGTTGCAGGCGTCGCGGCCGTCGGGCAGGGCGCCGCCCAGTGTCATCGTCTGTACCGAGCTGACATTCACGCCGTCGCTGAAGGTATCGGCGTGCAGCTTGATGAGCAAACACTCCAGCAGCTCCTGGGCGGCGGCTGGGGTGATGCGTCCGGCGGCCAGGTCGGCCTGGTAAAACTCGTGCAGGTAGACGTCGAGGCGTCCGGTGGCGTCGCCGGCGGCCAGGTAGGCGAACCATAGGCTTTGCAGCGCCTCGCGGAAGGTCTCGGCGGGTTGCGCCGGCACCTTCTCGCAGATGCGGGCGATCTCGCGCAGCTCCGCGGCGCCGGCGTCGTCGCTGGTCAGCGCGCGCTCGCGGCAGGCGTGGGCGTAGTGGTGGGCGTGCGCAATCATCGCCTCGTAGCCCATGGCGCAGGCCAGCGCCAGGTCGCGCCGCGGCCCCTCCCATTCGTCAGCGAGCTGCCGCGCCCGTCGCGCCAGCGCCGCCGTGCCAATGCGAATGACATTGGCGTAGTCGACCACTTTGTGATTCAGCGATCCCTGCGGCGAGAGCAATCCACGGGCGGCGTCCGCGCGGATGTCCGGCCATTCCTCCGGCACGTGCCCGGCAAACCACTCCACATAGCCGACGCCGCCGTCGGGCGACCAGCCATATTGCCCCTCGGGCGTCGCCGCGCGCTGTAGCGCGCCGACCAGCAGCTCGTTGGGTCGGATGACGGGGGTGAGGTGGGTGAAGACATGCGCGAACGCCGTCGCCTCGCGCAGCACGGTGGGCAGCGTCGCCGCGGCCAGCGCTTCGCCGTCCTGCTGCAGGCGGTGAAACTCGGTAAACGGCCCGGCGGCCGCCGCCAGCGCCTCGCGCGCCAGCCGTCGGGTGCGCGGCGTCGAACCGCGGGGGATACTCTGCAGCACGGGCACAGTCATGATCACGCTCCCTTGCCGGACTATTCGCCGCACGGGCGCGAAATCCTACCACATTGCCGCATCGCTTACGCCGCCGGCCGCTTGCGCCGGCGCGAAGCCCACGCACAGACGGCGCAGCGGATGCGGTCGTGCTCCTGGCGCAGGGTATGCAGGCCGCGGCAGGCCGGGCAGACGGTCACCTGCTCAGTGAGCACCATGCGGCTGTTGGTGTGCGGGTCTTCGATTACGCCCAGGTGAATCTCTTCCAGAAAGCGAGTCAGCGTTTCCATGGTGAAGCACCTCCCACCCGATGTAGCGTCTGCAACTTGTGTAATATACCCGCCGCGCGTTGTGAATGTGTCAATCCACATGAACAACGTATCAACGATGGAAGAAAGTTTCGTATAATAGGCGACGATGACCGATACGAGCACCATCGACGTGAAAGGGCTGTTTCCCGACGAGTTGGCCGGGGTGCTAACGAGCCTGGGCGCGCCGGCCTACCGGGCGAAGCAGCTTTTCGCCGGGATGCACCGGCGGCTGGCGACTTCCTTCGACGCGATGCCGGAGCTGCCGGCGGCGCTGCGCGCGACGCTGGCCGAGCGCTGTCGCCTCACTGCGCTGGAGACGCGCCGACGCGTGGAGGCGCCGGACGGCACGGTGAAATATCTCTTCGGCCTCGCTGACGGCCGCGCCATCGAAACGGTGCGCATCCCCGATGAGGGACGCGTGACGGTGTGCGTTTCCACCATGGTGGGCTGCCCCTTCGGCTGCGGCTTCTGCGCTACCGGCCAGGCCGGCTTCGAGCGCAACCTGACCGCCGCCGAGATCGTCGACCAGGTCTACCACGCGCAGGCCGACCTGCCTGCCGGGCAGCAGGTGACGAACGTCGTCTACATGGGCATGGGCGAGCCGCTGGCGAACTACGACGCCGTGACGCGCTCCATCCGCCTGCTCAACCACCCGCAGGGGCTCCACATCGGCCAGCGGCGCATCACTCTCTCCACCGTGGGCATCGTGCCGGGCATCGAGCGGCTGGCCGACGAGGGACTGCAGGTGGGGCTGGCCATTTCGCTGCACGCGCCCACCCAGGCCGCCCGCGCGCGCATCGTGCCCATCGCGAAAAAGTACCCCCTCGACGCGCTGCTCGCCGCCGCCCGCCAGTTCGTCCGCCGCACCGGGCGCAAGGTGACCTTCGAATACACCGTGGTGCCCGGCCAGAATGACAGCCCCGCCGACGCCGCCGCCCTCGCCACGCTGGTGCGCGGCCTGCAGAGCTTGGTGAACGTCATCCCGCTCAACCCCACCCCAGACTTCAAATGCCCCGGCGATCACCTCGCCACCGCCGAGCGTTTTACCGGCGCCCTCCGCGCCCACGGCGTGGAGGTGGCCCTGCGCAAATCGCGGGGGGCCGAAGTCGGCGGCGCCTGTGGGCAACTCAAAGGCGCCGAGGACAAACGCAAATAGCACCGGTGATCGTCCGAGAGAGTCTCAGCGCCGCGAGGCGCGTTCAGTCTATGCACATGGATTGCCTAAACTGCGACGCTATCAGTCGAGACCGGGTATACTTCCCGCGGGAGGGCATCAATATGACTGACACTATCACCGTCTTTTCCGTGGCGGAGGGGCAGGAGATCGACGTCGCGAAGGCGCGAAAGACTGATGCCGAGTGGCGGGCGCAGTTGACGCCCGAGCAGTACCAGGTGGCGCGTCACGCCGGCACCGAGCCGCCCTTCGCCAACGCCTACTGGGACAACCACGCGGAGGGGCTGTACCGCTGTGTCTGCTGCGGCAACGACCTGTTTGCCAGCGCGACGAAATTTGAGAGCGGCACCGGCTGGCCGAGTTTTTACCAGCCCGTGGGCGCCGGCAACGTCTATACCACGTCAGACACCACCCTGGGCGTCGAGCGCACCGAGGTGCATTGCGCCCGCTGCGACGCCCACCTCGGTCACGTCTTCGACGACGGCCCCCGGCCCACCGGCTTGCGTTACTGCATGAACAGCGCCGCACTAGCCTTTGTGCCACCGGCGGAGATCCGGCGCTCGGTGGTGTGAATCCGCGCGAAGCCGGCAGAGGTTATTTTTCATTCGAGCCTTCGCGGGCGATAGCATGGTGTGTGCATTTCTCCATCCCAGCTCATACAGCGTCGGTGAGATGGATGGCGTATGAAGCGACAGCAACGTGCCATGTTCTCTTCGATGCACGTGTAACGGTATTTGCGCCACGCGGCGCATTTTGCTATAATGCCCCGGTTGGTAGAAATACGGCGGCTGTGCGCCGCTTGCGGCAGGTGCAACGCCTGCCGTTCTTGTTGTGAGGAGGACAGTTCGATGAAACGTACCTGGCAGCCCAAGCGCCGGCGCCGATCGCGCGTGCACGGTTTCCGCAAGCGTATGAGCACGCTGGACGGCCGCCATGTCCTGAGCCGCCGTCGGGCCAAAGGGCGCAAGCGCCTGACCGTCTAATGCGCATCCGTGACATTTACGCGCCCCTGCGGCGACGCGCGGACTTTTCCCGCGTACATCAGCAGGGGCGCCGGAAATCCGATGCGGTGCTGCAGGTGCGGCTGGCCCCCCGGCCCGCCGACGTGCCGTCGGACGCCCGCATCCGCCTCGGGATTCTGGTGACAAAAAAATATGGTTCAGCCGTGGAGCGGAACCGCTTCAAGCGTCTGGTGCGCGCGGCGATCCGCGCGCTGGGCCCCGACTTGACGTCGGGCTGGGACCTGCTGGTGCTGCCGCGGGCCGCGCACGATGCCACGATGCCGGTGGTGCTGGCGTCGCTGCGCAGTCTGCTGGGGATGCTGGGCGCCGTGCGCGCGCCGGCGCTTCCGGAAGCAGGTCCGTCATGACGACGGCGCCGTTGCCATCATTGCTCGCCCGATGGGCGCTGGCCACCATTCGCTGGTATCAGCGCGCCATTTCATCACGCACGCCGCCCTGCTGCCGTTTTTCGCCGACCTGCTCGGAGTATGCCGCCCAGGCCATCGCCCGTTTTGGACTGCTGAAAGGCGGCTGGCTGGGGTGTGTTCGCATTTTGCGCTGTCACCCCTGGCATCCGGGCGGGTATGATCCGGTACCGGGCATGGAGCCGACGGCCGGAGACACGCCTCCCGCTTCCGACGCGCCGTTGGAAGCCGAGGACGATCGACCGACAACGAATGGATGAACCGATGCATATGAATCGACCACGACCCGCGGGCCTGCCGCGTGTCCTCCGCTGGGGGATGCTGCTGGCGGTGCTGCTCGCCGCCGCGTGCCTCTTCTCCGGCTGTATGCCGGGCCCGCCCACCCTCACTGCGCTCTCGCCGGAGCAGCGCGAGCAGGCCATCATCGCCATGGCCACCATCGAGACGGAGATCACCGCGTTCCATACACGGGTGCAAGGCTCGGTGAGCGCGCTGCCCGAGGGCGCCGAGATCAACTATGTCCCTGGCGACGAACTGAAGACGAAGCTGGGCTTCGGCAGCAAGCAGCTCACCAGCCAGGATCCGAATATCGCCGGCAAGGCGCATTTCCTGCAGGGATATTACTATGAGTTCGTGCGGAACTTCGGCAGCGCGTACGGCTCATACACGGAAGCACAGCGCCGGGGTTCGGGCTACGCCGCGCAGGCCTATTATCGCGCCGGCGTGCTCGGCATGCGCAGCGCGCTGGACGTGAAGGCGCTGGCCGGCTTTGCCGGCACCGGCACGCTGTACGATTACGGCGTGCGCGTCGGCGGCACCCCCCAGGAGGCGAACAAACTGGCGCGCAACAACCTGCGCGGGCTGGCGACCAAGCACGACGAGCCGAGCGTGTTTGACCGCGTCTTCAGCCAGGCGAAGCCGCAGCAGTTCCGCGTGCTGAATCGCGAGATTCCCGGCGCGCTGATGCCGGACGGCACGCCCCTGCCGACGCTGGCGGGCGAAGGCGGCCTGCTCGGCAGCTCGGACGGCCCGGCAGTGGCGCCGCGGACGATGGCGAAGACGGCGCTGGTGATGCTTGACGTGCTGCACCGCTTTGGCAGCGGCACCGACCGCGCCTACTACTTCTCGGTGAAGGCCATCGTCGACGCGTTCAATGCGCTCTCCCCGGCGTGGGGCCCGACGCTGGCGCTCATCTTCCTGGCGCTGCTGGTGAAGCTCATCACCATCCCGTTCACCAATTCCGCGTTCCGCGGCATGCGCGACATGCAGCGCATCCAGCCGCTGCTGAAAGAGCTGCAGGAGAAGTATAAGGACGACAAGCAGCGTTTCGCCGAAGAGCAGATGCGGTTGATGAAGGAGCATAACGTGAATCCCATGGGCGGGTGTCTGCCCATGCTCATTCAGCTCCCCATCTTCATCGTGGTATATAACGCGGTCAACGTCTACGCCTACGGCTTCTGGAACGCAAGTTTCATATGGATTCCCAGCCTGGCGCTGCCGGACTTCATCCTGCTGCTGCTGTACCTGGCGAGCATGGTGGTGAGCCAGAAGCTGTCGCCCACCAACAGCAGCGACCCGGCGATGCAGCAACAACAGCGGTTGATGACGTGGATGATGCCGATCTTCCTGGCGGTGGTGCTGAAGGACTTTGCCTCGGCCTTCGTGCTGTACTGGCTCTTCCTGAACATCTTCACCACCATTCACCAGTACTACCTGTTGCGCCAGTACGCCCGGGAGGACGCCGCGGCCGGCATCGTGCCCGCCGGCGGGCCGACGTCGCCAACGCCGCGCGCCGAGAAGTCGGCCGATTCCTATCTCAACAAGCGCAAGAAAGGGAAATAGCGATGAACGCACAGCCTCTCTCTGACCAGGCGGCCATCGCCAAAGAGGTGGTGGAGCACGTAGTGGATTACCTGGAGTTCCCGGCGCCGGTAACGGTGGACGTGGCGGAAACTGACGAGCAGATCGCCGTGACCCTCACCAGCGCGGAGCCCCTCGGCGCCATCATCGGCAAAGGCGGGCAAACGCTGAACGCGCTGGAGATGTTGGTGAAGGAGATTGCCTTCCATCGCACGCACCAGCGCGGCAAACACATCACGCTGGACGCGGAAGGCTACCGGGCGCGCCAGACCGAGCGCCTGGAAGAAATGGCGCGCGAGAAGGCCGTCTCCGTGCTGGACACCGGCGAAGCGGTGGCGCTGGAGCCGATGTCGGCCCGCGACCGCCGCACCGTGCACATGGTGCTGGCTGAAATCGACGGCGTGGCCTCGTATAGCGTCGGCGAAGAGCCGTTCCGCCACCTGGTGATTTGCCTGCCAGGGCAGGAAAAAGACGAGTAGCCCTGGAGCGCGGATTGTCAATCCGCAGGCTCTGTCATACACGAACGCCCCGCTCGCATGAGCGGGGCGTTCCGTCATCCCTGTAAAGTATCCGATGAGGCCGGTGGTGTCGCCGTCGCTGGCGTGTCGCCCCGTCCTGGGGCGCGGCGTCCCTGCCGTTGAACCATGCCCGCCGCCGGTCTCATAGGCCTATTGTAGCGCCCAAGAGGGTCAGAATCTGTCCCTCTCGACCGGTCGAAAAATATTTACGTGAATATTTTCAACAAATGCACGCCGGCGTCGGGGTCCAGCTCGCGCCGGGCTTGCACGCCGCACACCTCGAGGATAATGACCTCGAGCACTAGATAGACGGCCATGCCGCCGCGCGGGCAGCCCACCCGCGCCGCCTGGCCCCGGCCCAGCCCGGCGTGGAAATGCAGCAGCGGCTCGCTATCTTTCAGGAAGATAGTGCCAACGCCCACCAGTTCATGCGCGGCGTCCACCGTCTCGAAGTGCGGCACCACCGGCAGCGACTCTCGTTCGGGCCCGGTGACCACCTGGCCGCGGCGCATGCCGCCCACCGCCCAGACCACGCCGGCGGCGATGCCTTCGCGCCGGGCGATCTCTTCAACGGCGTCGTAGATCGACTCGCCTTCATGCAGCCGCGCGACAAAGACGCGGCCGAGCTGTCCCTGTGTATATTCCATGCGGTTATTATCGCCGAAAAGCGCGGCGCTGTGAACCCGGCAGGAACCGGGGGGCGCTGGCGCGAATAGACTGACAGCGATTTATATGAGGAGATGTCCATGCTACAGGCTTTGCGCGAACTCGTCTGCGCGTTGAATAAAGAGCTGCCGACCGAAGGGCTGGTGACGATGACCTCGGGCAACGTGTCCGGGCGCGATCCGGAGACGAACCTGGTGGCGATCAAGCCGAGTGGCGTGAGCTTCGCCGCGCTGACCCCCGCCGACATCGTCATCGTCGACTTGCAGGGGAACGTCGTCTACGGCACGCGCAAGCCGTCGGTGGATACCGCCACCCACCTGGTGGTCTACCGCGCGCGGCCGGATGTCAACGGCATGGTGCACACGCACTCAAACTTCGCCACCGCCTTCGCCGCGGTGGGCAAACCGATCCCCGCGGTGCTCACCGCCATCGCCGACGAGTTCGGCGGGGCCATCCCATGCGGACCGTATTGCCAGATTGGCGAGGAGCAGATCGGCGAGGCCATCGTGGCGCACATCGGCACCTGTCCGGCCATCCTGCTGCAGAACCACGGCGTCTTCAGCGTCGGCCCCACCCCGCAAGCGGCAGTGAAGGCGGCGGTGATGTGCGAGGACGTGGCGAAGACGGTCTTCTACGCCATGCAACTCGGCGACCTCATCCCCATCCCGGCGGAGGAAGTGGCGCGGGCGAACCGGCGGTATATGGAGAAGTACGGGCAGTAAGGTGTTTCAGGTTTCAAGTTTCAGTGTTACAAGTTGAAGCTGAATTCCCAACTTGAGACTCTGAAACTTGAAACTTGTCACTCACTTCGCGGGCGTGGCGGCGATGCCTTTGAAGGCCTTGCCCTTCCAGGCGTAGGTGTAGACCATCGCGACTTGTTTCCCGCCTTTATGCACAGCGGCGGTGACCAGCAAGTCAGGCTTGCCGTCATGCGTGGCATCGCGCACGGCCAGATCCTGCACGGCGCCGGCGATGGTGCGAATCCAGATGGTGGCTTCGCCGCGCACCACCCAGAGTTTCGTCGCCGGGTTGCCGATGAGGTTGGTCAGCGCGTAGGCGATCTCTTCGCTTTTGTCGCCGTCGAAGTCGCCGGCCTTCCAGGCGAGGCGGCGGCCGGGGGAGAAGTGTTCGATTTTGCCGATTTTCGGCGCCACGGAGAGGACGCGCGTGTTCGGCGACCAGTCCATGCGCAGGCCCAGCGCGCGACCGAGGCCGCCAGCGGGGGCGTAGAAGCTGCCGTCGCTCACCAGCACCGGCGCGGGCAGCAGCTCGGCGCGGCCGTTCGCCATCATCTGCGGGCGGTTGGCCACCAGCGACACGGTCGTCTGGCCTTTGGTGATGACGATGCCGCCGCTGGCGCGGTCGGGCGACACCGCCGCTCCCGCCAGGTCGGCCAGCGTCTTCACGGCGATGAGCATCACCCCGTTCGCCTCGATCCCTTCCGGACGGGCGGCCTGCGCGCCGGCCGGCAGCGCCAGGCCCAGCAGCAGCGCACCGAGCAGCGCGAATACGAGAGAGCGCATGGTAAATACCTCCCACAACGCAGAGTCAGATACCTGATTATACCCGATTGCCGGATGCTCAGCGTATTATTACCGCGGCACCGGCACGCTGGCCATCACGCTTTCGATCAATTGGTCGGTGGTGAGGCCTTCCAGCTCCGCTTCCGGGCGCAGGATGACGCGGTGGCGGAGGATGGGGCGGGCGACGATTTTGACGTCGTCGGGGGTCATGAAGGAGCGGCCTTCCAGCGCGGCCAGCGCCTGGCTGCAGCGCAACAGCGCCACGGCGGCGCGCGGGCTGCCGCCGAGGATGACCGGGTGGGCGGTGCGGGTGGCGGTCACCACGTCGATGAGGTATTTCAGCACGCCGTCTTCCACGGTGATGTGTTTCACCTCGTCTTTGGCCGCCGCCAGCATCTCCGGCGACACCACCGCCTTCACGTCGGTGAGCGCCAGCTTGTGCGGGTCAAAGCCGTCGCGGTGCAGACGCAGCATGGCCAACTCCTCGGCCGGGGCGGGATAGTCTACCTTCAGCTTCATCAGGAAACGGTCGAGCTGCGCCTCGGGCAGCGGGTAGGTCCCTTCGTATTCGATGGGGTTCTGCGTCGCGATGACGAAGAAGGGCACGGGCAGCGGGTGGTCGACGCCGTCGATGCTCACCCGGCGCTCTTCCATCGCCTGCAGCAGCGCGGCCTGGGTCTTCGGCGGGGTGCGGTTGATCTCGTCCGCCATCAGGAAGGCGGTGAAAATCGGCCCCTGCTTTACGAAGAACTCCGCCGACTTCATGTCATACACGGTGGTGCCGATGATGTCGGAGGGCATCAGGTCGGGGGTGAACTGCACGCGGCGGAAGGTGAGGTTGAGGCTGGCGGCCAGCGTGCGCGCCATCAGCGTCTTCGCCGTGCCCGGCACGCCTTCAAGCAGCACGTGCCCATCCGCCAGCAGGCAGATGAGCATCCCTTCGATGACCGCCTCCTGCCCCTTCACCGCTTTGGCGATCTCGGCCTTCACCGCCGTCGCCAGTTGTTCCACCGCGCCGCTCACCGGCATCGCATCGATCATGATATGCTCCTTCATTTTCGTTGTATGCGCGCGCCCGCATCCCCGCTGCCGGATTACTGATTATGTCTTCGCGTGCAGCATGCGTTGGATCTCTCCCGACAGGCGCAATAGCGCGTCGGGGTCGGGGCGTTTTTGATGGGTCATATGTTCGAGTTGGCTCAGCACGCGTTCGAGCTGGGCCTGGTCCACCACCGCGTGACCGGCGTTGGCCTGCAGGATGCGCGCAGTCGGGGCAGTGGGCGACACACCCAGCCGGCGCCCCAACTCGCGGCGCAGCAGCACGTCGAGCCGCTCGCGCACCACGTGGGTGGCGCGGGCGCGTTCGAGGAGCGCGGCCATGGCGGTAAGGTATTCCGCGCGGGAGCGCGAGAAGCGTTCCTCCGCCGGCAACTGCGCGGGGCCGAAGCGCCAGGCGAGTACGGCGAAGAGCAGCAGCAGCGCCCCGACGAGCTGGAGGATGCCGATTTTCGCGATCTTCGGCAGCAATTGCCACACGGTTGTCTGGTTGCCGAAGCCCTGGTGGTATTCGTCGAAGATGACCGGCGCGCCGGGTTTCAGATCGGCGATGGCGCGCACGAATTCCAGGTTGTCGCCGGCGTCGATGCCGCCGTTGGAGAAAGACCACGGGCTGCAGCACCAGATGATGCCGCCGTCGCCCACCCGCGAGTAGGCGGCCACCACGCCGGCGTCGTCGCGATAGAGCGGCACCACGCTGCCCAGCCGCTCGATCTGCCGGTGGTCCAGCGGGATCGTATCATTGAAGCGCCGGAAGGCGTAGACTTCCAGCTTCGGCGCGCGCTCGCCGAGGAAGGAGGGCGTCACCGGCTTCGCCAGCGTATGCTCCAGCGGGATGTCCGGCGGGCCCAGCGGCGTCCAGTTGTCCGGGCGTTTAGGTGTCTGCGTCCCCGGGGCATCGGGATCCGGCTCGGTGCTCGACACGGCGGTGAGCCAGGATTCATCGAGCTGTTCCGCTTCCAGCATCTGCTGCTCAGGGTCGAAATTCGTGCGCGAGCCCAGCAGCGCGGGAAGGACATCGCTATGAAACTCCGTGAGGATGAGCGCGTGGTTGCCCTGACGCAGCCACGCGAGCAGCTCATCGCCTTCCTTTTTGGCAATCGAACGATTGATGGGCTGGCCCATCTCCACCTGCTCGCGCTCCGGCGGCGGGTCGGCGATAACGAGCAGGCCGCCGTCCTGCGGCAGCAGATTGTAGGCCCGCGTCTGCCGCTGCACCGGGTAGCCCAGGTCGCGCAGCGCCAGGTACAGCGCCTTGTAGCCTTCCGGCATGGTGCGGTAGGTGCTGCGCTGCACTGCCAGCGGATTGGCCTGCGACTTGTCGACACCCTCGCGATGGGACACAACGGCGATGAAGACGAAGAAGGCGATGAGCCCGAGCAGGATGACGATTTCCAGGCGTTTGCTCATCGAGAGTCTCCCACCACGGTCTCGCGGAACTGGCGGGTGTGCTCCAGCACCGAGGTAAATTCTTCGGTGGAGACGGGCAGAAAGCCATACCAGCTTCGGTCAAAGCAGCGCACCACCGGGCGCAGCGACTCCGTGACCGGCCCGCGGCCCTGGCGGCGTAGCTCGCGCAGCACTTCGCCATTGGCCCGCGCGTCGTCATAGCGCAGCATGCCGCGCACGTCCAGCAGCACCAGGCAGGCGCGGGTGAGGTGGCGCAGCGCCGCGCGCTCGTCGCCGGCGTCCCAACAGCTCTGCGCCTGCTGCAGCGAGCGCTCCCAGAAGGTGGGCTCCTGCTTGCGGGTGGCCACCGGCAGCCCGTCATCGTCGCGCACCTGCTCGACGGCGGCGCGGCGGCGGGCGGCGGCCAGCAGATGGCTGGCGATGAAGCCGAGGATGAAGAGGATGGCCACCCCCAGCAGCACCAGCAGCAGTGTTTTCATCCCGGACGGCATCATCGTCGGAATGGGAGAGGGCCGGGCGGGTTGCGGATTGATGCGCAGCGGCTTGAAGAGCTTGTCCAGCCAGCGGCCGAACCGATTGAGCCCGTCACCCACCCACTGCCAGAAGGCGTTCCACTTCGCTTTGATCCAGGCTCCCACGTCATGCAGCCATTTTTGCGCGCCGGTGAGCGCCGCGGGTGTCTTCGTGCGCCGCAGCGACTGAAATTCGTTGCGTGCCAGCACGGTGCCCAGCGCTTTGCGGGCATCGGCGGCGGGGATGGCGGAACGGGCGGACAGCCGCGCCACCTGGCGCAGTGCCTGCACTTCGCGGCGGGCGCGGGCCAGCGTGGGGCGGTCGACGGTGCCGGCGGCTTCGCGGAGGGTGGGGCAACTGTCGGCCGGCACGAGCGCCAGCGCCTCGCGCACGCGGGCGGCGCGCTGTTCGGGGTGCGTCTCGGCACGGGTCAGCAGGCGTTCCGCCTCCGCCAACCGGCGGGCCAGCGCGGGGTCGGCCGCGCGCGCCAGCAGCGGCAGCAGGCAGAGCAGGCAGGCCATCCAGGCGATCTTACCGCGCATCCGCGTCCTCCTGTTCCCGGAGCGGCGGCGCCGGCGCGGCCTCAGCCGGCGGGGCGGCGGTGTCATCCGGAATCGTGACGACCGGGGGAGGCGCGGAATAGTCCGGCACCGTGACGACCGGCGGGGGCGCGGAATAATCGGGGTAACCGGCGACCGGGGCCGGCTGGGAGAGGCCGGTGACGGCGGAGGTCGTCGCCACGGGTGGCGCGGCGTAATTCGGGTAGGCGGTGGCCGCCGGTTGATAGGCGGCCTGCAGCAGGGCCTGTTCCACCGGTTCGCCCAATCCCAGGGTGTGGGCGAGCATCACCAGGTCGAAGCCTTCGACGCGGCAGCGGCCGTCGATATACATCAGCGCCTGCAGGCAAGCGAGCATGGCCATGAAGACGATGCCGGTGAGCACCGACACGATGGTCGAGAAGAGGTTGAAGCTGAGCGAGGCTTCGACGCCGCGCCCCAGGAACGTGGCCAGCCAGATGATCCAGATGTTCAGCGGCAGGAAGAGCAGCGGAATCTGCATGTAGGCGAAGAGCGCCCAGAAGTAGGTTTTGAACTGGCTGGAGGCCAGGCGGAAGCTGCGCCCGATGGCGGCGAATGGCCCCAGGTGTTCCTGGGCCAGCGCCACCGGGGTGAACACGAAGAAGGTGGCGACCAGCGTGAAGGCCAGCGACGCCGCGGTAAGGGCGGCCAGCGCGCCGATGACGCCGCCGACGATGGCGCCGGGTTGCTCACCCACCGCCATGCCGAGGGCGATAAAGATCCAGAAGACGACCATGCAGGCGATGACGATGACGATGCCGGCGACGACGGTGATGATGCCGAAGATGATGCCGGCCACCAGCAGGCTCCAGAACGGCTTGGCCATCAGCTTGAGGGCGTCGGTGAAGGAGCGATGGATGCCGAGGGCGTGCCCGACGGCGATGCGCAATTGGGCGATGCCGGCGAAGCTGAAGGCAACCCACGACACGACGCTGTAGGCGATGATGAAGTACCAGAACTCGGCGCTCTCCAGCATCTCCCGGGCGGCTTCCTCGCTCAGCTCCGCCTGGAAGTTGCCGGGCATCTGCCGCAGCATCATCGCGACAAAGGCCACCACCAGCACCGCCGGCACGACGCCGGCGAGCAGCAGCGACGCAACGCGCTCGCGAAACAACGCAAAACTATCATCCAGCAGGTCGCGCAGACGATACTGGCGCACCCAGGGTGTCATTCCGGCCATGGCGCATCCTTGTTGGCTCGTGCAATATTCTCCTTGTTCGCCGTCGCCGCGCGACTCCCTGCCAATTACCCGGACATTCTCGCGTCGGGCCACGTTTGCACACAGGCGCTTGCTTGCCTTCCGGGCAAGCTCTGACTTATCCACAGGGCGCCTGGGGATAAAGTGAGCGCTCTTTGTGGAAAGAAGCGCACAATCTGGGGATAAGCGCTGTATCTTTCCACAAGTTGCCTCTTGACACGTACAAATACGCACGGATTTCCGCGGTAGAATGCCATGTGGGAGTTGTGGATAACATCACGACATCGGGAGACCACCATGCACTACACGGTACTCATCATCGACGATCAGTGGTCCATGCAGGAATTGGCGCGCATCGTGCTGCAGACGGCGGGGTATCGCGTGCTCGTCGCGGGCGACGTCGCCACCGGCCTGAGCCTGGCGCGCACCGAGCGGCCGTCGGCCATCGTGCTGGATGCGGCGATGCCCGGGCAGGATGCCGCGCACCTGCTGCACGAGCTGCGCCTGGGGCGCGGCACCGCGCGCATTCCCGTCGTGCTCATCACGCCGGACGTCACCAGCGAAGCATTGACGCGGGAGGTAGCCGCCGCCCGCACGAACTGCCTGCGCAAGCCGTTTCCGGCGCCGAAGCTGCTCACCGTGGTGAACCGCGCCATCCGGCGATTGCCGATGGCGGGGTGAGCTTGCCAACCGACTGCGCAGGCGCTACAATGCCGGTATTCTACTCAACTGGCAGGATGCGCCCATGCGCCTGTATTTTTCGCGCACCGAGCAAATCGTCGTGGCCCTGCTGCTGCTGGCCATATTGGCGGCGCTGGGGGTGATGGCCGCTCGCCGCGGTCGCGGCGTGCTGACCCGCCAGGAGGCGCCGCTGTTGCAGAGCGCCGCGACGACGGGGCCGCAACCATTGGACGCCGCTCCCGCTACCGGCGGGGGGCCGGTGGTCTACGTGGTGGGGGCGGTGCAGCGGCCGGGCCTGTATACGCTGGCGCCGGGCGCGCGGTTGCACGACGCGCTGCAGGCCGCTGGCGGCCCCCGCGCCGACGGCGCCCCGCAGGCGCTGAACCTGGCCGACCGCGCCATCGACGGCCAGCGCATCGAAGTGCCCACGACGACGGAATATCAGCGCCTGCGCGCCAGCCAACCCGCCCATCCGCTGGTGACCACCCCCGCGCCACGCACGACGACACGGCAGCCGGCCAACCGATCAGCGCATGCCGGCGCCCCCGCCATGTCCGCCAGGCCCGCCCCCGCGCAGCCGTATGCCGGCCTGGTAACGGCGGAGAGCACGGCGCCCGCCAATACGGCAACGGCGACCGTCACTTCGGCCGCCGTAACGGCGGTGAAGGCGCCGGCTATCGTCCACCTGAACAGCGCCACGCAGGCCGAACTGGAAACGCTGCCCGGCGTCGGCCCCAGCACCGCGCAGAAGATCCTCGACTACCGCGCCGCCAATGGGCCGTTCAAAGCGGTCGATGATCTGGACAACGTGAAGGGCATCGGCCCGGCGAAGCTGGAGAAGATACGGCCGTTCGCGGCGTTGTGAGGGAGTCGGAAAATCGGTACTTGATCGCATTACGGGTGGAACAGTGAGCTCAACACGTTGCAGATGATTGCGTAATGCGTTACAGTAACCGAACGGAGGATACTAGTAGGGGGAAAACGGTATGCCGTTGTGTGGGACGCTCTCAACGGTGCCCCCGCCAGCTTTCACGTCGACGTCGTCACTGACAAGGTGATCCCCGTTCTGTACGGCACCGGGCAGGGGGATGTGGCGTGGGGGTTCGCGACAACTCCAACACTATTAGATACATAAAATCATGATTGTTGCATCGTGATATTGAGTAATTGCATCCAGTAGTTATGCCGTCAGTTAGCAAATAGGATAGCAGTTACTGTGTAACAGCTATCCTATCGTAAAATTGATCGGATTGTAATCAAGTAATAATTTCTGAATATTCTCGTGACGCAATGCTGTTTCTGGCTGATATACTGTTTTAATTCTAAAAATATACTGGCGTGTAGTAAAATTAATATTATCTGCCTGTATTCTATCGGTAATACTATCGGATAGCTTTCCTTTGATCTTATCTCCCTCTGATGTCTCAATAACAAATGAAGGAGTCTTAACGCTGAAGTTTACGTCAAGGAATACTCCTTCAACATCCTCGATATCTATTATTTCTTGAAACTCTGCATTGATCACTTTACGTACTTCATTTGCCGATTCTTTATCTATATTTGCCGTGGAAACTACCTCATTAATATGGTCTGCAAGAGTTGTCGTCAATTCTAAGTCATACTTTCGTATGGTGTTCAATACTGTTAAGTATTCTTTTATGAATCCTTCGTCCCTGAATTGACTGATTAAGTTCCGAAAATCAACATCAGTTCTAGCTGTAACAAGATTTATTACTCTTGTATAATCATTTATGTCTAACTCCCCTTGGAATAGATCAGCCCCATTTATCTCGATCGTAGCTCCGAACGATGATACTTGGAATTGTGGAAAACGTACGTATTCATTAAACTGTTGCTTCGTCATTCTGAATGCTTGTTGCAATATCGTTAAAAACGGTTGAAATATACCGGAAATTGCCCATGGCTTGACCCCAGCGAGCAACTCTTTGCCTTGTACATACAGGTTAAATATTACATGTTGCCGATCTTTTGCCACTGCTAATGATCTTTCGGTACCATAGTATTCCGCCGAAACAGGAGGACAATAAATGCGGTAATCAGCAGGGATGGGATTCATCTCGGAAAATCTATCTGCTGGAATGATGAACGACTCTATAATATTCCCTGTCATTTCTTCGAGATGGAACGCAAAAATAACCCCCGCCAATGACTCCGAGAAGATTTCGTTAACAGAAATGATTCCTAGGCGTAAATCCAATAACTTATTAGCCGTAACACGTGCAAGGATTCTTTGTTCACAATTATCAGGTAGATATGTGGAAAGATAAGAGATATACTCATGACCCGAGCTATCTCTCTCAACATTAAGTATTGGGTAATCTTGAAAATCAAGTAGGTCGACACATTCAAGAATACCCAATGGATTAAATGGTATTTTGTAATTTGCTAGATTCATCATATCCCCGCAATCTTCTGCACATCAACGCACCGCAAATTATGCGCAGCAACACCTTCATATAGCCAAAGTGTATAATGGTTTTTATCGTATGTATGAAGCATGCCGTGTTGTGGTAGTATTTCTATTTTTGCGACATATCCACCGTGAATAGGACGATTTCTCGTTACAGACTCATGGTATACCCTCTCTGCACTAGCAAAATTACTAAAGAAAGAGATGCCATGCGCTTTGCACTGCGACTTGTAGCGCCCATTATATAATTCAACATATGACTTTAAATCATCATCAGTGAGTATTTCCCCTGAGACAATCCTGAATAGTACTATTGTCTGCTCACCAGACCCACCAATTGGGCAGTATGGCGGAAGATCGAGTTTATACATTACACTTTTTTCCTATCGTGTATAATCCTTCATGGTCACAAACCGACCAAGTTCATGTTGCATGTTGTAATACTACCCAATATCCAGATGGTTGTCAAAGAGATACTACCATTGCGATATACTACTCCGGCAGTGGTAAGATTGTATTGGTTCATTGCATTTCGAGCTGGTGCACCTCGATCAATGCAACTCTACCACTGCCGTGGTAGTAATATGCCAGACATACTTACGTTCTGCAGGTTAGACAACCTTAAATCGTTGTATTGCAAAGCTATGGTAGTATCCATAGGCATATGATGCCATGTAATTACTTGACGATGAACTGGCACTTGCCGGCGGGAAGGGTGATGATCATCGCGTCAGTGCCGGCGGTGGCGGGCAGCGGTTTCGCTTCGCCGTTTACCAGTTGGTAGGCTTTCAGGCCGTGGGCCTCGGGGAAGCTGAGCTTCAGCGCGCCGGCGGTGGCGAAGTTGGCTTCGCCTGAGATGGTTTTGCCGAAGGTCACGGCGACGGGGCCTGGCGCGGTGATGGCGTGGCCCCCGGCTTTCAGCGACGTGCCGGCGAGCAGCGCCAGCAGCGTCTGGCCGTTGCCGTCGCGGATGAGAGCGCGCTGGCCGTCGAGGGCGATGCCGTTGGCGTCATATTTTCCGGGTTTCTCGGCGCAGATGACGACGTGGCGTTCGCCGTTAAGGACGGCGGTGGCGCCGGCGCCGCCCGCCCAGGCGGTGAAGACCGGCGGCGCCTCGTTGGGCAGGTGCGGGAAGAGCACGGTGAAGTAGCCCTTATGATCGGTGCGCTTCATGCGAAGGTAATGCTGCACTTCCTCGAAGGGCTTGTTGCCATTCACCGATTTCCACGGGTTTGCCATCGGACCGTAGAGGAAGTTGTGGCCATACTGGCCGGTGGTGAACTCCGGCTTCACGGGATCGAGCACCGTCACCGTCAAGTTCACGCCGTGCTGGCCGGCGTAGCGGGCGGTGTTGCCGTTGAACTGCACCCCGGTAGCCAGCCCCCACAGGCTGAACTCGTTGAAGTCGTCACCGGCGCCCTGCATGGTGTCGCGGACGACGGCGTAGTGCGGGCCGTCGGGCAGTTCGTGCTTCACCAGCATCACCTGGCGCGTCCAGGTGACAGGGGTGATGTATTCCGCGGGCGGGGTGCTGTTGGCGGGCATCACCGCCTTTGGGTCCTCGGGGATGGTAAAGAGACGGTCGGTGGTCATGCTGCCCATGGCGGCGTCGGCGGCGTCGAGCAGGCTCCATTCGCTGATCTCGCCCAGCGCGTACCAGTCCGTCTTGTGGTTCAGCGATATGCGGTTGTGCAGCCACGGCCGGCCCATCATCGGCTGGTAGAGCGAGCCGAAGTCCATGAGCAGCGGTGTCCCCTTGGCGTAGAAGACGATCTCGCCTTGCTCGTTCTCGTAGTGCTCGTGCTGGCGGCCCATGCGGAAGAGCAGGTAGGTTTCCTGCTTGGTGCCGAAATGCGACCGCATCACCGTGCCGAAGCCGGGGAAGTGGCGACTGCTCATGTCCGGCTGGGCGGCGGGCAGTTTCTCGTCGCACACCATCTCATCATTGGGATACATATACGGCATGCCCATGGCTTGCCACGCCCACTGCATCCAACTCGCATATCGCGGATCGCTCTTCGCCACGCCCGCCGCCATGCGGCCGTAGAGGCTGGTGGTCTCGTAGGCCGTGTTGCCGATGGTGGGCATGGAGCGGATGCCGAAGCGCGGATCGACCGGCGTCATGATCTGCGCGTGGTAGAGCATGGTGGACTTGAGGAACGGGTTCTGATAAAGATCGACGAAGCCGGCGTTTTTGAACTGCGCCGCGGACTGCAGCACGCCGCTCATCGAGGCATCCATCTGGTAGTGCGGGCACTCGCGCCAGGCGCCGCCGGGGGCGGTGTAGTCGCGCAGCATGTCCAGCGTGCTCTTCGCCGAGGTCATCATCCACTCGACGGATTTCGGGTGTTCGGGGATGAGCGCGGCGCCGCTGCCCAGCGTGCTCAGGGACATGGTGGGCATGTTCGGGTTGCCCAGGTGGAAACCGGCGCCGTAAGCCAGCCAGTCGGGATCGGAGATCTTGTACATGCAGAAGGCGTAGAGGGCCTTCGCCTCGCGGCGTTCGTCCGGCGTCATTTCCGGCACGCTCATGGCGATGTCGAAGAGCGGCGACGCGCCCATGATGTGGCCGTTGCCGTGGTGCATGAAGGTGTTGATGCCCAGGTCGCCTTGGGTGTCCAGATAGCAGCCGAGGGACCAGCGCAGCTTGGGCAGGATGCCCATCCAGTTTACGTCGCCGTTGGCCTGCGAGCGCACCAGCGTGTCGCCCAGCGCTTTCTCCTGCGTCACCAGGTAGGCGAAGCGCTTGTGCAGCGGGCTGGCGAGCAGGTTCTTCAGCGCGGGGATGGTTTTCGCGCGCTCGCGCAGCGCGGGCAGGTCGGCGGCGCTGACGGCGCCGCGGGGGTAGGCGCCGGCGCCGGGATCGTCCCAGGCCAGCGTCCAGTCCTTGATCTTATCCAGCGGGTTCTGGCCGTAGCGCGTCCACGCCCGGCGGATGCCGCTCTTCGTGAAGTCGTCTTTCTCGGCGATCGTTTCGCCGGCGCGGCTCACCAGCAGGCCCCACTCGCGTACGCCCAGGTTGCGCGACGTGCCGGGCAGCACGGTGCCGGTCCAGTAGGGCGATTTGTAGTCGATGCCGTCCACCACCCAGTTTTGCTCGGGCTGGCGCAACGGCGCGCGCAGCACCAGCTCTTTGTCCTTCGTGGTGTTCAGGAAGAGGACGGTGGGATTGCGCCAGTGCCCGGGACGCTCGGGGAAGACCGCCAGCAGGTCAGCCTGTGCATTGCCGGCCTTGTAGGCGCCGAAGTATGATGCCGACTGCGGCCACCAGACGAACAGGCCGTGGATGCGCATCAGCTCCTGGGTCTGCGCGTAGTCGATGGGGAAGACGGCTTCCTGCATGTTGCCGTAGCCGAAGACAGCCTTCGTCGGATTGAACTGCTTGTACGGGTCGATGTCGGTGTAGCGGCCGTACCAGCGCACGGTGTCCGGCTGCAGGCCCGGGGCCAGGCTGAAACAGAAGTTGCTGTCGCGCGCGGGCGAGGGGTCGCCCAGATCGAACTCCTCGCGCAGGTGGACGGTATCCTCGCCGGTGCGCAAGGTGACGTAGCAGGTGTAGCGCCCGCCGTCGAAGTCGTATTGCGCCTTCACGCGGGTGAAGATGGGGCCGGCGTGGGTGACGGCGATCTGATAGCCGGTCACCCGCTGCGGGCTTTCCAGCCAGCCGCGGCCCAGCCAGGCGCCGCTCTGCCCGCGCACGGCGAGGATGGGGGCGGGCACCTTGTCGGCCTCGATGGGCGTTTTGAAGGTTTTCGTGCCGGCGCCCACGCGCACGGCGATGCGGTCATTGGCCAGCACGGCGCTGTCCTTCTCCTTCGTCACCGTCAGGTCGGTGGCCGCCGGTTCGAGCCGCGTGGTTTCGCCGTAGTGCAGCGTCCATGTGCGCGCCTGCCAGGGCTCAAAATCGGCCACCAGCGTGACGGTGAGCGGGATCTGCTGGTATTCGTGGTGCAGCACGGGGTCGCTCATCTGCGCCGGAATCGGCGTGCCGGTTTCGTCGGTGACGAACATGCCCGCCAGCGCCTTCGCCCGTTCGTCCGGGGTCTGCTGCAGGTTGATCACCGTCTGTGGCACCTTCACGGTGAAGGACAGCACCTCGTGTCGCCAGCCGCGCTTCAGCGCCTCGGTATAGCCGAAGGTGACGGTGCCGGCCGACGCCATGCACAGTGCCGTCAGCACCACCGCCAGAAGGAAGATGAATCGCATCGTCATACCTCGCAAGTGAGATACAGGGGAGATTCGGCGGGTGGGGGTGGGGTTCCTGCCGGAAAGAACAGGTAGTCCGCGCCCGGAGTTTACCCCGAAGAAATCGGGGCGGCGCGTGTCTTCGCATTTGTACTCCGGTGTGCGGTTGATTGCGTGCCCGACGACGGTGTAGTCGAGCACGAGTATGGATTCGGTACCACAGGCCGCATGGGGTGCGGACTTCCTATTGTTGCATCATTTCCGTAATCTGTGCCAGTGCCGTCTCCATCGATCCAGGCATGACTGCTATTGCGTAATCGTGTGCGATGCACTCGAAAGTCGAGTCGTGGAATGCGAAGATGAAGTGGCGTTTGCCAGCCAGGAAGCGTTCTGGTGAATGGTATTGGTGCACCGCATTCATGCGCTCAAGTTGGCGAATCCACGATGAATGGAATACTTCACTGGCACTATAGAGTTGTAAGCCACGTCCGGCAAGCGGATGCCCGATGAATGCTTCGTCATTCGGGGGGCCGAACATGTGGCAATAGGGGCGATTGAATGTCACGATTGCGATGCTTTCGTTTTCAGTTATAGGCGTTTGCACGCTATATGCGAGATAGAGTTGCATCTCGTCACAGATGATTAATGGCAACGGTGCGCCGACATCAGATTGTGGCACATCGGTCAATTCGGTGATGGTGTCGCGGTTATCTACGGGATACATGTCATTCGCCTTCCTACGCCCGTGCCAACTCCGCCTCATATCCCTTCATCGTCGCCAACTCCCGCGGCAGATGCACCTCGTACGGTTCCCAGCCGATCCATTCGCCGCTGATATAGCCCGGGTAATTCATCGAGAGCAGGCAGTCGATGGCGGTGCGGTGGTCGACGACGCCGTGGCCGATGGGGAGGAGGGGGCCGTTGGCGGGTTCGCCGTCGTGGACGTGGAGGTGGGCGATGTAGGGTTTCAGTATCTCGAAGGATTCGCGCATGGTGGCGAAACCGCCGCGGACGGGGTGCATGATGTCCCAGTTGGCGCGGACGGCGGGGGAGTCGACGCGGGCGAGCACCTCGGCGACGTGGCGCGGGTCGCACCAGGCGTCGTGGGTTTCCATGCAGACGGCCACGCCGCGGGCGGCGGCATGATCGGCGACGCTGGCGAGGGAGGCTACCAGCAGGTCGATGGCCGCCTCGCGGGAGAGGCCGTCAGCCAGGTTGCCGCCGAAGACGCGGATGCGCGGAGCGCCGACGTCGCCGGCCAGGTCGATAGCCCGGCGGGTGGCGTCGAGCATGTCGACCGTCTTCGCCGGGTCGGCGTAGGTGCAGGAGGTGGCGAGGCAGCACAGCGCGATGCCGCTCTCTTCGGCCAGCGCTTTCGCGGCGGCGCGGGCCGCGGGGTCGGCGTCGAACTCGATGCCGTGCCGGTGCCCGGCGCTGATGCGCGGCTCGATGCCGTCATAGCCCAACCGCGCGGCCAACGCCAGCATCTCGGCAAGGGATAACTCCGGGGTAGAAAAGCTCATGAAGGCGTAACGCATGGTCGGGGCTCCGTTTCTATCAGTCAATATAATACTCCCACACCACCTTCGTCACCGTGCCATTCGCGAGGTGGAAGGTAGTGGTGCTGGGGGCGAGGCTGTAGACGTAGGTGAGGGTGGCGGCGGTGCGCGCTTTGGGGGTGCCGAGGGTGTCGAGGATGAGTTTCTCCGTCGCACCCACGCCCAGGTACCATTTCACCACCCACGTCTTGCCGGTGACGACCATGCCGGCGGGGAGTTCGCCACCGGTGTTGGTGACGCGCAGGAAGCTCATGGTCATGCCGTCGTAGACCAGCGTGCGCAGTTGATCCGGCTTGGACGGCACGTGGGCGTTCGGCACCGATTTCGTCTCGATACGGCGCGGCGTGCCAAAGTCGGCGATGACGCCGGCTTCCGTCTTTTGCACCGGCGGCATGAGCGCGTCAAAAATAAGCAGGTCGACGCGCTGCCGTTTGCCGGCAGGCATGTCGAGAGCATCCTGGGGGTTGGCCGGGGTGACCGCGATGGGTGGCGCGGGGGTGGCCGGCGCGGGTTTCGGTGGCGGCGGGGCCTGCTGCTGCGTGCTGCGCCAGTATTCATATCCGGTCAATGCGACGCCGATGATGATGAGCAGGATCAGCATCAAGCCGAATCCTTTGCCTTGCAGCGGATCGGCGTTGGTTGGTTGTGGCGTGCCCATGGTGTTGCTCCTTGCGGGTGCGGGTATTGGGTTTTTCGCGCGCGAATAGACGTGGTTTTCTGGCGCAGAGCCGTCGTGATGCAATACGCATCATGCCACGAGCGTGAAAGAGTAAACGCTCGCGCCTGGTGATGTCGCGCAAATCACCATCACGGTAACCCGTTCTGTGCCACTGGATGAAATCCTTTTTCGACACGGTCATTGATCACGCATACCGATCACGGCACAGCACGATCACCATCCCGCGTGTGGTAACGTCATTGCCCGCGTCACGGAATGACATCGTACCCCCCCCCGGTGACATAGCTATGCAATGCGCACTCGCCGTGTTGATGGCTCGATGCATCGCCGCATCTGACAAAAAACGGGACGCGCCAAGCGCGTCCCGTTCTGCCTAATCCCTCATTGTTGCGGGTCATCACGATGATCTTCGATCGGAGAACGAACCGCATTGTTACCGTATTCATTCAGTCTGCGCAGGCGGACAGCCGGCGCGTAGGCGCCCTGCAGCCAGGACTTCAGTCCCAGCACAGGTCACCAAACCATGATACAACGTGATGACCCGCTACACCTAATCCCTGTCCCCTATTTGCCCTCGACGCCTGTGCCCGGCACGGCGGGAAGGCGCCCGCCGACATCGACCGGTTCCTCCCCTGGAACGCCAGCGTCGCCGACCGCGCCGTCTGGACCCAGCCCCCGACTGCCGCCTAAGCAGGAGGGGGGATGGGGTTCACCGAATAGTGACAAACCTGTTGCGCATCATCACGACATTTTACGTCATCGCCGTAATAGCTTGCGACTGGCCGGTGATGCTCACGGACGGCAAACACGCCGTCGATGTGCGCGAGTGGACCTATCCGACTCCCCCGCCGGCGCCGGCACGGGCTAGGGTGAACTAACGCAGAGGATGCTTCAGGAGACGAGAATGCTTCGTAATACGGCCTGCACGCTGGTATGGCTTTTGATAGGGATGGCGATGGTGATGACGTGCGCAAACGCTGCGCCGCCGGAGTTGCGGGCGCAAATATCGTTGAATGGTACCTGGTTCTTTACCCCGGCTGGCGGGGAGAAGACGACCATCACCGTGCCGGACTACTGGGACGCCCGACCGGGTTTCACCACGGATCATGCCATGTATGCGCGTGAAGTGATGGTACCGGCGGCCTTTGCCGGCAAGCGCGTGCGTGTCGAGTTCGACAGCGTCTGCCAGATTGCCGAGGTGTTAGTCAATGGGACATCCGTGGGAAAACACGTTGGCGGGTGGATTCCCTTCTCGTTTGATATCACCGATCTGGTAACCCCGGGCACTCCCTGCACCTTGCAGGTGGATGTGCTCGGAGGGAACCACGCACCGATCGTCAATGCGCAGGGGGCCGTGCAATGGCCGGTGGGCTGGTATGGCCATCAGATGCGCTGGGGGATCAATTGTGACGTCTGGCTGCGCGCCTATGGCACGGTCAGCATTGAGGATGCGCAGATCGTCACCTCGTATCGGTCGCATACCCTCACCGTCACCTATACCATACCAGGACTTTCGCTTGCGAGCGTAATTTCTCCCCTACTGGCGGGGATGCGTGAGCGTGAAAAGCAACTACGAGCGAAAGTCCTGCATACAAAACAATGATACCGTGGCCCGCACCGTCACGATGCAGAGCGATGCCGTGCACGCCACAAGTGGCGAGACAGCACTCACGCTGGCAAGTAAACCGTTCGTCCTGACCGCCGGAGAGCGCCGAACGATCACGGTGAGCAAGAAGTGGGCGAATCCCCAACCCTGGTATCCTTACCCCGATGACCGGCATCCGCTCTATCATCTGCAGTCTCGCATCATCGAGGGAAAAACCGTTGTCGATGCCGAGACACGCCGCTTCGGCTTCCGCGAGATCTGGATCGATGGCGACCATTACATGCTGAATGGGGTACGTCTGAATCTGTATGGCGCGAATATCACGGATCACCACGAAGGGTATAAAAATGCCCGGTATCGGCTGATGTCGCCGGAGACCTGGCCGAAGACGCTGGCGCAGTGGCTGGCGTTGAATACCCGGTATGCCCGATTTCATATGGCGCCCGTCGATCCTTTCGTGCTGGATGTCTGCGATGAAATGGGATTCCTGGTGATGGAAGAATCGGCCATTTACGCGCGAGAATACCTGCAGCCTTCGGCCACCGATGCGAAAGGTTTCCTGAAAAACAGCTCGATATGGATTGGACCATGGGTGCGCAGCCGGCGCAATCATCCCTGCATTGTGCAGTGGAGCATAGAGAATGAAATGCTCGGATACGGTGGATGGCGCGATATGCCACACGATGCGCGGCAATGGCGTGATGCGATACGACAAGAGGATGTGACGCGTCCGGTGGTATTTGAAGGTGATGGCGACTATTTCCGTCACTTCGCCGAGGAAGTCTACAACCGGCATTACCCGGAAGGGTATTTGCAGGCGTGGACAAAGCCGATCTATGGGTATCGCCTGGAGCAGGACGGCGTGCCCAACGGTATTGGTGAATTCTTAACGTCCTATGATAAGAATGGGGCGGTCAACCAGTGGATGCACGGGACGATCATCCGTGGTTTGCGTTATACGAATTGGGCTGACATACGCCCGTATACCACGGCCTGGGTGTGGCGCGATCTCCAATCGCCGAAAACGGATAACTTACGGAATGGCCAGGCCTTTGTCGCGCTCTTTGATAAAGACTACGATGCGCTGGGCACCGCACCGATGGCCGCGGGGAAACTGCCGTCGCTGCATGCCGGTAACCATGAAACGCGGCATCTGGTGCTGTTCAACGATGAGTTTGCCGAGACCGCGATCACCGTTGAAGTGACCCTCAAAGCCGGCAACACCGTGTATGCGCATGGACAGCGCACGGTGAGCATCCCACTGGGAGAACATGCCGATCTGGACTGTACCTTTCAGGTGCCCCACGTCGCCGGGCAGGCACTGGAAATGCTGCTACAGACCAGCAAGCGTGGTACGGCAAAATTTGCCGAGATAAAATCTTTTTCCATCATCGACACACAGGCATCGTCGGAGCCCACCGCAACAGCTATCAACATCGGTACGCCCCGGCTCGTGAATCTACATGTCGAGAGCGCACTTACAATTGTGCAACCCTTTGTAACGACCCCCAAGGGTAAACGTGGGGTCGTGCGCCTGACATTGGTGAATCAGGAAGCGCACGAGACGGCAGCGGGGCAAGTGACACTCGTCGTTGAACCGCAAGGGGGCGGGCAGGTGAGCGGAAATGCGGTATTGCCCTTATCCTTGAAGCCGGGTAAACGGATAACGAAAGATTTTACCGTTGACATTCTGCCCGGTCGATCGACGATTCGCACGCGTTCGGAACAGTTGGGTTTGCGGAATAGCGCCATTACTATCGAGGTTGATAGCACCATCCGGCGTATGGCGGCACTCGCTAATGTCGAACAGGTGCCGATGGCGTTGAAGACGGATGCCCCACACGACATCCAGTATCGCAACCAACCGCTGGGGCGTATGCAATACGCCATCGCCGGCGACTACCTGGCGGTGCGGATGCAGGTACTCGATGCGCGTATCACTCCAACGCTGAAAGCCTGGCCGGATACCGCGGTGGATATCCTGGCGTCAGTGCCGGGCACTGACACGGTGCGCCAGGTGGTCTTCCTGCCCAAAGGCCCGGGAGGTGGACCAGTCAACCTGAATGAAAACGGGCATGCGTTACCTGCTCCACAAGTTGCCTGGCAGGTGACACCGTTGCCTGACCACGGCTATACCCTCACCGCGCTCATTCCGCTCACGCTATTCCAGCTCGATGCCGCGGTACACGAATTCCTCTTCGATTGTGCGGTCTGCGCTGCGCCGGCTCCTGACGCTCCGGTGCAGTATCAGACGCTGTTCCGCAGTTATGCGGCGTTTCACAATAACAGTCGTTTTGGGCGCCTAATCGTTGAATGAGCAAGCCCAACTTCCGCAGTTCTACCCGGCAACCTTTTGTGAAACTTTTTTTGGTGTGCGCCTACAGTCTCAGCATCCGTGCGCCCTCGTGCGCCGTCTGGCAAACACAATATAGTGACCCCAAGGCCGCTCGATCAGCATGCTATACTGGCGGTATGTTCGTATGGCCTATTCGCAAAAAGCGGCCCAATGGCAAGGTGGAGCAGACGTGGGTGCTGGTGGAATCGGTGCGGACGGCCCGTGATCTTCGCCAGCGCACGGTCGCCTATCTCGGCGATCAACAGGGAAATAGGGGACACCGGAGGGAGGCAATAGCAGCATTCCCCAAACGATCACATGAATGGTCAGAAATCACCGCCGTAAGCCCCCTTTCAGGGGGCGTCGCTCGGTTGCCCGGCCATGTATGGCCGGGCGGGGAGGCGGCGAAAGACTCGGCGTCGGAATTCTACAATTGTCCCCAGTCCCCTATTCGCCTTTAGTCGGGAACTTGCTGAGCACGTCGCCGAAGAGATCGCCGAGGGTGGGGGTGACGGAGGTAGTGGCGGTGCGCTGCTGGCGCATGAAGTCGCGCACTTCCGAACGCTCTTTATCGAATTCGGCCTTGCGGATGCTCAGCGTGACGCGGCGGTCGTGGTAATGGAGCTCGATGATTTTCACCATCACTTTTTGCCCGGGCTCCAGGGTGACCGGCGCGCCGTCGTCGCCGCGGCGGCGGTTGGACATTTCTTTTTCAGGGATGATGCCGTCGATGCCGGGCAGCACGCGGGCGACGGCGCCGAGGTCGGCCATGCGCAGGATCTCGACTTCGACGATGTCGCCTTCCTTCAGATCGCGGCGCGCCACGCGCCAGGGATCGTCAGTGAGCTGCTTGAGGCCTAGCGAGATGCGCTCGGAGTCCGCCTCGATCTTCAGCACCTTCACGGTAACCTTGTCGCCGACCTGCACCACATCCTGCGGGTGCTTCACGGTGTCCCAGGCCATGTCGGAGACGTGGAGCAGACCGTCGACGCCGCCGATGTCGACGAAGGCGCCGAAATCGGTGATGCGGCGCACCACGCCCTCCACGGTTTCGCCGCGCTCCAGCGCGGCCAGCGTCTTGGCGCGGCGGGCGGCGCGTTTTTCTTCCACGGCATGACGATGCGAGAGCACCACGCGGCCGTTTTCGCGGTCGACTTCGGTGACCTTCACTTCCAGCGTGGAGCCGATGTAGCGCTCCAGGTTGCCCAGGTGGCGGGTGGCGATTTCCGATTTCGGGATGAAGGCGCGTACGCCCAGGTCGACCACGAGGCCGCCTTTAGACGCGTCGACCACCAGCACGCGCAGGTTGGCGCGCTCGATTTTCACGGCCGCGAGCTTATCCCACACGTTGTCGTAGTCGGTCTGGCCTTCGGTCGACTCGGCGACCAGCTCGCCGTCCGCGACCTCGGCTTCTTCCACGCCGATGATTTCGTCGTCCAACTCAAGATGTGAACTCGACATGATGTCCCCAGCAGAAAACAGCAATAAGATGGCGTCGGCCGGGTTTCCGCCCATACGCTCATGAAGAGTGTACCATATTCTCGCGCGCGGGGGGAATACCCGGATTAATTTTCCCTATTTTCCACCGATCATCCAGTGCAGAATCTCGGTGGTTTCGCGAAAATCGCCGATTATGGCGTGGGCGCCGGCGTCCGTGAGCTTGTGCACTTTCGCCGGATTGATGCCCTGGCGACTGACCTCGTCAGAGGCGACGCCCAGCGCGATGGCGTCCACTTCGCGGGCCAGCGCGATTTCTACGCGACCGTCGCCCACCACCGCCACCTCCGGCCCGTGCAGTCCGGCTTCCTGCGCCAGCCGGCGCAGCACCGCCTCCTTCGAGCAGTCCATTGCGTCCGGCGGCGCGCCGGCGATCTCGACGAAGTAATCAGTCAAACCGAGCACGCCGACCTCGCGCACCACGTCGGGGTGGTCGGTGCCGCTGGCCACATACATGGCGATGCCCGCCGCGCGCAGACCGTCGAGGAAGGCCTGGCTGCCCGCCATCATGAACTGCTCGCGCGGCACGGCGCCGGCCGTCACCCGCGCGGCGCGCGCCTGCACCGGCGCCTGTAGTCGTCGCAGGTATTCGGCCTTATACCACCAGGCATCGTGCACATCCGGGTTCAGCCCGCGGGCGGCCACCGTCTCGGCCAGCCACACCATCTGGTGGATAGTCTGGATGCCGGTGGAGCGGTCGATATAGGCCGCCACCTCGGCGCGCAGCGCGTTGGTGGGCGCGGTCGGCCCGGCGATCATCTCCGCCATCATCGGCGCCATGATGGCGGGCCAGCCCTCGCGCAGCGTGCTGATGGTGCCGTCGAAATCGAACAGCACTGCGCGCAGCCGTGGGCGCTCCGCCGGCAGCGGTACCAGGTTCAGGAAAGATGCGTCCGGTGAATAGGTTCTGCTCATAATGCTGTCATTTTCAGCATGACAGGGGAGATATCCTCCCTGTCTTGTCCATGGCAGCGAGTTTGGAAGCCGACGGGAGTCGCGCTCAGCTTCCACTGATACACCTGGGCGCGACTCCCGTCGGCTTCCAGACTTGCTGCTCTATTCGAGGGGTAAACCTTCATCAGTCCACCAGTATTCCCGATCAATGGGGATGATACAAGGACGTTCCGGGAAATACATCGCGGTAAAAGCTGGAGTATGGATATTCATCCGCATGCTGGATAAGACCCCATCGCAACGGATTGTTATAGATATAGTTGATCTTTTGCCGAATCATCCAATCGCTGTAGAGATGAAAGTTATGCTTGCCATCCTGCCAGAGTTGCGCGCGTCCGTCCGGCGTCGCGGTTAACCACCGTTGCACGGCAGCATGATTCGTCAATTCCGCCAGACGGTACACCGCTGTCGTGGCGCCGGCTTTGAATTGCTGCACAAAACGGATAACGCCGCCATCGCGCGGATTGACGATGGCATGCAGATGATCCGGCATCAGCACATAGGCGATCAGTCGAGTGAAGTAGGTATCGCAGTGGTGCCGGAGTTCTTCGAGCACACAGCGGGCGTAATGATCATGGACAAAGGGGCGGCGGCGCTCGCGCACGTTGATGGTGAGGTAATGCAGTACCCCGGTCCGGTCACCGCGATTGATGCGCTTGGCCATGTTGTCTCCTCCCTGTATGGTTTATGGCAGCGAGTCTGGAAGCCGACGCGAGTCGCGCTCAGCTTCCACTGATGCACCTGGGCGCGACTCGCGTCGGCTTCCAGACTCGCTGCCAGATCTACTGCCAGATTCTTCATTATCCAACCGGCGCGCGACTCCCGGCGGCTTCCAGACTGCTCTACTTATCCCCCGAATATCTCGAGTATTTCCTCGGGGGTAGCGGTGCCGGTAGTGCCGATTTTCTTCACCACCACGCCGGCGGCAAGGGTGGCCAGGCTAGCAGCTTCCACCCCCGTGGCGCCGGCGGCGAGGGCGGCGGTGAGGGCGGCGCCAAAACAGTCGCCGGCGCCGACGGTGTCGATGGGCGGCGTGGCCGGCTGCGCGGGCACGGGCGTCGCGGCGTCGCCGTCCACCCACAGGCAGCCTTTGCCGCCGAGGGTGAGGCAGACCGGGCCACCGCTGCGCGCGGCGAGTTGGCGGGCGACGTCCGCCAGCTCGGTGTCCGACGCCTCGTGCGGCGACCCGGCGCGGTTGAGCATCGCCCACGCCTCCACCTCGTTTGGCTTGAGGATGACGGAATGGTAGTCGCCGATGCGGTCGCGGCTGTCCACCACCACCGGCAGGCCGTCGGCGGCGGCGCGGCACAGGCGCGCCCGCACGGCGGGCGTGACGATGCCATACAGTTGATAATCGGCCACCAGCACGGCGTCGACGTGGGCCAGCAGCGCCTCAAGGCGTTTCAGTAGACTCTCTTCCAACTCCGGTGGGGTGGGGGTCTGGTTCTCGAAGTAGAGGTGCGGGTCTTCATACACCACGTCGGACAGGCCCTTGCGCAGCGGTTTGCAGTAGCCGGTGGTGAGGCGGCCGGGGGCATCCACGAAAAAATCGGTGCCGATGCCGGCGTCCGCCATCAGCCGCCGCAGCTCGCGCCCGCGCCAGTCGTCGCCCAGCGCGGCGAGCATGGGCACGGTGGCGCCGAGGGCGGCGGCGCAGGCGGCGGCGTTGCTGCCCCCGCCGGGCGACATGCGCTCGGTCATGATGGGCAGAATGAAGTGCGGATTTTCGCGCGCCAGCCGGCTGCGAGTCATGTCCGCTTCCCAGTAGACATCCAGGCAGGCGTCGCCCACCACGCCGACGCGCACGTGGCGGATGGCGGCCAGCAGTTCGGTCAAGCGATGTCGCGTCAGCATGGCAGTAAACCTCGGGTGTTCATTTCGCGCCCGCCCGGCACTCCTCCTCTTGACAGCCAATCGAGCAAATTCGTATGATTAATCATACTTTTCATACTCATACGACGGTGCAGGCGCTCGTATGGGATAGTGTAGTGAAGAGGGAGACATTCATGCCCGGTCCATTTAATATCGAGCAGTATTTTTACGGCTCGGCAACCCTGGGAGAGCGTGGACAGGTGGTCATCCCCGCTGATGCCCGCAAGGATTGCGAAATTCAGCCGGGCGACAAGGTGTTGGTGTTCCGGCACCCGCTGCATCCGCATATGTTGATCCTCGCCAAGATCGGCGAGATGCAGGCGCTGCTGCAGCAAATGGCCCGCGCGCTGGACCAGGCCGCGGAACGCATGGATGAGACGACGATACCCGACGAAGATTGATCGCGTTACAAAAAATCGGAGAAGATGCATGAGCAAGTTTACGCTACCCCTGATCGGCGTTGCGCTGTTGTTGATCGCCGGGTGCAAGACCGCGCCTCAGCAGCAAGCCGGCGAACCGAACACAACGCCGAAGAAGGTGCCCACCACGGTGACCGCGATGGCGCTGGTGCCGCGCACGCTGGACGAGCGCGTGGAGGTGACCGGCACGCTGCAGCCGGATGACCAGGTAGACGTGGGCACCCGCTCCGCGGGTCGCATCGCCTGGATCATCGGGAAGGAAGGCATGAAAGTGCAGCGGGGCAAGCCGGTGGCCCGGTTGGAAGACACCGACGCCCGCTCGCAGGTGCGCGCGGCGAAGGCGGCACTGGCTGCCGCGCGGGCGCGGGTGGAGCAAGCGGAAGCGGCGGTGCTGCAGCAGACCACCGCCACCGATTCCGGCGTTGCCACCGCCCGGGCCGGGGTGGCCGCCGCCAAGGCGCGCCTGCGGCAGGCGCAGGCCGCCGCCGAAGCTCAGGATGCCTCGGCGAAGGCGCAGGTGAAGGCTGCACAGGCGATGCTGGACGCGGCGAACAGCCGGCTGGCGCTGTTGAAGAACGGGTCTCGCTCGCAAGAGCGCACCATCGCTGAGAACAACGTAAAGCTGGCCCAGGCGACCTTCGACCTCGATAAATCGAATTACGAGCGGTATAAGACGCTGTATGACAAAGGCGCGGTCTCGCGCTCCGTGCTGGATGGCATGGAGACGAAGATGCGCCTGTCGGAGACGCAGTGGCAGTCCGCCAAGCAGTCGCTGTCCATGGTGCAGGAAGGCGCGCGCACCGAGGATATCCAGGGCGCGCAAGCGGCGGTGCGCCAGGCGCAGGAAGGCGTCGACACCGCCCGCGCCAACCTGAAGCAGACCGACGTGGCCAATGCCAACGTGGAGATCGCGAAGACGGGCGTGGCGCAGGCGGAGGCCGCGCTGGATGCCGCGAAGGCCACCGGCCAGGTGAACGTGATGCGCGACAAGGACGTGCTGGCCGCCCGCGCCGGCGTGCAGCAGGCGCAGGCGGCGCTGGCCACCGCGGACGAATATCTGCGCAACATGACGATTTTCTCGCCGGTGGACGGCGTCGTCGCCACGCGCATGGCGGAGGTGGGACAGAGCCTGGGCAACGGCGACCCGGTACTGCGGCTGACCACGAACAATGCGCTGTATTTCGAGGCGCAGGTGTCCGAGCTGGATGCCCCGCGCCTGCGGGCCGGGCAGACGGTGATGCTGGCCGTCGACGCGCTGCAGGGCGAACGCGGCAACCTGTATTCGCAGAGCGCCTCGCGCCTGTTTGCCGGCACGGTGGAGAAGGTGGTGCCGGTGGTCAACGCGCAGACGCGTAACTTCACCGTGCGCGTGGTGGTGCCCCGCTCGGCGCAGCTCTGTCCCGGCATGTTCGCCCGCGGCTCGGTGGTGACGGCCACGCACCTGAACGCCGTGACCGTGCCGAAGGACGCGCTGGTGAAGCGTGAAGGGAAGACCTACGTCTTCGTGGCCGCAAAGAATGCCGCCAGCCAGCGCGACGTGATCCTCGGCGCCAGCGACGCCACCGCTGTGCAGGTCATCAGCGGCGTGCAGCCCGGCGAGATGGTTATCGTCGAAGGCCAGCAGACGCTGAAAGACGGCGACACGCTGGTGGTGAAGGGGAAGAAATAGGGGATGAGTTCCCGGTGTGAGATCATATTCAGGCGGGGGATTTCAATCCCCCGCGTGAACCAGCAACGGTCTTTGATAGATAGGACGCACCCGATATGTGGTTAACCAAATTATCCATCACCCGTCCGGTGACGATTTTGATGCTGGTGTTGGCGCTGGTCGTGCTCGGCCTGCAGTCGCGCAGCAAGTTGTCGGTAGACCTGTATCCGGACATCGAGTTCCCGATGGTCTACATCACCACCGTCTATCCCGGCACCGGGCCGGAGGAGATGGAGACGCTGATCTCCAAGCCCATCGAGGACGCGGTGAGCACCATCAGCGGGTTGAACAAGCTGGCGTCGACCTCGTCGGAAGGCGTGTCGCAGGTGATGATGGAGTTCGAGATCGGCACGGACGTGGACGTGGCGGTGGCGGACATCCGCAGCAAGCTGGACGTGCTGCGCAACAAGCTGCCGGAGGACGCGGAGGCGCCCACCGTTATCAAGGCGGACGTGAAGGCGATTCCCATTATCTCGCTGAGCCTGAAAAGCGACCGCTTGAGCTCTATCGAGGTGCGCCGGCTGGCCGACGACGTGCTGAAGGACCGGCTGAGCCAGATTCCGGGCGTAGCGTCGGTATTCGTTTCCGGCGGCGACGAGCGCGAGGTGCAGGTGCGCGTGGACAACGCCCGGCTGCAGGCCTACGGACTGAGCATTCAGCAGGTAGCGAGCGCGTTGAAGGCGGAGAACCTGAACCTGCCGTCCGGCGCCATCGACGAGGAAAACCGCACCTCGGCGGTGCGCGTGATGGGCGAGTTTACCGATCCCGACGAGATCCTCAACGTGCGCATCCCCAACGCGCGCAACAACCCGAACCTCACCGTGCGTGACGTGGTGGTGAATGGCGTCATCGACGACACCGTCGCCGAGTCGAACACTTACACCCGCGTGGACGGCGGCAACAGCGTGGCGCTCACCCTGCAAAAGCAGTCGGACGGCAATACCGTGAAAGTGGTCGAGGACGTGCGCAAGGAGCTGGAGAAGCTCACCGGTGAGGAGTTCCTCGAACGCAAGGGGTTGGCGAAGGCGATGTATAAGGCGCCGAAGGGCCCGGTGCTGCTGGATCCGGAGCAGGTGCAGGTGAATGTGGCATGGGACCAGTCCACCTTCATTAAAGAGACGCTGGATGACGTGTATAAGTCGCTCATCGAAGGCGCGGCGCTGGCGGTGCTCATTGTCTTCCTCTTCCTGCACAGCCTGCGCGGCACGTTCATCGTGGCGCTGGCCATTCCCACCTCGATGATCGCCACCTTCATCGTCATGAATATCCTCGGCTTCTCCATCAACATGATGTCGATGATGGGGTTGTCGCTCTCGGTGGGGATTCTCGTCGACGACTCCATCGTCGTCTTGGAAAATATTCACCGGCACCTGAAGATGGGCAAGTCGGTGCGGCAGGCGGCGATCGACGGCCGTACGGAGATCGGCCTTGCCGCCATGACCATCACGCTGGTGGACGTGGTGGTGTTCGTGCCCATCGCCTTCATGGGCGGCATCGTGGGGCAGTTCTTCCGCCAGTTCGGCATCGTGGTGGCTACCGCCACGCTCTTCTCGCTCTTCGTCTCCTTCACGCTGACGCCGATGCTGGCGTCGCGCTGGCTGAAGAGCCACGCGGAGGAAGAGGACGCGGCGAAGGGGCAGGATCCGGATAAATTCAACCTGGCGCGCTGGTTCTTCAGCAGTTGGGAGAACGGCTACGACGCTGTCGCCGGCGCATATCACAGCGTGCTGAGGTGGGCGTTGGAGCACCGCGCGGCGGTGATCAGCATCGGCCTGATGACATTTATGGCTAGTATCGCCATCACCATGCCGAAGCTACCCGGCGCGGCCGTCGCCGCGCTGCCCACGCTATTGCCGGTGCTGCTGCTCATCGGCGGCATCTGCTGGGTCGCCAGCCTGCTGCACGGCGCCATACGCACGCTCTTTGTCGTTATCGCGCTGATTGCTTCGCTGGCGCTGGCGGGTATCTCCGGGGGAATGGCGGTGAAGGCGCTGCAGCCACACAAGGTGCAGATGATCCCGGTGCTGATGATCCTGCTGGTGTTCGGCATTATCGGTTACATGCTGTCGTTGCGCAAGGCAAATCCCGACGACACGCCGTCGACGAGCGTCTTCCGGCCCATCGCGGTCGCCGCCAGCGTGCTCATCTTCGTCTGTCTGTTCATCCCCGCGAAGTTTGGCGTGGAGTTCGCGCCGAAGATGGACCGCGGCAGCTTTACCGTGAAGCTGGAGGCGGATGTGGGGACGGCGCTGGACACCACCGACCGGGCGGTGATGGCGGTGGAAAAGACGCTGCTGGACAAGAAGCTGTTCCCGCAGGTGGAGACGGTGTTCACCACGGTGGGATCGGCCGGCGGCAGCCGCTTTAGCGAGGCCAGCGGCGGCGAGTCGAACATGGCGGAGATGAATATCCAGTTGCGCGACTTGCAGAAAGGCGACTTGCGCTCGGATAAGGTGATCGCGCGGGTGAACGAGTATTTTGCCACAGAAGCGCCCATCCCCGGCATGAAAGTCACCGCCGCGGAAGAGACCGGCGGCCCGGGCGGCGCGATGATCTCCATCGAGGTGGTCGGCACCGACACGAAGGTGATTCAACGCGCGGCCAGCCGCATCGCTGAGGCGGTGAGCGCCATCGAAGGCACCTACGGCGTGGAGCTGTCGTCGCGCGAAGGGCGTCCGGAACTGCAGGCGCGCATCGATCGCGACCGCGCCGCGCAGTACGGCATGAGCGTGGCGCAGATTGCCTCCGCGCTGCGCACCAGCCTGGAGGGCGACACTTCGACGAAGTACCGAGAAGGCGGCAAGGAATACGATATCCGCATCCTGCTGCCGGAGGAACAGCGGAGCGTGTTGAACCAGGTGCCGGACATGGTGGTGGGCACCTCGCCCAGCGGCCAGCCGGTGCATTTGCGCCATGTCGCGACCTTCGCCAACGACGTGGGCCCCACGAAGGTGGAGCGCACCAACCGCCAGCGCTCGGTGACGATTCAGGGGAACCTGAACGAAGGCGTGCCCCTTGGTAACATCAAGCCGAGTATCGACGCCGCCATTCAGAAGCTGCAGGACGAAGGCAAGCTGGACGGCGTCAGCTTCAACTGGTCGGGCCAGGCTGAGGAGATGCAGTCCTCTTTCCAGGACATGTTCAGCGCGCTGGGGCTGTCCATCCTGATGGTGTTCATGCTCATGTCCGCGCTGTTCGAGTCGGTACTGGCGCCGCTGATCATCATGCTGGCGGTGCCGCAGGCGATGGCCGGGGCGCTCTTCGCGCTGTCGTTCAGCGGCAAGTCGCTGAATATCGTCTCGATGATCGGCGTAATCATGCTGGTGGGCCTGGTGACAAAGAACGCCATCCTGGTGGTGGACTACACCAATACGCTGCGGCGCGACGAGAAGCTGTCGCGGCGCGACGCGCTGCTGCGCGCCGGCCCCACGCGGTTGCGCCCGATTCTCATGACCACGCTGGCGATGATCTTCGGCATGCTGCCGACCGCCCTCGCGCTGAACCAGGGCGCGGAGATGCGCCAGCCGATGGCCATCGCGGTAATCGGCGGCCTGCTGCTGTCGATGTTCCTCACGCTGCTAATGGTGCCGGTGTTCTACGAGATTATCGACGACATCGGACAGCGCATCACGCGGTTCAAGGAGCGCCTGCTGCGCATAGCACCGAAAGAGGAAGACGCATCGCTGACGTTTGAGGAATAAGGCGCGGCTTTTCCCCCCCTCTCACCCCCCTCTCCCAGCGGAGAGGGGGGTGTTTTGTTTGGTGGGATGGAGACGGATGGGAGATATAGGACTGGGTGATATGCCCGTGTTTTGCCAGAATTTGCCAGCTTCTCGACGGTTCGCCAGGTTTTACCGGGATTTACCAGTGGGGGAGCGGGTGGCGTGGTTGCCGAGGGTGCGTTAGCCGGCCGGTGCCGGCGCCGCGGGGCCATGCGTTCGGAAACCGGTGCAAAAATAGAGAAAAAATGTGTGAATTTTCGTGCGTGTGGACATACATGCAAACAGACGTTAAAGAAACATGTGTCACCACCAATAAAATATTTTCAAATATTTCACCAAAACGCTTGCTCCCCCGGCAAGAAAGCACTTGTGCGATTTGGTTTTTGGCGGTAATATTTGGGGCGAAGGCGACAATACCAATCCACTGCCCCCTGAATTTTTAGGGAAATTGGTGAATTCTGGTAATTTGATGGAAATCACCCAGTATGGCGAGCATGATGCACTGATTGATGCGAACGGCCGCATCAACGTGCCGCGGAAGATCAGCTTTCTCTTTGCGAAAGGTGGTTTTCTCATGCGCGCCTTTAACGGGCAGTCGCTGGTGTTTTTGACGGATGAGGCGTTCAAGCAGGTACAGGCCCAGTTGAACAAGCTGGGTGGTTCGCTGCGAGAAGAGGTGCGGCGCTTTGTGGCGTGCGGCACCGACGTGACGCTGGACAACCAGGGTCGCCTGGCGGTGAACTCCCGGCTGCGCAGTTGGGCGAAGCTGCAGAAGGACGTCATCATCGTCGTGATGGATAACAAGGCGGAAATCTGGGATGCCGCGGAGTGGGACGCGTACAACAGCGACCGATACACCCGCGAGCGCCTGCAGATGATGGAGAACGCGTTGTTCCCGCCGACGGATATTGCGTCGCTGGAGGATGCCCTGTCGGTGTAGGCCGGCGCAAGAAGGACGGGCCGATGGCCGACGAACTGCCGGACGGAGAAGGCTACGCCGAGGCGCTGCGCCACGAGCCGGTGATGCGGGATGCGGTGTTGCAGTTCCTCGATCCGCAGCCGGGCGAGACGATTGTGGACTGCACGCTGGGCGGCGGGGGACACGCGCTGGAGATTTGCCGGCGGATCGGTCCCACCGGGCATCTGATTGGTTTTGACCAGGACGCGCAAGCGCTGGAGACGGCGCGGCGCCGGTTGCAGGGATTCCCGGTCACCTATATACACGATAACTTTCGGAACCTTGAAAAACGCATACAGTCCCTTGATCTCCGCGGAGCGGACGGGTTTGTGTTCGACCTCGGCGTCTCGAGCTTCATGCTTGACAACCCCGAGCGCGGCTTCAGCTTCATGCACGATGCTGAACTCGACATGCGCATGGATCGGCGCATCCCGACTACCGCCGCGGACGTGCTTAGCCGGCTTAGTGAACAGGAAACGATGACACTGTTTACCGAGTCCGGCTATGACAGACGGTGGGCGAGACGACTTGCCCGGGCGATCATCGCAACACGACAGCACACTCCCATTACCCGTACCCGTCAATTCGCAGAACTTGTCGCCAAAACGATCCCAGCCGGTGCGCGCAGTCACCATCCCGCAACCCTCGCCTTTCAGGCCTTGCGCATGAAGGTGAACGATGAACTGGGCGCACTATCTACAGCCCTCACTGCCGCAGTTCACTGCAGTAACATCGCCGCACGAGTCGTCGCAATCTCATTTCACTCTCTCGAAGACGGAATCGTGAAACGCACATTCCGTTACCTGTCTGGGAAGCGTCTCCCCCCGTCTGATCCCTACGCGCCGGACGAGCCGGCGCCACCGACTCTGGTGTCGATATTGACACCCAAACCGCTGACCCCGACGCCTGTCGAGGTAAAGCGGAATCCACGCGCCCGCAGCGCCAAGCTGCGCGCCGTGGAGCGCGTGTGACAGGCGGAGACCCGTCTCCGCCCGCCGGGATCAGTCCCGGCGGACCGTTATATGGAATATTCGCGTGAGAAGGCGTATTCCCCTTCCACGCCCCAGGAGTGTTGACGGCCGTTTTCCGGTCGTGGCGACATGCCGCGGGGAGCCAGAGGGTCACCTCGGCCACACCGCAACGGATTTCAGCCCCCATTTTGTCGGCGTTTTTGCGCCTCGCAGCCCGATAACCGCACCGATTTTCTCGTCCGAGGTGACCGTTATGGCATTAGCACAACGCAACACAGACTGGAATGTTCCGCAGCCGCCGCAGCCGCGCATCGCGCGACCGAGCGGACGCACGCGCGCCGCGCGCCGTCCCGCCGTCGTGCTCTGGCAGCGGCCGCTGGCGCTCGTCGGCCTCACCCTGGCGCTGGTGGCGGCGGTGATGTCATTCATCCGCTGCAGCGACTGCATCGCGCAGCGCGACCTGCGCGCCCAGACGCTGCGTCAGCGTCTCACCCAGCTTGACCGCACCTATGTGCAGCTCAACCTGGAGTTGAACCGCATGGCGGCTGAACCGATGTTGTCGAAGAGCGCTCAGGCCAACGGCCTGGTGCTGCCCGACGCGACCCAGATTCACTATACCCGCGTGGTGGGTATCCTCCCCCAGGAGACCATTGCGCAGGCCGCGCCGGCGAAGACCTGTCCGACCCTGATGGCCAATATCCGCGGGTTCTGGCAACGGCTGATGCCGACCCAGCCGGCGTACGGCCAGAACTGATGCGGGCGGCGGCATCGCCGCTACGGCACATGTCGCAACATCCCTCATCCCGGTGAGGGATGTTGCCATTCACAATGGATGCGCCGGCCTTCCCGCTCGTGCCGTGTCCCCGGATGGCGTTGGCGGGTGAAGACGCATACAGGAGATATGCCGATGACGTGTTACGCTCCCTCCTCCGGCCTCGCGCCCACTGCTGGGCGCGGGGGGATGCCGGGAGACGGTCGTCGACAGCAGGTATCCGGTCACAGACGAGGATAAGGACGAGGATGAGTCGCGGGGGGACAGGCGCCATGGCCAGCGGGCTTTCGGGGATCAGTAAACATTTACGCACCATCCGGCAGAATGCCGCGCGCTGGTGCGTGCTGTTACTCGGCATCTTCGGGGCGCTGCTGGTGTATTTCTTCCACCTGCAGGTGCTGCAGCACCGCGCGATGCTGGAGAGAGCGAAGAAGTACCACGCGCGCACCGTGCCCCTGCCCGCCGCCCGCGGGCGCCTGCTCGACCGCAACCTCACCGTGCTGGCGCTGGACGACCGCCGGCTGTCGCTCTATGCCGACCCCACGCTCATCCAGAATCCCGCCTTCATCGCCAAACAACTGGCGCCGGCCATCAACGTGCCGGAGCAGGAGCTGTACGACCTCTTCACCCAGCCGTGCGCGCGCATCTGGCTGAAGCGCGACATCACCCGGTCAGTAGCCGAGCAGGTGAAGGCGGCGGCCTTGCCCGGCGTCACCGTGAAGGTGGATGGCTGGTGTTATGCCGTCACCATCACCCCAGAGCGCCTGCCGCACAGCAGCGGCGTAGCCGCGCAGCTCGCGAAGGCGCTGCGCCTCTCGCGCGAGACGCTGGTGACGCAGATCGGCGACCCGGAGATCGAGCCAGAGGACGCCGTAGAGCCCGCCGCCCCGCCGCCTCCGGGCGCCCCGAAGCCGAAACCAGAGATGAAGAAGCTGAAGGGGTTGTTCCCGGAAGGCTGCCGCCGGGCGGTGGAGGAGCTGCACTTCAGCGGCGTCGCCTTCAAAAAGGTGATGGAGAATTACTCCGTGGAGGTGAGTCCGCGCGTGTTTCTGGCGAAGGAGCAGCCGCGAGACGCCGAGCCGGTGGCGCGCGCGCTGGCGCCGCTGCTGCGGATGACGCCGGACGCGGTGATGGATTACCTGCAGTTCCGCCAGCGCTTCGTGTGGGTGAAGCGCGGCATGTCCGAGGCGATGCTACAGCGCGTGCAGCGCCTGCAGGGCGCGATGTTCGTGGTAGAGCCCGGCAAGGTAATGACGGAGCTGCCCGAGGACACCACCGCCGAAGCGGCCATGGACAGCGCCGTGAAAGAACTCGACCATGTGCTGAACCGTCTGACGCGTCCGCGCAACAGTCCACCGGTGATCACCCCCCGCGCCATCCGCGACGCGCTGCAGCCCGGCACCCAGCCCGGGGTGCTGTACCAGGGCGAGTCGTCGCTGAAGATTGTCCGCTACATGTATTACAAACCCATCCCCGGGGTGATGTATGGCCTGCCGGGGGTAAGCGTGCAGCAGGAGCGCCGTCGCTATTACCCGTACAACACGATGGCCTCCGCCACGCTGGGGCTGGTAAAATACGGCACGAATGGCGCCTACGGTGTCTTCGGCCTGGAGGCGTCGCAGAACGAGACACTGCATGGCACGGACGGTAGCGAAGAAAAGGAGATCGACGGGCGCCAGTTGACCATCCCCGAACGCAGCCGCCGCACCGAGCCGGTAAACGGCCGCGATGTGGTGCTCACCCTCGATCTGCACATCCAGCAAGTGGCGGAGCGCGCGGTGATGGCGGCGGTGGAGAAATACGGCGCCAAACACGGCACCTGCATTGTCGTCGATACCAGCAACGGCGAGGTGCTGGCGCTGGCCACCTGGCCCGCGTGGGACGCCAACGCGCCGTCCAAAAGCAAGATGGGGCTGATCAACAACGCTATCAGCAACGTGTATGAGCCAGGCTCGACGTTCAAGCTGGTTGCGGCGACGGCGGCATTGGAGGAAGGCATCGGCCACGACCACGTGCCGGTGACGAACTGTCGCGGGTCGCTGGTGGTGGGGGGCAGCAGGCCGATCAGCGACGCCCACGGCGCGCATGGACCCACCGATCCGGGCCGCATGCTGGAAGTGTCCTGCAACATCACCGCGGCCACCCTGGCGATGAAGCTGGGCCCGGAACGCTTCCGCGACTGGTGCAAGAAGCTCAATTTCAGTACGCGCACGGGCATCGAGCTGTCCGGCGAGGCGCGCGGCCGCCTCAACGCGGAGGAACTGCACAAAAACGCCACGCTCGCGCGCATGGGCTTTGGGCAGAGCCTGAACGTGACGCCGCTACAAATGGTGAGTGCCTACGCGGCAATCGCCAACGGCGGCGTCTGGCATCAGCCGCACCTGGTGAAAGGCTACGTCGACCAGCAGGGTAACGTGCAGGACGTGACGACGCCGAACCACCAGGTCTGTTCTGAGGCGAACGCGAAGCTGCTGCGCGGCTACCTGGAGCGCGTGGTGAGCGCGCCGCACGGCACCGGCGGCAACGCGAAAATCCCCGGCTATCTCGTCGCCGGCAAAACCGGAACCGCGCAAAAAGCCCTGGGCGGCGGGCGACGCGGCTATAGCGGCTACATCGGATCGTTCGTCGGCTTCCTGCCCGCCGACAAACCCCGGTTGGCCATCGTCGCCGTCATTGACGAACCCAGCAAAGCCGGATACTACGGCGGCACGGTGGCGGCGCCGGTGTTTCAGGAAGTGGCGCGCAACTGCCTGGAGTATTTGAATATCTCACCCAGCCGGCCGGTACATCCGGCGCCCGCGCGCCCGTAGAATTTCCCGCATCCCCGCCCCCTCTCCTCGAGGAGCGGGGGCGGAGAGTGAGCGTCGTGGCGTGTCATTGTGACCGCCAGTTGTCAGAAAATACCCCCCGCTCCGCATGGAGATCGCACACCGGTGTGTCGATGCCAGCCCACGCAAGTTTGCCGCGCCGTGTGCCGGGAACACCGGAATTATTGAGACGGACAGAGACGTTGCAGATTTATGTGGATGACGGGGTATGCCGACATGGGGGGACATCGCACAATAGCAGTGCCACAGGATGCGGTTATGGATAGGCCGGCCGCGCGGCCATCGGCAGCATCCCTCGCGCCGCCGTTCCAGATCGAGAATGTGCTCCCGTCTCCTGTCGCCGACCAGACGGCGGCCTGCCTGGTCGATGTGGCCGAGACATGCGCCATGCGGCTGCTGCAGCACGGTATCTTCTCCAATATTTCCCACGAACTGCTTACGCCGTTGACCGCCATCCGCGGTTATCTCTCGCTGCTGGTGCAGGGGCAACTCGGCACGCTGGATCCGGAACAGGAAGCCGCGGTTCACGTGGCATTGTCCAATACCGATCGGCTGCACAGCATGATTGGCGATCTGCTCGACTACGCCTCGATTACCCGCGACCGGCTGGTGCTTGCCCGCGAGCCCGTCGAGCTGGCCGAGGTGGTGACCGGGGCGGTGCAGCGCGCGTCAACGGCCGCCACCGCCCGGCAGGTGCAGCTCGCCGCGCGCGTGTCCGCCACCGTGGGCGTGGTGCAGGGCGACCGCCGGCGGCTGGCGCGCCTGGTGGAGCACCTGCTGGATAACGCCATCAAGTTCAGCGCCGCGGGCCAGCAAGTCTCGGTGACGCTGGGGCGCAGCGGGGGCCAGGCGCGGCTGGTGGTGCGCGACGCCGGCGTCGGCATGTCCGCCGAGATCCTGCGGCACGCCGAGTTCCCCTTCATACAGGAAGAGCACGGCCTGGCGCGTCAGTATACCGGCATCGGTATCGGCCTGCCGCTGGCGCAGAAACTGGTGACGCTGCACGGTGGGCAACTGCGCATCCGCAGCGTCCGCAACCGCGGCACCACGGTGACGGTGCTGCTGCCCCTGCGGCTTCAGTAATACGCGCCTCATGCCGTTCTCCCTTTCCGGCAGGTAAATCGCTCGCGAATCGGGTATATTACTGTATCCTGGTCGCGTCTTATGCTCATCCGTCTTTCCTGGATACTCGGATACTGCCGCCCGCTGTGGGTTGCCGGCTGCCTGCTGGCGGCGTTGTGCTGCCTGGCCGGCCCGCTGACGCCTGAACGCCGGCCAGCGCTGTTGCCGCTGGATGGCGGGTGGGCCAGCGAGCTGCGCATGGCGGATGGCGCGGTGGTGCAGGCGACGCTGCCGCTGCCGCATCGCTGGGAGCCGACTACGATTTCCGCTGTCTACCGGCACGACGTCACTTTCACTGCTGAAGCCGAGGCGACGGGCGCGTGGCTGGCGGTGCAGCACCCCGTCGGCATCCTGGAAGTGCGCCTGGATGACCGGCTGCTGGAGACGCACCTGGGCAACGGCCTCACCTACCGATGGCGCCTGCGCGGCGCGGCGGGGCCGCACCGGCTAGAGCTGCGCCTGACCCGCGAGCATCTGCCCGAGGCGCTGGCTGCCGCGGCATGCGGCCTGGGGCCGGTGACGGTGGAGCCGGTGCCGCCCGCCATCTTCCTCTCCCTGTCCACGGAATTCAACGCCACGCTGCGCACGGTGACGGTGCATTACCGGGCGGCGTCGGCCGAGCCGGAAACGGTGACGCTGAAGCTGCGCCTGCTGGCGCCGGGCGAGCGACGGCCGGCGCTGGAAACCAGCGTGCCGGTGGCGCTGACCTCTGAAGGATTGACCGGCAGCCGCACGGTGCGGCTGAAGCAGTTTCAAGCGTGGTCGCCCGATCACCCGGCCATCTACACGCTGCAGGCCAGCCTGGTGCGCGGCAGCCGCGTCTACGACCAATGGGAGTTGCCGTGCGGCCTGTGCGCGCTGACCGTCACCAGCAGCGGCGCCTGGCTGAATGGCCAGCCGATTACGCTGAAAGGCTTGCGCATCCGTGGCGGCCTGCCGCCGCTGGGGGGTGGCGACATCGCCGACACGCTGGAGCGCGAGCTGCGTCTGGCCAAACAGGCGGGTTTCAACGCGCTGATGGCGGAAGGCGCGGCGCTGCCGGAAGAGGCGCTGGCGCTGGCGAACCGGCTGGGGCTGCTGGTGATCGCCGACGTGCCGCCCACCTGGTCAGAACCCGGCGCCTCTACGCTGCGCCCGGATCTCGCTACCATAGTGGCCGAGTTGGGGCACCATCCCTGCGTGGCGGCGTGGAGCTGGGCGGAATCCGGTATGCTGCAGCAGAACCTTACTGCGCTGCGCGCCGTGGATCGCGCGCGCTCGGCGCTGGTGCGCGCGGGCGTCCAGTCGCAAGTCTATGGGCCGTTCGTGGCGCTGGGCAAACCGGTCGCCGATATCGACACCAGCGGGCAGCCGCTGGTCGGTGGCGGCTGGGCCGATCTGCTGGCGAAAGCGGAAGGCGGCAAGCAGCCACTGCTGGTAAGCGGGCTGGGCGGCAGCGCGGAGGCGGTGTCGCCGGTGCAGTTGAGCGCTGACGTGGCGGCGGTGCGCCGCACGGCGGTGCCGCTGGGCTACTTCATCCGCCCGCTGGCGGGCCCCACGCTCACCGGCCTGGGCGACGAACATGGCACGCCCACCCGGCTGTTCGTCACCGCCGCCACCTGCAACCAGCCGTGCATCCTCATTCTGCGTCCGGGAAAGAGCGCCGCGGACAATCCGGGCCTGGCGCTGGACGCCGTGATCATCAACGACCAGTCGCTGACGGGGAATTACCGCCTGTTCGGCCTGGTCGTCGCCCCCGATGCATCGACCGCGCTCATCGACCGCGCCATCACCCTCACCGGCGCGCGGGTACAGCCTATCACCCCGCTGGCCGGCATGCTCTTCCCGCAATATGGCGATTACCGCATCCAACTGGCGCTCGCCGACGGCGAAACGATCCTCACCTCGGCGTTGCTGACGGTGACGGTGGAGGAGCGCTGAACGCCTCGTAGTCGTCCAGCATCGCCCGCAGCAGCGCCGGCGTGTCCAATCCGTAGGGGCAGTGGGCGCGGCAGTGGCCGCAGTCGGCGCAGTCGCGGATGCGGGCCATGTTGGCGCGCCAGGCGTCGGTGAGGAACTGCTGGGCGGGCATGCGGCGCAGCAGCAGTTTCATGCGGGCGGCCATGGGGATGGGGATGCCCGCCGGGCAGGGCAGGCAGTAGCCGCAGGCGCGGCAGAAAGCGCCGGCCAGCTCCGCGCGGTCGCGTTCGATGGCGGCCTGCACGGCGTCGTCCAGCGCGGGCGGGTTCGCGTCCAGCGCCAGCATCTCCTCCAACTCCTCCATCCGCTGCATGCCCCAGATAGGCACCAGGTTCTCGTATTGCCGCAGGAAGGCGAAGGCGGTGCGGGCTTCGGTGAGCAGGCCGCCGCAGAGCGGCTTCATGCCGATGAGGCCGACATCCTGCCGCCGGCAGCGCTCGATGACCGCCAGGTCGCCGGCGTCGGAGATATGGCTGATGGGGAACTGCAGCGTGTCATACCGGCCGGAGTCCACCGCGGCGACGGCGCGCTCCAGGCTGTGGTTCGTCACCCCCAGGAAGCGGATTTTCCCCTGCTCACGCGCCGCCAGCAGGCCGGCGTAGGAAGACTCCGGATCGTCAGGATCCGGCAGCGGGCCGGGGTTGTGCAGTTGCAAAATGTCGACGTAGTCGGTGCGCAGGTTGCGCAGGCTGGTCTCCAGGTCGGCCAGCACCCCGGCGCGGGTGGTGGCCATGCTCTTCGTGGCGATGATGATGCGGTCGCGCACGTCATGCAGCGCCGCGCCGATCTTCTCCTCGCTGTCGGAATACGCCCGCGCGGTATCGTAAAAGTTGATGCCGGCGTCGAACGCCCGCCGCAGGATGCGCGTCGCCTCCGCCGGCTCGGTGCGCTGCAGCGGCAGCACGCCGAAGGCGGTGCGGGTGACCATGAGGTTGGTTGTACCAAGGCGGGTGAGTTGCATGACTATAGTATAGCATCATCGCCCGCAAGGCGTGCGGGAGACGCGCTCTGCAACCGGCTCAAACACGAAAATGGTGCGCATGAGCCTGCCCAGCCCAACTACTACCGTGTAAAGTAAATATTGACAGAAAACTACGCGGGATGGATTCGACCGCCGCCGTATAGCAGTCTGCCAATCACTCTGACAAAATTGCACTCTTTCGCCCCCGTATTGAGCTTGACAACCGCATCTGTCGATAGTACAGTTAGATATCGTATCGAGAAAGGAGACGCAACATGTTCGCGATGGTCATTGCTGCCGGGCCCCTGGTGTGTCTCCTGGACGGGTGTGCGTAGGCCGTGTGCGGCTGAATTCGCGCAGGTATCCCGCCGTGGGCGCGCCAAGGGGCGACTCCCACGGCGTTGTGTTTGGTCCGGCTCGCCGGACACGTATGCAAAAACAGGATACCTGAAATGACCTTGATCGAATATGGGTGGAACGCGCGCCTCAACGAGCTGTTCGCGCCCCACGCGGACGCCGGCTACGAGCCCGGACGCGTCACCCAGCAACATAAAGCCCGCTACGTCCTCGCGACGGCGGCGGGCGAAATCGCCGGCGTCGTCACCGGCAAACTCCTGCACCAGGCCGATACGCGGGTGGACCTGCCCGCGGTGGGCGACTGGGTGGCGCTGCGGCGCCATGACGATCTCGCCACGATCCACGCGCTCCTGCCCCGGCACAGCCAGTTTATTCGCAAGGTGCCGGGCGTACGGCTGGAGCCACAGGTGGTGTCGGCGAATATCGACACCATCTTCCTACTCGTTGGCCTGGACGGCAACTTCAGCCTGGCGCGCATCGAGCGCTACACCGCCGCCGCCTGGGAGAGCGGCGCCCGCCCGGTGGTGCTGCTCACCAAGGCCGACCTGTGCCCGGACGTGCCGGCGCGGCTGGCCGCGGCGCAGGCCGTCGCCGGCGGCGCGTCCGTGCATGCCATCAGCGCGCCGGAAGGGGTGGGCCTCGCGGCGGTGCACAGCTACCTGTCGTCCGGCGAGACGGGCGCGCTGCTCGGTTCCTCCGGCGTGGGCAAATCCACGCTGCTCAATGCCTTGCTCGGTGACGAACGCCAGCAGACGCAGGCCATCCGCGCCGACGACAGCAAAGGACGGCACACCACCACGTCTCGCCAGCTCTTCCGCCTGCCCGGCGGGGCGCTGATGATCGACACCCCGGGCATGCGCGAACTGCAGCTCTGGGAGGCGGAGGAGGGCGTCGAGGAGACCTTCGCCGACATCGAGGCGCTGGCGACGGACTGCCGCTTCGCCGATTGCCGCCACGCCGGCGAGGCCGGCTGCGCGGTGCAGGCCGCGCTGGAAGCAGGACGCATCGATGCCCGCCGCTGGGCCAGCTTCCAGAAGCTGCGGCGCGAGCTCACCTTCCTCGCCTCGCGCGAGGACGACGACGCCTACCGCGCGCGCCGGCGCCGAGAAAAGGCGCTGGGCAAGGCGATCAAGCGGCTGAAGAAGGGGTGAGCCTCGCCTGGGAGGCCGGACGACCGGCCTCCCAGGCGCCTGATTGACAGCCAACCGGGATATCGATAATAAGAGGAATCATTCGCGCTCTTGAAAGGAGTTGCCATGCGCACCCGCGGGTTTACCCTTATTGAACTGCTGGTCGTCATGGCCATCATCGCGATCCTGGCCGCCATCCTCTTCCCCGTCTTCGCGAAAGCGCGCGAGAAAGCCCGGCAGAACACCTGCATGAGCAATCAGCGCCAGATCGCCGTCGAACTCCAGATGTGGGCGCAGGACCACGAGGAATACCTGCCCAACCAGAAAACGGTCTGGAGCGGCCTGGGCCTAACGCCCAAAATCCTCCAGTGCATGACCGCCGGCAAAAATGTCGCCAACGCCTATGGCTACAACTACAACGTCTCCGGCGTCACCCTGGGCGACATCACCTTTCCCACGGTAACGGTTCCGACTGCGACTGCGAAGAAGGACAACAGGAATCCACCCCGTCCCCGGCGAATGTAAAGGCAGGAACCTTGCACATGGAGGTCGCCTTGTCCGCATTGCCGCGATATGCCTGGGTGCTGCCGTTCGTGCTGCTGCTGGCGGCGGCAGGGATCATGTTCGGGCCGCAACTGCGGCGAAGCCCCCTGCCGCCGAATGCGCCTGCCGCGCCGGCGCCGGTCGCCATTACGGACGCGGTGCCCGGCTGGCGCAAGGTGCACGTCTACGTGGCGCTGTGCGATAACGCCCACCAGGGCATCGTGCCGGTGCCGAAAGCCATCGGCAACGGGCAAGACCCGGCGCGGAACCTCTACTGGGGCTGCGGCAGCGGGGTGAAGACCTACTTCTCCCGCAGCCGCGAGTGGAAGCTGGTCGAGACGGTGGCCGGCCCGAAGCCGAACGTGCTGCAGCGGCTGGTCTTTCGCCACGCGACGGCCAAGGTCTACCTCGTCGCCGACGCCTACGACGGGCAATACATCGAGGAAACGATCACGGACTGCCTCATCGCCGCCAGCGGGGCCGCGCCCGAAGCGGTGACCATCCAGGGTAAACGCTTCGCCCTCGGCGGCGGCGCCGACCTGGTCGCCTACATCGGCCACAACGGCCTGATGGATTTCGCCCTCGATCTGTCGCTGACCCCCAACCCCGGCACGCCAAAGGACGTCATCCTGCTCTCCTGCGCCAGCAGCCAGTATTTCGCCGACTATCTGCGCGCCGCCAACGCCACGCCCCTGCTCTGGACCACCAACCTCATGTGCCCCGAGGCCTACACCCTCCACGACGCCCTCACCGGCTGGGTGAAAGACGAAACGCCGAAGCAGATCCACGCCCGCGCCGCCAAGGCCTACAGCGCCCACCAGCGCTGCACCGTCCGCGCGGCGGGACGGTTGTTGAAGACGGGGTGGTGATACTCGGAAGCAATTGACGAATCCGTCACCGCGTTATACGCTGGTAAAATCGAGGACGAGCGATGAAACGACGCATCGGCTGGATCATCACGGCGGTAATACTTGCGATAATTGGCGGTGTCATCGCCCTGGATAACGCGCGGCAGGCCGCCTATCTGCGCAACGTCAAGCAGGAACTGCAGGCGCTGGCGGCTGATCCGCTTGCGACCCGGCAGCATGTCGCGAAACTGAACAGCGACCGCTGGACCGATGGCCGCGTGGGCATCACCGCCGACGGCTACATCTTCTATTATGACATGCATGAATCCCACGGCATGGACAATATCAACGATGTCCACACCTTCTACCTGCCGGATGAACGGCGGTTCATCATCAACCGGAAGCACTACTGCGTGGATCTCTCGAAAGATTATCAGCCGAAGAGTAAAGCCGATCTGCTGCCGATGTTCTACGCTGGCAATTAATCGTGTAGCCGCTTACTCTATCGGAAACACAAATTCACCCCTCTATTGATCTATCTGTTCCTCAAATTGCTCGGGATGACGTAAATAATAGATGATGCACCGCACCGCATCGTAAAACGTATTGAAGGGGAAACTCGGTTGCCCAATGCCGACAATCCACCGTTCACCTTCTCGCCAGAGGTGACCGCCGTATTGAAGCGTGGTGATGCCACCTCGATCATCAAGGCTGTGGGCGAAGTTGACGCTGTCTCCCACCACCCAGTGGCGGTATCGCGCCCAATAGCCGGCTTTGCACAGCGTGCTGATCACTTCCTGGCACCAATCCGGCGCCGCCAGCTCTTCCACCTCGGCATGCCGGTAACAATCGGTCGTATGGTCGTTCACCATCCCCACCGCCTGCATGAAGCTGTAGCAGATGGTGCTGCCGACGAAGCTGGCGCCGCGGGCGCGGAGGGCGGCGCTCATGGCGTCACTCTCGGGGGTGCGGGCGGGGAGGTCGGCGAGGGTGTTCCACGCGTTCTGGCGCGGTGCGCCGCTGGCGAAGCCCCACAGGAAGGCATCCAGGCTGCCGTATTCGCGCTGGATCTCCAGCACGATGCCGGCCAGCCGCACCGCCGCCGCCACCTTCAGCCGATTGCGCACGATGCCCGGGTCGGCCAGCAGCACGGCGATCTGCTCCGGCCCATACGCCGCCACCGTCGCGATGTCAAAGCCGTCGAAGGCGCGGCGATAGCCGTCGCGCTTGTTGAGAATCGTCCGCCAACTCAGCCCCGCCTGCGCGCCCTCCAACACCAGAAACTCGAAGAGCCGCCGGTCGTCATGCACCGGCACGCCCCACTCTTCGTCGTGATACGCCTCGTATAGCGCGTCGCCGGCGGGAACCCATGCGCAGCGGGTATGCGTTATCGCCATATCGCTCCCTCAAAGGCCCGCGCCTCCACCGCGCGCAGGCTCGACAGGCGCCAGCCCGTCCAGATCGACCGGCGGACGGCGAAGTAGAGGGTGGAGGTTTCCTCGTCGCCGGTCAGGTAGTCGACACGGGCGATGACGCGGCCGAAGAAGTCGCCGCGGAGTTGCACGGCGGTGAGTGTGACGTCCATCTGTGCGTCGGCACCCTCCAGGCGCTCCGCCGACTCGGTATTGGAGAGGCCTGCCGCCTGGCCTTCTTCGTAGATGCTCGCCACATCCTGCGCCTCGCGGAAGGCAACCTGCTGAGCGAGCAGCGGCTCCAACTCGGCGGCGTGCCGCTTCGCCAGGGCGAAATTGGCCGCCGGCAGCAGCACCGGCAGCGCTAGCAGCAGCACGACCACCGGCACCGCCGCCCAACCGCGAATGGTGAAGCGGATGTTCATCAAGTAAATGATTCGCCGCGGCCGAGGGAATTCCTACCGCCGAATGAGAGAGGCCCTCACCCGCCCCAATCCCTCAACACTCCTTCAAATCCAAAATCTCATCCGGAATCGCCGTCACCAATTTCGCCAGCTCGTTGAACTTGAAGTCGATGTCCATCACCGCGTAGAGGGCGCCGTCCGGGCTGTAAACGGGCAGCGCGGCGGTGAGGATGAGCTCGCTGGTGTATTTGGAGAAATACAGGTCGGAGTAGTATGGTTCGCCGGTCTCCACCACCTTCTGGAACCACTCCTTTTCGGCGAAGGTCTTGTTCAGCAGGTTGCGGAAGAGCGGCTTTTCGCCGCGCTGGGTGTGTACCTGCGAGATGCGCGCGCCGGCGGTGTCGGTGATGGCGATGAGCTGGATGCTGGCCTCGCGGCTGGTCAGGCTGTGCAGGAAATGCTCCACGCGCTCCGGCTCCAGCGACTGGATATCCTCCGACTGCGAGATGCGCTCAGCCAGGTGCGCCGCCTTCTGCACCGCCTCTTCGCGTACTTTCTCGAACTCGGAGACGAAGAGCGACGGCAGGAAGTGCCGCGTCTGCGCCTCCAGCTCCTCGGGCGAGATGCTGGTGGTGCGCCCCTGCTCGTATTGCTCCATGATCCAGTTGTAGATGGGCTTGATGCCCGGGTGCCGTTTGCTCACCGGCTCGATGGCCTGCCCGGTGATGAGCGGCACGTTCTCGTTAATCCACGCGGCGATGCCCGCCACCCCGGATTTGTCGGTGATGGTGATCTTCAGCGGGCGGTTCAAAATCGCCTCGGTGTCGAAGATGTTATAAATCTCCGGGTTCTTCAGCAGCCCGTCGGCGTGGATGCCGGCGCGGGTGGTGTTGAACTCGCTGCCCACAAAGGGGTAGTTGGACGGAATGCTCGCTTTCACCTCGGCGCGGAAATAGTCGGCGATCTCGGTGATCACCCGCGTGTCGACGCCGTTGGGCGTGCCCATCAGGCTGATATACTCGATAATCGCGCCTTCCAGCGGCGGGTTGCCGGTGCGCTCGCCATAGCCCAGCAGCGAGGCGTTCAGCGCGCCGATGCCGTAGAGCCAGGACGTGACGCCGTTGACGTGTACCTTGTGAAAATCGTTGTGCCCGTGCCATTCCAACAGCTCGCCGGGGTAGCCCAGCTCATGCACGAAGGCGCGCACCATGCGCGGGATGCTGCGCGGCAGCCGCACCTGCGGATAGCTCAGCCCGTAGCCCATGGTGTCGCACAGGCGCACCTTCACCGGCAGGCCGTATTCCTGCGACAGATTTAAAAGTTGCTCGGCGAAGGGCAGGCAGAAGCCGTAGATGTCGGCGCGGGTGATGTCCTCAAAATGGCAGCGCGGGATAATCCCCTCGTCCAGCGTCGCCTTCACGATGCCCAGGTAATCGTCCAGCGCCTTGCGCCGGTTCTTCTTCAGCTTCAGGAAGAGGTGGTAGTCGGACACCGAGGTGAGGATGCCCGTCTCCTTGATGCCGAACGATTTCACCAAATTCAGGTCGCCCGCGTCGGCGCGGATCCAGCTCGTCACCTCCGGGAACTGGTAGCCGCGCTCCATGCAGGCCTCCACCGCCTTGCGGTCGCGCTGGCTGTAGATGAAGAACTCGCTCTGGCGGATGACGCCGTTGGGCCCGCTCAGCTTGTGCAGCAAGTCAAAAATCGCCACGATCTGCTCCGGCGTATACGGCGGCCGCGACTGCTGCCCATCGCGGAAGGTCGTATCCGTGATCCAGATCTCCTTCGCCGGCGCCAGCGGCACGTCCAGCCCGTCAAATAGCGTCTTCGGCACCTCAGAATACGGAAACTGCTCCCGGTATAGCTCAGGCTCTTCCACGTCCTGCAACGGAAACGCGGACCGTGGGCTTAACATGGCGAACGTCATGGCGATACTCCTCTTCGCCGACATCATACCCGATAAACAAATAAAATGCAAGTGGCCGCGCGAGAAACTGACAAAACTATGCGGGAGATTGCTGGATTTGTGTCTTATTGTCGAGTAAATACGTCCGTCATTCCCCGCTTGACTACCTGACCGACCTCCATCCCTGGAGGGCGAGACTCCCAATACCATTCAAATAAGCCTGCTGCATAGGGCGAACCCGC